>NZ_JAMWYS010000061.1 GCF_023914155.1 Solitalea agri | reverse complement strand
ACAAATCCTGCTTTAACTTGTTGATAACCCCTGAAAATAGAAAGAGGCCGTCCTTTTGAGACAGCCTCTTTTTATTTTTCACCAACATTACCTTCAATTTTAAAACCTGTTTTCTGATAATCTTTTGGCTTGTAAGAATCAGGTATCTGAATAGTATTTCCATCTCTAACAGCAAAAACATGTGGAGACATAATCTCTAAACCCGCCTCATTAAACATGTCTTGTAAGTTTTTATGTAACTCAGAATAGATTCCTGCCATTTGTTGCGGCAATTCGGTATAGGCGTTTATCTCGTAGCTAACGTAAAAGTCATTTAAAGCGGTTTGTAAAACAAAAGGAGCTGGTTGCTGTAAAACACCCTGTGTATTTAGGGCAGCTCTTATCATTAGCTCATTTATCTGCTTCCATGGAGTGTCGTAAGTTAATGTTATTGTAGTATGCAGGATAAGTCCCAGGCTTTTTGATGAAGATGAATAATTAGTGGATGGGTTTGATAAAATTGTTGAGTTTGGAATAGTGATATCTTCATTCTTAATGGTTCTTATTCGCGTTACCAGTAAATTTTTCTCAATCACATCTCCAATGTTGTCTCCAATTTTAACCCTGTCACCGAGTTTAAACGGGCGCATATAAGTTAATACCACACCAGAAACTATATTTGCAATAGCTGAAGATGATCCTAAAGAGAATAAAACTCCAATGAAAACAGTTACTCCCTGGAAAATTTTAGAATCAGAGCCCGGTAAATATGGAAATATCACCACAAACATAAATGCATATAACAAGAAACGTATTATGTTGAAAGTCGGCATTGCCCAGTCGGGGTAAAATTTTGAAACTTTAATGGTGCCGTTAGCTACTTCTTCAGCCAAGAAATGGAACAATTGAATAATGTATCTGGTTACAAGATAAATTACAATAATGGTAAGTAGATTAGGTATATAATGAAGTGCTGCCAGTAAAATATTTTTTAATGGATTTAGCACATAAGTAAGTAGTTTATCGGCAATAGGCTGTGTCCATGGGAAAATACTGAATAGAACAGGAAGTGTGAGATAGATAATGAGAATTACTAACGATAACTTAATAACTTTTACTAGTCCCGAAATAAGAGGAAGAATACGTTTTGTATAACTTACCTCTATTTTTTTTCTTCTTTGAAATTCATTGAGCTTCCATTCGACATATTTTAATAGTCTTATTTGTAAAAAGCGAAATAACCTATTAATCAATATGATCAAGAATCCAACGATGCATATTACTCCTAATACCTCTAATACCTGAGTAAATAGGTTTCCAAAACTCTTTCCAGTATTTAAGTCAATAAAAGCCGATTTAATAGCTTCAAAATATTGTGTTGCCAGCTCATGTCGCTGAACACCTGCTTTAATTGCGTCTTTATCGGTGACCATTAATACAGGTTTATCGGCATAGTATATTCTCGAAATACCTTCACGGTCAATTTGTTTTAGTGAATCGATCGTGAAATTGGGTTCTGTTAAGAGTTTTTCAAGTCTTGAATTTATTAACCTGGCTCGCTCATTAATGCTAACTCCTTCAAAACCATTATTAATGAAAAAAAGGGTGTCATTACTTAATGTAACAGGAGCTTGTAATGTATCGCTTTTTTGAGCAAAAGTTAGAGTATTGAATACGAATATGAATAGAATTAGGAGAGCATTTCGTGTATTCATAAAGTTTATTGACTTTTTGTATAGGAAAATACATAAAACAAACCGAATTGCATATTCAGCAGAGTTTATTTAAGAAGAGATCTCGCAATCAGATTTATTGTTTTTATTTATCATCATAATTTTTGTTAAAAATTGATAAAAACAATAAAATTTAATTAAAACTTTATTGTTTCAAGGTTTATTAATGGTGTTTGTGATAAAAAAATATTAAAACAGTTAATTTTTATGATTTCTTTAAAGAAATATTGTAAAAAATACAGATAGTGTCTTGTGTACACTAATAATACTATCAAAAATTTAAATATTTTCAATAAACAGCCGTAATTTTTAATGTAAAAAATGATTTTTAGTACATATTCTTTCGGTGTGATTTGTTTTTAAGGAATTTTGTTTTGAAATTTAGGCCAATAACCTAATAAAATTAATTTTGTCAACCTGTTAACTGTTTAATTATGGAAAAATTTTCACTAAGTCGATTGCTACCGTTTACAATTTTGGCATTGGTGGCCATTTTGGCAATGTTCATACCCTCATTGCCAAATTTCGCAGATACATCTAAGTATAATTCTGCTGATATTGCCTGGGTAATTGTTGCTGCGTCATTAGTTTTTTTAATGACCCCAGGACTTTCATTCTTTTATGGTGGAATGGTAAACCGTAAAAATGTGATCAGTACCATGATTAAAAGTTTTGTAGCTACCGGAATTATCAGTGTATTATGGGTAGCAGTTGGCTTTAGCTTGTCTTTTGGTACATCAAATGGCGGTTTCATTGGAGATCCTTCTTCATTTTTCTTTTTTAAGAATGTGAACAGTTCTGCTCCGTGGAGTTTAGCGCCAACGATCCCATTATTATTATTCGCGTTGTTTCAGATGAAGTTCGCGATTATTACGCCTGCTTTGGTAGTAGGAGCGGTTGCGGAACGGATTCGCTTTACCTCTTATCTCGCATTTATCGTGCTGTTCTCACTATTTGTTTATGCTCCAATTGCTCACTGGACATGGCATCCCGACGGAATGTTGTTTAAGATGGGAGTGTTAGATTTTGCAGGGGGAACCGTAGTTCATATTTCAGCAGGCTGTGCTGCATTAGCTGGAGCTATCGTATTGAAAAGAAGAAAGTCAAAGGAAGTTCAGCCGGCTAATGTTCCATATGTGATTTTGGGAACAGGATTACTATGGTTTGGATGGTTTGGTTTTAATGCAGGATCGGCTTTAGCTGCGAATGACCTTGCAACTTCAGCTTTCGCGACAACTAATACTGCTTCGGCTGTTGCTGGTTTAGCATGGATGCTCTTTGATTATGCAAGAGGTAAAAAACCTAGCGTGTTAGGTTTTTGTATTGGTGCTGTTGTTGGCTTAGTAGCTATTACTCCTGCTGCAGGTTATGTTGCCATTCCTCAAAGTGCTATTATCGGTTTAATCGCTGCAATTATCTCAAATCTTGCTGTTTACTGGAAAGAAAAATCAGGAATTGATGATACGTTAGATGTATTTCCTTGCCATGGCTTAGGTGGTATGGTTGGGATGATCTTAACTGGGATTTTCGCTACTAAAAATGTAAATGCTGCAGGAGGCATTGGATTGTGGTATGGTGAAACAGCGTTGTTTATCTCTCAATTGAAAGGTCTTGCCATTGTGGTGGCCTATAGCTTCACCGTTTCATTGGTTATTTTCAAAGTAATAGATCTGTTGAATCCAATCAGAGTTTCTCAAGGTGAAGAAGAAAAAGGTTTGGATGAAACGCAACATGGAGAAAAGTATGTTCAAGGTACTTTGTTAATTGATCATAACGGATCTTTAGTTGAGAAAGATTCTGCTGAGACTGTAGTTCTCTAAAAATGCTCTTAATTGGTTGAGAAAGAGAAATAAATAAGGTACGGTATTAATAAAACTATCTGACAATAGTTTCAATACCGTACCTATTAACAAACAAAATCTGCTATACAATGATAAGAAAATTTTACGCAATTGCCATCATGGTGGCGAGCGGAAGTTATTCCTACGCTCAAACCGATACAACTTCAGCAACTGAAAAAAAGTCCTTCTTTAAATTTTCTGGTTCTGCAGATGTGTATTATAAATATGATTTCAGAAAGAGCCCCGCAAATACCTATACAAGTTTTACAAATACTCACAATTCATTCGAACTAGGTATGCTCTCGGCAAAAGTAGAGCATACAGGCGACAAAGTTAGCTTTGTTGGTGATTTGGGCTTTGGTTCACGGGCCGATCAGTTTGCGTACAATGACGCAAAAAGTCAGATCATGCTTAAGCAGTTGTTTGTTACTTACGCCCCTGCTGACTGGGTGAAACTTTCAATGGGAAGTTGGTCAACACATATTGGTTATGAGCTGGTTGATCCATATCTAAACCGTAATTATAGTATGTCGTACATGTTTTCTTACGGTCCGTTCTTTCATACCGGTTTAAAGGCCGATTTAACATTTGATCGGGTTGGTGTTATGGTTGGAGTAGTTGATCCTACAGATTTTAAAACCGCCATGGTACAGGAGGGTACAAAGTATAAAACATTCGTTGGGCAATTGAGCTATGGCTCTTCAAGTGGAAACTTTAAAGGATATTTTAATGCACTTGCCGGTAAACGTGGAACAGATTCGGCCATGGTCTCACAGTTTGATGTTGTTTTAACACAAAAAATTAGTAGTAGCTTTTCGTTGGGCGCTAACGGTACAGTAGCTCAATATGATTTCGAAGATAGCTTTACACAAACTGGAAAGAAGAAATGGTGGGGTGCTGCTGTTTATCTGAACTACGATGCACCTAAGGTTTGGGGACTGACATTCCGGTCAGAGTATTTTGATGACGAAGATCAGGCAAATGTATTTGCTAACGCTGTTACAGGAGGCCATATTTGGGCTAATACACTTACATTGAACCTTAAAATTAGTTCATTAATGATTATGCCTGAAATAAGGTATGAAAGTGCCAGCGAAGAAATTTATTCAGATTTGAAAGGCGGGACATTTAAAAATGACACAAGTTTCTTATTGTCGGCAGTATATCAGTTCTAAGTAATTTTTAATACCAAATAATCTGTTAGTTGCAAAACAAATATCCGGGCATTAGTCCGGATTTTGTTTTTTAGATGTGTCTTCAAAATGTCGCGTTTATCCCTCTAAATGATGCATCTGGCCCTTAAGATATAGGTTGTATGTTTGCTATCTTAATGTTTTATATCGCCATAGCATTAATTGCTTAGGTTCAGCTTTTATTTGAATCTCTGAAAAGTAGTATTGTGATAACTGCTGTTTAGCATAAATGATTTTACAATGCATATAGTAAGTTATAAAACAGAAATCCAGGCTTCCAAAGAGAAGGTTTGGAGCGTACTTTGGGATGATGCATCATATAGGTACTGGTCGAGTGTTTTTCATCCTGAAAATCACATTGTAAGCGATTGGGAAGTGGGCAGTAAAATATTGTTTGTGGATAACAAAGGCAATGGAGCCTTTGCTACGATAGCAGAGAAAGTGCCGAATGAATTTATATCGTTTAAGCACTTAGGTTGGATTGGTGCTTGGAAAGAGCTGCCATTAGACTTTGAAGTAACCATTAATGGCAAGCTTATGCGTTTTACGGAGGTAACTGAAAACTATTTGCTTAAGGGTGTTAGCGGTGTAACAACCCTAACGGTTGAGATGGTAAGTGCTGAAAGTGATTGGGAAGATTACGGGAATGAGGTATATCCTAAAGCATTACAACGCATAAAGGAACTAGCTGAATAAAAATAACTTTTCTATTAATACCTAAATAAAAGCAATCATGGCTAAACATTTTTGGATTAATCTTCCGGTAAAAGACGTGAATAAATCGCGCGACTTTTTTACGCAGATTGGCTTTACGTTGAATCCGCATTATGGTAACGGTAAAGATTCTGCCTCCTTAATGGTTGGTGATCAGAATGTGATCGTCATGCTTTTTCCTGAAAGTACTTTTGCTGGATTTTCGAGCAATACAGTTACCGATACTAAACAATCAACTGAGGTTTTATTTTCAATTGATGCTCAATCACCAGCAGAGGTGGATGAAATTGCTCAAAAAGTTGAAAAAGCCGGTGGGGTTGTATTTGGAAAACCTTCATCAGTGCAGGGTTGGATGTACGGTTGTGGGTTTACAGATTTGGATGGTCACCGTTGGAACGTATTGCATATGGATATGAGTAAAATGCCAAAAGGGTAAAGAGTCCAACAGTTAGAAATCAACAATCATGGTCAGGAATTTAACTTTAGTTTCTAAACCAGGAATATTCATACAAGTGTCTTCAGCAAAAAAAAACCGACCTAAAGTCGGTTTTTTAAATACGGAAAGCTAGGGATACAAAAATTATTAAGAACCTGCTGTTTTAGCTGTCATTTTACTTAATTTTTTATGGCATTGAGGGCATTTACCAGGCTGAGCGCTAATTTCATTGTTGTGATCTTTACAATAATAGTCGCCTTCTTTGATTAGCGCTACATGGTCTGTAGGGCAATCTCCTCGTTCTGTGGATGAATAGTCACACTTAGGACACCAAAATTTGACAACACTAGCAGTATGTTTATGAGAGCTGGTTTTTGCTGCCATTGTTGGAACTTCTTGTGCATAAGCTCCTAGAGCAAAAGCGCAAGTTACAAATAACAATATGAGCTTTTTCATTACTTTGAGGTTAAAAACAAGTGTGTAAAGTCTTTCAATTGTTATATTGTTTGGTTTTAGTCTGTTTTAGTTGCACTTAATAAAACCAAAAACTGAACCAGTGTACTACGTCAGGGAGCTCCTATTTACTGCCTATTCATTAACCTAGAAACAGCTCCTGTCTAAGTGGAAATACTTAATTGTGAAACCTAGTTAAAGTACTGATTTGTAGAAAAATAAGGTGTTGTAATTTTAATTATTCGAATTACTTGAATCGGTTCGGGTAACACCGGGTATTTAAAACTAACAACAACAACATCATGATTAAGAAAATCTTAAAAATCACAGGAATCACTTTGGGCTCACTAATTGGAATGTTAGTATTGGCCTACGGAATAATCTCATTTAATATTTATAAGCGAGGTCAAAAGGTTTATACTGTAGAAGCAGAGAATATAAATATCCCCTCTGATTCGGCTTCCATTGAACTAGGAAAGCATCTTTCAATTATTAAAGGCTGTCAGGATTGCCACGGGACAAAGCTAGACGGCAAAGTCTTCTTTCAAGATGCATTACTTGGCACTTTTAGCTCTGCAAATCTCACCTTATTAAAAAACAATACTGATCAAGACTGGATAAAAGCCATTCGCCATGGGATAAAAAAAGATGGAAGACCACTGATCATCATGCCTTCTGATAAAAACATGGCTCTTTCAGAAAAAGACCTGGCTGCGCTTATTGCTTATTGTAAGACCCTTCAAGAATCAAAAACTGATCTTCCACCTATTTCAATTGGCCCATTAGGAAAAGTACTTGATGCTTTGGGAATGGTTCATATATACGCGGCCGAAAAGATCGATCATAGCCAGGGAATAATTGCGGAGATTAAGCCCGAAGTTTCAATTGAGTTTGGAAAATATATAGCCCAAACATGTACGGGTTGTCACCAGCCAAATTTTAAAGGAGGTGAAAATCTGGCTCCGGGAGGACCTCATGTTCCTGATTTAACCAAAACTGGCGCTGTGGGTAAATGGACAGAAGAGCAATTTACATCTGTTTTGCGTACAGGAAAAAGACCCAATGGCACGCAAATGAACACCGAAGATATGCCTTGGCAAATGACCAGAGAATATAGTGACGTGGAGATAAAAGCTTTATATAAATTTCTAAATACACTATAAGATGAAAAGGAGGACAATTGAGAATCCTTTAATTAAGGATAAGGTGACGTTTTTAGAAACGTCGGCTGAAACTGATGGTAAGCACACCTATGTTGAAGTCGAACTGTCTCCGGGCGGAGGTAATGACCTTCATTATCATAAAGCTTTTTCAGAAACCTTTGAAGTGTTGGAAGGGGAATTAGAAGTGGAGGCTGATGGAGAAAAGATTATTTTGAAAAAAGGTGAAAATTTTACGGTAGTGGAGAATATCATGCACCGATTTTTTAATCCATCCGATAGTAATCCTGTAACGTTCAATGTACTACTCCAACCGGGTCATTCAGGTTTTGAGAATACTCTTATGGTAGCTTACGGTTTATGTAGAGATGGGAGAACTAATAAAAAAGGGATTCCTAAAAGCTTTTATCATTTAAGTCTTTTAATGGTTTGGAGTGATTCCAACTTACCCGGTATCTATCAACTGATCATGCCAATAATGAGATGGTTCGCTCAAAAAGCCAGAAAGAAGGGAATCGAAGGACTATTGCTGGAAGAATACTGTTATTAGTAAAAGCAATTGATTTTCTTTCCGTGAGTAGATGAAAATATAACGCCTTGCTGTTTTCAGCAAGGCGCTTATATTTAAAACTCTAAAATCGTACTTCTACAATCTGAAATCTCATTACATGTTTCTTCTGTACTGTCCGCCTACCTGATACAGAGCACCAGAAATTTGGCCTAATGAGCAGTACTTGGTTACTTCCATTAATTTGTCGAAAATGTTCTGATTATGGATGGCAGCTTGCTGAAGTTCCTTGAGCGACTGCGCACACTTATCGTCATTGCGTTTTTGGAACTCCTGCAAAGCAGCAATTTGGTATTGCTTTTCTTCCTCAGTTGCCCGGATTACTTCTTGCGGAATAACCGTTGGAGAACCTTTGCTGTTCAAGAAAGTGTTTACACCAATAATCGGATAATCACCGTTGTGTTTTAACGTTTCGTAATACAACGATTCTTCCTGTATTTTACTGCGCTGATACATAGTTTCCATGGCTCCTAAAACACCACCACGATCGTTGATGCGTTTAAATTCGGCTAGTACAGCTTCTTCAACCAAATCAGTAAGTTCTTCAATAATGAATGCCCCTTGTATTGGGTTTTCGTTTTTGGCTAAACCTAATTCACGGTTAATGATCAACTGAATGGCCATGGCTCTGCGCACCGATTCTTCGGTAGGAGTGGTAATGGCTTCGTCATATGCATTAGTGTGCAATGAATTACAGTTGTCGTAAATCGCGTAAAGAGCCTGTAAAGTGGTACGAATATCGTTAAAGTCGATTTCCTGAGCATGCAACGAACGTCCCGAAGTTTGAATATGATACTTCAGTTTTTGTGAACGATCATTTCCTTTGTATTTGTTTTTGATGGCTTTTGCCCAAATTCTTCGTGCCACCCGGCCAATAACCGCATATTCTGGATCAATACCGTTGGAGAAGAAAAACGAAAGATTTGGTGCAAATTCGTCAATATGCATTCCTCTGCTTAGATAGTACTCAACAAAGGTAAAACCGTTTGCAAGTGTAAATGCGAGCTGTGAAATTGGGTTGGCACCAGCTTCAGCAATGTGATAACCCGAAATAGATACCGAATAGAAGTTACGTACTTTCTGATCGATGAAATATTGCTGAATATCACCCATCATCCGTAAGGCAAACTCGGTAGAGAAAATACAGGTGTTTTGAGCCTGATCCTCTTTTAAAATATCGGCCTGTACGGTTCCTCGAACAGTTGAAATTGCATGCGCTCTTATTTTTTCATAAACATCAGCCGGTAAAACCTGGTCGCCGGTTACACCTAATAATAGTAAACCTAAACCATTATTGCCTTCAGGTAACTCTCCATTATAGGTTGGCCTCTCAATACCTTTTAGCTTATAGATCTCCTCAATTTTAGCTTTCACCTCTTTTACCAATCCATGCTGATGAATGTATTTTTCACATTGCTGATCGATTGCTGCATTCATGAAAAAGCCCAATAACATTGGAGCAGGGCCATTAATGGTCATCGAAACAGAAGTGCTAGTATGACAAAGGTCAAAACCTGAGTACAATTTCTTGCAATCATCAAGTGTGGCGATGGATACTCCAGAGTTGCCAATTTTTCCGTAAATATCCGGACGGGTATGCGGGTCTTCACCATATAAAGTCACCGAGTCAAATGCCGTAGATAAACGGTGAGCAGGCTGACCTAATGAAACATAGTGGAAACGTTTATTGGTACGTTCAGGCCCTCCTTCACCGGCAAACATACGGGTAGGGTCCTCACCTTCACGCTTTAATGGAAATACTCCTGCTGCATAAGGGAATTCCCCCGGGACATTTTCGGTTAATAACCAACGTAAAATGTCGCCCCAGGCTTCATATTTAGGTAAAGCGATTTTTGGAACTTTCAGCCTTGATAATGATTCGTAAAACAAAGGCTGTCTTATTTCTTTGTCTCGAACCTTATAAACGAAAAAGTCCTCCGAGTATTTTTTTACGGTTTCAGGCCATTCACGCAATAAACGTTTGCATTCGCCGGAAAGATTATCTTCCAGATGTATGTATAGTTGTTCAAGCTGACCGATTGTTTCTGCTTGAGGTTCCGCTTGACTCTTCAATAAATCAATTGTCCCTTTTAACTGAAACATCTTTTGGGCAGTATTACTCTGCTCATTTACCCATTTCTTGTATTCATGATTATTTTCAACAATCTCTGCTAAATAGCGGTTGCGATCAGGCGGAATGATGTAAACTTTTTCAGAAACTTCAGGAGTTAGCTCGTAGTGCGCTTGGAAATCAATTCCGGTTTTTTCTTTGATCTTGCTCATTAAGGCAGCGAACAAATTGTTCATTCCCGGATCATTGAACTGCGAAGCGATAGTTCCAAAGATTGGCAGGCTGTCATCATTAGCATCCCAAAGGTTGTGATTGCGCTTGTATTGTTTTTTAACGTCACGAATAGCGTCTAATGCTCCGCGCTTATCAAATTTGTTGATGGCAACCAAGTCGGCAAAATCAAGCATGTCAATTTTTTCCAACTGTGTAGCCGCACCAAATTCAGGTGTCATTACATATAATGAAACATCGCAATGTTCGGTGATCTCGGTGTCAGACTGGCCAATACCTGAAGTCTCTACAATGATCAGGTCGTAAGAAGCGGCTTTGCAGATGTCAATGGCTTCCTGAACGTATTTTGAAAGAGCAAGATTTGCCTGACGGGTTGCCAAAGATCGCATATAGACCCTTGGATTATTGATCGCGTTCATACGAATACGGTCGCCGAGTAAAGCCCCTCCTGTTTTGCGTTTTGATGGATCGACTGAAATAATGGCAATGGTTTTATCAGTTTCAAGTAAGTAACGACGTACCAATTCATCCACTAACGAAGATTTACCAGCACCACCGGTTCCGGTGATTCCCAATACTGGAATTTTGCGTTGACCAATTAGGCTTTTTACCTCATCTAAAAATTTATCTGCTTCTTCCGGAAAGTTTTCAGCAACCGAAATTGCATGAGCAATGGCTGTGACTTCTTTCTTGCCTATATCTTTAATTTCTCCGTTAAGTTGAGTTTTAACCGGAAAATCACATTCTTTCATCAGGTAGTTTATCATACCTTGTAATCCCATGGTACGACCGTCATCCGGAGAAAAAATACGAGTTATACCATATTGATGGAGCTCGTCAATTTCTTCAGGAAGGATCACTCCTCCTCCTCCTCCAAATAACTTAATATGTCCCGCACCACGTTCTTTTAGCAGGTCGAACATATATTTGAAATATTCTACGTGTCCGCCCTGATAACTTGTCATGGCAATTCCCTGCACATCTTCCTGAATGGCACAGTTCACCACTTCTTCAACAGAGCGGTTATGGCCAAGGTGAATTACTTCCGCTCCTGACGACTGAAGGATACGACGCATGATATTTATAGATGCATCGTGCCCGTCGAAAAGGGAGGCGGCCGTAACAAATCGTACTTTGTTCTTAGGTTTATAAACTTCTACAGTTTCCATCATCAGGTTATTGATGGGTCAAATTTATACATTTCAACCTATAATTAAGGATAGAATCAATGTTGGGGAATTAGTATCTTCAAATTAAAAACCATCTATGAATCATCAGGATATCCGTTCTTATTTTGAAGCTGAAAAATCAGCCACATTAATTATTCTGATTATTGGAGGAATAGCGGTATTAACAGCCGTGGTTTTCTTTTTTTTAAAATCGAAGATGTTTTTAGGTGCCGCTTTTCCATTGCTGGTTTTTGGAATTATTGAAATAGCAGTAGGTTATTCGGTCTATACCCGAACAGATAAACAGACCAGTGATGTGATCTATAGCTTTGATATGAATCCTGATTATCTGAAAAATAAAGAGCTGCCGCGTATTCAAAAAGTTAACAGCAATTTTAAAGTGATCATGTATGTTGAAATTGGCTTATTGCTTCTTAGTGTTGGTTTAATTTGGCCAAATTATTCAAAACAGAATTTTTGGTTGGGGATAGGTCTGGGACTTTTATTACAAGCCTTGATTTTATTCGTGTTTGATCAAATTGCTGAGAGAAGAGCCTTGAAATACACCGAAAAATTAACGCAATTTCTCTCTGATAATTAAAACCATCAGAAATTCAAATGGTTACCCGTTCGTAAGTTTGTTTTTTAAGAGTTGGTTTCTTTTTTGTTTATAATCAGAATGTTACAATGCGACTGATTTTTTGTAACTTCAATAAATCTAACTCTCTCTTTATGAATAAACGGACAGCCCTTATAACCGGGGCTACACAAGGAATAGGTTATTATTTCTCGCGTATAATGGCCCGTAATAAGGTTGACTTGGTCTTAATTGATAAAAACGAAGACCAATTGCTCGACCTTGCCCTCGATCTATACCAACGCTATGGTGTTCGGGTTAAATTCATCCCTTTCGATCTTAGTAAAACAAATGCTCCTTTTGTTGTATACAATGATATTATTAAGGACGGTTTTAGCATTGATTACTTAATTAACAATGCAGGTGTTGGCGATGGAGGCAACTTTTATGAGATTGATTGGGAAAAGGAACGAGAGATGATCAATTTAAATGTAGTCAGTTTAGTACAGCTCACCAAGCTAATTTTAAATGATATGGTAAAACGCGGTAAGGGAAGGGTGCTGAATGTTGCCTCAACGGCGGCGTTTCAGCCTGGACCTAATATGGCGGTTTATCATGCTACAAAAGCGTTTGTGCTATCTTTCTCCGAAGCAATTGCTAATGAGCTTAAAAATAGTGGAATAACAGTAACGGCTCTTTGTCCTGATCCTAAACAGTCAGGGTTACAACATTTGGCTGAAGTGGAGGTGAACAAACTTCTTAAAACTCGAAAATTACCTAAAGATTGGGAAGTGGCAGAGTTTGGTTTTCACTCGATGATTGAGGGAAAAACTGTTGCTGTAAATGGTTTTATGAATAGGTTATTGTTAAATACCATGCGTTTATTCCGGAAAACCTCTTCGCGCCCCATGCCAAAAGAAGGAGAACGCTTTGCTTAACGAAAAGCATTGATCAAGTTCTTTACACAATCTGTTTGAATATTTCCAAATGCCTCCTGATTTGCAGATACAAACGCAAATTTAAGGGGGCTTACTTTTTTTCTTTACCTTTGCGCCATGTCAACGGTTTCAGGAATAACAACATATAATAACTACGGCGCCTGGCTTCGTGAGAAGTATGACGGACAGCGTGTGTTTAAGGTAATTGTAGATGGAGGGTTTACGTGTCCGAACAGAGATGGAAACAAGGGGTACGGGGGCTGCACTTATTGTAATGTCGATTCGTTTACTCCTGAGCTTACCCGTTCATTACCCGATATGCGCGACCAGCTGTCGCTTGGGATGGAACGAGCCCGTCAAATGTATAGAGCAGATAAATTCATTGTTTATTTTCAGCCTAATACCAACACCTATGCGCCTGCTCACTACCTGAAAGAAATGTATGATGCAGCCTTATCAGTAAACACAAATGATATAGTAGGCTTATCAGTTGGTACACGTGCCGATTGCATTGATGCAGAAAAGATTGCTTTGTTAGAAAGTTATACCGACCGGTTTGATGTTGACCTTGAAATGGGCATGGAGTCGATTTATGAAGATACGCTTGCTCAATTAAATAGAGGATGTACACATGCCGAGTTGGTGAATGTGTTGGGAATGCTAACAAATTCCAAGCTGGATGTTTGTGTGCATTCGATCTTCGGCTTACCTGGCGAAACCAAAGAAATGATGCTGGCATATGCGGATGAAATCAATCGTCATCCACGAATCAATTTTGTGAAACTACATCACTTATACATTGTCGAAGGTTCGATTATGGGAGTTAAATACAAACGCGAGCCTTTTAAACTTTTTACAATGGAGGAGTATGCTGAGTTTCTTTGTGAGCTAATTCCTCTATTACGCCCCGATATTGTTATCCAACGTTTGTTCGGTATTTCTGATCGTCAGTTTTTAATTGCACCAGACTGGGGCATGAACAAATCAGGCATTCAAACCTATTTCGAGAACTATTTGGAGAAAAAAGGAGTGGTGCAGGGAAGTAAATATGAACCGGTAAAGAATTGGTCCTAAAAAAATACCACAAAAAAAGCGGTAACCTTTCGGTTTACCGCTTTGCTTTAATAGACAATTATACTAATCACTTACACTGTGTGTAGTTTATTGTTAAATAGTTGCTGAATTTCTTGTTCAAGATTTTTCAGACCATCTTCAAATCTGGCTCCCACTTTGTATTCCGAAAGATTATTCGCTATTCGTCGATAGTAATTAATACCATCTTCCAGATTAGCCTTAAAGTCGAGCACATATTTTTCTTTTTTCTGGTTGAAGCTTTCAGCTAACTCATCAACTTGTTCTTTTAAATAGCTGATGTAAAGTTGAAGCTCTTTTGTAAACACATCCGGGCGGGCAACACTGCTTAATAAGTTTTCGCGACCATAAATGTGATTCACCATCTCTTTTAACGAAGCAATTTTATTGAAATAAGAAATGTTTGGCCCCGGACAAACGGTTACAGCGGTTAGATTCTTAAGAAAAGGAGTTTTATAAGCTATCGATGCCGAATTGCTTAATCCAATACACAAACATTCTTTACTTAATACCGTTTCTATTTGCTTTTCTTTTTCTTTAGCAGAAATATCTTGCTTATTAATCGAATCAATTTTAAGTTTCTGATACTCTATTGATGCAGTACAAATAGGTTTTTCGGTAAATTCGGTATTGTTCTGAAGGTATTTTTCGGTACATGGGCTGCCCGGTTTGTTACAGGCAACACGTTGCAATTTCTCAATTTCGCCCGAACTTCTTCTTAAATAATTAAATCGAACACCAAGCGGAGAGTTATTGCTTAAAATAACATCCTCTTCTCCTGACCGAGCTAGTAAATCCAATGTGCTTTTGTCAACAGTGGTAGCTTCAGGAACCAGCAGAAAAGGTGTTCCCCAACCTATAGAATCTAGTTGATAATAGGTTGATAAAAAATCATGCTCATTGGCTGTTCCTACACCGCCCTGATAGGTGATTTTTAGTTGTGGAACCTCATTCGGAATACTTGCTTCTTTTTGTTCGAAGGATTTTTGGTAAACACTAAAAAGCTCTTGAGTAAGTTCTTCTCTTTTCGACTTAAACTCATGAAGTATAGGTCCGATTAGAAACCCGTCGGTGGCAAAAGCATGCCCACCGCAGTTTAAACCCGACTCGATTCTAAACTCACTAACCCAAATACCTTTTTTAGCTAAATATTTTCCCTGGATTAATGCTGAACGATAATCGCTCACCTTAACCACAATTTTTTTCCGGAAAGATCCATCTGCTGAAGCTTTAAAATCTTCAAACTGGTCAAGGTAATTGAACAAACGAGGATTTAGTCCCGCAGAAAAAATGATAGAGGAATTTTCAAGGTCACTTTCAGCGTAAGCCTTCAGTGCGGTAAGTGCATCTGATCCGTTCTCAATAATATTCCCTGCTTTGTCGTAATTGTTTTTATCTACCTTTGTCATGATGTTTACATCGATGCTTCCAGGAGTTATTAACTTGCGTAGTGTAGTTTGAAGTTCCATTTTTTCAAGCTCACTACAAGCAGATTGCATTTTGGTGTAAAGTACTTTTAGACTATGGTTTTCAGGCAGTAATTCGAAATAACGAACCAGTTCTGATCCTTTTTCGAATGCCGATTTTTTTAGTTCTTCAAATTGATTTTTAACAATTCGGTTTAAAAGATTAAGGTAATCTTTTATTCTTTTTGCCCGATAATCAGGCTCTTTATCAGTAATCGGAGTATATTTTTCTTTTAACTCTGAATAATAATAACCACGCATCATTTCAATTAATCGGTCTTCTACAACCGATACAACTGATGAAATGCCATAACGGGCTACTTTGACCGGACTATCGATAGTATAAGCCAAACCCATTACTGGAATATGAAATGAATGAAATGATTTCTTCCCCATTTTTGAAAATTTTAGTGCTAAGTGACGGAATAATGGCAAAATAAAACATGATTTAAATCAGTTTTTTAACCATAAATTAGGTTAATGGCTGACAAAATTTCACATTTTTTTTAATGGTATGCTCCTTGTTTGAGGGGGTGTTAACAATTTATAAATTATTAATACTCATAATATGGCACAAAAAGGATCAATTTCAGTAAACACCGAGAACATCTTTCCAATCATTAAAAAGTTTCTCTATTCTGATCATGATATTTTCTTACGTGAGTTAGTAGCAAATGCGACTGACGCAACTCAAAAACTCCAAAAACTTAGCGGTATAGGTGATTTTAAAGGCGAGTTGGGTGATTTGTCAATCCATATTAGTGTCGATAAAGAAAATAAAACACTGACAATTTCTGACCGAGGTATTGGTATGTCGGAAGAGGAGGTGATGAAATACATCAATCAAGTGGCTTTTTCTGGCGCTACAGAGTTTGTTGAGAAGTTTAAAGATATAGATACCACTTCTATCATAGGAAAATTCGGTTTAGGCTTTTACTCGGCGTTTATGGTTGCTGAAAAAGTTGAACTGATTACTAAATCATATAAAGATGCCCCTGCGGTAAAATGGACTTGCGATGGATCTACAGAATTCAGCATTGAAGAAGTTGAGAAAGCGGATAGAGGAACCGATATTATTCTTTATCTGAATAGCGACTCGGAAGAGTTCATTGAAGAACACAAAATTCAAGAAATATTGAACCGCTATTGCCGTTTCATGCCTATTAAAATTGTGTTTGGTAAAGACACTGAAACGGTTAAAGAAGGAGATGAAGAGAAAACGATTGAAAAGGATCATGTGATTAATGCGGTTCAGCCTTTATATACACGCGATCCACAATCGTTGAAAGATGAGGATTATCTTAATTTCTATCGTGAGCTTTATCCAATGGCCGAAGAGCCTTTATTCTGGATTCATCTAAACGTTGATTATCCGTTTAATCTGACCGGTATTTTGTACTTCCCTAAGGTTAAAAATGATATTACCCTGCATAAAGATAAAATTCAACTTTATTCACGTCAGGTATTCATTACTGATAATGTAGAGAATATTGTTCCGGAGTTTTTACGCTTAATGCATGGTGTTATCGATTCACCGGATATTCCACTTAACGTTTCACGTTCATACTTGCAGTCGGATGCCAATGTGAAGAAGATCAGCAGTTACATTACCCGTAAAGTAGCTGATCGATTAGAAGAACTGTTTAAAACCGATCGCGTTTTATTTGAGCAAAAATGGGAAAGTGTTGGCCTGTTTGTGAAATACGGAATGGTTACCGAAGAAAAGTTTTTTGAAAAAGCACAAAAGTTCTGCTTGTATGAAAGCTTGGATGGAAAACTATCAACGCTTGAGGAATACAAAGAGAAAATCAAAGATAATCAGGTTGATAAAAACGGCAATTATACCCTTATCTATACATCCAAACCGGCACTACAGGATATCTTTATCCGTGCAGCAAAGAACCGTGGTTTCGATGTATTGAAAATGGATGCATTAATTGACAATCATTTTATCAGTAATGTGGAGTATAAACTTGATAAAGTTCGTATGAAGCGTGTGGATGCTGATACTGTTGATAAATTAATTGAAACGGATACCCAACTCGATGTTGCTTTAACTGAAGATCAGAAAAAAGAGGTAGATGCAATCTTCAAAAAAGCTACCGGAAATGATAAACTCGATTTGGAAGTAGCTGCTATGAGCGGTGATGAAATGCCGGTTACAATTGTTCGACCAGAGTTTATGCGTCGTATGATGGAAATGCAGGAATTATCAGGTGGAAACGGTGGAATGTTTGGGTTCAATGGTTTTGGAGCCGAAAAAGTAATGGTCAACGGAAACCACGCCCTTATTCTAAAATTATTGTCAGCCGATGCCGAAAAGCAATCACAATTAGCTCGACAGGCTTATGATTTGGCCTTACTTGCTCAGGGAATGTTGAAAGGTGAAGCCTTAACCGGTTTTATCCAGCGTTCTATTGAATTGGTTGATTAATTAAGTTTAAAATTATAAATCCAAAGGCAGCTATTTATTAGTTGCCTTTGTTGTTTTAAAAAGATTTGGAGTAATGTCGATAGTTACTCCTAAAGTACTGAAAAGAGGCATGTAATTTAAATATGAACGGCCAAATTTATGTGAATATCCTAACTGGTAATGAAATTTAAGAGGTTTAAAACCAGCCCGAATGGTAAATGAAGGTTCGTAGAAAAAGTATGTTCGTGTGTCCAAATTTTCAAGTTCTTCATTATCGATCATCTCGCTATTAAAATTGGTTGTTCTTTTACCAAAGCTTAGAGCAGTAAATCGCATACTAAAGGCAAGTTCTACTAGTTCCTTTTTGATTCCAAAACTGGGGTTAATAAAAAATTTAGAGGTAGGGATTTTGTATTCATAATTTATAGGGTCATTATTGTATTTTGAATCAATGTCAAACTTTCCTAATCCAAAGCCTCCATATATCTCTAAAAGGAGATTTTTGTCACTTTTCTTAAAATATCCTGCACCTGCTTCAAATACCAAATGGTTTCCATTTTTTTCATTTTCCTCCTGGGCACTGTTGATTGTTGTTGATGATTCTTTCCATTCATTGTAAAAACTTACAGTACTAAATACACCAATGTTTTTGCCCGGTGCATAAGCAACTGACACATCCCCAGGAATAGATGCAGTTATTTTTAATTCATTTTTCTCAGATAATAATGGAGTTTGTACCGGTGTAGGAAAGTACTTGGTCATTGAACAAGAAGAGAAAAGCATGATTTGAAGCACTGAAATTGGCAAAAATGTTTTTTTCATAGCAGCTATTGTTTGAAGAACAAATATAGGATGGGGCAATTAATAAACTAAAAGACAAGCAAAGAAATATTATGAATAAAAAAATCATAATAGTTTAACAGGAAAGGAGAGGACGTAAATTTTCTTACGATGGATAATCGTTAATGGCAGACGAAAGATGTAATGTTTGAATTAGCTTATTGCACCACTTTATTCGCGCAGTTGCTGCTGGCAAATGCCTCAGGTTTAGCTTTGAACACAAAGCCCATGCTTAAAATATAGCCCATAGCTTCATGTAATGCTATATTTGATTTAAAATGAGGATTAGTGTTAATATCGGCATGAACTTCCATATCAACGTCGTAAAGTTCTAGTAAAGGACAGAGTGCATAGGCAATATCAATTGATTTTTGTACTTCTGAAAGCATTCGCTCGCGGATTCCCATTTTCTTGGTCGACTTTTCCTGATGAATATACATAAAACCTCCATGATGTTCCCTCAGAAATACAATTACCGTTGCAAAGTCAGTTGCTTCAGCTTTTACCTGTGAGTCGGTGCCCACACACACCTTTAATTTGTAGCCCTGAGCTGATTCACGCTCAATGGCTTTTTCTACTTCTTCTAAAATTGGAAAATGAATAATTTCTCCGTTAAATTTTCTCCAAGCCATAACTTTTTAAGTTTTAAGTACGGACCTGTGATGCCTGAGTGGCGAGAGGTCTTATAAAGATATACCAATTTATCTATTATAAACCAATAAGTTATGTTAAAGTTTTATTAACATGTGTTGGTGAAATATGCTATGATTAATACTATCCAATTCCCTCTTTAAAACTGCGACGAGTGATCCATATTTGTTTGACAATAAATTGATTTTAATGTTTATTTAATGTAGGGTAATTGTTTTTCTCCTAAAGAATATTGTTATTTTCGTAGGCGCTTTCTCCAACTTATCAATAAGCGCATGAATCTAATAACCAATTCCTACTCCATAATCCTGTTTATATCTGGGTTAGTGTCGGTCATAATGGCTGTATTAACCTTTTCACGACCGGCACCAGTAGTTCGATGGTTCTCATTCATGATGCTGTTAACAGCCGTTTGGACAATTACTTATAGTTTTGAACTGTCGAGTCAGATGTTTGAGCAAATGCTGTTATGCTTGAAGGTCGAATACATAGGCATTGCCCCTTTGCCTGGAGTTTGGTTCGTCTTTGTACTCTTGTTTATCGGCAAAGATCATTTGCTTACAAAGCGAAATCTGGTACTGATTTTTTTTGTTCCCCTTATTACAATTTTTCTGGTTTGGACTAATCAATACCATCATTTTTATTATAAATCTCTGTATCTCGATTCTCACTCGGCTCCGTTCCCGATAATGGCACTTCACGGAGGGGTATGGTATAAAGTATTTATGGGGTACTTCTATATCTTACTGATATATGGCTCCTTTTTAATGATTAAAAAATTTAAAAATGCTGATGCTATTTATCGCAAACAAAATCAAACACTATTGTTTGCCTCTCTTATTCCCTGGGTTTTCAACGTTTTATATTTGATGGGATACCGTCCATATAAGTACCTTGATTTAACACCCTATGCATTTATAGCAACAGGTATTATTGTCGGTTTTGGGTTAATTAATTTTCGCTTATTTAACATTGTTCCAGTTGCCAGAGAGAAAATTGTAGAGTTAATGACTGACGGGGTTTTGGTTCTTGATCGTGAGCATCGAATAGTGGATTTTAATCATAAAATGAAGGATTACTTTGAAAAGAATCACTTTTCTATTATCGGTACTCACTTTTCCGAGCTGCTCAAAGTAGGGCCTGATTTTATTGAATTTGTTAATGCCGAAAAACCCGGATGCACAGAGCTCAGTTTGAATTTAAATAATGATACACGACTAATAACCGTTGAGGGAGCTCCAATAACGGATAAAGCTGAAAAATATAGCGGAATAGTTTTGCTTTTTAAAGATGTAACAGTCCAAAAACAATATGCCTTGAAGTTAAAGCAACAATCGGAT
This sequence comes from Solitalea agri, assembly GCF_023914155.1. Taxonomy (GTDB): domain Bacteria; phylum Bacteroidota; class Bacteroidia; order Sphingobacteriales; family Sphingobacteriaceae; genus Solitalea; species Solitalea agri. Next base: position 48,122 of record NZ_JAMWYS010000061.1, on the reverse strand, counting down.
GAGTTGCAGGAGTTGAACAGCATAAAGGATAAATTGTTCTCCATCATTTCGCACGATTTGAGAACTCCACTAGTGAATTTAATGGATGTACTCAGGTTGATCGAAAATAAAATGCTTACCAAGGAGGAATTCGAAAAAATGCTTCATCAGCTTTCTGGAGGAATAAAATATTCACATGATCTGCTTGAAAACTTACTTTGCTGGTCACGTAGTCAGTTGAAGGGCAGTAGGGTAAACCTCGAGTCGTTTGATGTTAAATTATTGATAAATCAGGAGCTGAAGTATTTTATTCCAAGAGCAAATGACAAAGGGGTAACTATTCATGATGCCATAAGTGAAAATGTATTCGTATATGCCGATCCCCAAATGATCCGTTTGGTATTAAGAAACTTGTTAAGTAATGCCGTTAAGTTTTGTTCTGCAGGTAATCAGGTTTCTATTGCCGTAAAGGAAGACAATGGTAAAGTTTTGGTTTCTGTGAAAGATAATGGCGTTGGTATGGATCGTACTGCCATTGAGAAGCTAAAACGAATGGAATCTTTTACAACAAGAGGAACAGGTGATGAAGCCGGATCTGGATTGGGACTTCTGCTTTGTAAAGAATTTATCAACCAGCACGCCAGTGAACTGTTAATTGAAAGTCAATTAAGTGAAGGGAGCTTCTTTAGTTTTGCTCTTTCTAGTAAGTGATGTTGTTATCCAATTACAATATGAAAAAAAACCTCCGGAAATATTTCCGGAGGTTTTTGTTTTATACTAAATTCTTATACTTAATCCGATGTGGAGTGTCATTACCTAAGCGCTTTTTACGATTTTCTTCATACTCGCTATAATTACCTTCGAAGAAATATACCTGCGAGTTACCTTCAAAAGCTAAAATATGCGTACAGATACGATCCAGGAACCAACGGTCGTGGGAGATGATTACCGCACAACCCCCAAAGTTCTCCAATGCTTCTTCTAATGAGCGAAGTGTATTCACGTCAATGTCATTGGTAGGCTCATCGAGCAACAGCACATTGGCACCTTCTTTTAAAGTAATGGCAAGGTGAGCTCTGTTTCGTTCTCCTCCCGAAAGTACACCAACTTTCTTCTGTTGATCTGCACCATTAAAGTTGAATTTAGAAACATACGCACGGCCATTCATCGACTTATTACCCAACATAATGTTTTCTGTTCCGCCAGTTATGTTTTCAAAAACCGTTTTCTCAGGGTCCAGATCATTATGGGTTTGGTCCACATAACCTAATTTTACAGTTTCGCCAACTTTAAACGAACCTGAATCAGCTTGAACTTGTCCGGTTATTAGCTTAAACAAAGTGGTCTTTCCAGCACCATTTGGTCCGATGATGCCCACGATGCCCGCTGGAGGTAGACTAAATTCAAGGTTTTCAAATAAGATACGATCGCCGTAAGATTTTGATACTCCATGAGCTTCAATAACCACATTTCCCAATCGAGGGCCAGGAGGAATAAACAACTCTAATTTAGCTTCACGTTCGTTAGTTTCTTCACTGGCTAATTTATCATAAGCAGATAAACGTGCTTTTGATTTAGCATGACGAGCTTTAGGTGCCATACGAACCCATTCCAGCTCACGCTCTAAAGTTTTCTGACGTTTAGTTTCTGTTTTCTCTTCTTGTGCTAAACGTTTGGCTTTTTGATCCAACCATGAAGAATAGTTACCTTTCCACGGAATACCCTCACCTCGGTCTAATTCTAAAATCCATCCGGCAACATTATCAAGGAAGTAACGGTCGTGGGTAACGGCTATTACAGTTCCTTTATATTGTTGCAAGTGCATTTCTAACCAATCAATTGATTCGGCATCCAAGTGGTTGGTAGGCTCATCGAGCAATAGAACATCTGGCTCCTGAATCAATAAGCGACATAATGCCACCCGGCGACGTTCTCCACCTGACAAAACGGCAATTTTGGTGTCTGGCTCTGGGCAACGTAATGCGTCCATTGCACGCTCTAATTTATTGTCCAGCTCCCATGCTCCTACCGCATCAATTTTATCTTGCAATTCACCCTGACGACTCATCAATTTATCCATCGCATCCGGATTCTCATACACTTCAGGTAAGCCAAAGCGTTCATTGATCTCTTCGTATTCTTTTAAAATATCGATGATGTGCTGAGCGCCCTCCTGAACCACTTCTTTAACGGTTTTATTAGGGTCTAATTCCGGTTCCTGGGCTAAATAACCCACGGTATAACCTGGAGAAAAAACCACTTCACCCTGGTATGATTTATCTAAACCTGCAATTATTTTTAACAGGGATGATTTTCCTGAACCGTTAAGACCAATTACTCCGATTTTCGCACCATAGAAAAATGATAGGTAAATGTTCTTCAGAACTTGTTTTTGTGGCGGGTAAATCTTGTTTACACCTGCCATTGAAAATATAATCTTTTCGTCTGACATTATTGCTTGTTTACTTAGGCTGGCAAATATCGGTATTAGCCTGTTGCCCTCAAAAAAATAATCGCTTAGGCAATCTTATTGTATGTTTTCTCGTATTTTATATATAGCTTGGCATTTGGCGTAATTGTTGATAACTTAATAAAAAATCGCTTCGATTTAATAAGATAGTTCATACATTGGTCACAGGCTCTTAAAGGCCATTCATCGTTCCGCAAGTTGCAATTTCAAATAGCTCTTGACTTGTATAAACAATTTAATACATTTAAGCGTTTTAAGTAATAAATAACTATATTCCTTACTATATGGAAGCAAAATTTTCACCGAGAGTTAAAGACGTCATTTCGTACAGCCGAGAGGAGGCTTTACGATTAGGGCACGACTATATAGGGACAGAACATTTGCTTTTGGGACTGATCCGTGAGGGAGATGGTATTGCCATCAAGTTGCTGAAAGGAATGGGTATTGACACCTATAAGTTGCGTAAAACCATTGAAGACGCAGTGAAAGGTACTTCAGGTACAACTGTTAATCTTGGAAATATTCCATTGACAAAACAGGCCGAGAAAGTGCTTAAAATCACTTACCTGGAAGCAAAGATTTTTAAAAGTGAAGTAATTGGTACAGAGCATTTGCTCCTTTCATTACTCCGCGATGAGGATAATATTGCTTCTCAAGTATTAAATCAGTTTAACGTTAATTACGAAGTATTTAAAGCCGAATTAGAAGCCAACGTAAGTGGAATTCGTAGTGAAGCACCGCAAAGCTCTTCTGACGAAGAAAACTATAGAGAAGAAGAAAACTTTGGTAGCTCTAAGAAAACCAGTGATTCAAAATCTAAAACTCCTGTTTTGGATAATTTTGGCCGCGATTTAACAAAGGCTGCCGAAGACGGGAAACTGGATCCAATTGTTGGACGTGAAAAAGAAATTGAGCGTGTTTCTCAAATTCTTTCTCGCCGTAAGAAAAATAACCCAATCCTTATTGGTGAGCCAGGTGTTGGTAAATCAGCAATTGCCGAAGGATTGGCCTTGCGAATTGTTCAGCGTAAAGTGTCGCGTGTATTGTTCAATAAACGTGTGGTTACCTTGGATCTTGCTTCATTAGTGGCTGGTACCAAATATCGTGGTCAATTTGAAGAACGCATGAAAGCGGTAATGAATGAGTTGGAAAAATCACCTGATGTGATTTTATTCATCGACGAGATTCATACCATAGTTGGTGCTGGTGGAGCTTCTGGTTCACTGGATGCATCAAACATGTTCAAACCTGCTTTGGCACGTGGAGAAATTCAATGTATTGGAGCTACAACCTTAGATGAGTATCGTCAGTATATTGAAAAAGATGGTGCTTTGGATCGTCGTTTCCAAAAGGTAATGGTTGAACCAGCTACTGTTGATGAAACAATTGAGATATTGAATCGCATTAAGGAGAAATACGAAGAACACCATGGTGTAAACTATACTCCAGAAGCTATTAACGCTTGTGTTAATTTAACCAATCGTTATATCACAGACCGTTTCTTACCAGATAAGGCGATTGATGCTTTAGATGAGGCCGGTTCACGTGTTCACTTAACCAATATTCATGTTCCTCAGAATATCATTGATATAGAGCAACGTATTGAAGATATTAAAGTGGAAAAAAATCGTGTTGTACGCAGTCAGAAATACGAAGAAGCTGCCAAGTTACGCGATACAGAAAAGCACCTGTTGGAAGAATTGGAACGTGCGAAAGCGGAGTGGGAAGCTGAAACCAAAACAAAACGTTATATAGTTTCAGAAGACAACGTTGCCGAAGTGGTTGCAATGATGACAGGTATTCCTGTTCAACGTGTTGGACAAGCTGATAGCCAGAAATTACTTAATATGGCCGATGAGTTGAAAGACAAGATCATTGGTCAGGATGAAGCAATTAAAAAACTGACGAAAGCTATTCAACGTACACGCGCAGGTTTAAAAGATCCTAAAAAGCCAATCGGCTCGTTTATTTTCTTAGGTCCTACAGGTGTTGGTAAAACTGAATTAGCAAAGGCTCTTGCTCGCTTCATGTTTGATACTGATGATTCATTGATTCAAATCGACATGAGTGAGTACATGGAAAAATTTGCGGTTTCTCGTTTAGTTGGTGCTCCTCCGGGATATGTTGGTTATGAAGAAGGTGGTCAATTAACAGAAAAAGTACGTCGTAAACCTTATTCCGTAGTGCTTTTAGATGAGATTGAAAAAGCTCATCCTGATGTATTTAATATCTTGTTACAAGTATTAGACGAAGGTGTGTTAACTGATAGCTTAGGTCGTAAAGTTGATTTCCGAAATACGGTTATTATCATGACCTCTAACATCGGTGCCCGACAGTTAAAAGATTTCGGTCAGGGAGTAGGTTTCTCTACTTCAACCAAAGTTGCGGGTGCAGAAAGTCATTCTCGTGGAGTGATTGAAACTGCTTTAAAACGTGCATTTGCTCCGGAATTTTTAAACCGTGTTGACGATGTGGTAGTGTTTAATTCATTGAATAAAGAAGATATCTTCAAAATCATTGATATTGAACTTAAGTCATTAATTGGACGTATTCAAAGTTTAGGATATACTGTTCAGCTAACAGATGACGCTAAAGAATTGATCGCAGAACGTGGTTTTGACCCTAACTTTGGGGCTCGTCCGCTAAATCGAGCTATACAAAAACATCTTGAAGATCCTATTGCTGAAGAAATTCTTAAAGGAGAAATTCAGGATGGTGATATAATGGAAGTGGGTGTTGACAAAGAAACCAATGAAATTAAGGTCAATGTTTTAAAGGAAGCGCGAAAGCGCAAGAAAAAAGAAGAAGATAACCTAAGTTAATAGTAGCGCCCCTAAATGGGGCGCTTTTTTTATCCATCATCGTTTAGGTTTGAATTTATCTGTCTGAAAATCAATGGCTACTATTTTGTTGCAAAACCTCATGCAACTGAGCTGTACGTCTTAGCATCTTCTAATTAAAGAGCCATAGCTAAAATTTAGAAAGCGCTCTATATTAAATCTTATTTTATATGAAAAGAATTACTCTCACTATTTGTTCCCTATTGATGATTCTAGGAGCAACTACCTCATGCCAAGAACATGTTACTGAAGTAACCGAAGTTTATACTACTCCAGCTCGTACTATCATTTTTGATTTGAATACCAGTAGATGGACAGCATATGATAACAATACTGCCTGTAATGCAGCTTTGGACGTTCCTGAACTAAGTTCAGCCTTTAATGATATTGGAGGTGTTTTGGTTTATATATCCCGTGCTTCTAATGTTTATGAAGCTTTACCAATGACCTACGATGGTTTTGCCTATAGTTACTCTACCAGCCCAGGTGCAATTAGGATTGACGTACAAACTGTACCTGTAAGAACGATGAGCAAACCAGGGTTTATGCAGGTTAAAGTAGTTTTAATTGATGCAGAAGATATTTCTTTACTAAAAGAAAAAGGAGTAAATCTGAAAGATTACAAAGCAGTTGAAAAAGCTTTAGGTACTACTGTGAAATATGTTCAGGTTGATTAAACAAATTGTTTATCCTACTATAATTTAATAGTTGCTTAACATTGTTAAGATTATTTTGCCTCATAATTAAATTCAATTATGAGGCAATTTTTTTTCTTGATATCTTTTACATTGCTAAGCACAATTGTTAACGCTCAAAATACAGTCAAAGTGGATATACAAGGCCATAGGGGTTGTAGAGGCTTAAAGCCCGAGAATACAATTCCTGCAATGATACATGCAATTGCTTTAGGTGTGCAAACGCTTGAAATGGATTGCGTTATATCTAAGGATAAAAAGGTTGTTGTTTCTCATGACAATTACATGTCACATGAATTTGCTCTCCAACCGGGGGGAGAATTGATTGATGAAAAAACAGAAAAATCGTTTAACATCTATCAGATGGATTATGATAGTATCAGGAAATTTGATGTAGGCTTAAAGCCACATCCAAGATTTCCGGATCAGGAAAAGCTTAAAGTTGAAAAACCCTTACTATCGACGTTAATTGATAGTGTTGAGATGTACGTCAATCAGAATAAATTAAAACCACTGTTTTATAACATAGAAACCAAACTAACCCCTGAAGGGGACGATGTTTTTCATCCAAAGCCAGCCGAATTCGTTCAATTATTAGTTGAGGTTATTCGGTTGAAAGGAGTTCAAAACAGGGTTATTATTCAATCATTTGATGTAAGAACCTTGCAGATTATTTATCAAAAATATCCAGAGTTTAAAACGGCGCTTTTAGTAGAAAATAGGTTAAGCTTTGAGGAAAACCTTAAAATACTGGGTTTTATTCCAACTATTTACAGCCCGGATTATGAGTTAGTGGATGAACATTTAGTGAAAGCTGTCCACGCAAAACAAATGCAGCTGATCCCTTGGACTATAAATGAGGCTCAAGTACTTCAAAAAGTTGCATTGATGAGGGTAGATGGAATTATTACTGATTATCCCGATAAGGCAATTAAACTATTTGGGAGTTATCAACAAAAATAAAAGGCACCGCTCTCCCGAAGCAGTACCTTTCTGTCGATACTTAAAATTTATGAACCAAACTGATGTTGGCTTTTCTGTTGCAATGCAAATGTACTCCAGGCAAAAAGCTAATAAAATGATTCTTATCAGGTTTTGCGAATTCTATAAAATGATTTATCAATAGGGATATAAAAAAAGGCCGTTAATTTTTATGATTTTTTATATCAATCCAAAACTATAGTAAATAAGAGGAATAGATGCTGTTTTATGTATATGTTTTTTGAAAGGGATAAGCAGTCCTGGAAATTTATTTGGTATTGCCAGCAAAAATAAAAGGCACCGCTCTCCCAAAGCAGTACCTTTTCTGTCGATACTTAAAATTTATGAACCAAACTGATATTGGCTTTTCTGTTGCAATGCAAATGTAATCCAATGAAAGAGGAAACAATATGATATTCATCATGTTTCCAAAAAAATCAATAAAGTGATTTGTTGCCCTTTTCAGCCCAAAATTTAAACACTTCTAAAGCTTGTTCCCTTCCCATTGGTAACATGGGTATATGGCGTTCACTTAAACTTAATGGTATTTCCTGATAGATAAAATCATCGTCAAATCCAATTTTAGCTGCATCTTCTCGGGTATTGGCATAATACACTTTTTGAGGACGGGCCCAGTAAATGGCCCCCAAGCACATAGGACATGGCTCGCATGATGTATAAAGTTCACAGCCCTCAAGTTGAAACGAGCCAAGAGTTTTACAGGCTTCCCGGATTGCAACCACTTCGGCATGAGCAGTAGGATCATTCGTGGCTAATACCTGATTGTTTCCCTTGCCTATAATTTTTCCATCCTTGACAATCACACAGCCAAAAGGCCCACCCTCGTTATTCATTAGTCCTTCTTTCGACAGTCGGATGGCTTCAAGCATAAACTCGTTTTCTAATTTACCCATGTCTTAAAATAAAAACTTCCCCTGTTTTGCCAAAGGAAGTTTTAATGTTAACCTAAAGAAGATAGATTATTCCTCGCTATCTTCATGAGTGACTTTCATTTTTAACTGTCCAACTTTTAATGGATTTTCAAGTAATTCAGCTGTTTCCCAACGTTTTCGAACCACATCAACAGCCATATAAATAGCTCTTCTGAATGAAGCTTCATTGGCTTGGTTTTTACCTGCAATATCGTAGCCGGTTCCATGGTCGGGTGAAGTACGAACAACTGGCAAGCCAGCAGTAAAATTCACTCCGGTTCCAAATGAAAGCGCTTTAAATGCAACTAAGCCTTGATCGTGATACATTGCTAAAACGGCATCAAATTGATTTTGTAATCCCTTCCCAAAAAAGCCATCGGCGGGGTACGGCCCAAAGGCAAATATTTTTTCTTTTCTGGCTTCTTCAATAGCCGGCATTATTATATTGGTTTCTTCATCGCCAATTAATCCATTATCACTTGCATGAGGATTAAGTCCTAAAACTGCAATCTTGGGTTTTTCTACCCAGAAATCTTTTTTTAAGCTTATGTTCATTAAACGGAGCTTCGCTAAAATCTTCTCAACTGAGATAGAGTCTGCAACCTCTTTAATAGGTATATGGCCGGTAACTACGCCAACACGCAAATCTTCACTCACTAAAAACATTAACGATTCGCCGCTTCCAGCTTTTTCCTGTAAATATTCTGTATGACCGGGAAAGTCGAAGCCTGGCTGTTGGATATTGTGTTTATTAATAGGTGCAGTTACCAAAGCGTCTATTTTACCGGCAAGTAAATCAGCTGTTGCCGCCTCTAGTGATTTAAATGCATATTTTCCACCATTTTCAGTTTGCTGACCCATGTCGATTTTAACTTCTTCCTCCCAGCAATTAATCAGGTTGGCTCTTTTCGGATTTGCCTGATCAGAATTTTGAATGATATTAAAGCTGAAATCCTGAATGTTTAAAGCTTTTCGGTGGAAAGATGTGATTTTAACAGATCCGTAAACAATTGGTGTACAGAGCTCTAAAATACGGTTGTCTAAAAGAGCTTTCAGTATCACTTCGATGCCAATTCCATTGATGTCACCGATAGAGATACCGACTTTTATTTTTTTCTGCGGTACGTTCGACATTTATTACGATTTTTGAATTTTAATAACTACAAAGGTATAAGATAAATGTAATCTGTTAGTAGTATTGGGTTTTGAATTTAGCAATGTGTCACATTCTTACCTGAAAAATAACAACTATTATCCAAAGCCGTAAAATTTCTTAACATATGTCGCTAGTACGAGCCAAAAAACACCTAGGTCAACATTTTTTAACCGATAAAAATATAGCCCAAAAAATAGTGGAAGGGTTGCGTCCAGACCTAGGCTATAGCGATGTTTTGGAAGTTGGTCCAGGTATGGGAGTTTTAACCGATTTTTTGGTTAAGAAAGAAGCTTATAAAACACACTTAATTGATATTGATGGTGAATCGATAGAGTACCTTCATAAAAAATACCCCGAATTACAAGCCAGAATCATTCATGGTGATTTTTTAGCGATGGATTTTTCAAAGGTCTTTAATAGCCAGTTTGCCATTATCGGTAACTTTCCTTACAATATTTCTTCACAGATTATCTTTAAGATTATAGAAAACCGTAACCTGGTGCCAGAAATGGTAGGCATGTTTCAAAAGGAAGTAGGAGAGCGCGTAGCTGCAAAACCAGGAGGTAAAGAGTATGGAATTTTGAGTGTGCTCACGCAGGCTTATTATAAAATTGAATACCTGTTTACAGTTAAGCCAGGTGTGTTCAATCCGCCTCCAAAGGTTAATTCAGGCGTTATCAGGTTAACTCGTAAGGAAAATACGGACTTGGGTTGTAATGAAAAACTCTTTTTTCAGGTTGTTAAGGCAGCTTTTAATCAACGTCGTAAACAGTTGAGAAATGCGTTGAGCCAGTTTCAGCCTAAAGGTAAGATCGATGAAACTACACTGGAATTAAGAGCAGAGAAATTGTCGGTAGAAGATTTTATTCATCTTACAAAGCTATTGGAAAAAAAAGATTAAGCTTATTTATTAGATCAAAGCCAACACTAATCAGTTATTGATGCATATTCTTATTGTCGACGAGACTCATTCTGTTTTAATGGAGCGCCTTACTGAAAAGGGCTTTATATGCGATTATCAACCTCAAATAACTTACCCACAAGTACTCGGTTGCATTCATCTTTACGATGGTATGGTGGTGCGCACAAAATTCAGGGTAGAAAAGGAACTGTTCGACAAAGCTTCGAAACTTAAATTTATTGGTAGAGCCGGAGCCGGCATGGATAACATTGATGTTGAGTATGCTGAAAAAAAAGGTGTTCAATTGTTTAATGCCCCTGAAGGAAATGCCAATGCTGTTGGTGAACATACCTTAGGGATGCTGCTGGCGGTAATGAATAAGTTTCCAAAAGGCAACATGGAAGTTCGAGAAAGCATCTGGGATCGTGAAGGCAATCGGGGATGGGAACTAGATGGATTAACAGTTGGTATTATTGGCTATGGATTCATGGGTCCGGCATTCGCTAAAAAATTGAGAGGATTTGATGTAAAGGTTCTTGCTTATGATAAATACAAAACACTGTTTGGAACTGAATGGGTAACTGAAAGTTCGTTAGATGAAATCTTTGAGCAGGTAGATGTTTTGAGCTTGCACATTCCGCTAACCGATGAAACCCGTTTTATGGTTAATGAGGCTTTCTTTAAAAAATTCAAAAAAGATATTTGGTTTGTTAATACTGCCAGAGGCGAAATTGTAGATATTCAGGGATTGCTAAGAGTGCTTGATAGCGGTAAAGTAAAAGGTGCCGGTTTGGATGTTTTGCAGAAAGAGAAGTTCCCGCTAGGTGAGAGTGATAAGGTTTGGTTTGATGATTTGACCACTCGCGAAAATGTGTTGCTAACCCCTCATGTTGGAGGTTGGAGTGTTGAATCTTATCGTAAAATTTCGGACGTGCTGGTCGAAAAGATCTTAGAACATTATCAATAGGAAATTGTCGGGTTTTAGGGTTCAACTACTATTTAAAATTATATTGAACAAATAGTGTTTATCATTGTTAATCAGTTGTTTATAAATAGTTAGTAGAAAATTCGGAAAATAAATTTTAATTTTGTAGCATTGTATAAACAAGACTATGCGTCGTAAGCGGCGGGTAGTCTTGTTTCTTTTTTATATATCAGTTAATAATAATAATTGTTGCGTTATGGCAGAGATAACATACTTAACTCCGGAGGGATTAGAGAAACTTAAGCAAGAGTTAACCTATCTTAAAACTCAAGGCAGAGCAGAAATCTCAAGGCAAATTGCGGAGGCTCGTGATAAAGGTGATCTTTCTGAAAATGCTGAATATGATGCCGCTAAAGAGGCGCAAGGCTTGCATGAACTGAAGATATCTAAATTAGAAGAGGTTCTATCTAACTCTCGCATCATTGACGAGTCAAAGTTGGATACGTCGAAAGTATTGGTGCTTTCAAAAGTGAAAATCAAAAACGTTAAAAACGGTTCGGTAATGAATTACCAGTTAGTAGCGGAAAAGGAAGCTGACTTGAAAACCGGTAAATTGTCAGTTCAATCACCTATAGCAAAAGGGCTATTAGGTAAATCAGTTGGTGATATAGCTGATGTAACCGTTCCAAATGGTACCATGCAGTTTGAGATCTTAGAGATCAGCAGATAATCTGTCTATAAAATTATTTATGGAGGGTTACAAGTTAGAGGTTAAATTAACCTTAAGACTTGTAACCCTTTCCTTTTTTAAATTTTAGCAACTAACAAACTTGTGTCGAAAACCCCGAACTCGTATTTTGTACTTCTAAATTTTTAAATCAAACTTTATAATGGCATCTATTTTTTCAAAGATCGTCGCTGGAGAGATTCCAGCCTTTAAAGTAGCTGAAAATGAAGAGTTTTTAGCTTTCTTGGATATTGAACCTTTGGCGGAAGGACATACATTGGTAATTCCTAAAAAAGAAGTTGATTATCTTTTTGATGTTGACGATGAACTGTTGGGCCGTATGATGATTTTTTCGAAAGCCGTTGCAAAAAAAATTGAAAAAGCGATCCCTTGCTTAAGAATAGGTGTTACTGTAATAGGATTGGAGGTTCCTCATGCACACATCCATCTTATTCCAATTAACGCTATTGGAGACATGAATTTCAGTAAGAAACCGACGCCTCCGTCAATGGATAAGCTAAAAGCTACGTTAGATAAGATACTTGCCCAATAATTTTTGGCATTTTTTTGAAAGTAATTTATTTTCTAATGACCATCAATATCCCGCTAGCTACTTTCATTATCTTTAGTGAATGCAATTCAGGCGGGTTTATTTAATTCTTTTCTCATTGTCTTTTACAAACGATTCCCAACCCGAATAGGTCTTCTTTGACGTTCCATCCAATCCAATTTTTTGGAAAGAATGACATACCGCCACCGCTAAACCATCGGTCGCATCTAAAAACTCTGGAGTTTCGCTAAAGTTGAGTAATTGTTTTAGCATACCCGCTACCTGTTCTTTGGTAGCGTTACCGTTTCCGGTAATGGATTGCTTTATTTTTTTGGGAGAATATTCAAAAATCGGAAGGTCACGGCTTAACGCTGCCGCCATAGCAACACCCTGGGCGCGTCCAAGTTTTAACATTACCTGAACATTTTTGCCGTAAAAAGGATCTTCCAAGGCCATGCAATCAGGTTTATATTCTTCAATCAGCATTGAGGTTCGCTCGAAAATACGGCGAAGTTTTAATGCATGATTATCATATTTTTTCAGGTGAATTACACCTAAAGTAAGGAGTTGCAGTTTATTCCGGGTTTCCAACACTAATCCATAGCCCAAAATGGCAGTTCCCGGGTCAATTCCTAAAATAATACGTTCTTTCTTTTCCGACACTCTTGCTTATTTGAAAACACGAATTACCTGAAATTTTCGTTAGACTCAAAGCCAATAACTATTTAATTAAAAATTATAGAGATATTCGCAGTTTTATCAACAGTTCATTACCGGGCTGACAGCCTTTAACCAATACACATGCCTGTTTCCAAAAAGATCCTTGTGATCTCTGTTAAAATATTGATCTTGTTTTTAACCTGTTGGTTTGTTTATAACAAACTAACACAAGCAGATTCCATTCAAAAGATTGAAGCGTTTACTAAAACGAAATTTTCACCACGGGTAATTTCCTATTTCATCATTGTTATATACTTAGCCTACATTAATCTTTTGGTGGAAACATTGAAATGGCGTTACCTGGTGCGGAAGGTTGAAGAAATTTCATGGAAACGAACAATTCAATCGATTTTGGCAGGATTAACACTTGCAGTATTTACACCTAGTCGTATTGGTGAATTTGGAGGTAGGGTTTTATACCTGTCTCCTGAAAATAGGGTGAAGGGTGTTTTGGCGATGGGAGTAGGTTCTTTCAGTCAAATGATAGTAACCAATGTTGCCGGATCAATTGGTTTAGTGTTTTTTATTGGCATGTTTGTGCCGGTAAGTCCGGTGGTTATAGTGGCCATGGCCGTTGCGGCAATTTTAGTTTCTTCCGGTTTTTTATTGTTAATGCTAAATATCAGGTGGTTTTACATTATCCTCGATTCGTTTGCTTTTCTTCATAAGTTCAAAAAAAACTTCAGGGTATTACTCCGGTACAATAAAAGAGAACTTTTTAATGTTTTTGGGTTGAGCCTTTTAAGGTATCTGGTGTTTTCTATGCAATATTATTTGTTAATTAACCTGTTTATTCCTCAGGTAACTTATCCACTTAGCATGGTGTTGATAAGTGTGATCTACATGGTTCAATCTATTTTACCTACCTTCGCATTCTTTGATATTGGTGTAAGGGGGGCTGCTGCCACCTATTTCTTTGGTTTTTGGGTGGGTGATTCAGAAGCTGTAAATGTATTGGCTGCGGCTTTTGGCGTTTGGTTGCTGAACCTGATCATCCCTTCATTGCTAGGTGTTTATTTTGTTTTAAAAGCTAATTTTCTGGGTGTTACTATTGATTGATATTTTACTTATTTTATTCGGATTCTTATATTTTCTTATTATTGGAAGTTTTATTATTGGCTGGAAGAAAATAAGAAAACCCTTAGCAGACCAAACTCCACATTCTACCAGAGTTACCGTTATTGTTCCGGCAAGAAACGAAGAGAAGATGATTGGGCATTGTGTTAGGGATATCGCCGCTCAAAATTATCCAAACGACCTACTAGAAATCATTGTGATTGATGATCATTCTACTGACCGAACTGCAGAGGTTGTTCAATCAATTAATTACTCCAACCTTAAATTAATAAAGCTTCAGGCCAACCCAGCATTAAATTCTTATAAGAAGAAAGCAATTGCCGATGCAATTAGCGTTGCCTCAGGAGATTTGATTATAACGACTGATGGAGATTGTAGAATGGGGCGAAACTGGATTCGGTCGATTGTAAATGAATATGAATCAACCGGCAATAAAATGCTTTCAGCTCCGGTTGCCTATTTTGAAGAAAGCTCTTTTTTGGAAGAACTGCAAGGACTTGAATTTATGGGTTTGATAAGCCTTGGTGCTGCATCAATAGCTAATAAGATTGCAGGTAGTTGTAATGGGGCCAATTTGGCATACGAGAAAAAGGCATTCATGGAGGTTGGTGGATTTTCGGGGATCGATCAAATTGCCTCGGGAGATGATGAGCTATTACTCCATAAGATGCTTTCAACTTACGAAGACAAAGTCAGTTTCTTAAAATCAGAAGAAGCTATTGTTTATACTCATGCTAAACCAACATTAAAAGAGTTTATAGCACAACGTAAACGATGGGCGTCAAAAAGTACAAAATACCAAAATAAGAATATGGTATGGATGGGACTCTCTGTTTTTGGTTTTTACGTAATGATGCTTATATCCCTCCTCATGGCGTTCTTTAACACTCATTTTGTTTATGTTTTTATAGCCGCTTATTTATTTAAGTGTATCATGGATTTCTTTTGGGTTATACCCGTAGCCCATTTTATGAATAAAGTTAAGTTAATGAAGTTCATGCCAGTATTAGTGTTCGTTCACTTGTTTTATTTAGTTTATATAGGAGTGGCGGGTCAGAGTAAACAATATGAGTGGAAAGGCAGAATGGTGAAATAATACCATTGATGGATGAAGTAAAAAGTTTTAAAGGGAGCATTTTAGCCTTTACACGTAATTCCTATATATTTGAGGCTATGTCTTCAGTAAATTCTCCTGAAACTCCATGGCAGCGCACCAAAAAGCGCTTTCTTCGTAATAAATTATCGGTTTTCGGACTGGCAATCATTTTAATATTTATTTTGGTTTCTCTTCTAGGCTATCTTATTATGCCAGATGATACACCAATGGCCAATCGTATGGCTGTTCAATTAAGTACTAAGCACCCGGGTACTTCTGTTCAGTTTTTAGCCATCCGGAAAAATCAACAGATTGATACAGTGGGTTTCTTTACGAAAATATTTTATGGGCAACCCGACTTTTTTGACTTTGTTCCGATTAACTCCTATCAGTTTAAAGTCGATAGTATAGTAGTTGACGAATATACAGGGGGTAGTGATGATGAAAAGTTAATGCACTCGTTTTCGTTAGTAGATGTTGCTTTCCCACTCTCCGAAGGAGAGAAAATTGCTGTTAATGACAGTATGTATACATTCAAAGATATATATGGTCAAACTGAATCAGTGACTTTAACTGATTTGCAAAAGAAAGTTGCAGCGGAAAATATTATAACTCGTAAGTATTGGCTGGGAACTGATTTGTATGGCCGTGATATGCTAAGCCGATTGATCTTAGGTTCGAGGGTGTCCTTATCAGTAGGCTTTATGTCGGTACTCATTTCATTGATCATTGGTATTGCCTTGGGAGCATTGGCTGGTTATTACGGTGGGTGGATCGATCAGTTCATTTCCTGGCTGATCAATGTAGTGTGGTCTTTACCTTCATTACTTATTGTAATTGCCATTTCATTTGCCTTGGGCAAAGGGTTCTTTCAGGTGTTTGTTGCCATTGGTTTAACCACATGGGTTGACGTGGCTCGTATGGTTCGGGGGCAAATTATGGGAATCAGAGAAGTTGAATATGTAGAAGCCGGAAGAGCCATGGGGTTCACTGATGCACGAATTATTGTCCGCCATATCTTGCCTAATATATCAGGACCAATTTTGGTTGTTGCGTCAGCAAACTTTGCTTCGGCTATTTTGTTAGAAGCTGGTTTGAGCTTTCTTGGTTTTGGAGTGCAGCCACCATTTCCATCTTGGGGTGGAATGATAAAAGAGCATTACGGCTATATTATTATTGGGGCAGCTTACCTGGCTATCTTACCGGGGCTAGCAATTATGATGATGGTGTATGCCTTTAATCTGGTGTCGGTTGGGTTAACAGATGCTTTTAATGTTAAAGGGCAAACTTCGTCATAGGGGTTTCATTATAATAATATTTTAGTATTTTAGTTTTTAGCTAGACCAAAATTCTGTTATAAATAACTAAGTGAATCAGGAAGCAAATCAAGAGATTTTAGAACTACTAATTCGTCGCCAGGTAGAGTTAAACTCTTTACTTGAGATCACAAGAGCTGTAAATAATAATCTTCCTGTGGAGACGCTCTTTCAAATGATTGAATTGATTCTTAAAAATCAACTCAGAGTTGGAAAATTACGTGCTTTTTCTCGAGGAATGGCAAATACTTGGCACCAGTCAAATTCTTTCGGAGTGCAACCGATAACTCCTGAGTTGGAAGCTGAATTTATAAACGTACTTTCAGAATACAAGCAGGTGACGTTTATTAATAAAATTGATCCCCCATTACTTGAAGAGTTTAAAGTATTAATCCCTGTTGAGTATAATTCACTCATTTATGGTTATGTATTAATCGGTGATTATGATACTTCTGAAATTGATCAGGTAAATATCGATGTAAAGCTGATTCAAACGGTTATCAATATTATTATTGTCGCTGCTGAAAATAGACGATTGCTTGAAGAGCGAATCCAGAATGAACGGTTACAGCGTGATATGGAACTTGCTGCAGAAGTTCAAAGCATGTTGTTTCCTCGAACACTGCCTGAAAACGAACGAATAAGTATATCAGCACGTTATGTTCCCCAGCAAAATATAGGCGGCGATTATTATGATTTCTTGGAGCTGAATAAGGATGAATTTGTTTTTTGCATAGCCGATGTTTCTGGAAAAGGTATGAGTGCAGCTTTGTTAATGGCAAATTTTCAGGCAAGTTTAAGAGCTTTGGCTTTTCAGAAAATGCCTTTAGATCAATTGCTTTCTACAGCTAATAAGGCAATTTTTAATCTTACAAATGGTGATCGGCACATAACCCTTTTTCTTGGGTTATATAACTTCCAAACACGTGAACTGACTTACGTGAATGCAGGTCATAATCCTTCACTGTTGATCTCTCAAACAGATGTTAAAGAATTGAAAACAGGAACCACGATGATTGGTGTTTTTGATGACTTGCCCTTCATAAATGTTGGTCATGAAATCCTGGAGAATGATTCTTTCCTATTTAATTATACCGACGGTTTAGTAGAACTAGATCATGATCATGCCGAATTGTTCAATGAACAAGACCTGATCAACTTTTTGTTTGAGCATCGGAGTTTAACCCCGGAACTAATCAATAAAGCGCTGATGAACAAAATAAATGGGCTGATTGGTAGTGAACGACAAGATGACGACATTACTTTGTTAAGTTTTAAAGTTTATTGATTCATGTTGAAATCTTTTTATCAGCAAGAGCTTATTGAGGCCGGTTGTGATGAAGCTGGTCGTGGATGTTTGGCAGGGCCAGTATTTGCAGCAGCAGTGGTTTTGCCGAAAGAATTTGAGCATCCTGAGCTGAATGATTCAAAAAAACTTACAGAAGTTAAGCGTTATGAACTGCGCAGTTTTATAGAACAAAATTCATTGGCGTGGGCCGTTGGTGTTGTTGATAACGTGGAGATTGATAGTATCAATATTTTAAACGCATCATTTCTGGCCATGCACCGTGCAGTGGAGCAGCTTAAAACAGCTCCTGAATTCCTGCTTATAGATGGTAATCGGTTTAAAAAATATAAAGACCTACCACATAATTGCATTGTTAAAGGAGATGCAAAGTACTATTCGATTGCCGCTGCATCGATATTGGCTAAAACCTACCGTGATGATTTTATGAACAAAATACACCAGGAGTTTCCTCACTTCGATTGGTTAAATAATAAAGGATATCCGACACAAAAGCATCGAAACGGAATAAAAGATTTTGGTCCAACAAAATATCACCGAATGTCGTTTACATTGTTGCCTTCTCAATTAGAGCTTGACTTCTAGACTAACTGTTAATTGATTTTATAGCTGATTCCGAATCGTATAAATCTGGAGTAATTTTCACGGTTGGCACCAATCATCTCGGCAGTGTAATTGGTTAATCCATAAGAATAGCCAACATTGAACCCAACTTTTTTATAATAAGTTGCCAGTCCGAATCGAAGTCTGAAATCAAGGCCGGGGATTTTTCTTTCATTATCAACAGTTACATCAGGTGAAAAGGTCTCGGCTCTTTCCTTACTACTTATACCTAGACCGTAATCTGCTCCAGCTGTTAAATCTAAGGGGATTCCGAGTTTAAAGCGATAGCCTAAAAATGGGTTAATGTTGATGAACTGATTTGTAAGTATGGTTTGTTCATTAACGCTGAATATCATGTCATCCAGATAGACATCGTTAATCATTATTTTGCTCGACAATGATTCATATCCCGCTTGTAAGCCATAAATGAAGTTCCACTTTGTCGCCCTTTGAATCTGTGCACAAATGCTGTAAGAAAAGCCACTTTTGGTGCCATAAGGGTTATTGGTATAATTTTGATTAATAAATGAAGTGTTTTGGGCAGATTCGCCTCCGAAAGAAAATAGCCCTGAACCCAGATGTAAGGAATATTCAGTTTGTTGGGCTGCAGTTCTAAAAGAGATAAGTGTAAAGCAGACGATCAAAAGTTTTTTCATGAAACTGTTTTTTATCAAAGTTAAGTTAAAACATAATTGAATGATATTCTAGTTACCTTTGAGTTTTAAACCGAAAATAGGAATGCAAAGTTTCTCGTATATAACAAATGCTAAAGGCGAGCAAGAAGGGATAATGGTCAATTTTAAAGACTTGAAACGCCTTAATTTGAGAATTGAAGATGTGGTAAAAATGCTTAAGGAGAATGAGAAAGAGATTAACTCGTTAATTGAAAGTAGTATCCCTTCAACAACTCTTGCTGATGCATTAGGCAAATTAAAAGGAAAACTGGAAGGATAAAAGCTATTTAACTGATTTGAATAGCTGAATTTCAAAATTCCACGTTCAAATTGCTCATTGAATGTTACCTTTGCGCACAATCAAAAATCTTCATGAAATCTACAGCTTTAACTAATGTACATATTGCTTTAGGAGCCAAAATGGTGCCTTTCGCAGGTTATAATATGCCCGTTCAATATTCGGGAATTAATGATGAGCACGCTACTGTCCGTAACGGCGTAGGTGTATTCGATGTTTCTCACATGGGCGAATTTATTCTTAAAGGAGAGAATGCCTTGGAATTGATTCAACGGGTTACATCAAACGATGCTTCTAAATTGGTGGATGGCAAGGTGCAGTATTCTTGTTTGCCAAACGAAAACGGAGGTATTGTTGACGATTTGCTGGTTTACCGTATTGATGAAAAAACCTATATGTTGGTGGTAAATGCCTCTAACATTGAAAAAGACTGGAAATGGATTTCTGATCGTAACACTAACGGTGTTGAAATGCATAATATTTCAGAAAAAACAAGTTTGCTGGCGGTTCAAGGACCTAAAGCAACAGCAGCTCTGCAAAAACTGACTGACTTTGATTTGGCTGCAATGGAGTATTACAGCTTTAAAAAAGGCAAGTTTGCGGGAGTAGATAACGTTGTTGTGTCAGCAACTGGTTATACCGGAGCAGGTGGCTTTGAGATCTATTTCGAAAACGAGCATGCTGAAAAAATCTGGACTGCAATATTTGAAGCTGGTGCTGAATTCGGTATTAAGCCAATTGGTTTAGGTGCACGTGATACCTTGCGTTTAGAAAAAGGCTTTGCGCTTTACGGTAATGATATTGATGATAATACATCTCCGTTAGAAGCAGGTTTAGGCTGGATCACTAAGTTTACTAAAGAGTTTACCAACTCAGCAGCCTTAAAAGCTGAGAAAGAAGCCGGATTGAAGAATAAATTGGTAGGTTTCGAAATGATCGAGCGTGGTATTCCTCGTCACGATTACGAAATTTTTGATGCTGCCGGTAATAAAATCGGACGAGTAACGTCGGGCACTCAATCGCCTAGTTTGCAAAAGGCAATTGGCTTAGGTTATGTAACTCTTGAAAATGCTGCTGTTGATTCGGATATTTTTATCGGTATCCGCGATAATAAAGTAAAAGCGAAAGTGGTGAAATATCCATTCTTATAATTTTAAGATATGAGATGTGAGATTTGAGATTTGAGAAAAGTCTCAAATCCCATATCTCGCATCTCACTTCTCACAAAAAATGAAACACCTCGAAGTTTGTTTAACACCAGCATTATTACCTCTTTACGATCTGCAAGGAAGCATAGTTGTTGTGATTGATATTTTCAGAGCCACATCATCCATTTCATACGGAATTGATAACGGAGCTGCAGCAATTATTCCTGTAGCCAGCGTTGAGGAATGTTTGTCGTATCAGGGAAATGGTTTTTTGCTAGGTGCCGAGCGTAACGGAGAGGTGGTAAATGGTTTCGACTTTGGGAACTCACCTTTTAGTTATACCAAAGAAAAGGTGGAAGGTAAAACATTAGTAGTAACCACTACCAATGGTACCCATGCTATTAATGAATCAAAAAATGCAGATGAAATTGTAATAGGCTCATTTTTAAACTTAACCGCCGTTTGTGATTACCTGGTTAAGCAAAATAAAAACGTGTTTTTGCTTTGTTCAGGCTGGAAAAACAAAGTGAACCTTGAGGACACTCTTTTTGCCGGTGCAGTTGTGCATCAGCTCAAGGAACAATTTGATACCTGGTGCGATTCATCTGTTTTGGCGGAAGATCTTTTCTTATGTGCTAAGGGAAATCTGCATGAATACATGAAAAAAACCTCCCATAGCGAACGGCTTAAGAAATTAGGTATCGAGAAAGATGTTGAATTTTGCCTGAATATTGACGTTTTGCATTCTCTACCTGTTATTAAGGATGGCAGGATTGTAAAGAGCGAATAGTTAATGGTCCATAGACCATAGGCGAATTATTAAGCCTTTTCAATGGACAATGGACTATCTTAATCGACCTTATTTCAGCTTCTCATTATTCTTGTGGCGCTCGGCATCACGAATATTTTTTTTCTCTAAATTCTTTTCAAGGGCAGTTGTCAGATCAACGTTAGTCTGGTTGGCAATACAAATTAAAACCCATAACACATCTGCCAGTTCATCCGCTAACTCTTTGTGTTTATCACTTTCTTTAAAGGACTGATCACCATACATACGGCTCATTAATCGCGCAACCTCTCCAACTTCTTCAGTTAAAATAGCCATATTGGTCAACTCACTGAAATACCTAACGCCGGTAGTTTTGATCCATTTATCGATTAGTTCCTGGGCTTCTTTGATCTCCATAATTTTTTAGAACACGAATTTATTGTGAATTAAACGAATTACACTAATTTTTAATAATTTCTATTCGATGAATTAATTTGAGCTTTCCTGATAAACAGTTAAATTAAGTTAACATCTATGGTTTGTCATGACTGAAATCTTATTTAAAAAGGAGTCCTATGACCTTATTGGTACTTGCATGGATATTCACCGTACTTTAGGGCACGGATTTAAAGAAATTGTTTATAAGGATGCTTTAGAATATGAATTGAATAAAAAGAAGATTCACTTTGAAAGGGAAAAGGAATATTCAATAACCTATAAGGATGTAGTTTTAAAACATAAGTATTATGCTGATTTTGTTGTGAATAATTCAATAATCCTGGAGATCAAAACAGCCTCATTGATTATAGATTCTTTTATTTTGCAGACCGTAAACTATTAGAAAGCTTCAAACCTGAAATTAGGTATAATCATCAATTTTGGCACCCCTTCTTTAGAGTTTCAACGTGTTATTTTTTAATGGATTGTTTAATCACTATACCTTAATTCGTGCAATTCGACTAATTTGAAATAATTTGAGCTTTACTCCTTATTCTTCGTATCCAATATAATGGTAACAGGTCCGTCATTTACCAAACTAACCTTCATATCTGCACCAAACTCTCCGGTCTCAATCTTTCTATTCGTTAAGGTTTCCAGAGCTTTAATAAAGGCTTCATACAGGGGAATGGCATGTGCAGGTTTGGCAGAGCGGGTAAAACCTGGGCGGTTTCCCTTTTTAGTAGAGGCAAACAATGTAAACTGACTGATCAGTAAAATATTACCATCCACATCGGCCAGTGATCTGTTCATCAAGCCATTTTCATCACTAAAAATGCGCATGTTGGCAATCTTTGGTGCTAACCATTGAATGTCTTCTTGCGTGTCGACATCTTCAATACCTAATAAAACTAAAAGTCCTGTATCTATAGAACCATTAATTCTGCCATTAATTTTAACTGATGCTTCTGAAACTCGTTGAATTACTGCTCGCATAATGCATGCGAAGATAGAAGAATAAATTTATCGTACTGCAAGCACAGCAGTCGTATCGAGTGCTGACTGAATCTGTTGCAGAAACTGTTGAGGAGAATCTAGTCCGGCAGCATTATTATTCACTAATTGTCCCTGCTTATTTAAGATCAAATATCGTGGAACCGCAATTGAAGTAACGGTTGGGGAATTAATTTCTGTCCAAAGTTTATCGTATAGCTTTGAATCAACCTCTAAATGGTAACCAAATAATTTATTTTCACCAATAATTTGTTTCCACTTCAATTGGCGATCGAGCCTAAACCGATTGTTGTAAGAAATATAAAGAAACACCACATCCTTACTCGCTACTTTTCTCTTAAAATCATAAGCGGTTTTTAACTGTTTTAAACACGGACCACAGCTTACCGACCAGATATCAATTACTACCACTTTGTTTTTGAATTGTGGCAGTTCGGTAATTTCTTTAAATGAAGCTAGTTTTTGTTTCGGGTTGATAAATTTGATATCGTTTGAGTCGATATATTTTAAGTAGTTTGAAAGATATACAGCTGCACTACAGGCAATAATTATAAATAGCGGAAATAAGATCTTAAATACCTTAGAGAGCAAGTTCATTTTGTGGTAAAAATTTTGCAAGCATCAACAAATAGTTTGCCGAGATTATGCGAAACTACATTTATAGCTTTTTTAATGAAGAAACACGGTTGATTGAAAGTAGTTTAAGAATACTATTGGGTGCAGTTGTAGGTTTTTTATTACTTCTATGTACTTCATTTATAGCGCTTTCACAAACTGTAAACACTAAAAAAGAACGGAGTGTTTCGTACTATAAGCTTTCTTTTGAAAACAGAACCGGTGATTTAACTGACACTTTATTTTACAATCCACAAAGACTTCTAGTTTGGTCTGATTTTAAAGCTGCACCCAGAGCAACCAGCTCTTATTCGGCCGCTGCTTTTACCGGATTTGGTTATACAGGCAAAATAAGATACAGTAACGATACCGCAATTATAGCTATCAGACTCGAAGTATATTTCATTAAACCTTTTTCATGGGTACATGAAAATTCAAAAAACAATTACGCCTTGGCTCATGAGCAACGACACTTTGATATTACCTACCTGATTACTGAGCGTTTCAAACAACGTTTACTGGAAACTGATTTAGATGCCGATTATGATAGTATCATTCAATATCAGTATATACAAGCTTATAGAGAAATGAACCGCTTACAAGAAAAATACGACAATGAAACAAGGCATGGGTTAATTGAATCGGAACAAGAACGCTGGGAGCGACAGGTGAAGGCATGGTTGGATGGAATTAAGGATTAGTTGTTTTTGAAAGGTTTATCTTTTTTACTAAGGTTTTTTAGAAATACTTTGAAGGTGTAAAAATTTCGATATATTGCCGCTCCTTTTTGAAGTTTTCCTCTAAAATAAACCGTGGGTATTGAAAATATAGAAATATGGCCAGATCATGAGCTATTGTCGTTTATGCAAAACGATGATCGGTCTGCATTTGAGAAAATCTATAATAAATATTGGAGCGGTTTATACCTTTCTGCTTACAACCTTTTGAGAAACAAACATGAGGCAGAGGATATTGTGCAAGAAATTTTTGTGCAATTATGGCTTAAACGTCATGTTCAGGAAATTCAAAATTTAAAATCTTATCTACACACCGCGGTTCGTTTTCAAGTATTCAAAGCTATTCGCGACGGTAAAGCCCATGAAGAGTTATTTGAAGAGGTTGAGAGGATGTTTAATGAAAACAATTCAGAGAATAGGATAATAGCTCTGGATATACATAACAGGTTAGATCAAGCAATTAAAACATTGCCCGAGAAATGTCAACAGGTATTCGTTTTAAGCCGAAAAGAACAATTGTCAAACATAGAAATTTCGGAACGATTAGGCATATCACCCAAAACTGTTGAAAATCACCTAACAATAGCCTTGCGTAGGGTACGTTCATCTATGGGCGATGTTTTATTCTTTTCAGCCCTTTTCCTCCTTAATAATTGGAAATAATTCCCTGAGTATCAATTAATATCTTTCTGAATCTTCCCATACCCCTGTCTTTATTTAATTCCGTTTTTCCAAGGTTTAATTAAGGTTGAACTATTTTACTGATAATCAACATTATATCTTTTTGTTAATAAAAAATTAACATTTTCTTTCATTTTCATTGGGGGGTACTGCTGTTTATTGGTACATACATATAGATACAATCAAATATGGATAAAAAGCTGTTTTTCGAAATAATCGATAAGTTCTTAAAGGGAAAGGCAAATCCTAAGGAACAAGAGCTGTTATTTAAGCAGTACGACGCATTCCAAAAGAATGGGCAGGATTGGGATGATAGTGAACACGGTGAATACGAAGAAGTTCGGACATCTATTTATGAGCGCATTAGGAGTGAAATTGATAAGAAAGAAAAGAATTTATTTAACCGCCATTGGGCTAAAATAGCTATTGCATCCTGCTTGTTAATTGCCTGTTCATTAGTGGTTTATTTTAGAAATAATAATGACATACTGGGAAACAAAGTGGTTTCAAGCCAAGTCATTAAACCTGGAGGAAATGAGGCTACACTTACACTTCAGGATGGCTCAAAGGTTTTGTTAAATGCTGTTAATATCGGTGAAATAGCTCAACAAGGTAATATTAAGATAACTAAAACCAAGGATGGGCAATTGGTCTATACTATTGCTGCTAACAATGATAATGATGGCATTCAAACAGAATCATATAACTCTATTGAAACTCCAAGAGGAGGGCAATACCAAATAAATTTACCTGATGGGTCAAAGGTTTGGCTCAATGCAGCTTCATCTTTAAAGTATCCAACAGTGTTTAAGGGCACTGAAAGAAAGGTGGAGCTTACTGGGGAAGGTTATTTTGAAATTGCCAAAGATAAAACTCATCCATTTAAAGTAATTACTCAAAATCAACAGGTTGAAGTACTTGGAACCCATTTTAACATCGATGCATATAATGATAATGGGAATACAAAAACGACTCTTCTTGAAGGCAGTGTGAAAGCAGGCTTAATCAATTCAAGTGACTCAAAAACATTAAAGCCTGGGGAGCAAATGATTGTTAATCAACAAAAAATCAGTGTAATAGAGGTAGATACTGAAGAAGCAATTGCCTGGAAAAACGGCTATTTCATGTTTAATAATGAAAGTTTGGAAACCGTAATGAACAAGATAGCCAGATGGTATAATATAGACATTGATTACAACGGAAATAAAATAAATAAAACATTCGGTGGCTCAATCTCTCGATTTAAAAATGTAAAAGATGTTTTGAGTATGCTTGAGTTAACCGGTTCAGTTCACTTTAAAATAGAAGGAAGGAGGGTTATTGTTATGCCATGATTTCTACATGATTACATGGACAACAATGAGAAATCAGGAGCACTGCCATGCCCCTGATTATAAAGGGGTTGTTCATTAAATGCTTATCCTACTAAGAATCTATTTACTTAAACCCTAACTATCAAATGTATGATTTTTTATACTGAAAAGTTATTTAAAACAAATGGTAAAATTTTCAAATTCCTACTGGTTATGAAACTTACCCTTATTATGATGATTACCACCTTTCTGCAGGTAAGTTTTGCGAGTGGGCAAGAGGTTAGTATATCTGAAAAAAATATTTCATTAGAAAAACTATTCAAACGCTTACATAAATCTACGGGCTATAATTTTCTTTATGATACAGAAGTGCTTAAAGAAGCAAAACCTGTTTCGGTGCAGGTTAATAATGTAAGTGTTGATTATGCCTTAAATCAAATTTTTAAGAATCAGCCTTTAGCTTATACTATCGTTAAAAATACAGTTATTGTACAGCCTAAAGCAGTTAAGGATGTAGTTGCGCCTGTAACGGAGGTTGCTTTGGTGAAAGTTTCCGGAATTGTACAAGATGAAACTGGCCAACCTTTACCTGGTGTAACGGTTAGTATCAAAGGCACCAGTACAGCTACTGTAACAAACGTTAATGGTAAATATTCAATTCAGGCCGAAGTGGGTAGTACCATTGAGTTTTCGTTCATTGGTTACAAAAAACAGACAATTACTGTTCGTTCCGGTACAGCAGACATTAACGTAAAATTAGTGCCTGAGGAAAAGGAGTTGGAAGCTGTAGCTGTTGTTGCTTATGGTAAACAAAAGAAAATTAGCGTTGTTGGTTCGCAAGCTACAATTAAACCATCCGAATTAAAAGTTCCGGTAAGAGACCTTACAACAGCCCTTGCAGGCCGATTGGCCGGTATTGTGGCGACTCAAAGAAGCGGTGCGCCAGGTGCTGATGGTTCAGAGATTTTTATTCGCGGTGTAGCTACTTTCGCAAGCAGCCCACAATCGCCATTATTGGTAGTTGACGGAGTGCCTGATCGATCTATTAATAATATTGATCCGGAAGATGTTGAAAGCTTTACGGTTTTAAAAGATGCTTCAGCAACGGCTGTTTATGGTACCCGTGGTGCCAATGGCGTAATTTTAATACATACCAAAAAAGGTAAAATTGGGAAGCCTCAAATTA
The DNA here is from genome assembly GCF_023914155.1 of Solitalea agri. Classification (GTDB taxonomy): domain Bacteria; phylum Bacteroidota; class Bacteroidia; order Sphingobacteriales; family Sphingobacteriaceae; genus Solitalea; species Solitalea agri. Next base: position 20,975 of record NZ_JAMWYS010000061.1, on the reverse strand, counting down.
ATGCGGAGTTTAACCAGGCTTTTTCACAGTTTACTTCATTGCCAAAGTTTCTGAATGCACCCCAGTTTATGACCCTTTACAATGAAGGCTTGGTAACGCGTGGACAATCGCCTCTTTATACAGCAGAAGAAATAGAAAAACATGCAAGTGGTGTTGACCCAGATATCTATCCAAACGTTAACTGGTATAAAGAGCTGTTTAATAATTATGGTCATAATAATAGATTTACCCTTAATGTAAACGGAGGTTCAGAAAATGCGAACTACTATATATCTGCTGGTTATTTTGGAGAAGTTGGACAATTTAAAAGCGATGCCATTCAGTCATATAACTCTGATTTAAAACTAGATCGTTTTAACTTTACCAGTAATGTGGGGGTTAATGTTACCAAAACTACCAAGTTAGACCTAGGTATTAATGGTTATATTTCTAATATTAATGCACCAGGTTATGATTCTGGAAATCCTGAATCAATTTTTGATGTTGCAACTAATACGGCACCCCATATTATTCCGAAGCAATATTCAAACGGGCAGTGGCCGCAACTATCAGGAACAGTAGCCAGCCCGTATATGTATTTAACGCAATCAGGGTTTACCAATACCTATAAAAATCAGATACGATCAAATATTAAGGTTAACCAGGACCTGAGTGAAATTATTAAGGGCTTATCAACTTCTGCAATGTTTGCAGTTGACGTTAATGCAACTAATAATTTAATCAGGACTAGAACATTGCCCACTTATTATGCGAATGCGGTTGATGGCAGGGGACCTGATGGTAGTTTGGTTACCAGCATTACTCATCCAGGTGAAAAATATTTGTCATTTGATCTAAAACGCTTCGGCGACAGACGATTCTATACCGAAGCTGCTTTAAACTATGCAAATAAGTTTGGTGTACATGATGTTTCAGCAATGATATTGGTTAATCAGTCTGATTATAGCGATGCAACAGATCATGTAAATAAATGGTTATTAGCAATCCCTTATCGTCAAAGAGGCTTGGTGGGAAGAGCTAATTATGGTTTTAAGGATAAATATTATGCCGAAGCGAATTTCGGTTATACCGGTTCCGAAAACTTTGCGCCCGCTAATCGTTTTGGATTATTTCCATCAATTGGTGCTGGTTGGGTAGTGTCGAATGAGAAGTTCTTTAAATCAATAAGCGAATACATTCCTCATTTAAAACTGCGCTATTCCTATGGTACTTCCGGAAACTCAAGTTTGAATGTTCTTAACGATCCTGACGGCCGCTTCATGTATATTACAAGGATACAAGATGGTGACGGATATTCATTTGGCGAAACTGGAGGAGGTTATATCAATGGTTACAAAGAAGGTTTGGTAGGTAGCAATGTTCGTTGGGAAACTGCTTATCGTCAAAACTTGGGTTTTGAAATGAATCTTTTCAGAAATGACCTTGAATTGATCGTGGAATTGTTCAACGAAAAAAGGGATGGTATTTTAATGAAAGATTATACGCTCCCATATAACTCTGGTTATACTTATGGAAGTATTCCATATGGCAATGTTGGTAAAACGAAAAATAGAGGTATTGATGTTACCTTAAATTATACCCGTAACTGGTCTCCGAAGAACTTCATTACGTTCAGAGGTACCTTCAATATGAATAAAAACTTAGCCGTTTATGATGGCTTGCCTCCTTGGAGATATGCATATCAAAATCAAACTGGTCACGCAATCGGCCAACGTTTTGGCTATGTAGCGCTAGGATTGTTTAAGGATCAAAATGAGATTGATAATGCAGCTCAACAAAGCGGAGATGTAAGGCCGGGTGATATCAGGTATAAAGATTTGAACGGTGATGGGAAAATCAATGATGATGATGTAACGGCTATCGGCCTGGGTAATATACCACGCATTATCTATGGCTTAAATATTGGCGGGGGCTTCAAAGGGTTTGATGTTAGTCTATTTTTCCAGGGTGCAGGTATGATGGACTTTAGTTATTCAGCCGGTTATGCTACTCAGCCTTTCTCGGAAGGAGCAACTATGGGCAACATGTATTCAGAAGTTCTTGATAGATGGACGCCTGAAAATCCTAATCCTAATGCCTTCTATCCACGTTTATCAACCAATCAGACTGTAACTACTAACTATTATTCAAGCACCTGGTGGATTCGTCGTGCCGATTATCTACGCTTAAAAAGCGCAGAGTTAGGCTATAACTTTGATGGACACTCTTTGAATAAAATTGCGATAAAACGCTTGCGCTTATTTGTAAACGGAACCAATTTATTAACCTTCTCAAAATGGAAATTCTGGGATCCAGAATTAGGAGATGGAAGAGGTACTGCGTATCCAAACATTTCAACATATAACGTAGGTGTTCGTGCAAACTTTCAATAATTGACTTCATATGAAAAATATATTAATAAAAGTAAGTTTTGTTTTTGCCTTATGCGCGGCATTAACTACTACCGGATGCAGAAAAGATTTTTTTGATTCAGTTCCTGATGATATTGTTAAGGTTGACGAAATTTTTTCTAACCGTGAACAATCGGAAAGATGGCTTGCCGGAATTTACAGCACTGTGCCTGATATTTGGGATATACGCTACACTTACCTTTACCCATTAATGAGTGATGAATCGGATGCAAGTAACTGGATTAATCCTGCAATCAATAGTGGAGCTATTAGTCCCGGTAACTCAACAGCAGGTTTCATGGGGTATTACGAAAAAATCCGTTTGGCAACTATTTTTATCGAGAACATTGATAAAAACCAGGAAATTACATCTGCTGCTAATGGTGATGGAATCATCAGACAATATAAAGCTGAAGCTCGATTTTTAAGAGCTTATAATTACTGGTTGATGATGAAAGAGCAAGGCCCGGTGCCTATAGCGCCATTGCAATCAGCTAAGCCTGATAACAATTATCAAATTCCAAGAAGTTCATGGGATGAGTGCGTAAACTTTGTACTATCAGAAATTGCCTTGGCTAAACAAGATCTGCCATTGCTTAATTATAGCTATGGTAGCAATACAATTGATCCTACAAAAACAGGCCGGATCAATAAATTAATAGCATTGGCCGTTGAGTCGCAGATTAAATTATATCATGCAAGTCCATTATATAACGGAAATACGGAACTAGCTGATTTTAAAAACCTGGACGGAAAGCAATTATTTAATCAAACGTATGATGCTTCACGTTGGGCGCAGGCAGCCGAAGCTGCTAAAGCTGCAATTGATGCAGCTGAGGCTGCTGGCAAAAGCTTATACCAAAAAGCTGATTCAGATCCATTTAGAGCAGCCTTTTTATCATGTCGTGACCTGTATTGGGATGGAGTTAAAACAGAAGGAATTTGGTTGAGACCACAAACTAGTATGGATTTGTACGAAGCACACGTAGCTCCTCGTTCAACCGAAGGTACCGGATGGAATGGCCTTTCTGTTGTTCAAAGTTTGGTTGATGATTTCAGAATGAAGGATGGTTCATCAATAGCAGGCAATTCTTCATATAATGAAAATACGTATGCAGCTGCGGGAAACCAATATTACGCTACCGGAACAAATACCATGTATACTAACCGTGAACCTCGTTTTTACGCTTACGTTACCTTTAATGGTGCTGTAAATCCTTGCGTTGCGAAGGCTAGTACTGGTTCAACTAACAACTCACGCGTAGAGTTTTTCAATACAGGTAATTCTGGTAAGGCCGGCGCTCCAAGAGATTTTCCTAAAACAGGCTATACTATTCGCAAAAATCTTAATCCTGCATTTAGTATGCTTTCGTTCACGTCGACGTATCGTCCTGCCATGATAATTCGCTTGGCTGAGTTATATCTAAACTATGCGGAAGCATTGAACGAAGCAAATCCAAGTAGTTCAGATATCCTAAAATACCTTAATAAGGTTCGCACTCGTGCAGGTTTACCTGCTTTAACAGCAGGGTTAAGTCAGGATCAACTGCGTAAAGAGATTCGCTTAGAAAGACGTATTGAACTATGCTTTGAAGCCGGGCATCGTTATTTCGATGTTCGCCGTTGGAAAATTGCAGATAAACCGGGTTCTAACCAAGGTGGTGAATTCTATGGAATGAGCATGGAAAAAGGAACCTATTTGAGTGATCCTGCTTTCCACACTCGTACTGTTGCATACACTAGAGCACCATGGCAACGTAAATTCTATTTCATGCCGATGGGACAAAATGAAATGGACCGTAATAAGCAATTGGTACAGTTTCCTGGTTATTAAATCTTGGCATAATGCCTTTCATGATTTATTAATCTAAAAATGATCTTAAAGTAATTCATTCACTAATTCTAAATGATTTATAATGAACATAGCAAAAATATTAGCTCCGGCATTTTTACTTGCAAGTATAGCACTAAGTGCTTGTGAGCAAGCTTCGGAGCCCTATAATGAACTAACAAATTCTAAAGAAGGTGCTTTCGTGTATATAGGCCAGGTAAAATCGTCAGTTAACGAGTTAACGCTACTTCCGTTTACTAATGAAGAACGTACGTTTACGTTCAGTGCAACTTTTGGCTCATTAGGCTATCCCAAAAATGATATACCTGTTAAGTTTATAATTAATGACAGAGCATTTGATAGTGTTAATACAGTTCGCCAGGCAGAGGGATTTCCTTTGTATGAGAAATTTCCTGCTGATGCCTATACCCTTTCAGGTACTGAAGCCACTATTCCTGCGGGCGAGCTCACTTCAAACATGTTAACTCTGAAATATATTGCGAGTAAATTTGATCCTAAGAAACAATACTTAATGCCAATCACACTTCAGCAAGCAGGAGGATATGCTGTAACTCGGGAGAAAAGTACTGCTTTTGTTGTAGCAAGGATAGCTGAAAAGCGAGCCAATACTGCAGGTTGGATTGCAACGGCCTCAAGTGAACAAACTTATTGGGAAAATACAGGTTTAGCCTCGGCAGTATTAGACGGGGATCCGGAAACGTATTGGCATTCACAGTGGGCTCCAGAGTCGCCGGAGTTTCCTCACTGGTTACAGTTTGATATGAAAACAGTAAGAACTGTGACCAAAATCGCAATGTTTCCACGTATGTGGGATGAAAGAGGATTCACCAAATTTAAGATTGAAGGCAGTTTAGATGGAGCAACATGGATTACATTAGGAAATAATCTAACATTTGATCCTACTAAGAATGAAGATGGGGATGCTGCCCAAGAGTATCCTATTACGCCTACAGAAATACGCTTCTTAAAACTTACAATGCTCGAAGGCAAAATGGGCGCAACCAATTTGTCGGAGTTTATTGTTTATCAATTTTAAGTCAATTGTTTTTAAAATTATAAAATGAAAAGGAGGGAGGGATACAATAGTATCCCCTCTCCTTTATTTATTAAAACAACTTAAGTTGGAAATCAACATGTCTTTTAAACATACTTTTGGCTATTTAGCCTTTCTTTTAATATTATCAGTTTCGTCTTGTTCTGACAATGAGATAAAGCCTAATGATCCCACGGTTAAACCCAATCCTGATCCAGGGTCAAACGTAACCTTTGTAGGTTTTAAGGTCGACTCGGTTTTAACAGTCTCCGAAATAGTTTCAGCTGAAAAAGAGCGCGTTCGCTTGGGCATTACCTTCCCACATACAGATTTTGAACCTACAGGTTTTTACCTTCCTGCTAATGGAACATTAAAGATAAAGGTTGAACAGGTTGCAGGAAATCGCTTACCTAAATTAATGATTGGTACCTACTCAAGGTATTTGTCTCTAAATACAGGTGCAACTACGGGAGTTCCAGAGATTCAGCTGGTTGCTGGAGAGAATACGATTAAAGACACGAAAGGTCAGGGTGGTTTACTGTATTTCAGGTATGCTAACTACAGCCCTAGTGCCAAAGCAAAGGTTTCATTCATTAGCGGTTTTAAGCCTGTCCCATTCTATGTAAAAGGGAAAACGAAAAAATCGGAATGGTTAAGTATGTTGGCACAGCTTAATGATGTGCCCGATGTTCAGTTAGTTGGCGACAAAGTGTTTATCGTTTCATCGTTTACTAAGGCATTGCAATATAAAGATGAAGATCAGGATGCTGTGCTGAATAAAATTGATGAAATGGCACATCAGGAGAATGTGATTTCCGGGCTTGATAATTCCTCTTATGAGCATCAGGAAAGTTCGTTGCGTATAATGATGACAGAGCATGATGATCCCAACGCTTTTATGTATGCCTGGTACTTTAGAACAGCATACACCAAAAGTGAGATGGATAAAATATTAACACTTAAAGGAATTGGAACTAACGGATGGGGACCATGGCATGAGTTCGGACACATGCATCAGCAAAGCGCCTGGACCTGGGGTGCATTGGGAGAAGTGACTGTTAATATATATAGTTTAGCTGTTCAACGCTCTTTTACTCCAACGGCTAATCGACTAAGAGATGAAAAGAGTTGGGATGCTGCAGTAACTTATTTAAAATTACCTGATGAGGATAAGGATTTTAATGGATCTACTGATGGGAAGGACGCTGCCGGTCATGATATTTATCGATATAAGTCTCCAGTAACCGATGTATTTGTTCGCTTGTGCATGTTTCAGCAATTGCAAATTGCTTTTGGCGATCAGTTTTATATTTCATTGCATAAATACACTCGTTCATACCCTCCGGTAATTAACAACGATGACGACAAGATGAAGTATTTTATGACCAGGGCTTGTAAAATAACGGATAGAGATTTAAGTGATTTCTTCAAAAAATGGGGATTAAGGCTTTCTTCTCAAACTCTAACTGACGAAGCCTATAAGGCCATTAGTGATTTACAACTTGCTAAACCTGATAGAGATCTGACATTGTTAACTGATTAATTTTGTTTACGATGGATGGCATTAGTCTCCAAAGGGTTTGTCAACTATTTGGTAACTATTCACTGGTATTATTGCTTAGCTAGATTGGTAATTATCATCCTGTAGGACGTATGTAACAAATAGAAACACCGATCTTAATAGTTTATTTTAGGTGTGAAATCTTTTTTATATCAACTTAAATCACTTTATGAAAAGAATACTGTTGGTGTGCTTATTGGCATACGGGCAACTTGTGTTTGCCCAAAATGCAACTAAACAGACTGATGATTTACTTCCCAAAACCAGTGGTGCGCTTACTTTAGGGCAAAAGGAGTTTTTACTAAATGGAAAACCATTTTTAATAAGAGCAGGAGAACTTCATTTTCCTCGGATACCCCGTGAATACTGGGATCATCGTATTAAGTTGTGTAAAGCAATGGGAATGAATACCATTTGTATTTACCTTTTTTGGAATTTTCATGAGCAAAATCCTGATCAGTTTGATTTTAACGGGCAAAAGGATGTAGCTGCATTTGTTAAGCTTGTGCAGGCAAATGGCATGTACTGTATTGTGCGACCTGGTCCATACGTATGTGCTGAGTGGGATATGGGTGGATTGCCATGGTGGTTACTGAAAAAAGCTGATTTAAAGGTAAGGACCTTGGATGATCGTTATTTTGTGGAGCGCTCAGCCAAGTTCTTAAGGGAAGTTGGAAAGCAATTGGCTCCGTTACAAATCCAAAATGGAGGTAATATTATAATGGTACAAGTTGAAAATGAGTATAGTGGATTTGGTAATAGCTCTGAATATATGGAGGCAACTCGAAAAAATCTTAGAGCTGCAGGGTTTGATAAAGTTCAACTAATGCGCTGCGATTGGTCCTCTACCTTTGACTCCTACAAAACCGACCCAGAGGTTGCTATTACGCTCAATTTTGGTGCGGGCTCAGATGTAGATAAACAATTTAAACGGTTTCAGGATGCATATCCCAATGCGCCGTTAATGTGTAGTGAGTATTGGACTGGGTGGTTCGATCATTGGGGGCGGCCACATGAGACCCGTTCCATCAGTAGTTTTATAGGGAGTTTGAAAGATATGATGGACAGGAAAATATCTTTCAGCTTGTATATGGCTCATGGAGGAACAAGTTTTGGGCAGTGGGGTGGCGCTAATTCACCTCCATATTCGGCAATGGTTACTTCTTATGATTATAACGCTCCAATTGGAGAACAAGGAACAACAACCGATAAGTTTTTTGCCGTTCGTGATTTGCTCAAAAACTACTTAAATCCCGGTGAGCAATTAGGTGAAATTCCTGCTCCAATTCCGTTAATTTCAATACCTAAAATAACCTTTGAAGAAAGGGCTTCTTTGTTTGATAATTTGCCACATGGGAAAAATTCTGAAAGCATTAAGCCAATGGAAATGTTTGATCAGGGCTGGGGCAGAATCAATTACCGAACAAAACTAACGGAGTCTTCAATTCCAAGAAAATTAATCATTACCGAAGCGCACGATTGGGCCCAGGTATTTATAGATGGAAGACTTATTGGCAAACTTGATCGTAGAAGAGCAGATAGTATTATAGAAATTCCTAAAACACGCGCCAATGCAGTTCTTGATATTTTAGTCGAAGCAACAGGCCGTGTGAACTTTGGCGAAGCGGTTATTGATAGAAAAGGTATTACCGAAAAGGTTGAAATTTCGGATGGAAGTACTACTAAAGAACTGAAAGATTGGACAGTTTATAATTTTCCGGTTGAGTACCGGTTCCAGTCCAATATGAAGTTTTCAAAGCAAAAAGGGAATGGTCCCGCATGGTACAGAACTAAGTTTACTCTTGATCAAACGGGCGATACCTATATCGATTTGAGTACCTGGGGAAAAGGGATGATTTGGATAAATGGCTATAATATCGGCCGCTTCTGGAAAATTGGTCCGCAACAAACTTTATTTATGCCGGGTGCATGGCTGAAAAAGGGGGAGAACGAAATTATTATTCTTGATTTGGAGGGGCCGAAGGAAGCGGCTATTCAAGGCTTAACTGAGCCCATCTTGGATAAGATCAAACCCGACGCTTCATTGTTAAATAGGAGAGAAGGGCAAAACCTGGTTTTGGAGAATGAGAAGCCAGTGTATGAAGGAAGTTTTGACGCAGCTGAAGGATGGAAAGAAGTTCACTTTACCAATAGAGCGAATGGCAGATACTTCTGCTTTGAGGCATTAAGCGCCCAAGGTACTAATGATAATAATACTTCTATAGCAGAGCTTCAATTGCTAGGAAAAGATGGAAAACCTATTTCAACCCAAAAATGGAAAGTGATTTATGCTGATAGTGAGGAAGTAACGGCTGCCAATAATTCTGCAGATAAAGTCTTTGATAATCAGGAATCAACTTTTTGGCATACTCAATACATAGGAGGTTCACAAACCGCTAAACAACCGCACCAAATAGTAATAGATTTAGGAGGAGCTGTGGAAATATCTGGTTTCAGATATTTACCTCGTTCGGATAAAAGCAAAAACGGTATGGTTAAAGATTATCGGGTGTATCTAAACAATTCAATTTTTAAGGGTTTGTAAGTGATGAAAGGTTAAACGCGGTTGGCGCAGCAATCCTTTATTTCTGATTGTCTTCAGATTTTGACTTGTGATATCAGATAATACAAAAAAAGCGAGGCTACCCTTTTTAGGCAGCCTCGTTTTATTTTATAAGAATAAGAATTATTATTGAATCCCTAATTTGGTCATAATTTCTGTACTCACTCCAGTTGATGAATAGCCACCGTCGTGAAATAAATTTTGCATGGTTACCATGCGTGTTAAATCAGAGAATAAGGTTATACAATAGTCAGCACATGATTCAGCATCAGCGTTACCTAAAGGAGCAATTGAATCGGCAAAGTCATAGAAATCGCCAAAACCTTTAATACCTGAACCTGCAGTTGTTTTAGTCGGTGATTGCGAAACAGTATTGATTCTGACTTTCTTTTCAATTCCATAATGGTAGCCAAAGCTTCGTGCAATTGACTCAAGCATAGCCTTAATATCAGCCATGTCAGTGTAAAACGGATAAGTACGTTGTGCAGCCATATAGGTTAATGCAACCACACTTCCCCATTCATTAATTGCATCTAGTTTTTTCGCCACGCTCAACATTTTATGTAACGACATTGCCGATACATCAATGCCTTTCATATAGAAGTCGTAATTCGATTCGGTATAAGGTATGTTTTTGCGAATGTTCACACTCATGCCTATAGAGTGTAACACAAAGTCAATCTTTCCACCCAAAACTTCCTGTGATTGAGTAAAAAGATTAGTTAGTTCATCAACATTGGTGGCATCGGCAGGAATAACTTTTGAATTGGTTTTTTCGGCCAAAGCGTTTATTTCACCCATGCGCATAGCAATTGGGGCATTAGTTAAAACAAAAGTAGCTCCTTCTTCATGGGCCTTTTCTGCAACTTTCCAAGCAATAGAATTTTGATCTAAAGCACCGGTAATAATACCTCGTTTACCTTTTAATAAATTGTAAGCCATTAGTATAAATTAGATATAGTTTGAGGCGCAAAAGTAACTTTATTATTCAATTTACGGTTATAAAGGAGTTTTGCATTATCTGAAAGGAGTATAAAGCGTATTTGTATAGGTTATCTAAGTGAATAGCTATTTTCTCATCGAATAAGCTTACTTCTTTTCTATTGGGGCCGGAAACCAATTACCGCTCAGTACATCTGGTTTAGCAGCATACAGACGAAAGATTAATGCAAAACCCTTTCCTTTGGGTGTTGGCAGCCAGTTGACTTCAGGAACATTCTTGGGCATAGTAGGGGCTAAGACAATAGATAATGAACCGTCGGTATTCATTTTCATGCCTGAAACATTGCTTCGCCCATATCGCTTTAACGAATTTTCCATTACGCGATAATCAGGCAGGTTGTATAATGTAACCGACCAAAACGCATTTACCATCGAATCTGGTAACTGTGTTGACTGAAATTTTAGCTCATAGGTATTGCTTCCATTTAGTGGGTCGTTATTACTGTCGGTTAGTCCCACAAAATAAATTAGCTCCTTAATCTGGTTTGCCCATAAGTCACTATAATTAGTAATAGCTCTGGCTATTACATTATTACCAAAATGACCGGCAGCGTATGAAACCGACCATCCACCATTTGGTATGTCAAAACCTTTTGTACTTGAAAGAAAAACGGGAATGGCTTTAGCCAACACCACCGAATCGATATGTTTACTGGCTTTCAGGCTGGATTTTCTATAAGTCGTGACTTTTTTTACTATTTCCTGCATTTGTGAAGCGTTAAGCATTGCATCAGGGTAGGAAGCGATTATTGCTTCCGCCTTATCAAATATTTCTCCACCAATGGGGTTGGCATGTGTGAAAATAGGAATTGCAAGCGGTGGATCTATCTGTATGCCTTCCGGCACAGTAAGGGTAAATCGCCTTTGAAGATTTACCGCTTCTGCTGGACTGTTTTTTAATTCAACATTGGCCAACATTTTTATTTTAGCTGCCGGCAGATAAATACGTACTGCATCAGAAGGAATGGTTGGATTTGTCCCTATAATGGTCAAGGCAAATTTGCCATAAGGATGTTTTGGGTAATTATGCTCGTTGATGTTGGTAATTACCTCGCCCCAACCATTCAGCAGCTGCACCGTATAGTAACGTCCTTTCACCTGTGGTACATTTAGTATTACGGCGTGCGATGAATCTACGGCTATCCATGCTTCTAAATTGGCTACATCGAGGTTAGGAATTGCAAAAGTAGTCGAACCAAGCGGGGTGTATTTTATTCTATTGTAGCCAACTTTCTCTTTATTGATATCAATACTCTCTTGTTGAATCACCAGGTAGCGACCGTATAAATAGGTCCATGCATCCGCAATATTCTCATCAGAAAGAGTATTGGAGGCGACGGTATCACTCTCTGTTAGGTTTGTGCTTTTAGTTTGTGCCGATTGCTTACAGGCGATACAGGTCGATATAGCCAGCAATGCAATAAAGATTTTATTCATAATGCTTTTTGTCATTAATGACATTTAGTTTATTGATAAGGTTAAGAAGAGCGTTTTTAATTTAATCTATTTCCATAACAAATCATATTCGTAAAGGCTTACTGAGCTAACATTGTTAATGGAATTCACTATTTATTTTATTAGCCAATCGATTTGTTTTAAGTTTGCGCCAAGTTTTAACACCTGTTAAATAATCGCTCAAAATTTAATAAATCGTCTATGATTCGTCACTTTCGTTGCAGCATCATTCTTTTTTCGGCTGCCTTTATTTTAAACTCATGTGCTACTGCGGTAAAACCGGTAAAGCCGGCCGCTGACTATTCCAAAACCAAGGTTATTTATACCAAGGAACTTTCAACGATTCAACTGCCGGTTGAAATGTCACTCAATGAAATTCAAACTCAAATAAATAAACAGTTAACGGGCTTACTGTATGAGGATAATTCTTTTGAGAACAACAACAAGGACAATGTGATGCTTAAGGTATGGAAAGTGGGCGATATTGTGGTTGATGGAACCGGGAATGAATTTAATATTGTTTTGCCTATTAAGATTTGGGCCAATGTTGGTTGGGAAGTAGAAAAGTTTGGAGTTAAGCTTTCTGATTTCAGGGAAGTACAGTTTGCCGCTAAAATTAACCTGACTTCTAAATTAAGTGTGAATAACTGGAAGATGAATAGTGCAACTACCATCAATTCAATTGATTGGTTGGAGTCTCCTACAGTTAAAGTGTTGGGTAAGAATATTCCGGTAACTTATCTTGCAAATTCGGCCATTAGCATGTTTAAAACCCGTATTGCTAAAATGGTTGATGAGCAGGTAGAAAAAAACATCGATTTTAAACCGCAAATTGTTGATGCACTTAAGAAACTTACCACACCAATGGAGGTTTCGAAAGAATATAACACCTGGATCAATTTCGAACCACAATCGTTTTATGCCACTCAGCCTACCGTGGTAAATAAGCAATTGAAATTGGGTTTGGGCTTAAAGACTTATATTGAAACAGCTATTGGTCAGAAACCTGTAGTTACTACCACTAAGTTTGAACCTGAAATGTTGAACGTTCCAAAGATCAATGATGATTTTAATATTAACATAGTTTCATTTGTAAGGTACGATAATGCAGCCCGTTTGCTACAGCAATCGATGGGAGGAAAAGTTTTCGAGTTTGAGGATGGAAAGAAAAAGGTGAAAATAGATCAGATCGACCTGTGGGGTAATAATGGTAAGCTGATTACAGCTTTAACGCTTTCGGGTTCATATAATGCTACTGTTTATTTAACAGGAGTTCCGTTTTATGATCCGAAAACACAGCAGATAAGTTTACAGCAGGTAGATTTTGAACTGGATACTAAGAGTAAGCTGATTAAGACTGCAAATTGGCTCGCACACGGAACATTCACCAAAATGATAGAAAATCAGGCTAAATTTTCAATAGCCGAACAGGTGAAAGAGTCGATGAATAAAGCCCAATCGTACCTTAATAATTATCAGATCTCAAAAGGTGTATTTGTGAAAGGCAAAATATCGGATTTGAGTCCTGATAAAACTTATCTGACGCAAAATGCCATTGTTGCTACTGTAGTTGCAAAAGGTACTATGGCGATTAAGATCGAAGGAATGTAGTTTGATAATATTTAATTTTTTTAAATCAAAAACGGCTCGAGTATATAAACACGAGCCGTTTTTGATTATGTTAATAGCTTTAAACTAATCCCGAAATTTCAACCACTTCGTTAACATCCGCTAAGTAGTCAACCTTAGGTACATCAAACCCGAATAGGTTTAAGAAATCAGTTTTATAACCTGGTAAGTCGCCAATTGCAGGAAGGTTTTCTGTTGTAGCTTGTTCCCACAGCGCAGCAACCTGTGCCTGTACATCATCGCGCATTTCCCAGTCATCAATACGGATTCTTCCTTTTTCGTCAGTTGGAACAGCACTGCCGTTGAATAAACGCTGCTCAAACAAACGCTGGATCTGCTCAATACAACCTTCGTGGATGTTCTTTTCTTTCATTACTTTATAAAGCAATGAAATGTACAACGGAATAACAGGGATTGCAGAACTTGCCTGCGTTACTAATGCTTTGTTAACCGATACATATGCCTTACCGTTCAGGTCTTTCAATTTATCAGAAATGCCGAATGCAGTTGCTTCCAAATGATCTTTTGCACGGCCGATAGTACCTTTGCGGTATACAGGCTCTGTTAATGATGGGCCAATGTACGAATAGGCAACAGTCGTAGCACCTGGTGCAAGTGCGCCGGCTGCTTTTAAGTCATCGATCCACATTTCCCAATCTTCACCTCCCATTACTGCTACAGTATTTTCGATGTCCTCATCAGAACAAGGCTGAATCGTAATTTCAGTTACAATTCCTGTATGAAAATCAACAGTTTTATTGCTGTAAGGCTGCCCAATTGGTTTTAATACTGAGCGATGAGTAACACCTGTTTTTGGATTAGTACGAACAGGTGACGCCAGACTGTAAATAATTAAGTCTACTTGTCCTAAATCAGCTTTAATTAAATCGATTGTTTTTTGTTTTATCTCGTTTGAAAAGGCATCGCCGTTAATGCTTTTCGCATATAACCCAGCATTGTGAGCCTGCTCTTCAAATGCTGCAGTATTGTACCAGCCTGGTGAAGCTGTTTTTCCTTCTTGTGGTGGTTTTTCGAAATATACACCAATAGTAGCAGCCCCAGAACCAAAGGCAGCGGTAATTCTCGACGCTAATCCAAATCCGGTTGAAGCGCCAATTACTAATACTTTTTTTGCGCCTTCAATCTGGCCTTTTGATTTTACATAGTTAATCTGGTTTATTATGTTTTGCTCACAACCTTTTGGATGTGCAGTCAAACAAATAAATCCACGCATTTTAGGTTCAATTATCATGTTTTGTGTATGTTTTATTAGTTAGAGGAAAGCAATGGTGCATTCCAAATTAATTGGTTTGAGTTAATAATTCCTTCGCGTTTAATAATGCGTTTTCTCCCGGATTTTCTCCACTAAGCATTACGGCAATTTCTTTTATGCGTTCATCCTGGTTGAGTTTGCGTATTCCGGTTGAGGTTAGTCCATTCTTACTTTCTTTATAAACAAAGAAATGAGTTTGACCCTTGCTTGCAATTTGTGGTAAATGGGTAATGGTTATTACCTGCATGTTTTCGGCATACTTATGCATCACATTTCCCACTTTTTTTGCAACCTCGCCAGAAACCCCTGTGTCAATTTCATCGAAAACAATAGTAGGCAAGGCATTGTATTTTGCTGATAGTCCTTTAATAGCTAACATTAATCGTGAAAGCTCACCGCCTGATGCAACTTTATTTAATTCTTGGGGTTGAAAACCTTGGTTAGCCGAGAATAAGAATTTGATTTGATCAAGCCCATTAACTGATAACTGATGGTCTTCAACTAATGTATTCTCAATTCTGAAAACTGCATTTACCAAGCCAAGCTCTTTTAGTAAAGCCGATACTTGCGTCTCTACATCTTTCATTGCCAGGCTACGTTGGCTGGCTATTTTCTTTGCCTGAACAATTAGTTTATCAAACTCTTGCTCCAGTTGTTTTTTTAGTTTTTCAATTTCTTCATCAGCATTATTAAAGCTGTTTATCTTCTCATTTAGCGTATGCTGCAAGTCTAGTAGATCTTTTACAGATGATAAACGATGCTTTTGTTGTAATCTATAAATAAGGTCTAAACGCTCGTTTACAAAATCCAGACGCTCCGGATCTATTAAAGTTCGTTCAGAAAGTGCTTCAACTTCGGTACTGATATCTTTTAATTCAATTTGAACACCTCGCAAACGCTCAGTTAAGTCGGCAATATGAGGATTGTATTTTTCAAGTGATGAAATATGATGAATCGCTTCTTTTACCTGGCCAATTATTGGAGTCTCACTTTCGTCAAGTAAGTAGAAGGTATTAGACAGATTGGTTTTTATTTCTGAAGCGTGGGAAAGCAATTGTTGCTCTTGTTCAAGTTGCTCCTGTTCTCCCTCAACAAGCTTAACGGCTTCTAGTTCATTAAACTGAAACTGTAAATAGTCGATCTCGGCTTTTCCATCAGTACTTTGATTTATTAAAGCTTCTAGTTTCTGTTGATTCTTTTTGTATGCTTTAAAGCAGCTTTTAAAGGCCTCAACTTCGGGTTTGTGTTGGGCAAAGCCATCAACCACCTGCAGCTGAAAAGCTGATGAGTTAATTTGCAATGTTTGATGTTGCGAGTGAATATCGATCAACTGCTCTCCAAGATCCCTAAGTTGGGAAAGGTTTACCGGCGTATCATTAACAAAGGCTCTTGAACGTCCATCGGCCGTTATCTCTCTGCGGATGATAGTGTTCGATTCGTAATCAATATCATTTTCAGCAAAAAATTCGTGTAGGTTGTATTTTTCTATATTAAATGCACCTTCGATAACACACTTGGTGTCATCTTTAAATAAGGACTTTGAATCGGCCCGTTCACCCAAAATTAATCCTAATGCACCCAGAATTATTGATTTTCCGGCGCCGGTTTCACCGGTGATAATGGAAAGGTGATTTGAAAACTCGATATCGAGTTGATCAATAATGGCGTAATTACGTATGGAAATCCGGTTTATCACAATAAAAGCAGCACTAAAATTTGACCCGCTAAGGTATAAAAATTGAACGTTTAATTTTTAGTGCCTTGCTCGTATTTGCTATAATTTGATGGATCGACTGTTTTTAGCAGTGCGAGTATCTTGTTTTTTTGCGTTTGATCGGCTTTTTGGAGTATTTGGGCTATCTCTTCATTTTTGGCAGTAAAGAAAACCAGAAATATAAAGGCCGTAGGTTTATCTCTGTAAGGCCGTTCCAAAAGCAAAAGGGAATTCAACAGATCAACTCTACCTTTATCAATATTCCCGTTGAAAATATCCAGTCCTTTACGGTGATAAAAATAGCTCGCATCTCTAACCGGTTTGAAAATACTGTTTAATAGGTTTTCAGAAAGCCAATATCTGTTTGTGTTATTTTCAAATGCTTTCCACCCAGCATATGGAGAGTTCTGAGCTTGGTTAATTACATTTTGTGCCTTTGCAAAATAGGGAGTTCCACCGTCTAACGAAAATGTATCATAATCCATACCCACAATTATATTTGCATAAAATGCAAGCAGCATGGCAAGGTTGCTGTTGTTAGGCGAGTTTTCATTGTATTCCAATGCTTCAAGCTCCGAGTAGGTAAATTTCCAGTCGCGATCCTGAATGTTTAAAACAGGGGTATTATAAGAGGTCCCAAAAACAGGGCGCGATGATTGAATTTGTGCACTGGCATCGAACTGAGAACTACCGTCCCAATTATTCACAGTAATAATAATGCTTGCTTCAATTTTCTCTTGCGGCTGAATATTATCATTCGCCCATTTCTTACCGTTTATAAAATTGGTTATCTGGGTTTCCAATGTTTGGAAAATTCGCGTGTCTTGTGTGGAAACTTTGGCAAAAACTACAGAAACTCTGCAATTCAAGTCTTGTGCAAAACTGTTTACCGATAATAATACAGCTCCTAAAAATGGTATGAGAATTTGTTTAAGCATGCAGTAAAGAAACAATTTTATTAACAATATCTTTTGCTACTTCCGTTTTGGGCTTCAAATCAAATGATTCAATGGCTCCCTTTTTATCTAAGATGCTGATTTTATTGGTGTCCTTCTGAAAACCGGCTCCCTTGTCATTTAACGAATTTAGTACGATGAAGTCAAGGTTCTTTTTCTCAAGTTTAGCTTTGGCATTATCTAATTCGTTATTTGTTTCTAGGGCGAAACCCACTAAGAGCTGATTAGGTTTCTTCTGTTTACCTAATTCTCCTAAAACATCTTTGGTTTTAGTGAGTGCAATAGAGAATTCGCTTTCAGTCTTTTTTATTTTCTGACTGGCAACTTCAATAGGGGTATAGTCGGCTACAGCAGCGCTCATTACGGCGATGTCAATTACGGGGAAAATACTTGAACATTCGTCAAGCATTTCTTTCGCTGAGGTTACCCTTATTGTTCTAATGTTTTTATGCTGAGTTTGCAAATGAGTAGGCCCGCTTACCAAGGTGACATTAGCACCTTGCATGGCTAGTTCTTCAGCAATAGCATAACCCATCTTTCCACTCGAATGGTTACCGATAAACCGGACAGGGTCAATTGCTTCAAAAGTAGGGCCCGCGCTTACCAACACTTTTTTCTGGTGCAGTGGTTTATCAGTTGAAAGTTCAGATTGAATAAAGTCGAATATATCTTGCGGTTCAGCCATCCTGCCTTCTCCAATTAATCCACTTGCCAATTCTCCATGTGCAGGTTTAATCAGCGTGTTTCCGTAAGCAGTTAATTTACCGATGTTCTTCTGGGTAGCAGGGTGTCTCCACATGTCCAAGTCCATGGCAGGTGCAAAATAAACCGGACATTTTGCTGATAAATAAACAGCAGTTAACAGATTGTCGCAAATACCATTAGCAAACTTTGCAATCGTATTTGCACTAGCAGGTGCTATAATAAAAGCATCTGCCCATAAACCAAGTTCAACGTGGTTGGTCCATTCGCCCATGTTGTTCTTAACAAAGTCGATATTAACCGGATTTTTTGAAAGGGTTGATAGTGTTAGTGGAGTTATAAAATCGGTAGCGCTTTGGGACATGATTACCTTAACCTCGGCTCCGGCTTTAATAAATAAACGAACAAGCTCAGCCGATTTATAAGATGCAATACTTCCACAAATACCGATTGCTATTTTTTTCGATGTTAGCATTTATCAAAAATGCGTGAAAAATGCATTAATACAAAGGAATAGAAATAAGAATATTTGCAGGAAGATAGGATAGGGAGAAATGAAAAGAGGCAATAGTTAATATTGCCTCTAAATCATTATTCTTTAGTTGGATTTCGGAAGTAAACCTTGTCTTCCAAAAACTCTTGTGTTGCAATCAAAGTAGGCTTTGGAAGACGTTCGTAGTATTTAGAGATTTCTATTTGCTCTCTGTTTTCAAACACTTCTTCCAAATTGTCGCTTGATGTTGCAAATTCCGACAGTTTACTGCCAAGTTCTTCCTTTAGTGAAGAAGCAATCTGGTTGGCTCTTTTCGAAATGACAACTACACTTTCATAAATGTTTTCAGTGTCTTTATCAAGCATTCTCACGTCACGTGTAACGGTCGAATTTGGAACATTGCTCTTTAAATTTGACATATGCGTATATTCTGAATTATTGATTATTTACTTGTTTATTCTCTGAAGCCTGCTGCACTTTATTGATGGCTTCTAACTCTTTTGAGGCAGCATTATAATATTGTTTTGCTTCTTTTAAGAACTTGCTCTCAGGAAATGTTTCTGCAAATGAATTATATGAGTCTACAGTAATGGTATAGCGCTCTTCCTGGCGAACTTCAATACTGTTTTTTGCATACAGATAGTTACTCTTTATAATTAAGAACTCAATCTCTTCGCGATAAGGAGTATCAGGGAAATCTCTTAATGAGTTTCTGAATGCAATCACCGCCGATTTATATTCACCGATGGTTAAATATAATTTAGCATTTTGAAATGATTTGTTTTCAAGCTTATTTCTCAGTGCGTCAATCATTCGGTTACATTCCGAAAGTTTCTTGCTTTCAGGATATAACTCAACAAATAATTGAATTGCTTCTAATGCTTTGTAGGTATTAGCCTGATCTAATGAATAGGTTGTAGGTGATTCTTCATATAGACATTTAGCAGCCATGAAGCGGGCCTCTTCAGCATACTTTCCATTTGGGTATTCATCGGCTAATGTTTTAAACTGAAATCGAGCTTCCATAAGATCGGCACCTAAGTAATAGGTACTGTAAGCCATTCCATAAGAAACATCTTCTGCCTTAGCAGTTCCTTTATAAGGTATTAATAACGACTCATATAAATCATGGGCTTTCTGAAAATTTGAAAAGCTTCCGCCTTTTTTATTTTTTATAGCATCACGACCTTTATTAAAGTATTCAACAGCCTTTTCGTACTTCTGTAAATTGTCGCCGCTCTCCTTTAACTTTTCGTAACCACTCTTACAACCCGAAAGAACAGCAATAGAGATAGCTCCAAATATATAAATGCGCTTTATTGACTCAGTTTTAAACATCCTGCAAAGATAGATTTAATTTTATTTATATCAATTGATTAAAGTAAGTTACTAATGGTAATTATTTAGTGTTTAGATAGCATTACATAAACGAATAGAGTATTGCTTTCTTATATCCTCCAGCTAATTTATTTATTATAATATATACGAGCCTATTTGATTCTCAAAGTTGATATACACAGGTGCTTGCTTATACCTTATATATAATAGTATTGTCTCTTTCTTAATTGTGATGATAAACCTGTAATCCTTTTAATAGGCGGAGGTACTGCTCAGTAAAACTGTATCTGCCCTTATCTATATAGTACTGGCCGTTTATGTATGATGATAAACAAGGAAAAGGCTTTCAACTATCAATAGTCTGTTAATAGATCCATATCCTTCTTTTAGAATTTACTATAAATATATACGATGAGGCGGTTTTCCTATCTGATAGATATAGTGTTATTACATATTATTACACTTCTTTAAACTTTTTCTCCCAGACCATCAGCTGTTTAAGGATCGTATTGCATAAAAAAGTAAAAAGAGTTTGGCGGGGGATGGAAAGTTTCTACCTTTGCACTCCGCAATCGGAAGGAGGGCGGAAAGGTTTGAAAGGGTGGTTTACAGGCAGGAGCAGGGGAAAAGAGCAGCAGCAGCCGGTAAAGAAAAGGTTGAAACGGAGCTGAAATTTATTTTAAAATAAATTTGGCAAAAGCGAAAAAAGTTTTCACCTTTGCACTCCCGAAACGACGGGGTTTGGATGAGTAAGTCATCGAGACGAAGAGATTGAAAAACTGGCATAGCGATAAGGAGAAAGCAGAAAGGCGAGAAAAAAATAAAAAATAATTCTTGCGAAAACAAAAAAGAAGCTTACCTTTGCAGCCCCGCTGAGACGGAAGGTCTAAATCGAAAAAAGAAAGCCGGATAAAGAGGACGCCGAAAGGCAAACAGGTTCGACTCCTGAAGTATCCACGAAGGATTAACCAACGGGTTAGTCAAAAAGTTCTTTGAAGAGATGAGAATAGCGCA
>NZ_JAMWYS010000005.1 GCF_023914155.1 Solitalea agri | reverse complement strand
ACACTTGAGGTGATGTCTACCAGACCGCCATCGATACAGATCTCCGGAACGCCTACCGCTAACGTAGTGGTTGCTACCGGATGTACCGTGATCGTTTGTGGCGCTGTGCTGTTTTCACAACCATCCTGGGTTCTCACCGTCAGTTTCACATCATATGTGTGTGTTGAGGTGATGGCCGGGAAGCTGATCGATACCACTGCCTGGTTAGCTGCTGAGATCGTGTTGATCACCGTGCCGCCTTCGCTGAATTCCCAGATGTAATCCTTAATCGGGCTTACGCCGGTGGTTGAACCGGTGGCATCCAAGGTCACTGTTCCATCCTGACAAACCGTTGTGGACGATGCCGTAAAGCTTGCCACTGGCGTTGCGCCATTGTATTGATATACATCGGTAAAGGTGTCTTTACAGCCATTACCTGATGAAGTTACTGTTAAGGTGATCGTTTTCGGTCCTGCTGTGGTGTACGCTGGTACCGCTGGGTTTTGTAAGGTCGACGTAAAGCCTTCGCCTAAATCCCAGGCATACGTTAAGCTATAGCCGCCGCTTACGCTTGAGCCATCGGTAAACACATCGCCTGCCGCTCCACAGCTGCTTGGTTTGGTAAACGAAGCCACTGGGTTTGGATAGATCGTGATCACTTGTGGTGCTGATTCATCATCACAGCCAAAGCCATCGCTTACCACTACCGTATAGCTGCCTGATTCGGCAACCGTACTTAAGGTTAAGGTTTGCGCGTTCTGTCCGGCGATATCCACCCCGCCTTTGCGCCACTGGTAGGTCGAGCCTGCACTGGCCGTTAAGGTGATTACACCACCCTCACACTCAGCTGTTGCCGATGGGGTGATGGTTGGTGTTGGCAATGGATGGACAACGATGGTCGCTGTTGCCGCTACGCTTGGACAGCTGCCGTCGGTTGCTGTTGCCACATATGTGATCGTCCAGGTGCCCACGCCTGCTACTGCAGGGTCGAACTTGCCTGCTGCCGTGATTGAACCCGCTGGGGCACTGGTGGTATATACCGGTGCTGCTACGGCAACGCCGTTGGTTACACTTGAGGTGATGTCTACCAGACCGCCATCGATACAGATCTCTGGAACACCTACCGCTAACGTAGTGGTTGCTACCGGGTGTACCGTGATCGACTGTGGCGCTGTGCTGCTTTCACAACCGTCCTGGGTTCTCACTGTCAGCTTCACATCATACGTGTGGCTTGAGGTGATAGCCGGGAAGCTGATCGATACCACTGCCTGGTTAGCTGCTGAGATCGTATTGATCACCGTACCGCCTTCCGAGAATTCCCAGATGTAATCCTTAATCGGGCTTACGCCGGTGGTTGAGCCGGTGGCATCCAAGGTCACTGTTCCGTCCTGGCAAACCGTTGTGGCCGATGCCGTAAAGCTTGCCACTGGCGTTGCGCCATTGTATTGATATACATCGGTAAAGGTGTCTTTACAGCCGTTACCTGATGAAGTTACTGTTAAGGTGATCGTTTTCGGTCCTGCTGTTGTGTACGCTGGTACCGCTGGGTTTTGTAAGGTCGAAGTAAAGCCTTCGCCTAAATCCCAGGCATACGTTAAGCTATAGCCGCCACTTACGCTTGAGCCATCGGTAAACACATCCCCTGCCGCTCCACAACTGCTTGGTTTGGTAAACGCTGCCACTGGGTTTGGATAGATCGTAATGACCTGTGCCGGTGATTCATTATCACAGCCAAAGCCATCGCTTACCACTACCGTATAGCTGCCTGATTCAGCAACCGTACTTAAGGTTAAGGTTTGTGCGTTCTGTCCGGCGATATCCACCCCGCCTTTGCGCCACTGGTAGGTCGAGCCTGCACTGGCCGTTAAGGTGATCGTACCTCCCTCACACTCAGCTGTTGCCGATGGGGTGATGGTTGGTGTTGGCAATGGATGGACAACGATGGTCGCCGTTGCAGGAGTGCTCGCGCAGCTGCCGTCGGTTGCTGTTGCCACATACGTGATCGTCCAGGTGCCCACGCCTGCTACTGCTGGGTCGAACTTGCCTGCTGCCGTGATTGAACCGGCTGGGGCATTGGTGGTATATACCGGTGCTGCTACTGCAACGCCGTTGGTTACACTTGAGGTGATGTCTACCAGACCGCCATCGATACAGATCTCCGGAACACCTACCGCTAACGTAGTGGTGGCTACCGGGTGTACCGTGATCGTTTGTGGCGCTGTGCTGTTTTCACAACCATCCTGGGTTCTCACCGTCAGTTTCACATCATATGTGTGTGTTGAGGTGATGGCCGGGAAGCTGATCGATACCACTGCCTGGTTAGCTGCTGAGATCGTGTTGATCACACTGCCGCCTTCACTGAATTCCCAGATGTAGTCGGTGATTGGGCTTACGCCTGTAGTTGAACCTGTGGCATCTAATGTCACCGTTCCATCCTGACAGATGGTGGTGTTCGATACCGTGAAGGCTGCTACCGGTGTTGAACCGTTATATTGATATACATCAGTATAGGTTGCTGAACAACCGTTACCTGATGAGGTTACTGTTAAGGTAATCGTTTTCGGTCCGGCTGTGGTGTACGCTGGTACCGCTGGGTTTTGTAAGGTCGAAGTAAAGCCTTCCCCTAAATCCCACGCATACGTTAAGCTATAGCCGCCGCTTACGCTTGATGCGCTCGCGTCAAACACGTCACCCACCGTTCCACAGCTGCTAGGTTTAGCAAACATCGCTACTGGGTTTGGATAGATCGTGATCACTACCGGTGCTGACTCCTCGTCACAACCGAAGCCATCGGTGGCCACTACTGAGTAGCTGCCTGACTCGGCTACCGTGCTCAGGGTTAAGGTTGAACCGGTTTGTCCTGCGATCGCAACGCCACCTTTCTTCCACTGGTAGCTGCTGCCACCGGTTGCTGTTAAGGTGATCACACTGTTCTCACAGGCAGCTGTTGCTGATGGGATGATAGCTGGTGTTGGTACCGGGTGTACTACGATCGTGGCCGTTGCAGGTGCACTTGCACAACTTCCGTCTGTGGCGGTAGCCACGTAGGTGATCGTCCAGGTGCCTACCCCTGCTACAGCAGGGTCAAACTTGCCTGCTGCCGTAATTGAACCAGCTGGGGCATTGGTGGTATATACCGGTGCTGCTACTGCAACTCCGTTGGTTACACTTGAGGTGATGTCTACCAAGCCGCCATCGATACAGATCTCCGGAACGCCTACCGCTAACGAAGTGGTTGCTACCGGATGTACCGTGATCGACTGTGGCGCTGTGCTGCTTTCACAACCGTCCTGGGTTCTCACCGTCAGTTTCACATCATATGTATGCGTTGAGGTGATGGCCGGGAAGTTGATCGATACCACTGCCTGGTTAGCCGCTGAGATCGTGTTGATCACACTGCCGCCTTCACTGAATTCCCAGATGTAATCCTTAATCGGGCTTACGCCGGTGCTTGAACCGGTGGCATCTAAGGTCACTGTTCCATCCTGGCAAACCGTTGTGGACGATGCCGTAAAGCTTGCCACTGGCGTTGCGCCATTGTATTGATATACATCGGTAAAGGTGTCTTTACAGCCATTACCTGATGAGGTTACTGTTAAGGTAATCGTTTTCGCCCCTACCGTTGTGTAAGCAGGTACTGCTACCGTTGGTACCAAGGTGTGTACAATTGGTCCGCCGTTACCTAAATCCCATGCATAATCATTGATCGTGTAACCGCCGCTTACGCTTGATGCGCTCGCGTCAAACACATCACCCACCGTTCCACAGCTGCTAGGTTTAGCAAACATCGCTACTGGGTTTGGATAGATCGTGATCACTACCGGTGCTGACTCCTCGTCACAACCGAAGCCATCGGTGGCCACTACTGAGTAGCTGCCTGACTCGGCTACCGTGCTCAGGGTTAAGGTTGAACCGGTTTGTCCTGCGATCGCCACGCCACCTTTCTTCCACTGGTAGCTGCTGCCACCGGTTGCTGTTAAGGTGATCACACTGTTCTCACAGGCAGCTGTTGCCGATGGGGTGATACTTGGTGTTGGTACCGGGTGTACTACGATCGTGGCCGTTGCAGGTGCACTTGCACAACTTCCGTCTGTGGCGGTAGCCACGTAGGTGATCGTCCAGGTGCCTACCCCTGCTACTGCTGGGTCAAACTTGCCTGCTGCCGTGATTGAACCGGCTGGGGCATTGGTGGTGTATACCGGTGCTGCTACGGCAACTCCGTTGGTTACACTTGAGGTGATGTCTACCAGACCGCCATCGATACAGATCTCTGGTACGCCTACCGCAAGAGTGGCTACTGCTACCGGATGTACCGTGATATCCTGAGTTGCAGATTCATCTTCACAACCAAAATCAGTATAAACAGTTAATTTAACACGGTAATCAGTTGTTGTTGTTGCATCAGGGAAGTTTACTGTTACTGACGCTGCATTTGGCGCATAAATAGGCAATAATGCATTTGTAATAGGATCAAAGAATTCCCATTTCCATTTATTGATCGTACCAACTGTTCCTGGCACCGAAGTATCAGTAAAGGTTACAGCTGTTCCCTGACAAACGGTAGTAGCTGATGCCGTAAAGCTTGCTGCTGGTACGTTACCATTGAACTGGTAGTTTAATGTTTCTGTATCTGAACAACCTTTACTGGTTGTTACAGTTAACTTAACTGTGTAATTACCCGAAGCCGCGTATACATAAGTGGTGATAGGGCTTGCTGAAGAAACAACAGGATTACCATCGCCAAAGTCCCATGTATAGTTAGTGATCGATCCGGTAGCTACAGAACTTGCTGATGCATCAAATACAGAACCTGTATTGCTCACGCAATCTCCATCCATAGTAAATGATGCAACCGGAAGAGGATTCACAATTACTTTAATGGTTTTTGACTGAGTTGTACAACCAGCAGCTGAAGTACCTAATGCATAGTAATCGCCAGCCACCGTGGTGGTATAAGTTGGAGCAAATACATTTAAGGTAAGGCCATCTTTAAACCATTCGTAAGTTGCTGCACCACCTGCAGTGAATGTAACTGCATCGCCATTACATACCTCCACTTCATCCGAGGCGTTTTCAGCCGGATTAGCGGTAATTGTAGTTGTTGGCATTGGGTTAACACGAATCGTATCGGTTGCTACATCCACACAACCATCTGTGGTTGTATAGGTGTAGGTAATGATATGAGGAGCAGCTCCGCTCACACCTGCTGCTGCAGGACTAAAGATTCCTGTAGCTGAATTTACACCAGCACCTGCGTATACACCGCTTCCAGGTAATACTAATAATTCAGAACCACCCGTTAAAGCAAACGGAGCATCATCACGACAAACATTGGTTTTAGGTAAAGCCAATTTTGCCTTAGGTTCAGGGCTGATGGTTACAGTATGTTCTTCAATATCGCTACATCCCAAATCAGTAGTAACCGTTAAACGTACTTTATACGTAGTAACTGCATTGTTTGCAGGGAATGTAACTGTTACTGAAGAATTATTTGGAGCTGATAACGCAATCGGATTATTAGATGCATCAAAGAACTTCCAATCATAACTCAATGAAGTAGCCGGAGGAGTTAAACTTGCTGCCGAACCCGCACCATTAAATGTAATTGGCGTGTTATTACATACCGTAGCTGCCGGATAAGTAAAGGATGCTACAGGCTCATTACCATTGAAATTATATGGTTTTGTTACTGTATTAGAACAACCTTTGCTATCGGTTACGGTTAATTTAATTGTTTTAATACCTGAAGTTGCATAAGGAGGAATAGCAGGATTTTGACTTGATGAAGTAACGCCTTCATCTAAATCCCAGCTCCAACCGGTAATTGTTGCACCGCCATTGGCAATACTTGCGTCAGTAAATTGCGCTCCTCCAGCAGGAAGACACGAAGATGGTAAAGTGAAGTTAGCCGTAGGAATAGGATTAACGGTTACTGCAACAGGAGCTGCGGCAGTACCAAAACATCCAAACTTGCTGGTAACTTTAACATTATAATTACCTGTTGCGCTAGCTTCATAAGAAGGGAATATCGCTCCCGGGATATCTACTCCTCCAACTTGCCACTGATAAGCATATTTTACAGGATCGTTATAGAATGTTTCCGATAAGGTAACTTTAGCTGTAGTTGTACCACAGAAGGTAGTTGAACCACCTGGAGTAATAACTGGAATAATTTTTTCAATCTGAATAAATACTGAATCTGACCATGCATCACAAGTACCATCATTAGCTTTTACTTTATACCATCCGGTATTATAAGCATTATAAGTAGTAGTAGCTGATGCGGCAGATGACCAGGTAATTGGAGCCGTATTAGTTGCAGAATAATACCAATCGATAGTAATAGCCGGACTTACTACATATAACTTAGCCGGATTAGGATCACAAGCTGTGAAATTACCCTGAATAATTACTGTTGGCTGATAACTGTTAACAAATACAGGAGCCAGGGTGGTATCGCTACATCCGTTTGTATCCCATACTCTAACAGTATATCGGTGAGTTTCTGATACTCCCGTTGGCATAACCCAGTAGTCTCTGTTTACTGAATCTACTTCTATTACGCCATCTTTATACCACTGATAAGCAACGTATGGATTGTCGACTTGCAAGTGTGTTTTACCACCACCTGCACAGAAGTCAACTGTACTCCCTGCCGCATTAACAATTTTAGGTTGAGGAAGAGGATCAACTGTAACTGACACATTAGTAGCCACACTTGAACATCCATTCGATGTAGTTACAACTACATTATAAGTACCTGTTAGAGTAGCACTATAAGTAGCTGATGTAGCTCCTGGGATCGAAACCCCATTATAAGTCCACTGATAGGTGTCAGTTGGATTTGAACTAATCACCTCTAAGCCTGCGCTACCTCCATAACAGAACTTAAATGGACCTGGAAACTTCATAGTTGCTACCGATAACGGGTTAACCGTAACTGTTACAGGAGCAGAAGTTTCTGAACAACCAAATGAATTGGTCGCTACAACCGTATAATTACCTGCTGTTGTAGCAGTGTATGAAGTTGAGGTCGCTCCACCAATAGGACTTCCGTTTAATTGCCATTGGTAATTAAGTGTAGCATCAGCATTAGAAACTGATAAAACTACATCTTCACCCGCACAGAAAGCTAATGGGCCGTCTGCAGCAATAATCGGCTTAATAATTTTGTATTCAGTTACATTAAATACTACAGACGTAGCTGAACATCCGTTTGGTGCAGGATAAGTTACAGTTACTTTGTAATTACCCCCATCAGTTACAGGAACGCTAGCACAGTTACAGCCAAATGCTGCACCGTCTTTTGTCCATACGTAGCTGGTTCCAGCAGGACCTGCTGTCACTCCGATTGTTGAACTACCACCATCACAGAATGCAATGGTTGTTGGAGTTGTAGGAGTAACATTTGGTAAAGGTTTAACCGTTACCGGAATCATATTAGAGGTTTCGGTACAACCTGTTGGGTAGCTTGCAACCACATCGTAGTTATAAGTACCAGCTGTTGTTTCTGAAACAACATAAGTTTGACTTGTCGCACCTGGAATGTCTACTCCATTTTTGCGCCACTGATAGGTTGCACCAGCCGCGAATGGATTAATAGTAAGTGAAACGGTTTCGTTAGCACAAATTATTGTAGAACCTGAAGCTGAAATTACAGGATTTGGGATATCAAACACGGTTACATCAACTTCCGCAGAAGTACTGATACAACCTTTATTAGAAGTTACGACAACTTTATACTTACCTGAAGCGGTAGCTGTATAAGAGTTACTTGTTGAAGCTCCTGGCGCAATTGCACCGTTACGATACCACTGGTATGAATAACCCGCGGTGAATGGAACGCTAAAGGTTGCATTTGATCCGTTACAGAACGAATGGGGACCTGGATTAGTTAAGGTTACATCAGGTAATGGATTTGAAGTAACAGAAACTGTGTTTGATGTTTTAGGACATCCATTTATATCGGTAGCAACTACATAATAATCACCTACTGCGTTAGTAGTATAGAATGTTCCTGTTGCTATTGATACAGCCGAAGCAGTTGAATACCATCTGTAAGTCACACCAGTAACAACTGGGCTTACTTTAAGGGTCACGCTTCCTCCCACGCAGAAATCAAGCGTACCTACAGCTGAAACTACTGGCGTTGCAAAATCCCAAACAGTAACTACAATGCCAATTGGGCTGGTAGTGCTACAACCAGTTGCAAAGCTTACAGTAACCGTATAATTACCCGCAGCAGATGCAGTATAGGTATTTGTATTTGTTCCTACCGGAGATCCATCCAGGAACCACTGGTACGTTGCTCCTGCCTGAACTGGTACTGATAATACTACAGAACCTGGGTTACAGAAACTGGTCGGGCCTCCTGCAGTGATTGTTGCAGTTGGTTTTGGATTTACCGTTACCACTGTAGCCGGCGAAGTTGCCGTACAAGAGGTAATCGTGTTGGTTACTTTTACTGTATATGA
>NZ_JAMWYS010000047.1 GCF_023914155.1 Solitalea agri | reverse complement strand
TCTTAGTGTACTTTTGCTTCCTTTCTCATTTTAAATCTAACAATAACAAATCTAAAGGAGCGGAGTCGAAGCTGGTCACCCTGAGCGGAGTCGAAGGGCAGAATTTAAAACAGATGCTGATGATAAGTAGCTTATGGTCAGGGATTTCGCACGGGTTGGCTTTGGCTTTTAAAATAGTAGGCCGAAATGTCGGCATAATTGTATTTCTTACCTAAACCCGATATTGAGGTAACGAAATAATCTTCATTTCGCTTTTGAGTAATATAGGCAATTGATTTCCGGTAGCCGCAGTTATAGGCAGTAGCGTAAAAGCGCAGCTTGTCCTCCGCCGACTTCCATTTGATCGATTTAAACCTTTGTTCGCATAATTGATAAAATGCAGCCAAGTAAAGCACTTGTTTTTGCTGCGACTCGAGGTTAGCCACGATGAATCTTCGCCGGGATTCTTCCTCTTGTGAATTTTTTATAGTTAATGGCGAGAACGCTTTACTGAGCTGAAATGCCTGTAGGTCCGCATTGATCTGTTCGACAAATGAAGGTTTCATTTGAAAGCGGCCAATAGAAAAATCTGCGTAATCATTTCCGAAAGAGATGTACAGAATTTTTAATCCACCAATTTCCATCTGGTCTCTTATGGCAGAATACCGAATCAGTTCAGGGAAAACAATGGATATGGCAAAGTTAGATGGAACATTGTATTTACCTAATGTATCAATGATCCACTGGTTTTCATTGAAATATGTACATGCCTTTTGATAGTCAGCCTTAAATTCATTCTCATAGTTTAGCTGCTGAGTCTGACTTTTAAAAACTATCAGGCACAGCAATATACTGGTTAAAGAACTAAAGCACTTTCGAATATTTAGTAACTGCACGTGTTTGTTTTGATACTGCTATCCAATTTAAAATTGTTTTGCCGTTTGCGGCGGTTTTACTAATGTTGAATCCATCGTTAACCACTGTTCCATCATTAAAGAATATTTTGTTGTCTAACAAGGCGGCCCATGCCGAGCCATTGCTGTTTACCCAAAGGCTCTGCCAGTCGGAATTGATGCTGTAGTTAGTTTCTTTTAATGGCTTGCCGTTAAAGTAAATTGTATTATTACTGATTGCCAGTAAATGACTGCTGTCATCGAACCAGACGTTTTGCAAGACCGGATTATAAAGTTGGTTAATTCCGCTAAAACTCACCAATAAAGTGCCTGGACTTCCCGGCTGACCCGAAAATGATTGACCCAAAAATGCCGCATCAGTAAATGCCGGATCGAAGATGAGTTTGCCATACATATTTGGATCCTTTGATACCAATATTTTCTTGCCATCCTGATTAGCTATGTATCGTTCTTTCTCGGTTTCACTAATTTCATTTACAAACTGGGCAGCAAACTTTGTTTTTTTATCGTTAAACCTAAATGCTTCTAATTGAGTAAAAGGGCCAATCTTTTTCCCGTTGAAGACTATAAAGCTTTTCCCTCCTTCTTCTTTGACGTATTTCTGATAAATGTTAACCATCTCAACAGGGTCAAATTGGGCATCGTTCTCAACTTTGTCTTCTGAGTCTTTCTTTAAAAAATCCAGTGGAATATTCTTTACCGTATAAGGCCCTTTTTTAATATTGTTCTCAACGATATACCTGGCTCCCGATTTATCTACGATTACTAAGCCCGAAACCTTATTGTCGCTGCTGATCATAATTTTTGATTCCTTATAATCGATCCGTTCACCTTCTTCCAACGTATAAATTACATGGCTTTCTGCATCTTTTAGTTGATCGCTTGTAAGGCCATCGGCAGCTGATGCAGTTCCCGAACTGCCGCTTTGATTGTTAGTGCCGGTGCCACTGTTGCTTTTTTCAGGTTCGGATGTTCCGGTAACTTTTTTAACTTCTTTATTTGCTTTATCAGATAGCTTCTTAAGAATTTGTGCATGGGCCTGAAAACAAATAGAGGCCGTTAAGATGGTTAATACTAGAAGAGGACGTAAGATTTTCATGGCATTTTTATTAATTGGATTTTTAAGTAGAACTAGTTTCTAATATACTGAAAATCAATCATTAAAATAGTTGTCTGGTTGTTTGAAATGGATTAGAGTCATGTCTTTTTTGTCTTAAGCAGGTAAACCACTAAATTCAGTTATGCAAAAAATCATATCAGCTGTTCAAACACGTCTTGCCGATCAGTTTACAATTGCCAATGAACCTATTGCCTCTATTGATCTTATGGAGCGTGCTTCTGTTGCCTTTGTTTCGAGGTTTATTGAAGAGGTACCGTTAAAGACAACAATGATTGCGGTTTATTGTGGTGTGGGCAATAACGGCGGCGACGGACTGGCAATTGCCCGTTTGTTAGCAGCCAAGAGCTATATGAATGTTAAGGTGATCATTCTGCAGCATTCTTTTAAAACTACTATTGATTTTGAAGAGAATTTGCGAAGGGTTCAGCAATTAAAGTTGCCGGTTCATATTTTTCAATCAGAGGATGTTCTGCCAATAGAAACATCGGAAGTGATTATTGATGCAATCTTAGGTTCGGGTTTGAATAAGCCATTGGAGGGCAGTTTAAAAAAGTGGGTGGAACAACTAAATCAACAAAAGAAACATGTGATTGCGGTGGATATACCTACCGGAATGTTTGCCGATGAACCCAATAGTGCAGACTCTGTGGTTGTTAAAACGGATTTGGTAATTAGCTTTCAGCGGCCAAAGCTGAATTTTTTACTTCCGGAATCAGCTTCTGTGATTAAAAGATGGCATGTAGTAGATATTGGTTTGGATGAACATTTTATCCAATCATGTGAAAGTGAGCTGGCTTTAATAGAAGAAAAGGATATTCAATCGATCTTAAAGAAGCGTGATAATTTTAGTCATAAAGGAACCTACGGGCATTCGTTGATCATTGCTGGACAGGAGGAGACTATGGGTGCCGCCTTGTTAACAGCCGAAGCTTGCTTAAATACTGGCAGCGGGTTAACAACTGCTTATGTGCCCAGTTTAGGTTTGGTAGCCCTGAATACACGCTTGCCCGAAGTAATGGCCGCTATCGGCGAGGTGGATAAAATTCAATGGGAGAAATATTCTGCCGTTGCTATTGGTCCTGGGCTAGGAACTGATGATCATTCTATTGAGATCCTTAAAAGTACATTGAAGAATTTCCGTGGTCCATGCGTTTTTGATGCAGATGCGCTGAATGTGCTTTCGGCAGATTCGTCATTGCTCGACCTGGTGCCCGAGCAATCTGTTTTAACTCCACATGTTAAAGAATTCGATCGTTTATTTGGCGCTCATGAAAACTGGACTCAGCGTGTCAAAACCATGCAGAAGGAGTCGACGGAGCGTGAGCTGATCATTGTCCTTAAAAACAGGTATACGCTTATCGCTTCTCCAACAGGCATGATCTATTTTAATTTAACCGGAACCCCAGCAATGGCTTCAGGTGGAATGGGTGATGTGCTTACAGGAATTATCGTGTCATTATTAGCGCAGGGCTATTCGGCAATACAAGCCGCAATGGCTGGAGTTTACCTGCATGGTAAAGCCGGAAATGAATTGGAAGAATTGGGTTATTCGGTTATTCCTGCAAGTAAACTAGCCCGAAGGATAAATAAGACGATTGGGAAAGTAAGAAGTACAAAGTAAGATTTTAGAGGTGCGATTTTAGATTTATGATTTAAGTGGAAACCGAAGTCCATGGACTATGAGCAGAGATCCATTCACCATTTTCAATCTGCCTGAAACAAAAAAGCACCAGCTTGGGCTAGTGCATATTTCTAAATTCTAAGATCTAATTTCTAAAATCCTTAAATTTTTCCCATTGCATACATCTTATCCATAGTTGGATTTGTACTTCCTCCTTTAGGCTCCAATGTAACGGCAAAAGCTTGTGCTCCTTGTATGTTTTTCATCTGGAACATAGTTTTCTGCCCTTTCTTCACATCAAAAACGCCTGCATCAACCGGTTTGCCATTCACGATGGCCCAAAGCTGGTATTGGTGTTCAGCATCGTTTTCTGGCAGGTTAAGCATATCAACCATTACATGGGTGTTTTTCGCATTCCAGTAAACCATTATTTCGTTACCCGGAAATGCGGTGGTAGAGGCTAAATGTACCTTTTTGAAATCTGGGTCTTGCAAAATGCCTTTGTAAGCGTTCATGTTAGCAAGGTTGGTGGCATACTGCTGATTTGAAGAACGTAACGCCAAAAGTTCGTTTTCAGAGCTTTTCCAGCGTTCCCAGTAGTTAAATGCCGCAATGCTACTTACAAGCAAAAGTGTTAAACAAGCTGCCATTCCATAAGCAAACAAGCGGGTAGGATATAAAGGGATAGCAGGTTTTTCGGCCTGCCGATTTGTAATTTGATCCAAGAGATGATTTTTAATAAATGGATTAGGCTCAATGCCCAAAATTACCGAGGTGTTTTCATGGTTTTCTTCAATCTTTGCCAATTCTTCGGCAATTTCAGGATGCAGGGATGCCATCTCTGCTACTTCTTTAGCCTCCGCTGCCGAGAGGGCTCCGTAAACATACATTTCAAGTACACCCGATTCTATATATTCTTTTACATCCACGACAGATATCAATTAAAATATTTTCGCAATTCCATTATGGCCAATCGAAGGCGAGTTTTTACTGTTCCTAAAGGAATGTTCAACGCTTCAGCTACTTCGTTTTGTTTATATCCCTGAAAATAAATCATATCTACGATTACCTTCTGTTCGGGTTTCAGGCTTATCAAAAGATCTTTTATGCCGATGTGTTCGGGTGATAACGAAATACTCTTCAAAGAATCAATAGTATTTACGCTGTTATCAAGCTCCTGGTTTTTGTTTTCATTACGAAACGACTTAGAGCGAAGACGATCTAATGCTTGATTTCTCGCAATATTGGCCATCCAGGTAAACAATCGGCCTTTCTTAGGGTCGTAATTTGAAGCGTTATTCCATATTTTTAGAAAAACTTCCTGTAAAACATCGCTGGTATCTTCTTCCGAATGAACAATACGTAAAATAATACCGTTTAGCGCCGCCGAATACATATTGTACAATGCCTCAATAGCGAGCTTTTGCCGTTGTTTTAGCCCAGTTACAAGTTCTTCTTCGGATAATGTTAAACGTTTCTTCAAAATTGGCCCATTTTAAGATTCTAATGGAAACAAATGTTTTTCTGCGTGGTAAGATGAACGAACCAATGGCCCACTTTCAACAACTTTAAATCCTTTGGCTAATCCTACTTCTTTGTAACGCGCAAATTGATCAGGGTGGATAAATTCAATGATGGCATGGTGATTTTTAGTTGGCTGTAAATATTGACCAACGGTTAAAATATGAACACCTGCTTCCAACAGATCATCCATTGCCTCAAAAACTTCTTCTTCGGTTTCACCAAAACCAAGCATAATGCCCGATTTAGTACGCAAGCCGGCCTGGCTAATGTGTTTTAAGCATTCAAGGCTTCTGTCGTATTTAGCCTGAATACGGATCTCGCGAGTAAGACGGCGAACGGTTTCGATATTATGAGAAACAACTTCTGGTCTTTCTGCCAATACTCTTTCCAGGTTTTCCCACTGACCTTTAAAGTCTGGTAATAGGGTTTCCATCGTAGTTTCCGGACTTTTTGCACGAATAGCACGAATGGTTTCGGCCCAGATTGTTGAACCACCATCTTTTAAATCATCACGGTCAACAGAGGTAATTACACAATGTTTTACCTGCATCAGTGCAACTGAGGTGGCAACGCGTTCCGGTTCATTCAGTTCAACAGCTAATGGACGGCCGGTGGCAACAGCACAAAACGAACATGAGCGGGTACAAATATTACCCAAAATCATGAACGTTGCAGTTCCTTCACCCCAACACTCTCCCATATTCGGACAGTTTCCGCTTTCGCAAATGGTGTGAAGTTTATGATTGTCAACCAGTGAACGAACATGAGCATATTCTTTTCCGGTTGGCAGTTTAACGCGCAACCAATCTGGTTTCTTTATACGGGGTTCGGCTTTAACTACCGGAAGTTCTATCATATAAACGCTAATATCTTAATACTTAACCCAAAACCATATGAATTGTTCCGGATTATTTTAACCGTGCAAATGTACGAAGTAAGAAGGTTAAAGTACAAAGTGGAAAGTAAGAAGTACAAAGTTAAAAGTATGAAGTACTAAGTTTTCAAGTACAAAGGTCAACAATCTTACTTCTAAAATTGTACTTCTAACTTCGTACTTTAAAAACCGTCCTTCTGAAATCTAAAATTGTACTTTGTACTTCTAACTTCATACTTTAAAAACCGTCCTTCTAAAATCTAAAATCGTCATTTTTACGTCGTACTTCTAAAATCTAAAATTGTACTTCGTACTTTTAACTTTGTACTTTCTTAAATCTCATTTATGGCAACCGTTAAAACTATTTATAAAGGCGACTTACGTACCGAAGCGACTCACTTACAATCGGGCACCAAGATTATTACCGATGCTCCAACGGATAATAATGGTAAAGGTGAAACTTTTTCACCTACAGATTTGGTGGCGGCAGCATTAGGCAGCTGTGCCATGACCATCATGGGCATTGTGGCCAGAAGAGAGAACATCGATTTAAAGGATACTGATTTTTCTATAACAAAGATCATGGCGGCAGAACCCCGTAGGATCTCCGAGATTCAGGTGGAGTTTAATTTTCCGAAACTGGATATCGACGATCGTCAGCGTCAACTTTTGGAAAACGCGGCATTAACCTGTCCAGTGGCACAAAGCCTTAAAGCCGAGCTGGTACAAAATATTAAGTTCAATTGGCAATAGTTTTTGTCGCTTTGAAATAGCATAAGGCTGTTCCATTCATTGGGGCAGCCTTTTTTATTCAAAGCATGTTTATTTGTCTAACAAAACTTGAGTATTTAAGCTCATCTTTTCTGATTATTTCAATGTCTGTCCAGCCGTTTGTTGATTTAGTCTGAAATATTAACCAAGAGTCTTTGCCGTCATATACCAAACGCTTGTTCTGACTTTCAATAAACCAAGAGCCGAATGCTTTATCATTATATTCTTTAGTCTTCACGTTAGCGTTTCCTAATCTTTGAATACAAAGGTCGTAAAGAAATAAGTTCCAGTTTTTTGAGATTTGCTTTTCAATGTCAAAAGCGTCGCCAATTGCTTTTTCAATCGTTTCGTCTGTTGCACTGTCTACAATTTCAGCTTTACGCCCATACGCATCAGTAAGGGTCACCCTAAAAGCTCCATTTGAAATTTCTTCAATATTTATTTTCCATCCAGGAATTGACTTTTTCATTCGGTCGTATTAATATTACGCATAACTAAGGTATTAAATTTATTGATCCTAAATGGGTGTTCTTCATAACCTGCTTTCTACTTTAAATAATGTATGTATTTTTGCGCTTCAGATATAAATAGTTTTCAATTAGAAGATTGAGCAATGCGTGAAGAGTACATAATAATGAAGGATAATTGCTTTATACCTTTTGCCAAAGAAATTGAAGCTATTGCCTTGCCTCAAAAATTCACATTTCCGTTCTATTACGAACCTCATTCCTTAAGCCTGTTGGCTGCCGAAGAATTGCAGCAGTATTTGGCTACACAAACCGAATGGGAACATAACTTCGGTATTGAAGAAGGGCAGGAAGGACTGATCATCGGCAAGATGTTCGGAGTGCTGGTAGTGCAAAATAAAGAAGGGCAGCTTGGTTATTTATCGGCATTTTCAGGTAAGCTGGCCGGACAAAATCATCATTCCCGCTTTGTTCCGCCGGTTTTTGATATGTTAACCGAAAATGGGTTTTTCCGTAAAGAAGAACAAGTGCTCACCAGCATGCACGGCCAGATTGAAGCGCTTGAAAATCATAGTGAATTAGCGAAACTAAAGGAACAATTAGCCTCTCAAACTACCCAATATGCCGTTGAGTTGGAAGCATACAAGCAACAAATAAAACTGGCCAAACAGGAGCGTGATCTTCTCCGGAATGCCCCAAAAGATACCGAGGATGAAGAACATATTAATGCCCTGCACGAAGAGTTGCGGAAGCAAAGTTTAAATGA
Source organism: Solitalea agri (assembly GCF_023914155.1). GTDB lineage: Bacteria > Bacteroidota > Bacteroidia > Sphingobacteriales > Sphingobacteriaceae > Solitalea > Solitalea agri. The sequence goes on along the minus strand of NZ_JAMWYS010000047.1, from coordinate 2,997 downwards.
AAGTCTTCGACTTAAGCATTTGAATAAATACTGGAAACACCAAATTGCTGAAACGCAAAACCTTCTTGATGAAAAGTTAAATGAAATAGCTGAAGTAAAAGAAGAGCGAAAAAATAAATCAGCGGCTTTGCAGCAAAAGCTGTTCGATTCGTATTATTTCCTTAATCAACTGGGTCACAAGAAAAGTTTGCATCAGATTTTTAAGCATACAACCGATGTTAATCCTCCTGCGGGAGCCGGTGAATGTGCCGCGCCTAAGCTGTTGCAATATGCTTTTATGCATCAGCTGAAACCAATTGCCATGGCGGAATTTTGGTGGGGACAATCGCCAAAGTCGGAAGTTAGGGTGCATGGTCATTTTTATCCTGCATGTAAGGGTAAATGCGAACCCATTTTAGCGCACATGCTCGAAGGTATTGAGATGGATGAGAACCCAATGCTCATTAACCCTGCCGAAGGCAAGGATATCGATATTGTTTTCGAAGATGAAGAGCTGGTGGTAATTAATAAACCTGCCGAGTTTTTGTCGGTGCCAGGCAAAAATGTACAGGATTCGGTTTATGAGCGCGTCCGGATCAAATATCCGGAAGCCACTGGCCCTTTGGTGGTTCACCGTTTAGATATGTCGACTTCTGGCTTAATGTTGATCGCTAAAACCAAAGAATCACACAAAATACTACAAGATCAATTCATCAACCGGACCGTGAAGAAACGTTACGTGGCTCTCTTAAATGGAGTTATCCCGGAGGATGAGGGGATCATTGAACTGCCTTTAAGAGTTGATCTGGAAGATCGCCCGCGTCAGTTGGTATGTTATGAATATGGCAAACACGCCAAAACAATATGGAAAGTGATTTCCAGAACCAACCAACACACCAAGGTTCATTTTTATCCTATAACCGGCCGTACGCATCAGTTACGGGTGCATGCTGCCCATTCGTTGGGATTGAAATCGCCTATTGTTGGGGATGATTTGTACGGACAAAAAGCAGCACGTTTACATCTACATGCCGAATTCATTGAATTTAAACATCCGGTAAGTAAGGAGGTGATGAAGATTCGTGTGGATGCGGATTTTTAAGAGATATCGGTGTTCTATGTAACGAGATGCTGTATAGTACTAAAGAAGTTTTCTAATTTCTTAGTGTTGTCCACAGATATTAATCTTGGAAAACCCGCTATAATAGTTTCGCCTTTTAAAGCAATATTTAAATAATTGCACATCATTGCCTTTTTGAGGACATCTTCATTGAAAAAAATAATTGCCTTTTCTCTATCGCTATAACTTATACTATAACGTTTGTTTAAATGTGAGTTATCCGGGAATAAAAGTTGTGCTTTGCTTAACAACTTGCTTAAAAGTCGAGTAAGAAAATCATCTACTAGTTCGTTTGGCTGCAATAAAATATTTCCAAAAGTCTGCCTTAGATTAGCGCATCCCCAAATCTGATATTCAATTTCTTTTGATAGTTGGCCGTATTTTGGAGAATATTGCCTTGCTCGTTTTAACTCTACCTGAACTAAATAAAACACTCCATTAGGGGCTGTTATTTTTAATATATTCTTAAAGTTGACATTATATGTGGAAGAGAAAACATTGAATGGATCGAACATAGAATATATATATTGTATATCCCGTGGTTCCTTCAAGACTTCAATAGCGTTATTTTTGTTTAAGCAATCAAATGATTTTGTAAGTGCCTCTGTCTCAAACTCATCTACATTTGTTATGTCAATCATATTAGTGTTTTCTTTATTTTTAATACAAGAAATGGTGTTAAAAGCCAAGGAATGCAATATCCGCTATTTTTAATTTTACTACATTCAATTATTTAAATTTTTATGTTGATCCGTGAAGCTCAAAAAGAAGACATTCCCCAAATTCAGGTGGTGCGTAATTCTGTAAAAGAAAACACGCTTTCCAATCCAGATTTGGTTACAGACCGGGATTGCGAAGAGTTTCTGTTTGAGCGGGGAAAAGGCTGGGTTGCTGAAGTTAACCATGTAATTGTTGGTTTTGCCATTGCTGATTTAAAGGAGCATAATATTTGGGCTTTATTCTTACATCCTGATTTTGAAAAGCAGGGAATTGGTAAGAAGCTCCACAGTAGTATGCTCGATTGGTATTTTTCGCAAACCCATGAAAAGGTATGGCTAGGCACAGCTCCAAATACCAGGGCCGAAATGTTCTATCGTAAATCGGGCTGGAAAGAGGTTGGCATGCACGGTAAAGGAGAGATTAAATTCGAAATGACATTTGATAACTGGAATTCGTTACGAGGAATATAGGAGAAATTATCAGATTAATTATTCGGGTTGATTGTAGGTATAACTAAGTTAGCAGTAATTTTAAAATGACAGAGCTATTCACTTATATAATGGAATTCAAGGGTGGGACTTATACCACCCAAGTCTATGCTAATGCATTAAATGATTCCGTTGTAGCTTGGGCATTGCAAATTGAAAAAGAAATAACTGAGATTAAATTAATTGGTAATAAGACTGTCCATCAAATAAAGGATCTGATTTCAAAAGAAATGATTGATAAACCGACTCTGCTTACAGGATTAGAAAACGTTTGGTATTTAGAAATATACACCCGAATCGGTGTTTTGAGGATTAATATTGTTAAGACTACATTATGATTAAAAGGGTTATACTAGGGACTGTTTTATCCATACTGATTTTCTTCTCTGTATCATTTGTTGATTTTCTAACACAATTACCACCAATAAAAGCTTATCGAGCTGATTTAAGGATTGGGAAGCCATTTAATTACTTTTATGAATTCTATCCTAGAGGTGGATTTAACCACGGATGGAATATTGCAAATTTGATTTTAGATAGTTTGATTACTTGGATTATAGTAACCGGATTTTATATTTTATTGACACCAAAAAATAAAGAACATACCACCTAAATGCTAGTCAGCCTGATTTCTATGACAAAACCAAATCATTTTTATAGGTGGTTTGGTTTTTTATTAGGGCATATATC
>NZ_JAMWYS010000063.1 GCF_023914155.1 Solitalea agri | reverse complement strand
CGCCTTGCAAGGATTTACTCGCTTGTTAAAAGAGGCCGGTTATATTCAAGGACAAACAGTGAGCATTGATGGCACTAAAATAAGGGCCAATGCCAGTCTTTCGGTGGACATAGACAGTATTTACAAACGTATTGAAGACATCGACTTACAGCTTTCTACCTACTTACAAGAATTGGAACAAGCGGATAGTGCAGAGCAGGAGTTGGAATTATTGGAAGCAAAGAAAACAGTCCTTCAAACTCAGATAGTTGCCTTGCAGCAAGAACTGGAACTGCTTTCGGCCCAGAAAAATCAGATGGAAGAACAGGGGCTGAAACGCTTGAATTTAACCGATAAAAATGCCCGTATCATGAAAAGCCGTAATGGCAAACACTTTTGCTATAACGTACAAGTCGCTGTAGATGCCCACCAGCATCTGATTATTTGCAGCGATACCACCAGCCAGGAAAACGACAAAGGATTACTAACTCCAATGGTTGAGCAAACTACCGCAACGATAGGCACTCAGCCTCAAGAAGTTTTGGCCGATGCAGGATATTATGTATTATCTCAGATTGAAAATCTTGAACAAGAACGGAATGTAAACTGTTTCGTGGCCATCAATACCAATAAGCAACAACAAGTAGAAGCCGCAGGCATTGGATTTAAGTATCATGAAGACAAAGATGCTTATGAATGCAGCCAGGGCCAATGGCTTTTCCCTAAATATGGCATTAAAAAGGATACACGGCGAGGAACCCAAGCTCAACTCTACCAAGGGGCTACCTGCACGGACTGTGTAATTCGAAAGCAATGCACGGATTCCTCAGCCCGAAGCATTCACCGATTTTCCAATCAATCCTGGAGAGATGCTTACATAGAGAAAATGAGAAGCCAACAAGGAAAAACCAAACTTCGACAGCGAAAAGCCTTGTCGGAGCATCCTTTTGGTACCATTAAGTATTGGATGGGGCAAATTCCGTTATTGCTCCGTGGTAAAATCAACGTGCAAACCGAAATAAATCTCTATGTGATGGCGTATAACTTTAAACGTTTAACCCAAATTGCAAGATTCGATGAAATTCAACAACTGATCAAAAGGTTCAATTGGA
>NZ_JAMWYS010000060.1 GCF_023914155.1 Solitalea agri | reverse complement strand
AACAAATCCTGCTTTAACTTGTTGATAACCCCTGAAAATAGAAAGAGGCCGTCCTTTTGAGACAGCCTCGTAAATAAATTGTTTACGAAAAGATACTATTTAGCTGCAGGGAACGAGAAGCTATAGCGAGAAGATGGTTCATCCGGATAAATACCCTCCAAATTCACCATTCCGTTTCGACTGTTGTTTAATGCAGCTTTCACGTCTTCTTCTGATGAAACAGCTTTACCATTAACTCTGGTAATTACGAAACCTTGTTGTATATCATACTGAGAAAGTATACCATTCTCTTTCAGCGCTGAAATTTTAACACCTCCTTGTACTTTGTATTTGTGCTTTTCTGCATCATTCAAAGGACTAAATTTGGCTCCCAAAGCATCGAAAGTTGCACTTGAAGTAGCCTTAACCAATGTGGCTGTGTTTTCAGCATTCTTTAATACCACCTTATAAACTTTCTCAGCCCCATTTCTCAAAACGGTTAGGTTAACAGCGTCACCTGGGCGATGCAAGCCAATTTGTTCTTGTAAATCAGAGCCAGAAGTGATACTATTTCCTTCAATTTTAGTAATTAAATCGCCGGTTTTAATGCCTGCGGCCTCTGCGGCGCCACCAACCGAAACGGATTCAACATACACACCGTTAATTGTTTTTAAGCCTTTTTTCTCGGCGAGTTCTGCATTATTCTCATTAAACTGAATACCTAAGTAACCACGTTGAACGGTTCCGAAATTTAAAATATCGTTAATTACTTTTTTAGCCAGGTTTACCGGAATAGCAAAACCGTAACCTTCATATGCACCAGTTTGTGATGCAATAGCGGCATTAATACCTACTAATTCACCATTTGTATTTACCAAAGCCCCTCCACTATTTCCAGGGTTAATAGCAGCATCAGTTTGAATGAAGGCCTCAATTGGACGAGCGTCAGGATCTTCCTGATTAGTTAAGATACCTATATTACGCGCTTTAGCACTAATGATACCGGCGGTAACTGTTGAAGTAAGATTGAATGGATTTCCTACCGCCAATACCCATTCCCCAACCTTTACATTATCAGAGTTTCCATATTTTACGAATGGAAGTTCTTTTCCGTCAATTTTAATTAGTGCTAAATCCGTGTTTGGATCTCTCCCAATCAATTTTCCTTTAAAGGAGCGCTTATCATTCAGTACTACCTGAATTTCATCAGCATCTTCAACCACGTGATTATTCGTTACGATATATCCATCAGGAGTAACGATGACTCCAGAGCCAGAAGCACGTTGAGGCTGGCGAGAACGACCTCCGCCACCACGGCCTCCAAAGAAATCGTCGAACATATCGCCGAATGGACTGTACTGCTGTCCTCGACTGGTTGAAGTATACGTTGTTTTAATGTGGACTACTCCAGGAGTTACCATTGCTGCGGCAGAAGTAAAATCAACGTCACCAGCAGAACCTACCATTCGGCTATTTTCGCCATAACTTACAAACTTTACATTTTGCTTGTCTTCAATGCTAGACTCTCCCCTGTTTTCGAAAACTTTATACGCCCCAACGGCCACTATGCCACCTAAGCAGGCAGTTAATAATGTTAAAGCTGTTTTTTTCATGTTTTCCTTTTTACTTAATCAATTACTATCTCAAAATTAATACTCGTATGTTGCAAAAACCAACTATCATTTATTTTAGTTTTGTAAAATTGAACTTACAAACTACGAAACGGTTCGTATTCAAATTTATTACTCAAAAATGAAATTTTGATGAAGCTTAAATTTTATAAATACCAGGGTGCCGGAAATGATTTTGTACTTATCGACAATCGAAACGCTACGATTAAGGTTGACGTAAAACTTTTCCACCAACTATGCGATCGCCGGTTTGGAATTGGGGGTGATGGAATTATGCTGCTCCAAAATCATGAAGATTTTGATTTTGAAATGGTGTATGCAAACTCTGACGGAAATCCAAGCACCATGTGCGGAAACGGAGGAAGATGCATCACTGCTTTTGCAAATAAACTGGGGATCTTTAGTGATGAGACCAATTTCTTAGCGGTTGATGGGCCACATTACGCAAAGATGACCGATAAGGGAGTTAGTTTACACATGATCGATGTCAACTCTATAGAGATAAATGGGGATCATTTTGTATTGAACACTGGTTCTCCTCATTTTGTGCAAGAAGTTCTGAACGTAAAACATTTGGATGTATTCAAGGAAGGACGGTCAATTCGTTATAATGATCGATTTAATGCCGAAGGAATCAATGTGAATTTTGTTGAAGATAAAGGCGATCATTTAGTAGTTAGAACGTATGAACGTGGTGTTGAAGATGAAACGCTTGCTTGCGGTACCGGTGTTACTGCTGTCGCTCTGGCCATGATGAACAAAAAGAAAATCACGGGAACTCATACAACAAAAATTAAAGCCATGGGCGGCGACTTATCCGTTACTGCCACCACAACCGATGGTAAAACATTCACAAACGTTTTCCTTGAAGGACCGGCAGATTATGTTTTTGAAGGAGAAATTGATATTTAAATAGCTTTTAAAACTAAAAAAGCGCTATTCCAAGTAAGAACAGCGCTTTTTCATTTATGTATCTATTTAATGAACTCCATAACAACTGCATCCACTATGCAGAAAACTACTGGTTAGTGAATTATACTTAAAGGTTTCGCTGTTATTCCCTTCTTCCCAAAAAAACTTCCCTCTAGGCTTATTATAATTTCCAACTTCGTTCATCGTTTCCGCATCATAAAGTCGACCGTTTAGCATAACATACTTTATGCTTTCGGTATTACGAATATTCTCCAATGGATTTTTATCCATTACGATCAGATCGGCTAATTTACCCACTTCCAACGAGCCAATTTCTTTGTCCATACCGAGGTATTCTGCACCATTCATGGTAGCGCATCTTATAACTTCCATTGGGCTCATACCTCCCTGCGCCAGCATCCACATTTCCCAGTGAGCGCCTATGCCCTGAATTTGGCCATGAGAACCCAGGTTTACCTTTGTTCCTCCATCACTCAAATATTTACAGATCTTAGAAGCTGAAAAATGGTTATAATCACTCTCGCTGGTTGTTTGTCGGCGGCGGGAGCGAGCATCAATTACTGACCGTGGGCTAAAATTTAACAATCGATTGTCTTCCCAAACATTTGTTCTATCATACCAATAATTCTCACCACTCAACCCTCCGTAAGCAACAATAAGCGTTGGGGTATACTGCGTTTTAGTAGCATTCCAAAGTTGTTTTACATCCGCATACACATCCGAAACAGGAATATTATGTTCAATACCAGTATGCCCATCCATGATCATACTCATGTTATGCGTATAGGTAGAGCCTCCTTCAGGCACCACCTCCATCTGTAATTCACGGGCAGCCTGAATTATTTGCTGACGTTGCTCTCTACGCGGTTGATTATAGCTTTTTACTGAAAAAGCACCTACCGCTTTCAATCTGCGCAAATGAGAACGGGCATCGTCAAGGCTATTTATTACTGCCTTAAAGTCGCCATCGGCGCCATAAAGAATGGTCCCGGTAGAATAAATTCTTGGGCCCACAATTGCCCCTGCTTTCTCCATTTCGCTTTGGGTAAACACCATCTCTGTATTATTCGATGGATCATGTGTGGTGGTTACGCCAAAAGCCAGATTTGCATAATAGGGCCATTGGGTTTTAGCAGTGATTCCTCCTGCTCCAGCAGGAATATGCGCATGCACATCGACCATACCCGGCATAATTGTTTTTCCGGTAACATCAATAACCTTTGCATCAGAAGGAATTGTAATAGATGAGACGTTTCCAAGAGCTGTAATCTTGTTATTCTCAATAATGATTATTCCGTTTTCTATTACCTCATCATTCTTCATGCTAATGATACGTGCTCCTTTTAGCGCAAGTTTACCATTCGGAACATCAGATGGAAGAACGAGTCCTATTTTAATCCCGGTAGAATCAACCGGAGGAATTGTTGATGGAGCACCATCAACAAAGTTGAATGAGTTTTGGATAGAGCGTGTAAAATATTCGGTGCCAAGTACCCAATGAAGTTTCTGGCTGTCTTTAGACCAATGCAAGCAGGTACCTGCATCTTTCGAAACCTTAAACACAGGTATTGCGGTACTTTTCCCAGACAAATCGACCGCAGACCCTGCAATAGGGAAAGGAGCAACGTATGCTTGAAACAGTTCGGTAAATGCAATCCATTTGTTATCGGGACTTACTACAAACTGATTAGCATATTGTGAGGTGAAGTGACTAATTGGATTTGTTCCGTTTAAATCAACACTTTTAAACAGCTTCTTCCCATTTTCAGAAGTTAAAAAGAAAATCCGAGACCCGTCACCATTAAATTGCGGCTGACTCCCCTCTTCACAAATAAATTTTGAGACACCGCTTCCCGCAGTCAGGATATAAAGGCCTGGGTTTTTCCCAAATGAAAAACCGTTCAACTCATTTCCAGACCCTTTTCTAAAAACTACCTTCTCTCCATTTGGCGAAAAAGAAGGTGTATAATAAAACCCCTTTTCGGTTGTTAACTTTTGTGTTTTCCCTGTTTTAAAATCAAATCTGACGATACTGCCTTTTGATTCATCATTCCACGAAATATAAACCAATGCATTCCCATCAGGACTAAATGAAGGATCGAATTCGAAATCGGTTGCTTTTGTGATTCGTTGTGGTTTACCGTTGGGAAGTTCTTTGCTATACAAATATCCAACAGCATTAAATACTAGTTTTTTGCCGTCAGGAGAGGTAATAGCATCGCGAATCATTTTAGCCTCAAACTGATCGCTGAAAACTTGCTGTTTAAAATGTAAGGCATCTGTAATGGTAAGCTCGGCATTCACCTCAAAAGGAATTTCTTTGGCTAGCTTTTGAGCAACATCAACATTCCAGATCTTTCCTTTTGCAGAGATAATTATATTCTTGCTATCCGGTGTCCAGTTGAAATTGGTATAAGGACCAAAAATAGCCCAAGCCTCCTGCTGATCATGAGAAAGAGGATGATAAATGGGCCACTCTTCCCCTGTTTCAAGGTTTTGAAGATAAAGAACACTTTCTAAGCGAACTCGTTTCACAAAGGCCAGAAGTTTACCATTTGGAGAAACCTGTGGACGAATCGCTCCTCCAGGCCCTCCGGTTACCTCTTTTATTTCTCCCGTTTGTCGATCGAGGCTCTTAATTGCATAAATACCCGAATAAGGATCTTTATTGTATTGAAAATAGGGGCCGGGGGTAACGTCTTCACTCCAATATAGATAACGGCCATCTGGCGACAATGCCGGCTCCCCTGCATCTTGCTGATCATTCTTCTTTTTTGTTAGCTGTATTCCATCACCTCCTGAAATATGATACATCCACATTTCTCCTGCCCCCAACGAGCGGAAACCTGTAAAATGTTTACGAGCTATGATGTATTGATTATCTGGAGTCCAAACTGCATTGTTCAGTAATCTAAAACTCTCCTTAGTCAGCTGACGAGCGTTAGAGCCATCTCTATTCATCAACCAAATATTATCTCCGCCACCGGCATCACTGGTAAACGATATTGATTTCCCATTGGGGCTAAATCGGGGTTGTACTTCATAGGCCATGCCTCCCCTTAACAGTTTGGCTTTACCTCCTGTTATCGGCATTGAGTAAATATCACCCAGCAAATCAAAAATAACCTCTTTACCATCCGGACTCACATCAACGTTCATCCAGGTTCCTTCTTTTACTGTAAAGTTTATTCTCTTTGATGGTCCCATGGGATTATTTACATCCCATTTTGGTTTTTCTTTCTCCTGAGCATTTGCTGTGAAGCTCGCAATACAGGCAGAGGAAAGAAGTACAAATAATTTTTTCTTCATGCTTATTGATTGAGTCTGCAATTTAACTAAAAGTGACAGAGATTGCATAAAGGTTAAGCTGCTCATGCGCTGCCGTAGGTTTGCAGCTTAGAAATGAACTTTTGAAAGCAAAATGAGCGCTCTAAATCAAAGAGCGAAATGCTCTTTCTCTTCTATAAGGTAAACTTCGTATAAAGTGTTAATTGAATACAGTTGTTAGTGAGTGTTGTGCCATTGCGCTGTTTTGACAATTGATACATATAGCCCCCTTCAAGGTCGAGCATACGATTAAACTTATACCCTATAGCAGCATACGCCCTGTTTTGATCAAAAAAACTATTATTGGTTGTTTCTTTATTAATGTAGTTAAACATTATTTCATCCTGCAAAACCCCATAAAATCCTTTTTTTAAAGCTGAATCTTGTTTAAACCAGATCATTCCTCGCAAGTAATATCGGATACGTTGTTGGGTCTTATAATCATTTGGGGTTGCTACTGAACTAATCCAACGATGCTCATTTCTCAGGCGATGAAAAAACAATACTCTTCCAATATTATGATTATAAATGAGCTGCTCCCAAGGCCTATGTTCGTCTGAATGATGCCTGATATCATCCATGTAGCTATAGTTAGAAACATAGGCATATCCCACCGCTGCAGTAAAATTCTTATTGAATTTATATGAAACAGCCGGACGTATAATAAACTGTTGAAGCTGCTCATAGTTATCTGTTGAACGAATTGGCACATCAAGAAATCCTCCCCACGAAGTCTTCGCGCTTTGAAATCGGAGGTTGGTGGTAAACCATACGGTATTTATGCTTTGGGCAAAAGCTACTTCAGAAAAAAGTACAAGCAATAAGCAGACTATTAAGCACTGCTTAAAGTAAACCAATATCTTCATTTATAAGTTAGTTGGGCATAAAGATATTGGTTATTCTGTTTTATCGAATAGCGTAAGATAAATTCCTCCCCAGAACTATAGGCTTAACCTTGTATATAGGGCAAACTGAAAAATATTATTCGTAAGCGTTTCTCCATTACGTTGCTTCACCAACTGGTTCATGTATCCGGCCTCAATATCAATTTTAGGGTTAAATCGATAGCCCAAGCCCACAAAAGCCCTGTTTTGGTCAAAGAAACTATTATTGGTTGTTTCTTTGTTGATATAATTAAACATAACTTCTTCCTGAAATGATCCAAAGAAACCCTGATTAAACGTTGATTCCTTTCCGAATGGAACAAGCCCTCTGATAAAATAGCGGAAACGTTGCTGGGTATTAAAATTGTTAGGGTCTGCGGCTGATGAGACCCATCGGTGCTCATTCCTAAAACGGTGAATTAAAGATACCCTTCCCAATTTATGGTTGATAAAGAACTGTTCAAAAGCGCGGTGCTCGGAAACTCGATCATCAACACCATTTACTATGGCATAATTTGATACATATGCATAACCAGCAGAGACAGTATAGTGCTTATTAAATTTATAAGTTAATGCCGGTCGAATCAAATACTGCTGCAATCGTTGATAATCATCTGATGAACGAAACTGCGCATCAAACATGAGCCCGAATTTTGATTCTTTAAACTGAAGATTAGCTATATAGGCCGCCCAGCCTGAGTTTTGTGTTTGCGCTTTGAGCTTACCAATGGAACAAAGTAATACTAGTAGTAATAATCCCGTTTTTATGTTTTTTATCATATGTTTTTGCTTTGAAACAAATCTATATAATTTCTATAGATTTTATATTTTAAATATGTAATTATGAACGCCAAAAATATCTCCGATAAGTTTATTAATTTAAAGTAGACAGTATTTTTACAATGTGTAATCTGAAGCTCATCCTTATTCTGGCCATTCAATTATTGGCAACCGGTGCATTTTCTCAAAATCTGCCGGGAATTTATATGTTAAACGGAGTGATGGAAACCGCAGCAGGCTTTAAGTTAAATGCTGATAGTACTTTTGAATATTTTTTCACCTACGGAGCTGCTGATAAATGGGGAAAAGGCACCTGGAAAATCGCCAACAATAGGCTGGTTCTTAAAAGCAATCATACACAACCATCAGCAGACTTTAAACTTGTACAATCTTTAAAAACTCCAGATAAGTTTATAATCATTCGTGTGGCTGATTCTTTAAATCAACCCTATCGATATGTTGCCTGTAGGTTAAACGAAAATGAAGGATCGACCGATGAGAACGGCGAAGTAAGATACCCCTTGGATACAGCACGATTTCTGCAGTTATATCACCCGATTTATAGCTTGCGATTAACTACCCTGACTCTCGATTCGGATAAAAACTCTTTTCAAATTGCACCCACCTGCGACTTATCAGAAGTTTTCTTTGATAATCTTAGTTTTTCAATCGAGGAAAATGAAATCAATGTTACTTTTTTACCTGGTTCTCCTGACCAACCTATAGGGTCAAGAACGTTTCACTTTGAAAAACAACAATAATTGACTGTTTTTAAAGCTTTTATGATCAATAAATTGTAAATTTAACTTCTGCAATCCATAAAACTTAACAGCTTTCCATCATCCGCTGTAAACCTTAACACAATCATTCAGAACCTCAACTTCAACATTCGTTTTAATCATTCCGAGTGAAATTCCTTTTACTAATCATATAACAAACCCAAAGGAGGTATCTATGAAATTTTATTCATTATTAAAATTCACTTTATCTATTGCGGCGCTTGTGTCAGTTTTGTCAACAAAGGCACAGGATGCGAGCAAAGGCGTTCTATATCTTGTTCATGAAGACCATGTAATTCCTGAAAAAGTGGCGATGTATGAAAAAGCCGCCAAAGGATTAGCTGACGCCATGACCAAATACAACAATGGTTCACCAATGTACTGGGTTGCCAGTCGTGATGATTTTTCGTACATCTATGTAATTCCGGTGAATAATTATGCCGGTATTGACATGGTTGATAACGCTTTCGGTCAATTATCAAAAGCAATGGGCAAGGATGCAATGGAGGCAATGATGAAACAATATGATGGCACCTTTAGCACGCACAGGGACCTCTTAGTGCGTTACCGTGCTGATCTATCTTATATGCCTGATTTTCCTGCGGAAAACACATTCCGTCATTGGGATTATTATTATATCAATCCTGAAAAAGAAAAGGAAGCAATGGAAATAGCCAAAGAATGGAAAGCTTTGTTTGAAAAGAAGAAAGTACCCATGGGTTACCGATTTAACTTAGGAGATATTGGCCTGGAACCTGTATTTATTGTTGTTCAGAGCGCAAAAAGCGCGACCGAATATTATACCAAGTCACAGGAAGTTGATAAACTACTAGGTGAAGAAGGTGAAGCCTTAATGAATAAAACATGGACGGTGGTCACTCATTTTGAACATAAAAACGGAAAACTGCATCCTGATTTATCTTGCATGACATCAACTACTTCGAAAAAATAGGCTTAAAAAAATAGCCGGCTATTAATTGGCCGGCTATTTTTAGTTTTAACTATAAATTTAAGTTCTGATCTTTCGGATATCTAACTGCATAACTTAGTATAAACTCTCGAGTTTCACCCGGTTTCAACTCAAATTCCCATGTTAATGTTCCAACTTCGGAGTTTACATGCGCCTTTGACGAATCTACCAGTTCCACTTCAATATCTTTTTGTGTTGATAGCGGATATTGATCTTTTAAAATCATTTTCACAGCTGAATTCTTGGTGTTTTTTACCGTTAATTTATATGTGAAAACCTGTTTCTTTTCGCTTCCAATAAACTTGGTGCTGCTATAATCCTGCATTTTCTCTCGTTTCACAATCACTCTTTTGTCATTACCTAATGTTAGGTTAAGTGTTTTTTGGGTTGACAAAGGATCGATATAAGATTTACCGATATAGGTTCCTTCAAAAGTAATATTGGCCTCACCCGGCAATAAATTCAATTTTTCCCAATCAGTTACCGTTGCCAGCAAATAAGTGTTTTTATCCATCTTAGGAGCGCTGTAATATTTGTATTCAGCTGGCAAGTCAAAACTTTTTAAGGTTACGCTTTGCTCATTTCCTGATCCAAGGATGTCATAAGGAAGATCAATATCATAAGTTACATCAATCGAATTTTCACTCTCAGAAACATAATCTGTTTGTTCTTTCAACGTGATAATTATTACTCCATTTGAAGCACGATTACCATACAATGCTGTTGCAGACGCATCTTTCAAAACATTTATATCCTTTATGGTCTCAGGACTAATTTTAGTGGCTTCATCGGCATTCATTATTTGTCCGTTTACCACATACAATGGAGATTGATTAGGGGTGACACTATTTGTGCCTCTAATCACTACTGATTCGCTCAGGTATTTTTTTTCACGTTTAGCAGAAGCATCCTCATACGAAATTGTGTTTTGAGCAACCTCTAGTCCGGGCACTCTGCCTTGTAAAGCTTTATTGATTGCATATTCAAGAAACCATGCTTTTAATTCGGGTGCGGTTTTACCATTGCCAGGGGTTGAGGTCGATAGCGTTAGTTTTACTTTTTTCCAATCTAACCCGGTTGTTTGCACAAACTTGGCTTTATAGGTTAGCTTAACCGGTTTATCGGCTGAAGATGCTTGTAAATCATAATATGGAATCCAATAAGCCGCATTGGTATAGTAAGAAACCGTAAAATCGTAGGTTCCGGCTAGAGGACTGCTCAACTGCAGTTTTAATCGACCAAAGGATTTATCATTTTTTCTCGACTCTTCATCAATCTGAAGCTGTAAACGAGCAATAGATTCACTAATCTTACTCAACTTGTTATTGAAAACACTTTTCTCGTTTTCAAGCTCCGTTGATTTAGCCTTATAGTAATCCATCATTTTCATCAATTCCGCCACACTCAATCCTGTTTGTGTTCCTCCAATTGATTTATTTGCTTTGAGCAAACTCAAAAGTCCATCATTCGTTTTCAGCGCTACTTGAATCTTGTCCTTTTCCCTTCCATAGTAATCTATAGAATCTTGCAGTTTTTTAACGTTAGGCAATGGTGTTCCAGTAGTTAAGTAGTCAGTTGAAAACGCGGAAGACATTACAGTTACTCCTCCTGAACATTTTATCTGCAGGCTGTTTACTTCGATTGAAGAGCTTAAGCCTTCTATCCATAATTCATTGCTTCCTTGGGTAAGCGTAGCTTTAGCGGTGTGGGTTACTTCGGCTCCAACCCGTAAAATCATTGCTGATTGTAGCTTGGCATTTACAGAATTCTTACCCTCGTTGGCCAATGCTGGCAAACAATAGGCAATTAATGTAGCTGTTAAAAGCGTTTTGATTCTCATTGTACTATGTATTGTTTGCTTAAAGATGCAGATGTTTTGATTATTTCATAATTGTCGATAAAACTTCTTTCCCACTGGTTAAAGGAACCTTTCGAGTACTCCTACTGATGGTCATTATTAATTTGGTGATTTTTTAACCCTCAGTAAACACAATTTCAATATAATTGCTACTTTTAAAATTTTGTCGGCACAAACCAGACGATAATTTAGGAAAGAGAGGAACAAATGCTGAGGGTAGATAGCACCAAATCATGTAAAATTGTGTATTCGTTACTGCAACACGAGTTCCTGGGCTATTTATTTGAACCGCATATTGTGCAAATGAACCGTGAATACACCTATTCATTGGTACATAAACGACTGTTTTCTCATACTGCTTCTGAATTTGCCCGCTTTTTAGATGCCACTGACTATAAACTTATCGCTTTATTAGAGCAGGTAGAACAGGAAAATATAATTCGCCGATTTCATAAGCAACCTATCCGTCCTCGGGAGTTTTTTACCAAATTTTGGACCGATGCTTTAAAAGCCAAGGTTCAGCCGTTTATTGAAGCTACCTTAAGTGAGGCCATTGAATTAATGAGAGAAAAGGCGGTTTTTGAGACTGGTAAAGAAGGAAATCCTACCTGGCAGGCGGTTTCAATAGCAGATCAACCAGCTTCTGTCTTGTTTCATTTCAGAAAAAACGAAGAGTCGACACGCTATTTTCCTACAATAAAATATAAAGACAAGCGCATAGAGTTTATGTTCAGGGATGCGCAGGTGATTAGCAATCAGCCTGCCTGGATGCTTTTAGATGACACCCTCTATTACTTTGAACATGAGTTGGAAGGAAAAAAACTCGTTCCTTTTTTAAACAAACGCTTCATCGAAATTCCACGAAGCTCGGAGAAAACCTATTTTGAAAAGTTTGTTGCCCCGCTTATTGAGAAGCATCATGTGTATGCCGAAGGATTCGATATAATAACCGAGAAATACGAGGCTTCCCCGCAGTTAAAGATCAACCTAAAAAAGGAACGACCATCATTAGACCTCAGTTTTAAATACGGTAAACACAAGTTTGCCTACGGTTCACAAGTGCCAGTTTCGGTAACCGTTGAGAAGAAAGAAGAAAACTACATTTTTCATCGTATTAAACGCTCATTGAACTGGGAGCAAAAGAAAGCAGATGAGATTTTGAGTTTAGGGCTTGCATTGGAAACACCCAATCACTTTCATATTACCAAATTATCGGAACAGGAAGATGAATTTTATTTACATGACTGGCTAAACGACCATTTTGATGATTTACATGAAAAAGGGTTCATCATTGACCAATCGGGAGAAAAGCGTTATGTATTTGGTAAATCCTCGATCAATTTATCATTTAAAGAAAATAACGACTGGTTCGATATTCATGCTATTGTTTCGTTTGGTGCTTTTGAAATTCCATTCATCGAACTAAAACATCATATTTTAAACCGTAAACGAGAATTTGTTTTGCCCAACGGTGAAATTGCTATTATTCCTGAGAGCTGGTTTAATACCTATGGAAACCTGTTTGCCTTTGCAGAAGGAACGAAGAACTTAAAACTGAAAAAACACCATATCGGGTTAATTCAGGATTATGCAAGTTCCGATCTGGCAGAAGTTACCATGGACCGTAAACTCCGAAAATTGGAGCAATTTGAAGAAATTGAAGACTTTCCAATACCAACACATTTCAAGGGTGAACTTCGCCCCTACCAAAAAGCCGGCTTTAACTGGTTCAACTTTTTGAGCAATTATAATTTAGGTGGATGCCTTGCCGATGATATGGGCTTGGGTAAAACCGTACAAACATTGGCATTGCTTCAAAAAGTGAAAGAACAAAGTGAAGTGCATCAAACTTCATTACTGGTTATGCCAACATCGCTGATTGATAACTGGATAAGTGAAGCTAAAAAGTTTACACCCAAACTTAAAGTTCATGTTTTTACCGGAGCCGCCCGCGAAAAAGACGTCGCACTTTTTGCCAACTATGATCTTATTTTAACAACTTATGGCATTGTGCGAATTGACCATGAGTTGCTGGAAAAATTTTACTTTCATTATATCATTTTAGATGAAAGTCAGAATATAAAAAACCCTCATAGCAAAAGTGCCAAGGCCATAAAAGCATTAAAATCTAAACATAAACTAATCTTAACCGGTACGCCGGTGGAAAATACCGTGGCCGATTTGTGGACGCAGCTTTCGTTTGTAAACCCTGGTTTATTAGGCTCCCATACTTATTTCCAAAACGAATTCATTATTCCAATTGAGAAAAAACAGGATGAAGAGAAACTGCGCCGATTACACGCACTCATCAAACCATTTGTTTTAAGAAGGACCAAGGACCAGGTAGCAAAAGAGCTACCGCCGAAAACCGAACAGATTTTCTATTGCAATATGAGTGAGGAGCAAGAGAAAGTGTACGAAGAAACCAAATCATTCTATCGAAATGAGCTGCTTCGCATAATTACTGAAAATGGTGTGGCGAAGTCGCAGATTCCGGTGCTACAGGGTCTTACACGCTTACGTCAAATAGCCAATCACCCAAAATTGGTTGATGAGGGTTATAAATTCGATTCGTGGAAGTTCTCTTTAGTGGTTGAATTGCTGCAAAACACACTTGCAAAAGGACATAAAGTGCTGGTCTTCTCTCAGTTTGTTAAGCATTTGCAGTTATTAAGGAATGAGCTGGACGCCATGAACATTCGGTATGCTTATTTAGATGGAGCTACCCAAAACCGCTCGGCAAATATTAAAGAGTTTAAAGAAAACGACGAGGTTCAGCTTTTCTTAATTTCGATTAAAGCCGGAGGAACGGGATTAAACTTAGTTGAGGCAGATTATGTGTTCTTGCTCGACCCATGGTGGAACCCTGCGGTAGAGCAACAGGCCATTGACCGCGCACATCGAATTGGTCAGACCAAAAACGTGTTCATTTATAAGTTTATCACCAAAAATTCGGTGGAGGAGAAGATTTTGAAACTGCAAAAGAAGAAGAAAAACCTTTTCAACTCATTAATAACTGTTGAAGATTCATTTGAAAAATCACTCACAGCCGAAGACATTAAAGCGTTATTAGATTAAAAAGAAAGTACATCTGCATGAGTTTTATAGGAAATATTATCTGGCTGATCTTTGGAGGACTGGCAACCTTCTTTGGCTACCTAACATCAGGTTTTTTACTTTGTTGTACCATTATTGGCATTCCATGGGGAATTCAATGCTTTAAACTTTCGTTTCTGGCACTTCTCCCCTTTGGAAAAAAAATCCGGATCAAAGAGGGAAGCCCAGGCTGCCTTTCGACCCTGATGAACATCATTTGGTTTTTTATTGGAGGTATTTGGATTGCCTTAACACATCTCGGTTTCGGCCTTCTTTTGGCAATTACCATCATAGGGATTCCGTTTGCCAAACAGCATTTCAAACTGATGAGTTTAGCATTAACACCCTTTGGAAGAGAAGTTTATGAATAAGCTTCTCTTTTTTGTTGTGAGCTTTTCTTATCTTATTGAAAAATCTTTACTATGAATCTTATTGTCCGACTAATTATTACGGCAGCCGTCGCTTTTGGCCTGTCATACATTTTACCCGGAGTGCATATTAATTCCTTTGCAACCGCACTTATTCTGGCAGTGGTATTAGGTATATTAAATGCTGTTGTCAAACCTATTTTGGTTATCCTAACATTCCCTATCACTATTTTAACCCTTGGCTTGTTTATGCTAGTCATTAACTTCCTTATTATCTACTTCGCTGAAAGGGTTGTTGAAGGGTTTAGTGTAGATGGTTTTTGGTGGGCCATTATTTTTAGCTTCCTCCTTTCACTGGTAACATCGATCCTCAGTGGCGGAGAAAAAGATTAATAAGAAGAGGCTGTCTCAAAAGGGGCAGCCTTTTTAGTTGCCGAGAATTGACTGTATATTTTTTGATTGAGA
>NZ_JAMWYS010000026.1 GCF_023914155.1 Solitalea agri | reverse complement strand
AGGATGTACTTGTGGCGATGGAAAACACAGGACGTTATAATTGGAACCTATTTGAAGTGCTTCCAAGTTTTACCTTTAAAGTTTACGTCGTTGCACCTTTACATCTTAAAAAGAGTTTAGGCTTAGTAAGAGGTAAAAATGATCGGGTAGATGCCTTTCGTATCTGCTCGTTTATAGAAAAGAACAGCCTGGAAACTCCCTTATGGAAACCCGCTTCAGTCGCTGTTAAACGACTAAAAGTGTTGTTAACCGAGCGAAACTCAAGGATCAAAATGAAACGGCAATTGATCAATCAGCAGCAGGATTATAAACTGATGAAAACAATCGCTTTGGATAAAGAACTGCTCCGGTTAAACAAAAAAATAATTGAAACCCTAGATACCCAGATTGCTAAAATTGAAACTGATATAGAAAAAACGATTCAGCTTGATGACCAAATGAAAGCTCAAGCTGCGTTAATTCGATCGGTACCGGGCGTAGGTAAAGTTGTTTCCTGGATGATGCTTGCCAAAACGGAAGGTTTTACCACAAT
>NZ_JAMWYS010000002.1 GCF_023914155.1 Solitalea agri | reverse complement strand
AATTCTCAATCAAAAAATATACAGTCAATTCTCGGCAACTAAAAAGGCTGCCCCTTTTGAGACAGCCTCTTTTGTTATAAGCTAAAAGAAACGTTTGATTATTTGGGCGATAATGGTGAATAACAAACTTGCCAGGATCATGGTAGTTATCGGAAAATAAAACCGAAAGTTTTCTTTTTCCACTCTTATGTCACCAGGAAGATTGCCAATCCAGTTTAGTTTATCATGAAAGAAATAGATTATTATTCCTGCGAATAAAACCAATAGTCCAATTCCAATAATAATCTTACCTGTTTCTGAAGTCATTTGTTTTTAGTTGTTAGCTACTAGCCTTTAGCTATTAGTTATTGCCTTTCCTGTTAGCCAATATCTTAGAGCCAATGGCTAACAGCTAATAGCTAAAGCCATTTTAGCTATTTAATTACCTTTAATTCTTTCAAGATAAAATCAGCCTTATCCACTTTCTGAGCTACCCAAAGTACATAACGGATATCAACTCCAATTGAACGGCTATAGTTTTCGTTCCAGGCAAAATCGTTAATAGTTGCACTATACGCACGATCAAAGTTAACACCAATCAAATTCCCATTTGCATCCATAATAGGGCTTCCTGAGTTACCTCCTGTAGTGTCCATGTTGTAAAGTAAAGCTACCGGTACATCATTGGCCTTTGGATTTTTAAACATTCCAAAATCTTTCGCTTGGTACAAGTCACGGATAGCAGCAGGGTATTTAAATTCTGGGTTGCCGGTAGCACCTTTTTCAATAATACCCTTTATACCAGTAAAAGGAGCATAGTAGGTAGCATCAGTTGGACTGTAGCCTTTAATATATCCGTAGGTTAAACGAAGCGTACTGTTGGCATCTGGAACAAAGTCTTTTTTCTTGTATAATTCTTTAACAGTCACATAATCACCCATTAATTTATTTAACGTTCCTTCGCGTTTTTGTTTAATAGGATCAAGTGTAGCCTGTTGTGTGTTAATGTCTTTAACAAAACCCATAATTGGCTCGTCAAAAGCCATTAGCTCAGCTTCTGTAGAACCGTTCAGTAGTTTAGCTGTAAAATCAACTTCTTTTAATGAAGTAGTTAAAACTCGACTTACAGCTTGGTCTGCACTGGTTTCTATGCCTACATCCATCAACAACAAACGTTGTACAGCATCCACTTTTTGATGTTGTGGAAGTTTAAAACCGTCAAGCATCATACGTTTAAAAATCTTCTTATCAGATTCGTACACATAGCTTTCGTAAATACCATCTATCGCTTTTTTAACCCGATCTTTATTTTGTTGATAAAAAGCGGTTTTGTCAGGAGCAGCATTAATCTGTCTCTTAAATGTGTTTAAAACATTCGCCACACCCAATAAATTAGTACTACTGAAAATTTCGGTTAGCCATAAGTCACGTTGAGCGTCAACAAAAATCTCTTTGTACAAATTGTCAATGTTTTGCATCAATGAACCGTATTGTGCGCTTAACTTGGCGTCGCCATTAATAAACTTCTGCATGTCTTTATCTTCTGCACTTTTTTGATCAACAAGCCCAATCGATTTAAGGCCCTGAAGTTTACCCTGATAGTTTTTCAAACGGTTTGCATTTCGCTTAATGCGGGTTGCTTGTTTTAATTGAAGCGCAACATCGTTACCGGCCGTTTCTTCCATTGTTTGATTTTCAAAAGTGTACAAATCAGCAATGTAAGGCAGTAAGAACTTTTCCTGGTATTCTAAATATTGAGCGGGACGATGACGGAACGTTCTTCCCGGATATCCTAAAATAAAGGCGAAATCATTTTCATTAACACCTTTGGGGTTCACTTTTAAGAATTTTTTAGGTTTATACGGAACGTTGTCTTTTGAGTAAGTCGCAGGAGATCCATCTTTACCTACATAGGCTCTTACAAATGAAAAATCACCGGTATGGCGTGGCCATACCCAATTGTCGGTCTCGCCACCAAACTCGCCAACCGAACGTTGAGGTATATAAACCAAGCGGATATCTTTAATGGTTTTGTACTTAAATAAGACATATGATTTACCAATAAACATTTCTGAAACCTGCGCTTTAATGGTTTTGTCATTCGCTTCAGCTTCTCTTTCCAGTTCGGCACTTTTTGCCTGAATAATTCTGATACGTTCAGCAGGATCGGTAGCTGTAGAAGCTGCATTTAATATTTTAGTCGAAACATCTTCATATGAGTCAGTAATTCGAACGGTTAAGCCTTTTGCTTCAATTTCCTGCTCACGTGAACGAGCAACAAATCCGTTTTCAAGAAAATTATGTTCGGGAGTGCTGGCTAATTGAACGGCACTGAAAGCACAGTGGTGATTGGTGATAATTAATCCTTCATCAGAAACGAATGAACCTGTACATCCGCTGATTTGAACAAGGGCATCAATAAGGCTAATGCCATTAGGGTTGTAAATATCAGACTGACTGATTTTTAAGCCGGCTTTTTTTAGATCGAGTTTCTTAATTTCACTTAATGGATACATGCCCTCATCAGGAGGAGAAACTTTAGTTGTGAATGCCGAGGAGACGATCAAACTAACACCCAAAGGGATGCTCAATAAAAACTTCTTCATAATGGTTATTGAAATTGTGAGGGGACTAAGGTACACATAAAATGAAAAAGCCCCACCGGGGTGGTGGGTGCTTTTCCAACAATTAAACCAAACCAAAAACCAAAAAAAATCTTTTATCTATAACATTTCGTAAACAAATTTTGTTACCTCGAAATGTGTAATTATTTTCAAACTTTCTTTGTTGACTTATCAAGTATAAAAACTGTGCCAATATTTACCCCATAGCTTTAATATTCTCTATTGGTCTAGTAAACAAAGGAGCATCAGTATCTTAAATTTAATAAAAAAATAATCTTAATACTATAATGGCCGAAGAACTTAAAATCACAGTGTCTAGTGATAAAAAAGAACAATACGAATCATTGATACCACAGCTTAGAGAACTGTTAAGAGGTGAGGATGATTTGATCGCCAACTTGGCTAATACAGCCGCTGCATTGAAACAAGCCTTCGATTTCTTTTGGGTTGGCTTTTATCTGGTAAAAGATCAGGAGCTGGTTCTTGGGCCTTTTCAAGGGACAATTGCTTGTACCAGAATTGGTTATGGAAAAGGTGTTTGCGGTGCTTCTTGGAAACAGCAGGAAATAATCATTGTTGAAAACGTAGACGAATTTCCGGGTCATATTGCCTGTAGTTCGCTTTCTAAATCGGAAATTGTAGTGCCTGTACTGAAAAACGGAATCGTTGTAGCCGTTTTAGACATCGATAGTGATCAACTGGCGCAGTTTGATGAAACAGATGCCTACTATCTTGAACAGATCATGGCTTTACTCAAATTTTAAATTAGTTAGTATAATTTAATTTTAGTGAATAAACTACCAGAAACGTTTTACTTAAGAGAAGATGTTGTACAGATTAGCAGAGATCTGTTAGGAAAATTTCTGTATACTAAAATTGACGGTGTCGTTACAGGCGGACTAATTACTGAAACCGAAGCTTATAAGGCTCCTGAAGATAGAGCCAGTCATGCTTATAATTTAAAGCGAACCCCGCGAACAGAAACCATGTATATGCTTGGTGGAACTTCATATGTTTATTTATGCTATGGTATTCATTGCTTGTTTAATGTAGTGACAAATATTCAGGATGTGCCACATGCAGTTTTGATCAGGTCGATACAACCAATTGAAGGAATTGAGCAGCAATTGAAACGACGGGGGATTGACGAAACTTCAACCTAAACTTACTTCAGGTCCAGGAGCAATGGCCAAAGCTTTAGGTATTACGCGCTTGCATAATGCCATGAGTTTAGTTGCTGATGATGTGTGGATTGAAGACCAAGGCGTAATTATTCCAGAGGATAATATTGTTTCAGCACCAAGGGTAGGAGTTGATTATGCAGGGGAAGATGCCTTAAAACCTTGGAGATTTTATATTGCTGACAATATGTTTGTCAGTAAAAAGGTAAAATCTAAATAATATCTTTTCTGCTTCCCTTTGCATTTCATAAATGCATTTTTTTACTTTTGGCCATCATTCTTTAAACCTAAACATGAATTTTGAAAATACATTGAGTTTTGCTCAAGGCCTTGACCTGCAAGACAAACTGAGGGAGTTCAGAAATGAGTTTTTAATACCTCAGCATAATGGTAAGGATATTATTTACCTGTGCGGTAATTCGTTAGGCTTACAGCCAAAAGCAACCAAAAGTCAGATTGAAATATTATTGAACCAATGGGAAAACTATGCGGTTGAAGGTTGGTTCACCAAAGGTGTCGAATGGATGCATTTTCATGAATCAATGCAGCAATCGTTAGCTAAAATCTGTGGGGCCAAACCTGTAGAGGTAACACCGATGAATAACTTAACGGTAAACCTTCATTTGATGATGGTAAGCTTTTATCGTCCAACAAAACAACGCTACAAAATTTTGATGGAAGCCAAGGCTTTCCCTTCTGACCAATATGCAATTGACAGTCAGGTGCAATTTCATGGGTATGAACCTGAAGAAGCAGTTATCGAGTTGGGTCCGAGAGAAGGAGAAAATCTCTTAAGAACCGAAGATATATTAGCAACAATTGATAAGCATAAAGATGAGCTTGCTCTGATTTTGATGGGTGGCATCAATTACTTATCAGGTCAATTGTTTGATATGGAGGCGATCACCAAACATGCTAAACAATACAATATTACTGTTGGTTTCGATCTGGCTCATGCTATGGGTAATGCGCCATTAAAATTGCATGATTGGGGTGTTGATTTTGCCATGTGGTGTTCTTATAAGTACATGAATTCAAGTCCGGGAGGGATTAGCGGTGTTTTTGTGCACGAGAATAATTTCTCGAATACGGAACTTCAGCGTTTTGCCGGTTGGTGGGGTTATGAGAAAGATACCCGCTTTTTAATGACACGTAAGTTTAAACCTGAGCAAGGTGCCGAAGGCTGGCAATTGAGCACTTCGCAAATGCTTTTACTGGCAGCACATAAAGCTTCATTAGATATTTTCGATCGTGCAGGCTTTGAAAATTTGAGAGCAAAAAGTGAACTGCTTACCGCTTATCTTGAGTTTATCATTGATGGAGTAAATCAGAAGGCTGGTAAACTGCTTTATGAAATTGTAACCCCAAGGGATACGAAACAACGTGGTTGTCAGCTTTCAATTATTGCCCATCATCCGGAACCTAAAAAGGTTTTTGAAAAATTGGCAGAGCAGGGGGTAATTGGCGATTGGCGCGAACCGAATGTAATGAGATTTGCTCCGGTTCCGCTTTATAACACATTTGAGGATGTTTACCGATTTGGGGAGATATTAGCCGTTAGCTGTTAGCCATTAGCTTTTGGCTGTTAGCGAATAGATTATGATTAACTAACCGCTAATAGCCAATAGCTAATTGTCGCTGGCAAACCATTCTGCAAACGAGGTCGGTGTTTCATGTAGTTTCAGTGAGTGAAGCTTAATATCGTTGGGTAATCTTTTTATTATACGCTCAGCAAAATCGGCTAGCATATTCTCGCAGGTTGGCTGATAGTCGGTCAATAGAACGCGCTCCATATGCTCCATCAGCTGGTTGGCCAGTTTAATATGTGGGGAGTTTTTGTTTAAAACCGTAGCGTGATCAAATACATCTACAATTTCTGATTTCACAATTTTCTTCAGGTCACCAAAATCCATTACCATTCCGTTTTTTACATGGTTTGCATCATCGATAGCATCGCCAATAACCGTCACGTATAATTCATAGCTATGCCCATGAACATTACGACATTTACCATCATAGCCGTATAAGGCATGTGCTGTTTCGAAATTGAAATATTTTGTCAGTCTGATTTTAGCCATTGCATGAAATTGAGGCGCAAAGATACACTTTTTGACTTTTTTAAAGATGTACTCTTTAAGTCTGGTTTTGAATAGTTCAATTACTTATTGCTTGATAACTAATTGTTTATTAGTAAAAAACTAGATAAATTTAATAAAAACAATCGTTTATGTACTCTTACGACTCTCTAATGGAGGCCTTGGATGGGCTAAAGGAACGTGGTTTTAACCTAAATTTTAATTTAAAAAATGACCATCTGGCATGCGAAGAACATGACTTGTTTTGGCATCCTGAGCATTTTGAAATTGTTGAAGTATATCGTTTTGAAGGTATGACGGACCCTGACGAACAAGCCGCTGTGTATGCAATTCAATCAGATGAGGGTCAGAAAGGAGTGTTTGTGAGCGCTTATGGAATATACATGGATGCTGTTTCAGAAGAATTATTGAAAAAACTGACAATGCATACGCATTAGGATAGCATCAAAATCATCTATTATGAAAATATCTACTGAACAGCTTGCTACTATAATTAAACCGACCAAATATGAGCAAGCGCAACTTGAAAAAATTGCTGAATCAATTGCCAATACCTTTGATCGATATGACATTTCTACACCCCTACGGGCATGTCATTTTTTAGCGCAGGTTCTTCATGAATCATCGGCTTTTAAGTTTACCGTTGAAATTTGGGGTCCAACACCGACTCAACGTCGTTATGATACTCGCGTGGATTTGGGAAATACACCCGAATTAGACGGGGATGGGTTTAAATACCGTGGGAGAGGTTGGGTACAACTTACCGGAAAAGCAAATTATAAAGCTGCTTCAACTGAATTCGGACAGGATTTCGTAAGCGATCCTGATTTGATTCATGATTATCCATGGGCGGCATTAGTTTCGGGTTGGTTTTGGAAAAAAAAGAAGCTAAATGATCTCGCCGACAATGATGACATAACCTCAATTACTAAAAAGGTAAACGGCGGGTTTAATGGCTTCGACGATCGGAAGATGTGGCTGGCAAAGGTTAAGAGTGTTTTAATGAATAACGCTTAAATATATTTCACCTTAAACTTCTTGCTTAATAAAATCATAAATTGAATTTTTGCGTTCTTTAACTATGTTGAAAATTGCATTCGATCCAATTTATGCTCATCCGTTGCCTGAAGGTCATCGTTTTCCGATGATAAAGTACGAGCTTATTCCGGAGCAGCTTTTACATGAGGGAACAATAACACCTGACAATATATTTGCCCCCGTTCCTGTTGAGGAGGAAATTATTCTGTTAACTCATCAGTCCGATTATTGGAATAAGTTAAAAAACCTTTCTTTAACTCCACAGGAAGAGCGGAGAACCGGTTTCCCGCTTTCTCAACAGTTAGTTCAGCGCGAAATTACCATTGCCCAAGGTACCATTGACTGTTGTTATTTTGCATTAAAACACGGTATTGCCTTAAATGTTGCTGGTGGAACTCATCATGCATTTACAAATAAAGGCGAAGGTTTTTGTTTGCTGAATGACATTGCTATTGCTGCCAACTATCTATTGAGCAAAGGAGTTGCATTAAAAATACTGATTGTTGATCTGGATGTTCATCAAGGGAATGGAACAGCCGAAATCTTTCAAAATAATCCAGCTGTGTTTACTTTTTCAATGCATGGTAAAGGCAACTGGCCGTATAAAAAAGAACGCTCCGATCTGGATATCGAACTGCCTGACAATACGGATGATAAACTTTACCTCGCAATTCTGCGTGAAACCTTACCGTTGTTAATCGAAAAAGAAAAACCCGATTTTATCTTTTACTTATCTGGTGTAGACATTCTTGAGACCGATAAATTGGGTAAACTTTCGGTAAGTAAAGCGGGCTGCAAAGAGCGTGATCGTTTTGTTTTTGAGCAATGCATTTACCATAAACTGCCGGTTGTAGTTAGCATGGGTGGAGGATACTCTCCACGTGTGGCCGATATTGTTGATGCCCACTGCAATACATTTCGTTTGGCAAAAGATCTTTACTTTTAAGAAAATCGATCCAATTCAGCCTTAGGCATAGTCCGTTCAAGTTTACGCGTAAGAACCTGGAATCGAATAAATAGTAAAACGGCGGCTACCAATAATCCTAACAGCAAAGCCCACCATACACCATCTACGCCCATGTTTAGTTTAAATCCGAAGTAATAACCTAAAGGAATACCGATGATCCAATAGGCAGTAAGCGTAATGGCTGTAGGTATTTTAACATCACCCATTCCTCTTAGAATTCCCAATCCAACCACCTGCATGCCGTCGAAAAGCTGAAAGAAGGCAGCGATGATCAACAACCCTGCAGCAATATTAATTACCTCTTTGTTGTTGATGTATAGTGATGGTAAAAAATGGTTGAAAACGGTAAAAATAAAAGCGGTAGTTAGCATAAAAGCAATAACCATATGATAGCTGGCTATAGCCGAAAAACGAAGTTCCTTATAGTTTTGCTGGCCAAAATAATTCCCGGTTTTTATACCGGCTGCAGCTGAAATGCCACTTGCCATCATAAAGGTTAATGAAGCCATGCTAAGTGCTATCTGATGGGCAGCCAATTCTTTCGCACCCAACCAACCGATCATAATGGCAGCTCCACTAAAAGCACTTACTTCAAAAATATATTGTAGAGCCACTGGTATGCCAATGCCTAGTATTTGTTTACTATCTGCCCATGAGAATAATTTAAATCTGAACTCCTGAAGATATTCCTTAAATCGCTGTGACCTAAAAACATAAATACCCATGGCGATGGCCATTAAAATACGGTCAGTAAGTGTGGCTATACCAACACCAATTACTCCCATGGGTTTTATCCCAAAAAGACCAAAAACCAATGTTACACCTACTAAAATATTGATGAGGTTTCCCCAAATGGTAATATTCATGGCTTGTTTAGTAAATCCTAATCCTTCGGTAAATTGCTTGAAGGTTAAGAATACCATTAACGGAATAATTGAAAAGCCCAGCAAACCTAAAAAAGGTTTTGCTTGTCGGGCAACTTCAACCGGCTGGTTTAAATATTGAATCAAGTATACCCCTGAGAAAATTATAGCAAATAAGATAAGCCCGGTTACTATATTGATTTTTAAACTGCTGGCTAATAGCTTTCCGCATTCAGCTTTGTTTTTTCGACCGTTTTCCTGAGCGATTAAAGGAGTGAGTCCGTAGGATATACCAATGCCAGTAACCATGAATAAGGTAAATATGCTGTTGCCTAAGGCTACAGCAGCTAATGAAACATCGCTGCCGGTTTTTTGTCCAATGATAATGCTATCGGCAATGGCAACAGCCACATGCCCTAGCTGTGAAATAACAACAGGGTAGGCAAGTTTAAAATTACTTTTATATTGATCCTGATATTTATAGTAAAGTTGCTGCATAAATTAAGACAGAAGATTTTAACATAAAGACAACAAGTCTTTTGCTAAATAAGTTTATTGAAAACGACTGGTGTTAATGGAAGAATTCAACCGTTGCAAAGATACTAACCTGAATGAGGAAAGCTAAACGCGTTGTATTTCTTAATTTTTGATGATACTTTTTAGGACCTAACTTGCCGTGTAAAACTCTAGTTTTTCTGTAGTATGTACCCGTATAACCCCCGAAAGAACAAGGTTTACCAGAATTCTGGAAGCAGTTCGTTTAGAGATATTCAGCATTTTGGTATACTCGGGAAGCGTAATTCTGTCGTTGCAGGCTAAATATTCTAACAATGCTTTTTCTTTGGAGGAGTATTCTATCAAGACATTTTCTCCGCTCGATTCCTTGCTTAACACATCCACTACAATTTTGCTGGCTAAAACACTATGGTCTTTTATCCGAATGTAAACCCACCATTTATTGTCTTCACCTAAAGCATAATGAGGTTTAATATCACTCTCCTTAATTTGTACAGATAATACAATTTTATCATCCCAAAATATTTCCTCAAAAATTGGCTCCAGCTGAGGTCGGCAATAAAGTGTAGCGGCTTGGGTAATCATGTATCGCTCCTCATCTTCTGATTTTACCCCTTTAATTGTTCCATCGTCAGCCACACCAATTAGGAGTTTACCACCTTTGGTATTGGCAAAAGATACCATGGTTTTAGCAATCTTTTCAAAGCTGGTAATGGTTTTCTTAAAGTCGAGGGTGGTACTTTCTCCTTCCAGGATCAAACGTTTGAGGTTCATGGCAGTAACGGTTTAAAAACCCGCCTGAGAATGTTGGTCAGGCTTAATCTTTCGCATCCATACTTCGGTATAAATCATTGCACAAAGTTCACCCTGTTTATTTCTGGCTTCAACAGGATATGCTTTTGAAAACTTTCCGACAGTATTTAATGCATTTTCAGCCTCCGCTACATCTTCATCGGTTAGGGTAAATATAAGAGTTAGGTTGGTATTTCCCGGTTTTTTGTAATGAATCTCCGCACTTTTTAACCAACCTAAAACTTTAAATTCTTTTTGCCGAAAATGTTGCCAGAACATAACCGAGTAAAACGGATCGGCAGCACTAAAAATTGTTCCTCCAAAAATGGTCCCGTTATAATTTTTATTCAATAAACTCTTGTGGATGATAACTTCAATGGTCTTAAAGTCTTCAGAAATCTGTTTTACCCAAATTCTCTGAAAAAATAATGGAGGATAAAATCGCATTAACCATTTAAGGGAATTGTTCGTTAGTTTCATTTATTGATCGGGATTAGAAACCCTAAACTACAATTTTGAACTATTTAATCAATCGGTTCAGAGTAAAATATTATGTATGCATATTAATATTTTTAAAATATGATTAATCAATCTTTAAGCTGAATAAGATATTTTGAATATTCTTTTAATTTAGGATGCTCAAAATATGTACGCTCTGAAAACTACTAGCAACCAATTACTTTTTATATATGCAAATTACAGAACCGGTTCATCAAATGGAGAGGGAAAAATTGTCATCAAACCGAAATGTCATTCTTTTAATTATTGTAGCCGCCTTGGGCTATTTTGTTGATATCTATGATCTGATTCTGTTTTCGGTTATAAGGATAAAAAGCCTGAACGGATTAGGTATTACAGACCCTGTTCAGCTAAAATCAATAGGCTCTTTTTTGATTAATTGCCAAATGATCGGGATGCTAACTGGAGGAATTATTTGGGGAATTCTTGGAGATAAGAAAGGCCGTCTATGGGTGCTTTTCGGATCAATAATTACTTATTCGCTTGCCAATATTGCTAATGGCTTTGTTACCAACGTCGATCAGTATGCTGCCTTAAGGTTTATTGCTGGTGTTGGTTTAGCCGGTGAATTAGGGGCTGGGGTGACCTTGATTACTGAAACCATGAGTAAAGAAAATCGTGGCTATGGAACGATGCTGATTGCCGGAATCGGTTTGTTTGGTGCTGTGGTAGCAGCTCAGGTAGGTGGTCATTTTTCATGGCAAACATCTTATATAGTTGGCGGTGTAATGGGTCTGGTCCTGTTGTTAATGCGTGTCGGTGTAATTGAGTCGGGAATGTTTCATAAGATAAAAGAAAGTAATACTGAAAGAGGGAATTTCTTTATGTTGTTTACCTCATGGAGTCGATTTAAACGATTTATCAACTCAATCTTAATTGCTATTCCTGTTTGGTTTGTGATTGGGGTGGTTGTAACGTTTGCCAATGACTTTGGAATAGCCATGAAAGCTACCGAACCGCTTAGTCCGGGTAAAGGTATTATGTACGCTTATATTGGTATAGCCCTAGGTGATTTGCTTTGCGGCTTTTTAAGTCAGGTGTTTAAAACCCGTAAGAAAATAGTATTGGTGTTTTTAACAGCCACTTTAGCATCAGTGTTATACTTCTTGTTCTCCCGTAATTTCAGCGCGCAGTTTTTCCATATAATGTGCTTCGTTATGGGATTATCGACAGGGTATTGGGTGGTGTTTGTTACCATGGGAGCCGAACAATTTGGAACCAATATTCGTGCAACGGTGGCCACCACTATTCCGAACTTCGTGAGAGGATCGTTAGTGCCAGTGTTAATATTGTTTAATTATGTAACCACTTTATTTACCGGAGAAGAAGCCATCATTAAGAGTGGCATGGTGGTAGGACTGATCACTATTGCATTTGCTTATTGGGCGTTGTTTAATTTAGAGGAAACTTACGGGAAAGACCTGGATTATTTAGAGAAGTAGTGATTAGCTGATAGCTCATAGTTAATAGTTCATGGTTAATAGTTAATAGTCCATAGACCATAGTTCTTATTGCTGTTAGGTTCCATGAAATATTATTGACTATTTACCATTCGCATTTATATTCTATCGATTGCTACTACGGTCTATGGACTATCGACCATGGACTATTATCTATGATCCATTCGCTATGAACTATTAACTATTTACCATTCGCATTTATAATCTATCGATCGCTACTACGGCCATGGACCATTATTTATGATCCATTCGCTATGAACTATTAACTATTTACCATTCGCATTTATATTCTATCGATCGCTACTACGGTCTATGGACTATTAACCATGGACCATTATCTATGATCCATTCGCTATGAACTATTAACTATTTACCATTCGCATTTATATTCTATCGATCGCTACTACGGTCTATGGACTATCGACCATGGACTATTATCTATGATCCATTCGCTATGAACTATTAACTATTTACCATTCGCATTTATATTCTATCGATCGCTACTACTGTCTATGGACTATCGACCATGGACCATTATCTATGATCCATTCGCTATGAACTATTAACTATTTACCATTCGCATTTATAATCTATCGATCGCTACTACGGTCTATGGACTATTAACCATGGACCATTATCTATGATCCATTCGCTATGAACTATTAACTATTTGCTATTTTTGAACCATGATCACAAAAGAACATATTGCCGATTGGTTTAAGGGCTTACAGGACGATATTTGTCAAAAACTGGAAGTCGCTGATGGACTTGGAAAATTTCAGGAAGAGAACTGGGTAAGGGCTGAGGGCGGCGGGGGACGTAGCCGTGTTTTGCAGAACGGAAATGTATTGGAAAAGGGCGGCGTGATGTTTTCGGCTGTTCATGGCGATTTGCCTGAAGCTATACAGCGTTCTTTTAAACTCGAACAGAAGACCACTTTCTTTGCTACCGGGGTATCTATTGTTATCCACCCGAATCATCCATTGATTCCAATCATTCACATGAATGTTCGTTATTTCGAAACTCCTGAAGCCGGCTTAAAATGGTTTGGTGGAGGGATTGATTTAACGCCTCATTACGTGAATGAAGAGCAAGCAAGATTCTTTCACGGACAATTAAAAAACACTTGCGATCAGTTTAATGAGCATTATTACGAGCAATTTAAACGATGGGCCGATGATTATTTCTTTATCAAGCATCGTAATGAAACTCGTGGAGTTGGTGGTGTATTTTTCGACAGGTTGGGCGAAACGGAACATTTTACGATTGCTGATCGTTGGGAATTTGTAAAAGCTATAGGCGAAACCTTTACAAAAGTCTATGTTCCTTTAATTGAACAAAATCGGAATAAAACATTTACCGAAGAACAGAAAAAGTGGCAGTATTTACGACGCAGCCGGTATGTAGAGTTCAACCTTTGTTATGATGCCGGAACAAAGTTCGGTTTGGAAACCAATGGAAGGGTTGAGTCGATCCTTATGAGTATGCCACCACAAGCCAATTGGGCCTATAACTTTCAACCTCAGCAAGGTACAGAAGAAGCGAAGACAATTAGTTTGCTGAAAAAAGAGATAAACTGGGTATAAAGAGAATGGAAGATTACGCTGCTTAGTTAATCTTCCATTCTTTTTAATAATTGATATTACTGGGTTCTGGGACAACATTTACATCCTGTGTAAAACGAACAGCAAGCAAAATAGTTTGGCATACAGGATACTGAACAGGAGAATGAAGCAGCTTCAATACTGCATGCAGTTGCACCGTCTCCACCAGCTCCACAATCAGCCGCTCTACAACCAAGCGGCTCAACCTTTTGTTCAGTGGTTTTTATATTTTGTATCCAAAATTTTCATAAAACGCAGCCTCAACGCTTTTAGTAACTAATGATTCTTTAAAATGGTGGATATCACCATTTAAATTAGTTAACCCAAAACCATAACCCACAATTTTTTTTGTAGAACTGATTTCTTTTTCAAACTTATTAATAAATGAAATCCTTTGATCCAAGGATAAAGAAAAGTAATCTTCATTGTTTTTTACAATCATACCACTGTCAGAATATGCAATCTGATAGTTTCCGGAAGAATTTAAAAAATTTGATGCTCCTTGAACAACAAACATTTTTGCCTTTTTTTGATCAGCATTGGTGTACAACACTACAATTGCTTCCCCTTGGTCTCCAGTTTTAAAGAACCCTTCACCAGCAAGAAACTTTAGGTTATTTTCATTCGCAAAGGTTTTAAGATCAATAGAGGGGGAAGTTTTGGAGGCTGCCGAACAAGTGACCATAAAAGAAGCTGTTAGGCCAAATAGGTAAAATGATAACTTTTTCATTAGAGTAGTAAGTTTAGATATCTTAAATGTAATTATTTTGTTATCAATTAATTATGCTTTTTTTCTAATTCAAACTTCTATTTGGCACAAGCAAACTCTCCGTTTGCTGAAAAAAGAGATAAACTGGGTTCAGTAATATACTTTCAATAAAATCGACCGTTAATTAAGTTTAATGGTCGATTTGTTTTTAGATAGAGTGTAAAAAACTATATTACCAAATTGATAGGATTACTCGGTTTTATAAGCCGTTTTTTCATTCAATTTTGTTAAATTCGCACGCATTCTTAATAATTTTTGAATCACCAAAGATCAATAAATGACAGACGAGAATAACGAACAGACAAACGGAAGTAAGATAATTCCAATAAATATTGAAGAGGAAATGAAAGCCGCCTACATCGATTATTCGATGTCGGTAATCGTTTCCAGAGCATTACCTGATGTTCGAGATGGATTGAAACCTGTTCACCGCCGCGTATTGTTCGGTATGCTGGAACTGGGAGTAGGTAGCAATAAACCTTATAAAAAGTCGGCCCGTATTGTCGGTGAGGTATTAGGTAAGTATCACCCGCATGGAGATAGTTCGGTTTATGACACGATGGTACGTATGGCTCAAGACTGGTCATTACGTTATCCTTTTGTCGACGGCCAAGGAAACTTTGGATCGATTGACGGTGATAACCCGGCAGCGATGCGTTATACGGAAGCCCGTTTACGTAAAATAGCGGAGGAAATGCTGGCTGATATCAACAAGGATACCATTGATTTTCAGCTCAACTTCGACGACTCGCTGGAAGAACCAACCGTTTTACCGGCAAAAATCCCTAATCTTTTAGTTAATGGTGCCTCAGGTATTGCAGTGGGTATGGCCACCAACATGGCTCCCCATAATTTATCTGAAGTAATTGATGCTACCGTAGCGTATATCGATAATCGTGAGATTACCATCGATGAGCTAATGAAATATATTAAAGGACCTGATTTTCCTACCGGAGCTACTATTTATGGTTTCGAAGGAATCAAAGACGCCTTTATGACCGGCCGTGGCAGAGTGGTGATGCGTGCCAATGCTGAGATTGAAACTCTGGATAATGGACGTGAGCGCATTATTGTTAATGCGATTCCTTACCAGATCAACAAATCGGCAATGATCGAACGTACTGCCGAATTGATCAATGAAAAGAAGATCGAAGGTATTTCTGAAATACGTGATGAGTCGGACCGTGAAGGAATGCGCGTGGTGTATGAGGTGAAACGCGAGGCAAATGCCAATATCGTTTTAAATAACCTTTATAAATACACCGCTTTACAAACCTCTTTCAGCATCAATAACATTGCCTTGGTAAAAGGACGTCCAATGTTGCTGAACGTGAAAGATATGATCCATCACTTTGTGGAACATCGTCATGAGGTGATTGTTCGTCGTACAAAATTTGAGCTATCAGAGGCTGAGAAGCGTGCGCATATTCTTGAGGGTTTATTGATTGCCTTAGATCACCTGGATGAAGTAATCGCACTGATTCGTAACTCTCCAACACCTGAAGAAGCACGTGTTGGTTTGATGGAAAAATTTGGATTATCAGATATTCAGGCGCGTGCAATTCTGGATATGACGCTTCGCCGTTTAACCGGACTAGAACGTGATAAGATCAAAGATGAGTATGCTGAATTAATGGCTACTATTGAGCGCTTGAAAGCTATTCTGGCAGACGAAAGCCTACGAATGAACATCATTAAAGAAGAGTTAGCGGAGATCAAAGATAAATTTGGCGACGAACGCAAAACGCAAATTGTTCACGCCGAAGGTGAAATTGATATTGAATCGTTAATAGAAAATGAGGAAATGGTGATTACCATTTCACATGCAGGATACATTAAACGTACCAAGGCAACCGAATATCGCAAACAGGGAAGAGGTGGCCGTGGTTCAATGGGTGGCAGCACGCGTGAAGAAGATTTCATTGAACATATACTTATTGCCCAAACGCATAACTATATGTTATTCTTCACAGAAAAAGGTCGTTGTTTCTGGCTAAAAGTTTACGGAATACCTGAAGGTAGCCGGACTTCAAAAGGCCGAGCTATTCAAAATCTGCTGCAAATAGAGAAGGATGATAAAGTGAAGGCGTTTATTACCGTTAAAACTCTAAACGATCAGGCTTATCTTGAAAGTAACTTTATCATAATGTGTACTCAAAAAGGAACCATTAAGAAAACTACTTTAGAAGCTTATTCTCGTCCTAGAGTAAATGGTATCAATGCAATTTCGATAAATGAAGGTGATGTGCTTCTCGAAGCAAGGTTAACCACTGGAAGCTCGGAAATTTTAATGGCATTGAAATCGGGCCGCGCCATTCGCTTTAATGAAAGCACTGTTCGACCAATGGGCCGTACTGCTTCAGGAGTAAGGGGCGTAACCTTAAGTGGTGTTAACGATGAGGTGGTTGGCATGATTGCTGTTGATGATAAAGAGACCAATATTTTGGTGGTTTCTGAAAAGGGTTATGGTAAACGCTCTGATATTGAGGAGTATAGAGTTACAAACCGAGGTGGTAAAGGTGTTAAAACTATTAACGTTACCGAAAAAACCGGACAGCTTATCGCCATTAAGGATGTTAAGGAAACTGACGATTTAATGATCATCAACAAATCGGGAATAACTATCCGCATTGGTGTTGACGAATTACGTGTAATGGGTCGTGCTACCCAAGGTGTTCGCTTGATTAAATTGAATGAAGATGATGAGATTGCATCGGTAGCTAAAATTGAAGATGCTGGTGAAGATGTAGAGGAAACAGAAGGAACACCGGATGCAACCGGAACTGATTCAGAGGCGTCATCAGAGAGTGAAGAAAATTAATTTATACGATAAATAGAAATTCAGAAATGAAAAAAATCTTGTTATCAGGATTGCTATTAGCGGCCGCCGTAGTTGCTAAAGCACAAAATTCAGAAGTAGATAATGCCGAGAAAATGATGATGATCGGCCAAATGGACAAAGCAAAAGAGTCTATCGATAAGGCAGCTGTACATCCTAAAACAGCTAATCAGGCTAAAACTTATTTGTTAAAGGGTAAAATTTATGGAGCGATAGCTCTTGATACCGCTAAAAAGAACCTTGATTACGATCCTACGCAAATTGCCTATGAGTCGTTAAACAAGGCAAAAGAGTTGGATACTAAAAAGCAATTGGATGAAACTGAATTGAAAAACGGTTATTTCAATGTTTATGCTTCGGCTTATAACAAAGGTATTGCTGCCAATAATAAAGAAGATTACCAAACAGCTTTGAAAGAGTTCAAGTTTGCTTCAGAAGTAAACCCTCAGGATACTTCGTTGTATTTGAATATCGGTATTATGGCTGAAAAGGTTAAAGATAATGCATCAGCTAAGGCTTCTTACCAAAAGCTTGCTGATATGAACTACAACAAGGAGCCGTATATCTACCATCAATTGGCTGAAATGTACAAAGCTGAAGGCAATAAAGAAGCCGTAGTAGCGACTTTAGATAAAGGCCGTAAAATTTTCCCTACTGATAATACCTTAATGATTGATGAGATCAATTTCTATTTAGGAGAAGGAAAGCCTGATGTTATTGTAGAGAAATTGAACAAGGCTATTGAGGCTGATCCAGCCAACAAGACTTTATTCTTCACTTTAGGTGTTACTTATGAGAACATGAAGAAACCTGAAGAAGCTAAAGCGGCATATAAGAAAGCATTGGGTTTAGATCCAAACTATTTTGATGCTAATTATAACTTAGGTGCTTTATACTACAATGAGGCTGCTGAAATTATTAAAAAGGCTAATATGTTGCCTTCAAATAAGGTAAAAGAGTACGATGCTGAACGTGCTAAGTTCCAGGCTAAAGCTACTGAAGCACTTCCTTACCTAGAAAAAGCTTACGAAGTTAATCCTAAGGATAGAAACGTGTTAATTTCATTAAAAGAAGTTTACGCACGCACTAACCAAAAAGATAAATATGCTAAAGTTGATGCTGCATTAAAAGCATTAGAATAAGCTGAAAAGATAAAAAAGAAAAGGCTTCCAAATCACATTTGGAAGCCTTTTCTTTTTATATAAAACATTTAGAGTAAAATTCCTCGGAGGATCATTGATGCAACGGTAAAGTAAATAACCAAACCTGTTACATCAACCAGGGTTGCTACAAAAGGAGCCGATGAAGTTGCAGGGTCGAAACCTAATTTTTGTAAAAGTAAAGGCATCATTGAACCAGAAAGGGTTCCCCAAAGCACCACACCTACCAAGGATATTCCAACTACAATTGCAATTAATAACCAATGAGGTCCATACATGTTAGGGAAAATAGTATGCCAGATGGCAATACGTCCGAAGCCAACGATCCCTAGCATGGAACCTAAAATTAAGCCCGATACAATTTCTTTGCTCATCACTTTCCACCAGTCAGACAAGGTGATCTCACCCAGTGCAAGAGAACGGATGATAAGTGTTGCTGCTTGCGAACCTGAATTTCCTCCGCTGGAAATAATTAGGGGAACAAACAATGCCAATACTACAGCCTTATCAATTTCATCTTCAAAATAACTCATCGCTGTTGCAGTAAGCATTTCACCAACAAAAAGGATGATCAACCAACCCGCACGTTTTTTGATCATTTCAAAAAGTGGTGTTTCGATGTAGGAATCTTCCAAAGCCTCCATACCACCAAATTTTTGAATATCCTCAGTATCCTCTTCCTCAACGATATCTAAAACATCATCAATGGTTACGATACCAATCAATACGTTATCTGAGTTTACTACTGGTAATGAAACTCGGTCGTACTGCTTAAAGATTTCGATAGCATCTTCTTTGTCGTCATTGGCGTGGAGATAGACAAAGTTTCCATCCATGATCTCATTCACTTTTTTGTCTATCGGTGAAAGAAGGATATCATTAATTCGAATTTCATCAATTAAGTGTCCACCGCCATCAATAACATACAGAATGCCTAATGATTCGGTTAAATGGCCATAACGACGAATATGATCCAGAACGCGCTCAACTGTCCAATATTCTTTTACAGAAATATAATTGGGAAGCATGGAGCGTCCAACACTATTTTCGGGGTAGCCAAGTAGTGTGCTGGCAACTCTACGTTCTTCGGGACTTAAAAGCTCAAGTAATTGTTTTACCACCGGACCCGGTAGTTCTTCGAATAGTGCAGTACGGTCATCGGCCCACATTTCATTCAAAATGTCAGCAACACGTTCCTGTCCAAGCCCCTTCATTAAGTCTTTTTGGATCTTAATGTCGAGGTATTCAAAAGTATCGGAAGCTAATTCGCGGGGAAGTACCCTGAAAACAATAGCGCGGTCATCAATCGGAATATCTTCAAACAACTCA
Organism: Solitalea agri; assembly: GCF_023914155.1. Lineage (GTDB taxonomy): Bacteria > Bacteroidota > Bacteroidia > Sphingobacteriales > Sphingobacteriaceae > Solitalea > Solitalea agri. The sequence continues at coordinate 656 of NZ_JAMWYS010000002.1, read as the reverse complement.
GCTAACTCACTAGGGTGCCAGTCTTTAATAATCTTACGTAATGCAAAAAACTTTTTTTGCTCAATCAGTTCTAAAATTTCCTGGATTTGAGTTGTTTCGATCATGTTTTCCGATTAATAATATGCTACATGGGTGTGAATTTTATTTTTTGCAAAAGTAAAATAATTTATGGTTTTAAGTTCACATTTCTGCCTAATAAAGGTTAGAAATGTAAGTTTGAGTGCCTTGTAATTTGACTTGAGTAAGTCGTATATGAAACCGAATTTATAAAGTAAAGTCCATCGTAATTTCTTCTGGTTGTTGTTCATCCATGCTATATAGATTGGATTAATAATTTTTATAAGAGGTTGCCTTAGATAGTTTGAACAGGAATATTCTTTTAATAAAAAAGAGGCTGTCTCAAAAGGGGCAGCCTTTTTAGTTGCCGAGAATTGACTGTATATTTTTTGATTGAGAATTTCAGGCTGAAACGGTTGGTTGAATCGTCAAGGCCTTTAGCTTAAGGACTAGGCGGCTGTTTTGCCTTTTTTCCGTTCTTTTTCCTTGCGATTCAGTTTGCTCAGGTTATGTGCCAAGGCCAGCAACCCTATTTCAATGCTTACTTTTTCTTTCCCTCTTAATAAGAATCGCTTAAACCCTTTGTTGTATTTAAGATT
>NZ_JAMWYS010000042.1 GCF_023914155.1 Solitalea agri | reverse complement strand
ATTAGGCCTGCCGCTAGCGTTCATCCTGAGCCAGGATCAAACTCTCCATTGTATATTTTAAGTTTGTTCCTATCTCGGCTTAGCCGAGATGGTGTCTCGTTGATCGCTCAACTCGACATTGTCTCTTGGATTGACAGTTATTCTTAGCTTGATCATGTATCGCTACATTCTCGCGCTGCGCTATTCTCATCTCTTCAAAGAACTTTTTGACTAACCCGTTGGTTAATCCTTCGTGGATACTTCAGGAATCGAACCTGTTTGCCTTTCGGCGTCCTCTTTATCCGTCTTTCTTTTTACGCTTCCGACCTTCTGTCTCAGCGGGGCTGCAAAGGTAAGCTTCTTTTTTGTTTTCGCAAGAATTATTTTTTATTTTTTTCTCGCCTTTCTGCTTTCTCCTTATCGCTATGCCCGTTTTTCAATCTCTTCGTCTCGATGACTTACTCATTCAAACCCCGTCGTTTCGGGAGTGCAAAGGTGAAAATTTTTTTTGCTTTTGCCAAATTTATTTTAAAATAAATTTCAGCTCCGTTTCAACCTTTTCTTTACCGGCTACTGCTGCTCTTCCCCCCTGCTCCTGCCTGTAAACCACCCTTTCAATTCCTGCCGCCCTCCTTCCGATTGCGGAGTGCAAAGGTAGAAACTTTCCATCCCCTGCCAAACTCTTTTTACCTTTTTAGGCAATATTCCCTCTAAAGAGCTGATTGAAAGAGAGAAAAAGTTTATTATCATCATTTATTCAGTTAAAGATTATAAATATAGAGGTATATGTGGGAGCAACGGGCTGGCCATAAACCCAATTGAAATGAAAAGCCCGCATCCCGGTTCATCGGATGAGGACTAGAAATGAAAAGCGGGGTTAATGGTTGCAAATGGAATAGCTGAAGGTTTTCAAATGATTTTTTACTTAAGCAACAACTCGACATTATCATCATTTTAACTAAAAGAGGTTGATGATATTACTCATCAACCTCTTTTAGTTAACTTCTCTTATTAGTTCAATATATCTTCAAGGTGAAGCCAGTCGCTTACCTTCTTTTCTAACTCACGTATATTTTCGCATGAAATAACCACATCATGTCGTAATGAATCCAATTGTTTCCCTGCAAATTCCTGGGCATATCCTCCGTAGGCTTTTAAGGCAAAAATTGGTTTATTCTGCATCCAGGCAAAACACATCTCAGAAAGTGTGGCAGCTCCACCGCCAATTACTATTATTAAATCTCCGCACAGAATATTCACATAACTACGAGCATGACCAATGCCTGTAGGAATAACCACTCTACAATAAGAGTTGGCTTTAATACTTTCTTCAAAGGGCAAAATACCTACTGTTAAGCCCCCTGCTTCAGCCGCACCTTTACTTGCAGCTTCCATTATACCTCCCCTTCCACCGGTAACCACTGTAACTCCCAATTTTGCCAGAATAGCTCCCACGGCCTCTGCAGCAGTAAGTGCCTCTGGCTCGGCGTCAGAATCTCCAATTACAGTCGCTTGTATTCTGGTTACATTCATATATTATAAGAAGTGGTTTTATTTTGAATTGCTAAATTCTCAAAATTCAGTGGAATTTAAAACAAGCACTTATCGATTCTTACTATCAGTTTGATTTTTACTGTTCTTAATTTCGGCCATTATATCATCCAACATTTCCATTTGCATCTTTTGAATTTGAATTAATTCATGTTGCTAGTGAATAATTAAATGACCTATTTTCTCATGCAGAAGTCCGATTTCTAATTCTGATTTTTCTCTAAATCAGTTTTCTGGCTTCGATATTTTTTTTGTCGAAAATGATTGAGCTCTAGTATGCATTCCTGAAGAGGAAATTCTTCTTCGGATATATCACTTCCGAAGTTTTCGATCTTCCTGTTTATAATAACCTGTGTGAATTATTGTTCCCTAACCAATAATTGGTTAGCAAAATCAATTAATGGCTGTTTTCGTTCCTGACCCGTTCTCACTTCATTTAAATGATTGAGTGCAAGATTAACATATTGTTGCATTTGAGCTTCCGCCAATGCCTTTACGTTTAACTGATTATAAATATCGGTAACCGCTTTTACTTTTTGCTCACTGATGAAAACATCGGTATTTAACCATCTTTCCAAAGAAATCAATGTTTCACTATCTGCTAATTCAAGAGTCTTTATCAATAAAAAGGTTTTTTTGTTGGCAATAATGTCACCCCCTACCTGCTTGCCAAACTTTTCAGGTTCGCCATAAACGTCCAAAATATCATCCTGAAGCTGAAACGCAATACCTAAATTTTTCCCTAACTGATACAAATGCTCCGCATCTTCATTGGAAGCATTTCCGAGTAAAGCACCTGTTTGAAGGCAAGCACCTAATAAAACTGCTGTTTTAAGTGCAATCATATTAAGATACTCATCAACAGAAACCGTTTTAAGTTGCTCGAAATTCATGTCGATCTGCTGACCTTCACATACCTCAGCAGCTGTTTTATTGAAGATATTAAGAACAGGACGTAAAAATGCATCGGGAGTCTGCATCATCAATTCATAGGCCTTTACCAACATTACATCGCCAGATAAAATAGCCACATTGGAGTTCCATTTTTCGTGAACGGTTTCCTTTCCACGACGAATCGGGGCATTATCCATAATATCATCATGCATCAGGGTGAAATTATGGAACACTTCTAAACCCAATGCAGGAGATTTTGCAGCTTCGATATTATCTGTAAATAAATTGCAACCCATTAATGTTAAAACTGGTCGCATACGTTTACCACCTATTGCCATCAGATACTTTATTGGCTCATATAGCTCAATAGGTGTTTCAGGTAAAACTAATTCTTCTACTTGTTTATTAACTATCTCTTGTAGCTGCTTTATTGAATACATTATAAAAAATAAATACGAGAGTGAGATTTGGGTCTTTGATCTAAAAGATAAAATTCAACACGTTTTCTCACTCTCAAGGATTTATTGATGATTTAAAACCATCACAAAATCAATTTGACGTTTAATAAGGTTAACTGCTTTTACCCGGATTCGAACCGTATCCCCTAATTGATATTTCTTCTTTTTACGCTGACCGATAATGCAATAGTTAGCTTCGTCGAGCACATAAAAATCATCGTTCATATCTCTTAAGCGAATCATGCCCTCACACTTGTTTTCTACAATCTCAACATACATTCCCCATTCGGTAACACCCGAAACAATACCATCGAATTCTTCGCCTATGTTATCTTTCAGGTATTCAGCTTGTTTGTATTTAACTGAAGCACGTTCAGCCTCTGCCGCTTTTTTCTCCATTTGTGAAGAATGTTCGCACATTTTCTCATACTGATCAAGGTTGGCTGATTTCTCGTTAGCTAAATACTGTGCCAGTAAACGGTGGGACATTACATCGGGGTAGCGACGGATTGGAGAGGTAAAATGAGTGTAATAATCAAAAGCCAAACCGTAATGACTACTCTTTTTGGTTGTATACACCGCCTTGGCCATTGAACGGATTGCTAACGAAGTAAGAACATTTTGCTCTTTTTTGCCCACCACGTCATCCATCAGAAAATTCAATGACTTTGAAATTTCCTTATGATTCTTGGTACTGATCTTATACCCAAACCTTGCAGCAAACTCTGAAAATTTGGCCAACATCGTTTCATCCGGAGCATCGTGCACACGGTAAACGTAGGTATAGGACCTCTTTTTAGGTCCCAGCTTAGCCACATATTCGGCTACACGACGGTTAGCAAGCAACATAAAATCCTCAATTAACTTATGAGCATCCTTACGTTCCTTTACATACACCCCAATTGGTTTACCTGTTTCATCGAGTTTAAACTTAACCTCGGTAGATTCAAAATTAATTGCACCAGAGGCGTATCGATGATCACGTAAGATATAAGCCAACTTATTCAGCGTTAATAATTCATCTGAAAACTCGCCTTCCTTACCTTCCAATATTTCCTGAGCTTCTTCATACGTAAATCGTCTATCCGAATTGATAACCGTTCGCCCAAACCATTCGTTTATAATATTGGCCTTTTCATCCATTTCGAAAACGGCAGAAAAAGTCAATTTTTCTTCATTTGGACGGAGTGAACAAACACCATTCGACAAACGCTCAGGCAACATCGGAATAACACGGTCAACTAAATAAACGGAAGTTCCTCTTTCCTGAGCCTCTTTATCAAGCAATGTATCCGGTAAAACATAATGCGAAACATCTGCGATGTGAACACCTATTTCATAGTTACCATTGTCGAGTTTGCGGAAAGAAATCGCATCGTCAAAATCTTTCGCGTCAATTGGGTCGATGGTAAACGTGGTAATTAACCTGAAATCTTTACGCTTAGCGATTTCTTCGGAAGTAATAACATCCGGAATTTGGTTTGCTTCCTCTTCTACTTTATCCGGAAATTTAATAGGAAACCCGAAATCAGCCAGAATAGCATTCATTTCGGTATTATTCTCCCCAGGTCGACCCAGTACATGGACAATTTCTCCAATAGGATTTTTAGCTCCCTGCGGCCATTCGGTAATACGGGCAATTGCCTTGTCACCGTCTTTCACGTTTTTTAATCCATGCTGAGGAATAAAAATATCGTGCAACATTTTGCGATCATCGGGAACAAGGAAACCAAATTTGCCTTCCACCGTAACTAATCCCGAGAATTCAAGTTTAGCACGATCCAATATCTCTACAACCTCTCCTTCTGGTTGACGACCGTTATTTTTTGCATATACAAAAATCTTCACCGTATCTCCGTGTAATGCATTACGTAGCTTACGGGGAGCAATAAAGACATCCTGATCCAACTCAGGCGTAACTACATAAGCTGATCCTGAGGCAGCCATATCAATACGGCCCACGACATACGTTTTTAATGCTTTTATCTGGAATTTCCCGGGGGATGGTTCACTCAGGGTACCTTGCTTCACTTCGGTTCGTAAAACCTCAAGAATAACTTTTCTCGACTCTTCGTCGTTAACATTTAGCTTACCGCTTACTTGCTTGTAATTTAGCGCTTGGTTAGGATGCTGCGATAAGATGTTGACCACCAATTGGGTAAACACCTGGCGCAATCCTTTCATATTTTTTTTCGCCATGAAACGAATATAGGAAAAGGATATTAGAAGTTAGAAGTACAATTTTAGAAGTTAGATTTTAGAAGTACAAAGTTAAAAGTACAATTTTAGAAGTACAAAGTTGAAAGCTAGGTCTTTCTATGTACCTTATACTTCTTACTTGCCACTTTGCACTTTATACTTACCACTTTATACTTTCTTCACTCCTCTTTGTACTTCTTACTAACTACTTTGTACTTCTTACTTTCCAAATTGCACTACTTACTTACCACTTTATATTTCCTTCATTCCTTTTTATACTTTCTACATTCCTCTTTGTACTTCTTACTTACCAAATTGCATTGCTTACTTGCCACTTTATACTTTCTTCATTCCTCTTTGTACTTCTTACATTCCTCTTTGTAATTTGTACTTTGTCTTCTGACTTTGTACTTCTCACTTTGTACTTTAAAAATAGCTTGCCAGCCAATCTTTAATGAAATAAAATGTGAACACTATACAAACGGCCATTTTCATTACAGTTCCGGCTATAAAACCTAAAAATGCTCCCCAACCCGAACGCAATGCTTTATTGAAATCTTTATTATCGTGTACCAGTTCGCCAACAAATGCACCAACAAAGGGTCCAAATATTATTCCTAAGGGACCTAAAAACAATCCTGCAATTAAACCAATTGTTGCCCCACGTTGGCCATATTGAGTCCCACCCAATTTCTTCGTACCATAGATAGGAATATAATAATCCAATACGCCAACTATCAATACCACTATCGCGGTCACTATTAAAAATTGTGTATCGTACTGAACCTTATCGGTAAAATGTAAAAGTAATAGGGCCAGCCAACTTAAAGGAGGACCCGGTAATGCAGGTAAAAAGCTTCCGAGGAAACCCAGAATCAAGCATAGTAAGCCAAGAGCAATTAAAATAATATCCATTAGTTAGTAGAAATCCCGGCTTAGCCGGGATTGAGTATTAAAAATTAAGTAAAATCTAATTAGTTTCTTTTAGCATTAACTCTTTAATGTACTTAACAGGTGCACTTCCATAGCTCAAGAACTTTTCATGAAATGCTTTCAGATTGAACTTATCCCCTTCTTTCTTTTTCAATTCTTCACGAAGGTTAAAGATTTCCGTGAAACCGGTAAAGTAAGAAGTAAGCTGAACTTGTGTTACACTTACGCGCTTCCATTTTTCTTCAGCCTCTGCCTGCTGTTGGAATGCTTCGTAGGTTAACAATTTAATTGCGTCTTCTTTACTCATTTCATTGACATGCACATTGTAATCGAGCAAGGTATTGCAAAGTGTACGTAAATGCCATTTATAATACATCAACCACATTTCAGGCTCATTATTACCGTAGCCCGACTCAAGCATTACACGTTCGGCGTAAACAGCCCAACCTTCAACCATTGCTCCATTACCAAACACCGATTTGATAATACTTGGTGATTGGTTTGAGTAAACCAATTGTGTGTAATGGCCAGGAATGGCCTCGTGAATATTGAGGATTTGTAAAATATAGTCGTTATACTCTCTTAAATAACTTTCCGTTTTATCTTTTGGCCAACCATTTAAGCTTCCTACATTGTAATAGGTGTTTCCACCTTTGTCATAAGGGCCAGGAGCGCTTATTGAGGCTCCAGCCACTCCCGCCATATAAGCAGGTTCTTTACGAACAACCAATGGTTTTGACGGGTCGATGTATAACAGGTCTTTCTTTTTAACAAACTCGACCAAAGTCGGAATTTGTTTCTCAATAGAAGCCTGAAAATCCTCCGGTTTAACATGTTTAACCGAAAGGGTGTCAATCATCTTGCGGATCATTAACAGTTTATCACCAAGCTTCGGTGTATTTCCAAAGTATTTAGGCCATAATTGATCGGTAATTTTTGCCATTTCAGCATGAATTTCAGCTTTGCGTTTAGTGGCGATAGCATAGATTTGGTCAGCTGTATATGATGATTGAATATCAAATTCAAACTTCTTCATATATAACTCTTTACCTAATCTGAAACTCCTTGGCTTATCATTCTTCAAATTCTTTAACCAATCTGTATAGCTTTTAACAGCATTAAGTGCGGCTTGGCTACGGTCTGTCAATTGCTTTTTCTCGTCTTCGGATAAGCCTGAACTCTTAACCGAATCGATTAAATCAGCCGAAAAAACTACCGAACCACCCAAGTTTTGGTCAATTGCTAATTGGGTATGTTCAACAGTAGGATTCTTAATATTGCTTTTTGCAGCTTCGTAATAAGCCGGAACGTTAACCAGTTTTAGAGAAATGCTTTTTAAACGATCATCCAATTTGGCGTATTTCTCACCCAGCATGTATGAAAATATACCACATACATTAAAATTAGAAGGATTCCACTCACCGGACTTTAACGTATTAATGTTCCATTCAGTGCTTTTCAACTGATCTTCGATCATATGAAAATCGGTTTTATTGGCATCCGAAAGGGCATTTATATCGAATTGCTTGAGTGAATCGAGGTTAGTTGCAACAAAAGTCAATTGCTCTTTATTGTACGATTCATTAAGTACTTTTAAGATGCTATCAAACTTGTGATAACCTTGAGAAGTGGCAAAATCAGGGTAAATAGCCCAGAAGTTTTCGATGAACTTATTTTTATAAGCATCAAACCTGCTGTCAATATTCACGGAGGCTGCTGGCTTATTTCCTTTGCAGGAAACTAAAGCAACTCCGACGAATAGCAAAAACATTGTTTTTTTCATAAGAATATTATTGATTGTTGATTGACATTTTAAACTTTCAGCAATTTACCTTTGGGTATGGCCTCAATTAAACGCTTGGTGTATTCTTTCTGGGGATGATTATAAATTTGATCAGGATCTCCCATCTCTTCAATTCTACCCTTATTCATAACCACCATCCGATCAGAAATAAATTTCACTACCGACAAATCATGGGAAATGAAGATATAGGTTAGGTTGAACTTCTCACGAAGTTCAATTAATAAATTCAAAACCTGTGCTTGCACCGAAACATCCAGGGCAGACACGGATTCATCACAAATAATAAACTTGGGATTTAATGCAAGAGCTCTGGCAATACAAATTCGTTGTCGTTGTCCACCGGAAAACTCGTGCGGATAACGGTTAAAATGTTCTTCTTTCAATCCTACTCTTTTTAATAACTCCAATACCCTTGCCTTGCGCTCCTTATCATTATTAAAAACCTTGTGCACCTGCATAGGCTCCATAATTGAGCTACCTACTGTTAAACGTGGATTGAGTGATGAATAAGGATCCTGAAAAATGATCTGAACATCTTTACGCAATTCGCGCATTTGTTCATTTGATAGTTTACGCAAATCATTACCATCAAACAAAATAGTTCCACCTGTAGGCTCCACCAAACGCAAAATACTACGTCCGAGTGTGGTTTTCCCACAGCCCGACTCTCCTACCAGTCCTAATGTCTCACCCGGATAAACTTCAAACGTAATATCATCAACCGCCTTAACATAGTCTTTTATCTTCCCAAAAATGCCATGTTTAACCGGAAACCAAGTTTGAACTCCATTTAATTTCAACAAAGGTTCCTGTTTATAAAGTTTCTCTTTGCGATATTCCTTTTCATTGGCTTTAAAACCGAATACATGATCAAGGTTATTTAAATCAATACCAGTTTCAGTGATTTTGCCCTGCTCATCAACTTGCATAAAGTCTGCAACCGTAGGCAATTTCTTTAGCTGAAGATTTGCAGCCGGACGACAAGCTAATAACCCTTTTGTATATGGATGTTGTGGGCGATTGAACACTTGTTCGGCATAGCCATGTTCCATCACTTCACCTTTATACATAACCACCACCTTATCCGATATTTCGGATACCAAACCCAAATCGTGCGAAATGAAGATCATACTCATTCCACGATCGTTTTTAAGTTTTTTGAGCAGTTCGATGATAGTTTTTTGAACGGTAACATCGAGTGCCGTGGTGGGCTCATCGGCTATTAAAAGTTGCGGATTACACGATAAAGCCATGGCAATCATTACCCGTTGCTTTTGTCCACCTGATACCTGATGAGGATAAGAGTCGAACAATAGCTCTGGTCTGGGCAGTTGCACTTCCTTAAATAATTCGATTGTTTTTTTACGAGCGGTGGCTTTATCAACTCGCTGATGCAGTCGAATAGCTTCAGCTACCTGATCACCCAGTGTATAAACCGGATTAAGAGAGGTCATTGGTTCCTGAAATATCATGGCTATTTTATTGCCTCGATACAACCTGATGGCTTCTTCTGACAGTGTTAACAGATCGGTTGTTGTTTCACCTTCAGTAAACAATATTTGTCCTTCATTGCGGCCATTTGATTTGGCAATTAACTGCATAATAGATAGTGAGGTCACAGACTTACCTGAACCCGACTCACCCACTATTCCTATTACCTCGCCTTTTTTTAATGAAAAATTTATGTCCTTAACGGCTGTTACCCAGCCATCTTCGGTTTTAAAGTATGTATAAAGATTCTTAACCTCAAGAATTGTAGTTGACATTGCTGCAAAATAGTAATTAAGTATGATTGCAGCTAAGGGTGAGGATCAGAAATATGACAATTGGTAGATATAAAAAAAAAGAACGAATCTTCTACTACCTATTTACACCATTCACTCTTAAACTCTCTCCACGGAATCAAGATCGAGCAATGGTTTACCTTTAAATTTTAGCAGAATTTGGGCGACGGTAATCACATCTTTTTCGCAATAGGTTCTTATTCTTTCAATGTCATGATCATCCCAATAAACCGAACCAACCATGCTTCCGTCAATATCATCTTTAGGTGTTGGAATATTAAATACGGCAGCTAATAGCCTAAGAGAAGTATAATTTTTATAATCGCCGAACTTCCACAGTTCCATGGTATCTAAAAAATTAGTTTCCCATGGTCTTTTGCCAGCGTTATTTAATATTTCGGGTAGTTCGATGCCGTGGATCAGCATTCGGCGTGAGAGATACGGAAAGTCGAATTCTTTTCCGTTGTGAGCACATAAAATGGTAGTATTCTTTTGTTTGTTTAATAGGTTGGCAAAATCAGTAAGGATCACTTTTTCATCATCTCCGTAAAACGATTTGAGCCGGAACTTCATTCCTTGTTCATCCTCTACAATCCTTCCGATAGAAATGCAAATGATCTTACCAAACTCAGCATAAATCGCCGCACGCGAATAAACATCTGAAGCTGATTGTTCTTCTTTCCTAAAATATCCGGATTTTATATCCCATAACTGTTGAAACTCAGCATCGAGCTCATCAAGATCAGGCTTCTGTGAGACGGTTTCTATATCAAGAAAAAATACATTTCTGAAAGAAAGACTGTTAAGCATTGCAATAACGTTTATAAACTAAAAGTAATCCCAACTACGCTTAGCAATAAATCAACCAGTAATTATAAGGTTACTTTTGCGGCTAATTTAATCCCACCTGTTGATTCTCCGGCTAAATTATATGACAAACGTTCAAAATATCCTACAGATAAAAACTTGAAGATATTATCCAAACTTCCACCAATTTCAACATATGGTTTATTAAATGCAAGTGCTTTTAAGCCCATAGGGTTAGTTGCTTGCCATTGATTTAACAGCTCCTGATTTTCCGCTCGCAAACCTCCAAAAACCACCCCTGCATACGCACTTGTACGACAACCTAAATACCGGCTTAATTGAGCCATAACCGGAATACGGTCGCAGATAGGTGAATCAAATGAATGATTCCAGTTTAAAGCCACGTAGTGATCGCTAACAAATTCGGCGTATTTCATTTGATTGAAGCCACGGTTATACAATAGTAGTGATTCATTACCCTGATGAGTTCTCAATAATGGAAAAGGAACTTTGGAAAACACATAACCAGCGTTAACCTGGAAAAATGAATGGCCTAAACCCAACACGTTAACATTCTTTTGGGTGATGTTGGTGTAAACCTTTTGATAATTGTATTGTCCCTTAAATAACCCTTTGATACCAGCAGCCAGCCATACTGTTACACGTGGAAATTGCATACCGCCCACATTTATCTGGCGATTGTTTTTCATTCGAATCTTTTTCTTTGTCTTTAAAAAGCCCGTTTCAAGAAGTAACTCAGTGTACGTAAGACTGTTTCCAAGATTTGATGAATATAAATTAGCCTCTTCAAGATTTGTATTTATAAATGATATTTTATGATGGAAGCTCTGACTTAGATCAAGGTCATACCAAAGTTTATACTGTTGCTGGTAAAAAGGCGAACGCTCGGCAATTTTCCCCCAACGTGTTGTTGTTGAATATAATTCGCGCATAAACGCATTGCCATTAACCCATTCGCTATTATTCTCACCTACCAAATTGAGCGGCAAAATATCATATTGAAAGTTAGCTCCCCAAGTTGAATTGTCCTTGTTTTTTGTTCTATAAACAACTTCACCAAAATACTTAAACTGCTCATCTTTAACTCCATATGCAACTGAACCTGCAAATTGCCAATTGTTATGAAAAAACTGATTGGTGCGCATGGCGAATCCCGGCCTTACTCCCTCAACATTATTCCACATAACCATTCGTGTTATCGGACCAATATCAAATTGCCCTGTCGTATAATGCAAAGTCCCAATTACGGTAGCCAGCTTAACATTTTGCTTAACTGCGTTTAAATTACGCATGGCTTCAATTTGAGTAAATACAGCTACCGGCGTTGAATTATTTTTATTTGTATTCACTAGAAACTTTCTTCGTTGAAGCTCGATTTCTGGAATTATTGAATCCGTAATCGACTGTTCATAGAAAGTGTCGTCATGCGGTTTATTAACTGCAAAGTTTGAATTAAGAGTTAGATAGCTAACATGGAGTCTTGGCAAATAATGCTGAGGATCAACAGCTTCTGCTTTCGAAAAAGTACGAACTGGCATCCAGGATTCATTTACCTTTACTAAGTTTTGTTCAATTGATAAATTTTCAATGAAATTGATAGTAGTGTGCTTATTGGTTTTTAATACCGCTTTAACCAAGGCATAATCATCCAAACTTAACCATATTGTTCCGGTAAAGGCCACAGCAGCCAGATTATGTGGTTTTATATCAATTCGATAACACCATACTCCTTCAACCAAATCGCTATCGGCTTTAAGTTTAAACTTATAATTTAAAATACAGCCATCTCCTAAAGGGGATGAAAAGTCTTTCGAGAGGATCCGGATATAGTTTTTATAAAAATTGTAGTTATTGAGTTTACCTGTGAGAAGCTCTCCATAACCATCAACATCTTCAAGTCCAATACCTTTAATATTTTTACCTACAACATCTTCTCTAATTGCCTGTGGACTATTGCGTTGGTAAAAACTACTAAATGTTTCGGCAGCCACAATGGGAATTAACGAATGCCCTAAGCTATCCTTCATTACATTTAATTCCATCGCTTTCTTACGCATTTCTTTAAAAACGCGCATATTCTGAAGAGAAGAGCTATCTGAACTATTCAAATAACTTTCTATCCTACTGTAACTTTCGTATTCAAAAGTTGCTAACTTCTCTAAATTATTGTATTTCTTCCTCTTTAATGCCTCGCGGATAATATCATACGCTGGATCTTCACGTTTCGAAGAAACCACATATTCTGTAAGGATAACCGCATCAGGAACAATAGAAATCACCAAGGTATCTTTTGTTTCTCTTGGCAACGCTACTTTCTTATGCTTATAACCAACGAAATTAACTTCAAGGGAGTCATTAATGTATTGAGGAAGGATGATCTTAAAACTACCATTGGCTCCAGAAATGGTTCCTTTTCCTTTTGTTTTTAATAATGAAATACTTGCGCCCGGCAGGGGATCTCCATATCGCTCATCAATAATTTTTCCTTTCAGAACCCATTGAGCATTGGATATAAGTGGAAGAGTAAAAAAGAAAATTAAAACACAAAACGTTAGCGGGAACCGTCTATAATACATCAAATCAGTTGGTTATAGTCAAAAACGCTCCCTAAAACATCTGGTGTTTATGGCAGCTAATTAAGGCCGCAATTAACTGATTTGAATTCAAATAATAAATACCTGATGCTTATTTTTTGAAACTTTTATTCATGTAGAAATATATAAGCCCTTGAAATTTAGCTATTAGTTACAAATTATAAAGCCAGGGGCTACTTAATCGATGATGAAAGCTATTTCTGTAAGATCTCAAATCCGATTTCAATACGTTCACCATTTTCATCAACGAGTGTAAGCTTATGTTTTCCAGGTTTAGGACTTAACGCTATTTGGTGGAAACTTTGGGTGGTTTCAATAAATTCATCATCTAGGTGCCAAAATATTCTAGCCTCAGCATTTCGGTGAGCTGCCGAGAAAATGGTTTTACCCTTTGACTCATCTAATTCAACAGGCACATAGATCTTAGCCCCATTTTTGGGATAGATAATTTCCATGGCAAAACCTTGCTCCGCGCCTTCGCAATTGGCTTTAAAAGGAGGCAATGGTTTATAATATTGGTTTTTAGACTTATAATACCATTCCATGGCTGGTGGTAATACAAACCACGATTTGTTTTGCATTAACTCTGGAGATTCACAATTGGCATCAACCCTAAACTGGCCAGTTCTATCCAAATGTACCAACTGGTGAAAAGGACAAACCTTTGTATTAATACCTGTTTTCGGCACCCACACCGAATCAATCATTTCGCAATATTTTCCTGCTTTATAACCACTTAATCTGCAAATAGGAAGTTTTCGGAGTTTGTCGTACGGAGGATCGAACCAAGCCCCGGTTGGTAACAACCTAAAAACATCAAATAAGACCGGGGCAGCAGCAGAAATTCCGGTAAGGCCTGGCCTACCCTCACCATCTGCATTACCTACCCAAACTGCTACCACATATTTTGGTGTAAGTCCTATAGCCCAACCATCTCGAAAACCAAAGCTGGTTCCTGTTTTCCATGCAATCCGCTGAGTTGAAATAAATTGCTGCCACAGAAGTTCCTCACCCGGACGCATTACTTCTTCCATAGCATTAAAAGTCGACCAGATAGCGCCAGCATCTAAAATTCCATTATCCTTTAGTGGACCACTATTATCCCCATCAGAATGATTAATAAAGGAATAGCTTGGTGAGTGAATATCTTCAGGTGCGTATTTACCATTATCACGCGATTGGTGATTAAGTATTCGGGCCATGCCTGCATAAATTCCAGCAAGTTCCCACATCGAATTTTCCCCTCCTCCTAAAATCAACGATAATCCATAATGACCTGATGGCTTTTTTAAGGTTGATACTCCTAATTGTTTCAGCTTATCATAAAACCGCTCGAAACGATATTGCTGCAACATTTTAACTGCCGGGATATTCAATGAACGTGCTAGAGCCCTTGACGCAGGAACAGCGCCATCGTAACCCAAATCATAGTTTTCTGGAGTATAACCTGCTATTTGCGTAGGAACATCTGGTATTAATGTGTTTGGCAAAATATCTCCTTCGGTGAGCATAGAGGCATAGAGCAATGGCTTTAAGGTACTTCCCGGGCTTCGAGGAGCGGGAATAACGTCCACTTGACTTTCTTCATCAGCATTTATAACATTCCCTACATATGCCAGAGCATTACCAGTTTCAACATCAAGCACTAAAGCTGCCGCATTTTCAATTCCATTGGCTTTAAAATTAACATGATGACGATTTAAGATGTCTGTTACCTTTTGCTGAAGATCGAGTTGAATTGTTGTTCGAAGCCGGGTTTCGGTGAACTTCTCTTTTCCTCCCTGAAAATCATTTTTAAATCTGCTTAATAAATGCGGAGCAAACCTTGGCAACGGAAGCGGACGAGCAGGTATAGGTTCGAGCTTGGCTAAATCACAGGTACTTTTATCAATAATTTGTTGATCGAAAAGTTGGTCTAAAAGCTTGTTTCGTTTATCGCGTAATAAAGATCGGTTTTTGCCAGGGTGTACTAATGATGGACTATTTGGTAAAACAGCTAAAGTTGCCATTTCACCCCAGCTGAGTTCTTCGGGAGAACGCCCGAAATAACGCCAGGCGGCAGCATCAAGCCCTACAACATTTGTCCCATAAGGCGCATTAGATGCATAAAGCGCAAGAATTTCAACTTTAGAATAAGAAAACTCAAGCCTAAAAGCCAAAATGGCTTCTACAAACTTTTGCCAAAAAGTACGGGATTCTTTACGCGAAAGGCGTATCACCTGCATGGTCAGGGTACTTCCACCGCTAACCACTTTATTCGCTTTTATATTTTGTTTAATTGCCCTGCCTAAAGCCAAAGGATCAACTCCGAGGTGTCGATAGAACCGTTTATCTTCAAAAGTTGTAATGCATTTGGCAAACTTATCGGGAACCAATTCATTGTACGGAAATCGCCATTGGCCATCAGCTGCAATGGAAGCGCCAAGCAATTCTCCATTAGCATCTTCAATTACAAAGCTGGTTGGCGAATTAAACAGTTTACTAGGAAGTGAAAAAAAAGAAAACCAGACCAAAAAACATAGCAAAAGGATCATCATCAGTTTTTTAACCTTTGATAATCCTTTTATTCGATTAAATAACTTCGAAAAAGCTGTTTCGATCACTTCGCTGACTTTTATAAAGTTAGGAGTTCATAAGTACACGCTGTTGCATTAAAGAAAAAATGAATGATAATACCATACCATAAGGTATTTTCTTTAGTTCGGATATAACCCAGCCAAAGTGCGAAGGGAAGTAACCAAACCATACTAATCGGACTCAAATGAATCAGGGCAAATAAAAATGATGTTAAAAAGATAGCTTGCCATTTATCCATCACATTCAATAAACCTTGTAAAACAAATCCTCTATACGCAAGTTCTTCAAACAATGCTGGGGTTAAAGCGACAAAAAAGAACATCAGAATCTTTGAGTATTTATAATTATCAAAGAATAATGAGTAATAATTATCACCATCAAATAAACTCCGATTTATCCAGCTCATTGAAATGTTAACCAGTAGGGAAAAACATATAGTTAAACCTATGTATTTGAAAACTTTAAGAACTGAGAAATTAGTAAAACGAAGCAGCTGTTTATTGTCAATCCAATTTTGTGCATAAAAAACAATGGATACAATAGCCATAAAAGAGTCTATTAAAATTAACGAGAACAGATCTCTGAATAGCTCGGAAAACTTTACGACCAAACAAATGATAAATTCGATGGTGTAGAAAAACCCAACTTGCTTCACTCCTCGAAGCCGTTCTTCTTCATCAATGCTATACCCCTCTGTTTGTAAAGCCCCACATGTTCCACAAAACTTCGAACTAACCGGAATTGCAACCTCACACTGTGAGCAAGGTTTAATTTGCACTTCCTCCTCGGTTATTCCCTGTTCCTCCATTATTAATCAATTGAAAGTTCTTTTTTAATTTTTTCAGCTCTGAATGCAGCTTTTAAGCCTCGAACCATTGCTCCAATAATTACTATTTTCCATATAACACCTTGGACAATAGTTAATGGGTTATCAATTGCATTAATTAATTGAACAAAACCATATAATGCCATGCCTGCAATAATAGCGGAAGCTGGTCGCTTGTTACACCAAAAGCCTAATCCTACAAAAAGAACAGCCATAACTCCATTAACTATTAGTAATGCTAGGCCTTCTTCCTTATTCATGAAATACGCAACAATTCCAGACACCAAGAATATTACTGACAATATCCATAAAGTATTTTTTGATTTTTTGTCGCTTCATTCAGTTCATCGAGCTCAACATGTTTATACTCTTTGTCGATCATGAATGTTTTTTGCTCCATTTCGGTTCCTTTAAGTGGATAACCACATTGCTGACAGAAAGCATCAGTTTCATTTGGAATCATTGAACAAGAAGGGCATTTCGTTTCAATAGGTTTGTCAATAACGGATAAATTTTCCATAAAAAATAAATAGTAACTAATAATTAAAAACGCTAGTATAAGAAAAAAGATAAATTAATCTTTAGATATATTTAACAAGTTTTTCCGGCATGTTTACTTCGTTCCAAGTTCATTGATAATAGCTTCAATTTGGGCGTTATAATCGGCAAGCTGATTTTTATATTGATCAGTATCTTCATCGATGGCTTTATAAAGTAATTCATAGCATTGCAATCTCAACTGGCAATATTTTTTTAAGTCCTTATCTTTTTTACGAATTTCATCTGGCAGGTCAAGCTTTTCAATATCATCAATTAGTTTGATGCTTTTTTTCCAGTTGACTATTCCCTTTTCACTTATTGTGTTTAGGAATTTCTCTTTAGGAGAATCGTTAGGTAAATGATAAACTTCTAAAGCAACCTCTTCCATGGCAGCAAACTCCTTCATTTTTGCCTCGTATTTAGCAATATCATTCGGCAGTTTTTGATACACAGCAAACGAAGAAACTAAAATCAGAAGTGATAACAATCCAATTGAACTATATTTAAACTTATTTTCAGCCGGTCTTTTAAGGCTTGGTATAAATGCATAACCAACAACTAAACCGCTGATTAGACCACCAATATGAGCTGCATTATCAATTCCTCCCTTGAGACCGTAGATCAAATTAAAAGCAACAAAAACAGTAATACTTGATAGTAATGTCTTGCGCGTGGTTTTTTCAATAATATCAGTGGTTAACATTGCCAGAAATACCCCATACATGCCAAATATAGCTCCCGATGCACCAGCGCTTACTGTTAAATCATGCCACCATAAACTAGTCATACTGGCAACAATACCGGTTAATAAATAAGCTGCCAGGTACCTGGTTCTTCCCAAAATTGGCTCTAACAAAACAGCGATATTGAGCAATGCATACATGTTCATTAAGAGGTGAAGAATTCCTATATGCAAAAAACAATTAGTTAGCAATCTCCACCATTGGCCTTCTAATGTAATTGGGCGAAAATTAGCACCCCATCTGATCAAACTTTCATTATCAGGCTCCATGATGCTTACTCCTGTTATTACCATTAGAACGAAAATTGAGATATTCAGATCGATGATAATAGGTGTAATGAAAAAACCTTTTACCGGTTTAAAAATGGATAAAAACCCCTTAATCTGTTCAGCTTTTGTAGGTGGAGGCAATTGCAAAATATCATCTTCAGGAGCAATCAAACTCGACCTTAATTCCTCATATTTTAGTTGTAGATCTTCATTTTTAGAAGTTGACTTTACCTCTTCAAAAACAGCAATGAACTTGTTAATATTCTTTTTGTTTTTACCCCAGTCAATCATTTCATTGCCTGTTGAAGCACTTTGCAGCTCTGCATGCCCATCCTCAATTTTAATTTTGACTTCCGCATTCCATGAAAATGCTCCATTGTTTGTATACGCAATAAAACCAGTATCGCTGATGTAGCCAACCTGCCAATCCATTTGTTTGGCAGCATCTAAGGCAACTACTAAAAACTGTTCAGGAAGTAATTCATTAAAAGGTAAATTGTCAATGTGTTTTGGAGTAAATCCTATTGCCATATAAATTTCTTTTGGGTTTGGTAATTTTAATAGCTGCGAAAGTAATTTAAATTCAAATATCTGCAAGAGAATTACCTCAGTTCTTGACCTGTTTCTTCTTTAACTACCAACAATCCATAAGAAACCTCTACATCCTCAAACAACATAAACTACTATAAATCAATGAAATAAATATTTCAATTATGTAAATTTAAGCTACTTTATATTCAATAAACCCAAACTCATTGCTATGAAAACCCGATCCGGAATGCTCGTTATTTTACTACCTGCACTTTTAGCATCATTAATAAGCTGTGGCGGAGGTACTCAAGAGCAAAATCAACAGCAAGAAGAAAATTCTTCTCCTTCAATTGACAGAGGTAAATACCTGGTAACCATCGCCTCCTGCAATTACTGTCACTCTCCGAAACTCTCAACGCCCTATGAAGGAATTATTATTGATACATCCAGAATGCTTTCCGGGCACCCTAGTGATGGGGAATTATCAAAAATCAACGTAAAGATCGATTCAACCCTGACAAAAAAAGGAGACTGGGCCTTAATGAGTTTAGACATGACCGCTTTTGCAGGCCCCTGGGGGATCTCTTATACTGCCAACTTAACGCCCGACACCACTACCGGAATTGGCGCATGGAGTGAAGAAGCCTTTATTGCTACGTTACGTACAGGCAAGCATTTAGGACAGGAAGGTGGTCGCAAGATTCTGCCTCCTATGCCATGGAATTTTATCAGTCAAATGACTGATGACGATTTAAAAGCTATTTATGCGTATTTACGTTCGCTGCCTCCTGTTAAGAACCAGGTTCCGGGACCTGTTCCTCCAGAAGAAGTCACCAAAAAATTATCAAAGTAGAGAACATTACCAACATTGGAGGCTTAAACTTGAATCACAGCTGGAAAATGAGGACAGAATGCAATCCGACTTCTTTTTGTCTGTTTGAATTATAACTTAATTAACACACCTAAAACGATTATTTATGAAAACTATCAGCAAAAGCCTTAAGCACATTATTATCCTAATCTTATTAATTGGATGTGCATCATTTTTTGTGAAATGCACCCAGACAAAATCAGAAACATCAGGAACTATGACCAAAGAAGAACAGATTTCCCGAGGAAAGTACCTGGTTACCATTGGAAGTTGTAATGATTGTCATACCCCCAAAAATTTTCACAAAGACCGAACTCTTGATCGACACTACACGCTTGTTATCAGGTCACCGCGAAGGCAGTACCCTTCCCCCTCTTAGTTTGGATGTGACCAAACCAGGCAATTGGGTGGTGTTCGGTCCTGAATTAACCGCTGCCGCCGGGCCATGGGGAATGTCTTTTTCCGCCAACCTTACCCCGGATGAAACAACTGGAATAGGTTCCTGGACTGAAGATGTGTTCATTAAAACCTTAAGAACAGGCAAACATTTAGGCATGGATACAGGACGATCCATTTTACCTCCAATGCCATGGTACGAAGACTTAAAAGCCGTTTTTGCCTATTTGCATTCATTGCCACCGGTTAAAAATCAGGTTCCGGGGCCTGTACCTCCTGACCAAGTAATGAAGATGCTTAGCACACAATAATCAAACAAAATAGCCTGTAGTTTTGCTACAGGCTATTTCATTATCAAAAAAAAATGAGGTGGTTATTCTTTTTTAGCTACAGGTGTTCCAGCGCCAACTACTTCTACCCATTGTCCATTTGTCCCTGCACTTATGGTTGCATCATACATGGCTTCACAATTTGTGGTTGGCAAATAGAATTTACCAATGTAAGAAGCATTAAGCAAAACATGATACGTTACAGAACGACCACCATACAAATTAAAATAAGTATTCACCCGATCGTCCTTAATATCTTTATACGTTGAAGGTGAAGAATTAAACCTATTTTCATCGCCGGTTAAACGGGTATTGATAATTTGCCAACCTGAAGGAAATAATTGAGTTAATGCAATTTGCTCATAATTCCCTCGCTTACCGGGATTGGTTACTGTAACTTCAGCTACAAAATCGGTCCCTTGTTCTATACGTGATGGGTCAATGATTTTACCTTCCAATGTTTTGTAAGCCACATTCAGTTTCAATACATCAGGATTTTCATGAGCCTCAATGGCATCACCCACCTGTGGTTTCCCACTCAATATTAAACGAACGTACAGAATGTTGCTACCTCTATTTTGAACCGCGACCGTTCCGTTTTTGGCTATATTAACTTGTGAAACAACTGAATTTGAATTAACAGTAGCCTTTGCTCCATTCGCTTGATAATCGTAGCTTATTTTTGAGCCCGCATTCTCGCCACAATATTGAGCAATAGCAATTAAGGAGTAAGCTGTTGTTTGAGTACTATACCACTCATCTTGTGACAATTTTGAGGCAACCGCTTGAACCAATGAAGCCGCTTTCTGTTGTTCTCCCAATAATGATAAAGTCTCTAAAATCATCGCCTGATCACGTAAATCGGAACCGAATGTGCCACCCAACTGCTTGTACTTTTTAATAGAAGTATTTAAACCAGCGATCATCGCTTTAGCTACCTCTTCTTGTCCGGCCAGTTGATAAGCCGATGCCAAGCGCCATTTAGCTTCATTCGACAGGTATTTAAACCCTTTCAATCGGTTCATAGCTCCAATCTCAGGCGCCTTACACAAGGCCAATAAATACAATCGATAAGCTTGAGACAAATCGCCGCCATAAAAATTATCGGTTGATGGAGTCCATGAAACTGCTTTATTCTTTTGAAACTTCTTCCATTGCAGCAACATGGCCGAAGGCACATTATAACCCTTTTTTTGTGCTTCCAGTATGAAATGACCGGCATAATTAGACCCCCATTCATCGGGTTGTGAATCTCCTGGCCAGTAACCAAACCCGCCATCTGTTGTTTGGAATCCTTTTAATCGATTGATAGACGCCTTAATATTCCTATCGATCTCCGCTTTTTGACGATCGCTTAGATCCATTAGCTGGTTTAATACCAACTGCGGAAATACCGAAGAAGTAGTTTGCTCAACACAACCATGCGGGTATTGAATCAAATAAGTCAATCTTTTGGCCAAATTAATTGGAGGGATGCTCGAAACTTCCAGTGTTCCTTTGGCAGCTGCGGCAATTCCAATCATCTGTACAGGCAAGGCTACCGATTTACCGGGCATCAGTGTTGCCTGTTGCACTTTTGTTATCGTGTTATTCGGATTACGAACATCAATTTCAACATTATCATCGGCTTTTTCGGCTCCACTTTGTGCGGTTACTTTTACTTTGGCCACACCCAGATTTTGCTTCACCCTCACATCAAAATACACCAATTGTTCACCGGGTTGAGTAAAGGAAACCGATTTAGTATTAGCTCCAACAACTTCTAAAAACGGATTAGCCTGAATGGTTACCGAAGCCTGACGAATGTTTCGCTCCATAGCAAAAACACTTACAGGAAGTTTAAATGTTTCACCCGGACTCAATACTCTTGGCAAAGTAGTTAATAGCATCAAAGGTTTTTTAACAGCAATGGCTTGTTCTGCAAATCCATAAGCTCCTTTTTGTCCTGCGATCAGCATCACTTTTACCGAACCCACATACGGAGGCAATTTAATTTTATGTGTATTTGAACCATTGGCTTTTAACACAAAAGGCCCTAAAAATTTAACTACAGGTTTAAATCGGTTAGCCCGATTTGCGCTAGCTGCTTTTCCACCACTTTGATCACCACCAATGCTTAAAATGCGTTCTAAGTCACCTCCCCAGGCACCAAGTACATAGTCGTATAAATCCCAGGTTTTCACGCCTAAAGCCTCGCGTGCGTAAAAGGCCGTATAAGGATTAGGTGTTTTAAAACGGGTTATATCAAGTAAGCCTTCATCCACAAGAGCAACTGTATAAGTCATTTCTTTACCTGAAGATTCAGAAACGGCGAAACTCACTTCACTTTCAGGTCTTATACTCGATGGAATTTTAAGTATTGGTTTAAGAATATTGTTTTTGTCTTCTATTGTAATCGGAATGGCTCCATACATCCGTATCGGTTTATCGTTGACCGTTTGTGAATGAGGTTGCAGCAAGGTGACGTTTACGAATACATTTGGCGACATGCTGCTTTCAGCTTTAAATTTAAACTGGGTTTCTCCTTTTGTTGCTTCAACCCAATAAGTTTTCACCACCTTACTTCCTGATTCAATGCTTACTAAGGCCCGTCCGCCTTGTGCCGAAGGAATGGTTAGTTTCACCTCATCACCAACATTGTACTTTTCTTTATCACTGGTAAAAGTAAGCATGGTAGCGGCTGTACTTCCGTTGCCATCAGATCTTGAGCTCCAGTAAGGATTATCCAAATACAACACTTTACCAGTTACATGCCCGCTTTTTAAATCGCGAATACGAACCAGGTACCGGCCCCAATCATCATCACTTACTTTTAAGCTCCATTGCCCCTTACCATTTTGCAACGAAACAACTTCTCTTGATATAAACTTGTTATACTGATCTTGAGTAAAATTGCTGAAATCATCATCGCTTTCGTCCCACCACCATTTCCATTGAATTTTAAACAACTCTACTTCAACCTGACGCTGACCACCGAGTAATGCCCCGGTTGTGGTCACGTTGGCAATGTCAACGGGAATATTCTTTCCTGTTGGTAGCATTCCTGAATATTCATCTCCTTCAGGTGTTTTAATACCGACATATGATTTGAAAACATGATAAGGTAATGTGAAATTATCGATACTAAAATTGCCTCCTGGTTCAAACACCTTGATCAGGAAATTTGCATTTAGCATTCCCGGAGCAGTTTTATCGACTGAAATATTGGCTTTAACAGTGGCATTCCCATTTTCATCCAGTTGTCCATCGAAAACAGTTTTATTTTCAGTTGCGAAAGAACTTACCGGATCCTGGAAATTGTAATCGCTTAAACCTTTAAATGAAGTAGAAGCCGCTGATAAAGAAACATCAACTTTAGCTTTTAAATTATGCGCAACACCGCCAAACAACCATTTCGCATTTAAAACGGCTGAAGGATTCTCTCCTCTTACTAATTCCTTTTTGCCAAAATCAAGGTTAATTTTTAAACGATTAGGCATAATGGTTTCAATCCTAAGGACCTTTTGAAATGTAGCACCTCCAACTTTTACCTTCGCCAGCCAGTTACCTGTTGGCGAGCTCACTTCAGTAGCAGTTGGAAAAGTGTAAAATCCATTTATCGATTTAGTTTGAACAACCTTTTTATAAAGCTGACCCTTCGGATTATAAAGTTCAAAACTTACCGGATGCCCTTGTGGAAGCTTATTCTCTTTATCTTCTAAAATAAATGACACAAAAATTGAATCGCCAGGCCGCCAAACACCACGTTCTCCATAGATAAAACCTTTGATTCCTTTCTGCACTTCATCGCCACCTAAATTAAACTTACTAACAGGCAACGAACTTCCATCATCCAGCTTCAAATAACCACGCTCTTCTCCTTTTTTAGCTACCAATAAAAACGGCTGCTTAGGCAAATTCAATGTTGCAAGGCCATCCCCATCAGTTTTAGCTTTACCCAGTACCTGGCGCTGATAATCTAACAATTGAACTTCAGCATTTTCAATTGGCTTGGTGGTTAGCAAATCGGTTATGGCCACTAACATTGAATTATCGTTGCCTCGTTTGGCAATTATACCCATGTTGGATGCTATTACATTTCTAACAGCCCAACGTTCTTTATTGTAGTAGGATAACTTGCAAGGATCCTGACGTTCGTCCCAATGATAACCATATGGATAATAGGAGTCATATCTTCGCCAAAAATCATCATCCTCATCTATCTTATCACCGTAATATTCACGTTCTTCTTCTATATTCTCGGTGCTATCCTGCTCACAATTGAACAATGAATATTCACGTCGGAAACCAATAGTAATCCGATAAATTGCACCAGGTTCGGTTCTGATCAGTTTATCAAGATCGAGCGCAAACCGATTTTTTTTATTCAACCGAAGGCCCTTGTCGGTATCTAAATAAATAGTTTTTTGCACAACCGGCTTCGCCACTCTCCGCAAATCATATTCACCATTTAAATCATTTTGTTGCAGGTATTGCGAAACATTGTTTTCATAGATTTTAATGATGGTAACATCCACTGCCTTAAGGTTGGAAGCATAAAATGGCATTACCAACTTTCCACCCGATGGGATAATCACTCCTTTACCAGGTATTTCAACCGACGGAAAACTGTTCTCGAAGAAAACATTGGCAGCCATCGGACGCGGTAACGCTTTATCGGCAATGTTTTTTATGCCTTCAGCAACTCTAACCGAATAACTTTCGTTCAGTTTTTCGGGAGCAAAAACCTTCACCTCACTTCCTGAAATGGTGTATCGCAAATCAGAAACCTCCGAAAGGGTGATCAGCCCCTCCAAATCCTGATTAATTGCCACAGGTTCAGAAAACTGTACCAGTACATATTGCTCTGCGTCATTTACAGCGCGAATTGAAAGCACCGTGAAATCACCTAAAGCAGGAAGTACAGCTTTATAAGCCATCCGATCATTTAAGCCTAAGGGTTTACCGGTGGTTTGCACTTCTAATGTTTGTGGGGTATTTGTTTTTTGCAAACTATCAATCGTAAAGCGATGTGTTCGTAGTGCATTTTCATGAGTCCATTTTACGGTTCTTCCGTTTCCGGCTAGATCCACAGAAATCATCTGCTCTACTTTCTCTGGATCTTCGGCATCAGCAGTATACACTATTCCCGAAAAACTCATTTGTTCTAAAGAATTATCCAACGAATGAAAACCATCATAATCAATACCGATAGAAGGTTTTATGGTCGAAAAGCCAAACTTAAAATCAGTATACTGTTGTGGCACCTTTGTCACCTTACCCAATTTAAAGGAGACCTGATAAACCTGATCGGGTTTCATATCTTCTTCCGGTCTAAACTCAATGGTTCTGGCATCAGTCCAAAAGGCTTTACCTTTTACACTCGGGTTTATTGAGAACAACCCATCTTCGAGAGGCTCGTCTGCTTCATGAACCGTTTCTGTTTGAGCGGCCAACTGAATACGTACATTGCTTTGTTTAGAAACGATTCCGGAAGTATATGCCTCAATAAATTCATTGTATGCAGCATCGGGTTCCTCTAACGCATTTTTCTTACAAAAAGTAAGGGTTAATGCAGTAAGGGTTATGACTATTAAGCTGGTAAAAAGAGCTTTTCGGGTAGTTAGATGTATTTTAAGGCTTGTAAACATATGATTAGAATGTGCTTTAAAGTTGATAAAAAAAACATTCAGTTAATCATCTGTCGAAAAATATTATTCAAAAAATAAGGGTCATTCTGATTATCTCTGAATGACCCCTTTCATTAAAAAGTTTGCTTATTTATTGTATCATCACGCCAACCTTATCAATCAGCGGAAGTTTAATAAAATTATCTTCAACTACACTTTCTGGAAGGAAAATATACTTCTTATCGAATAAAACACCGTCCATATAAAAACTTAACCAATACTCATTGGTAAGTCCAAAAACTTGCTCGTCAATGGCCTCCACTTTGGCGTAATCCTTCCCGCCAATTTCGCCAATCGAATGTCGTAAAATCGAAGTTTTCACTTCTTTTCCATTATGCAATCCAAAGCCTCTTGAACTAATCAAAACGGTTTCAAGGGGTTTATTATTTAAATTCAACAGGTAAACATTCCATTCCCTGCTTACTGCCGATTCCTTTTCCAAGGCAATAACAATGGCAACATCTTTAACTATATTTTGAGGAAGGTCTTTTTTCATTTTTTTGTTTAATAAAAAAGGTCCATGGACCATAGGTAATGGACCATGGACCAAACAATATTTTTTTCTATTTACCCGACTTCTTTGTTGTAGCTTTTTTCGCAGGTGCTTTTTTTGCTGCAGCAGCTTTTGCAGGCACTTTCTTCTTAGTTCCTGCTTTTTCAGCTTGGGTATCCTGTTCTGCTAATTGCTTGCATTGTTCAAATGTCAATGAAGCAGGATCAGTTCCCTTTGGAATCTTAACGTTTTGTTTACCAAAAGCAATATAAGGTCCCCAACGGCCATTCAATACTTTTACAGTTTCATCTTCGTCAAACGATTTGATCAGTTTATTGGCATCCTTTTCCCTTTTAGCCAAGATCAGTTCAACAGCTCGTGGTTCATCAATCGTAAAAGGATCATCTTCTTTCGTTAACGAATAAAATGCATTATTATGACGAATGTACGGCCCAAAACGACCAATAGCAACCGTCATCTCTTTATCTTCAAAAACACCTACTTTTTTAGGAAGTTTAAACAAATCCAATGCCTCTTCAAAGGTGATGGTTTCGATCATCTGGCCGGCCTTCAAACTGGCATAACGAGGTTTATTCTCATCGTCGTTTTCACCGATCTGAACATAAGGTCCGTAGCGACCAATATGAACAGAAATACGTTTTCCGCTTTCAGGATCAATTCCAAGCTCACGATCTGCGCGAACACGATCAGCAGTTTTTATGGTATTTTCTACATTCTCATGGAAAGGATTGTAGAACGACCGGATCATTTCCGTCCATTCTTTCATTCCCTGGGCAATTTCATCGAACTCTTTTTCTACAGTTGCGGTAAAATTGTAATCAACTACCTTATCAAAATACTGTACCAGAAAGTCATTAACCAAAGCCCCAATATCACTTGGGAATAATTTAGACTTTTCGTTACCGTAGGTTTCGTTCTCTACTCTTTTCTCAATCTTACCATCTCTCAATACCAAAAGCTGATAGCTACGCTGTTTCCCTTCGCGATCTTCTTTAATCACATATCCACGTTTTTGAATGGTAGAAATGGTTGGAGCGTATGTAGAAGGACGACCAATACCCAACTCTTCCAGCTTTTTAACCAAGCTGGCCTCTGTATAACGAGCTGAAGGGCGTGAAAAACGCTCAGCAGCAATCATTTCTTTTAGATCAAGCGATTGCCCAACTGACATTGGAGGCAAAATAGAAGTGTTTTCATCCTCACTGATATCCTCGTCATCATGTGATTCCATGTAAACCTTCAGGAACCCATCAAATTTCAACACTTCGCCTTGAGCCTGAAACTCTTCACTGCGGCTTGAAACGCCAATTTTAACATTCGTACGTTCAAATGCTGCATCACTCATCTGAGAAGCAATAGCGCGCTTCCAGATCAGTTCATACAAACGACGTTCTGCTGCTTCACCATCAATCGAGTGATCGTTAAAATAAGTTGGACGAATGGCCTCGTGAGCTTCCTGAGCTCCAGAGGTTTTGGTTTTATATTTTCGCTGATGATGATATTGTTGTCCGTAGGCTGAATTAATTTCTTTTTCAGCCGCTTGCAAGGCCGTATCCGATAGGTTAACCGAATCAGTACGCATATAAGTGATCTTACCGGCTTCGTATAAACGTTGAGCCACTTGCATCGTACGACTTACTGAATAGCCTAGCTTACGTGAAGCTTCTTGTTGTAAGGTTGATGTGGTAAACGGAGGTGCAGGGGAACGTTTTGCAGGCTTAACTTCCAATCCATTAACTTTAAAGTTAGCACCCAGACAATCTTGCAAGAACTTTTCACCTTCCTGAGCTGTTTTAAAACGTTGTGGCAACTCAGCTTTTAAATTCGCCTTTTTTCCATCTGTAGAAAACTGCGCTGTTATTTTAAACTGAGCCTCGTATTTAAACTGATTTATTTCTCGTTCACGTTCCACAATTAAGCGAACCGCAACCGACTGTACTCGTCCTGCCGACAGCGAAGGCTTTACTTTTTTCCAAAGAATTGGCGATAACTCAAAACCTACCAAGCGGTCGAGCACCCTACGTGCTTGCTGAGCATGGACTAGCCCATAATCAATTCCTCGTGGGTTTTCAATTGCCTTTAAAATAGCTGGCTTGGTAATTTCATGAAAAACAATACGTTTAGTTTTCTTTTCATCCAAACCTAAGGTTTGCAATAAATGCCACGAAATGGCTTCTCCCTCACGGTCCTCATCGGATGCTAACCACACCATTTCGGCTTCCTTGGCTAATTTCTTTAATTCAGAAACAACGGCGCGCTTATCATCCGGCACTTCGTATTTCTGAGCAAAGTCATTCTTTACATCAATCGCATCGTCACCTTTTGCCAAATCTCGAATATGACCAAAGCTGGATTTTACCAGGAACTCACTTCCCAAGTATCCTTCAATGGTTTTGGCTTTAGCCGGAGACTCAACGATCAACAAATTTTTAGCCATAGAAAACAAATTTTCCGCAAATAAACTAAATTCTTTATAATACCAACAAACAATAAAAAAGGGAATTGTTTCTCAATCCCCAGGATATATATATTTATTAACCTGATATTTAAGTTTTTGACTAAAATTATAAACACTTAATTTTTTCTTCAAAAACCACTATTCCTGTGCAAAAAAGATTAAATATTTAAATACCCTATCATTTTACATCTAAAACCTGTTCATATTTAATATTATCAATTCAAATTTCGACATACTATACTCCTGCCACTAAGTGTTTTAAATGAACCGGCATTTCAAATTTTATTTTTAACCAAAGTACAACTCAGATTTAACCTAATTAACCAAAAACATTAAAGTATTTTTTTTCAGGTTTTGACTAAAATTAACTTCAATTTGCTAAAATTCTAATTGAATTTGGATAGAACCTCATTAATAGCCATACTTTTCTTTCCACCGTGCTCGCAGAAATTGCCGCAACTGCACTTCTTTGGCATTTTCACCGGGGTCATAAATTTTTTGACCTGATAACTCATCTGGCAAAAACTCCTGTTCAATAAAGTTATCGGTATAATCATGTGAATACAGGTAATCTTTACCATAGTTAAGTTCTTTCATCAGCTTAGTGGGAGCATTACGCAGATGCAAGGGAACTGGTAAATCACCAGTTTGCTTAACTATTTGTTGTGCCTTGCCAATTGCCAAATAGGATGCATTACTTTTAGGAGATGTAGCCAAATATACCGCGCACTGGCTAAGTATTATCCTACTCTCAGGATAGCCTATTGTTTGCACGGCTTGAAAAGTATTATTAGCCATAATCAAAGCAGTAGGATTGGCGTTGCCTATATCTTCGGAAGCTGCAATGAGCATGCGACGGGCAATAAATTTCAAGTCTTCCCCACCCTCAATCATTCTGGCTAACCAATAAACAGCGCCGTTCGGGTCGCTTCCCCTTATCGATTTTATGAAGGCTGAAATGATATCATAATGTTGTTCTCCTGATTTATCATAAAAAGCACCATTCTTTTGTGCCATTGATGCAACCAGGTCATTGGTTATTATCAATGGATTGTCAGTGGATCCGGAAACAACCAATTCAAGAGTATTTAACAGTTTTCTTGCATCACCACCCGAAATACGAATTAATGCATCAGTTTCATTCAGCTCAATTTTGCGCAGCTTTAAAACTTCATCAGTGGCTATAGCCTTTTGTAATAAAAGGTCGAGATCTGCTTTAGTAAAATGATTAAGGATGTATACCTGGCAGCGGGATAATAATGCAGGAATAACTTCGAAACTGGGATTTTCAGTGGTAGCGCCAATTAATGTAACCAGACCTTTTTCTACGGCTCCTAATAAAGAGTCTTGTTGTGATTTGCTGAATCGATGGATCTCATCAATAAATAATATTGGTCGCTGGGCAAACATACCACGACTGGTCGAGGCACTTTCAATAACCTCACGAACGTCTTTAACACCGGCATTTACCGCACTGAGCTGGTAAAACGGTCGCTTAGCAATGTTTGCAATGATTAATGCCAATGTGGTTTTGCCTGTTCCGGGAGGACCCCAGAAAATCATGGATGGAAAAGCATCCATGTTAATCATTTTCCGTAATACACCTTCTGTCCCTATTAAATGCGACTGACTGACATAATCATCTAAAGTTTTAGGTCGAAGGCGTTCGGCTAATGGTTGCATCGTACTTATGATTTATTCGGAGTACGAATTAACGAAATTTTTGCTAATTTTTTTAGGAACACTAAACATCTAGTCGTACAATAGCTCTGCTTTTTCCATTTTGCTTTACCACCTCAAAGCCATTTAAAAGAAAGGCACTCAAAATCCCAACCCATAAAAAAGCTGCAGGAACCTTGTT
The DNA here is from genome assembly GCF_023914155.1 of Solitalea agri. GTDB lineage: Bacteria > Bacteroidota > Bacteroidia > Sphingobacteriales > Sphingobacteriaceae > Solitalea > Solitalea agri. Next base: position 59,222 of record NZ_JAMWYS010000042.1, on the reverse strand, counting down.
GTCGTAAGGAATTGCTGGATAAGCTTCTAAGGTTTTTATTCCTTTATATCTTGCGAAATCAACCGCTCCTTTAATGAGTAATTTTGATAAACCTACTCTCCGAAACTCCTTCCCAATGAAAAAACAAGTAATAGACCAAACCGGTTTATCATCTATTGGTTTTAATGATCTGGATTTTTCAATTTTAAGATAATCTTCACGGGGAGCTAACGCTATCCATCCAATAGGCTCGTCTTCACAAAAAGCTATAATTCCTATTGGTCTTCCTTCTTCAACCAATGAATACATTGATGATTTATTTCCTTCGTACTTCTGCTCATTAAATTCTTTGGTAGACAATCGGAAAGCCATGCACCAACAACCTCCACATCCACCCTTATCACCCATTAGCTTTTCAAACTGAAACCAATTACTAATCGTCAGTTCCTGAAAAGTAAGATCATTATATGTAAGTGCTGGTAAGTTTGTTGCCATCTCAAAAAGCCTAAAGTTGAAACAATTATTTCAAACTAAAACTACGCATATTGGGATTTAACCAATCTAGCAGTCCATTGTTTAAGGCCAATAATATTGAGAACCACCATGGCGAGATACAGTATGCACAACAGATACAAATGCTTGTAATAATACATTGGCAAGGTTATAAATACTCCGAATAACCAATAAACCCAATTTTCAATCTTCTTCTTGATCATTAAATAGGTGGCCACAAAACCGGCGGAAGTAATACAGGTATCCAACTCGCTAAAGTCACTTTTCAGGAGGTATTTAAAAATGATCAGTAGTATTAACCATATTAATAGAAAAGCCGCAAACCATACAAGGTTTTGTTTAAATGTTCCTTTGCTAGGTGCAAACTCATCATTTGAGGCATCATTTTGTGATTTCCAATACATCCATCCATACACAGAACTTACAATGAAGTAGATATCGATTACTATACCGGCATATATCTGTGATGAATAGATAATAAAAATATGTAGAAATGAGCTTATTATGGTTCCAGGATAAACGCCTACATGCTCTTTGATAAGCAAAAACACATTTACAAAGCCGATAATAAAAACCGATAATTCTAAAATCGATAAATTTTGAAGTGCTTTTAAAACAGAATCTAACATGTTTAAAATTTAAGAGATACCCGATTCTTTAGCTAAAGCAACCAATTCAGCGGTATTTGAAGTGCTTAATTTTTCCCGAATATTTCTTCGATGAGTTTGAACGGTTAGCAGACTAATATTTAACTCCTCAGCAATCATTTTATTGGACAATCCATTACCAACATGTTTCAAAATCTCCAGTTCACGACCAGTCAGTTTTTCAATTAAATATTTATTTCTGAAAGTTAGTACTTCTTTTAAAGCCTCGGCCGATTGAGCAATTGTATGCATACTTCCGCTTAACTCAACGTCCACACATAGAATTTCAACTGGTTTTTCTTCCTTTTCAACAAAAGTTGTAGCCCAACCTGCATACCATTTCCAATCGGTTGAGTCTTTTCTACGTGTTCTGAAGATACCTCCAAAGTCATTTTCAATTGGGGAACTATAATGCTGAATACTATCCTCTGGAATATTCAAATCATCAGGATGAATTGTTTGCTGAAAAAATTCAAAGCCCATCTCCGATGCCTCCTTCAGTGTGTACCCTGTAGAAACTTCATGTTTATGATTGCACCAAACGATTTTTTTCTCATTAAGATTTGAAACATAAATGTTGGCTGGTAATTTATGAACAACAGCATTTAGAAATTCAAGCCTCTTTTCCAATTCCTCAATTCTTTTCTTAAGCTCATCAATCTCGTTATTTTGCGTCATGCCTTTAAATTTGCGTAAATATAATTATAGGCTTAACAGTTGCAATAGCGATAGGTTGCAGTATTTGTAAAATTTCTAAATCAATCTAAAGAAGCAAACGGCCGTAATAATGATGATTTATCGTTATTTACGGCCGTTATTTAGTAAGTTTTAAATTATTAAACCTGAAGTACCCCTACATTAAATGCCCGTTCAATAGGAGCATGATTCGCAGCTTCTATCCCCATGGAGATCCATTTACGGGTGTCGAGAGGATCGATGATCTCATCAACCCATAAGCGCGCTGCAGCATAGTAGGGCGTTGTTTGATTATTGTATCGATCGGTTATTTCTTTCAATAGTTTTTGTTCTTTTTCCTCGGTAATTTCTTCTCCTTTAGCCTTTAGTGAGGCTTCTTGTATTTGGAGCAAGGTTTTAGCCGCTTGTGAACCACCCATTACGGCTATTTTGGCTGTCGGCCATGCCGCAATGAAACGCGGATCATAGGCTTTCCCACACATAGCATAGTTTCCGGCTCCATATGAATTTCCGATAACAATGGTAAATTTTGGAACTACTGAATTTGCTACCGCGTTCACCATTTTTGCTCCATCCTTTATAATTCCACCCTGTTCTGATCGAGATCCTACCATGAATCCAGTAACATCCTGTAAGAACACTAACGGAATCTTCTTCTGGTTACAATTCATGATAAAGCGGGTGGCTTTATCAGCCGAATCAGAATAGATGACTCCGCCGAACTGCATCTCTCCTTTTTTTGATTTCACCACTTTACGTTGATTGGCTACAATTCCAACTGCCCATCCGTTAATTCGGGCATAGCCACATAAAATCGATTTACCATACAGCTCTTTATATTCATCAAATTCGGAATTATCAACCAAACGATGAATAATATCAAGCATATCGAATTGTTTATCCCGATTCTCTGGAAGTATTTTATAAATCTCTTTTTCGTCTTTTAAAGGCTTTTTAGGTTCTATTCTGCTAAAGCCAGCTTTAGGATTTTCTCCAAGCTTATCGATCAGTGAACGAATTTTATCCAAACAGTCCTGGTCGTTCTCACACTTATAATCGGTAACACCCGAGATTTCTGAATGAGTGGTCGCCCCGCCTAAGGTTTCATTATCTATGTCTTCACCAATTGCCGATTTCACCAAATACGAACCTGCCAAAAAAACTGAACCGGTGCCTTCAACAATCAGGGCTTCATCACTCATAATGGGCAGATAAGCTCCACCGGCAACACATGAACCCATTATAGCTGCAACTTGAACAATGCCTTTCGACGACATAATAGCGTTATTTCTGAAAATTCGTCCAAAGTGTTCTTTGTCGGGAAAGATCTCATCTTGCATTGGCAAGTAAACACCTGCACTGTCGACCAAATAGATTATCGGGAGATGATTTTCCATCGCTATCTCCTGCGCCCGAAGATTCTTTTTGGCTGTCATCGGAAACCATGCGCCTGCTTTTACAGTGGCATCATTGGCAACAATAACGCACAATCTGCCAGAAACATAACCTAACCCAGTAATAACTCCGGCAGCCGGACAACCACCAGCTTCGGCATACATATCATATGCGGCAAATGTGCCAAATTCAATAAATTCAGTAGTGGGATCTATCATGTAGGCAATACGCTCTCTTGCAAGCATCTTGCCTTTTTCCTTCTGTTTGGCAGCCGCTTTCTCCCCTCCACCCGCTAGTAATTTCTTTTTACGCGACTTCAGTTCATAAAGCAATTGTTTATTAATGTCTTCGTTTCTACTAATCTCCAGTTGTTGATCAAGCATAAGGTAAATTGATTATTGAATTCGTAAAATAATGAATACTTCACAATTATTCAGATTTTCTAAATTTTAATAATTAACCATGAAGATCATAGCTACTTAAAATATAAAACCGGCTTAATCAATTTTAAAACCAATTTGATAAACTTACATCACCCTGATGCAGAATTATAAACTGTATTAAATCGTCTAGATTGAGGCTGGCTCTATCACATGCATCCTGAATATCAGTTCTAGATACATTGGCGGCAAATGTTTTCTCCTTTAACCTTTTCTTAACTCCCTTTAATTCCATACCAATATAACCTTCAGGACGCATTAAAGAGTAAGCATGGATTAATCCTGATAGTTCATCCAAGGCATAAAGCATTTTATCCATTATGGTTATGGGCTCAACCCCAAAATACAGTGGACCGTGTGATGCAATGGCATGAATAATTTCAGGATCAACATTTCTTTTTTCCAGTTCTTCAATGATCAATCGGCAGTGCTGGTCGGGCCATTGGTCCCAATCCGCATCATGCAGTAAGCCGGCCATCTCCCATTTCCATGCTTCATCAGATGAAAGCTCTTCACGTTCCAATGCCCATTGCTTCATCAGGTGCCCCACCTGTTTCATGTGCAACAGCAGCTTTTCATTTTTCACCCAATCAATCAATAGTTGAGTTACCTCATCTCTGCTTAATACATTATTTACATTAGTTGTATCTCCGAAAGTTTGTCTTCCAAGGTCAAGCGAAAGCATATTTTGCATCGTATTAAATTATACAATTGGAAAGTCATGTTTCATTTGCTGAACTGCTTCAACAACCTGCGAAACGGGCATTAGGCAGGTTCTGTTCACGCATACATACACTTTTGGCTGTTCATTGATTTTCCCCTCCAACAATGGTAATGTTCCGGTTTCTCCTCCCATTACCAATTTATTGGGAATATAATACTGATCAAGTTCCACCAATCTGCTAACGGCTCCTTTACCGGTTATAGCCACTTCATAAAAAGGAAATATATTTTCGAGCATTAACAATGCCCAATTTGAATAGGCTGATGCGTATTTCTTTATCTGTTCGCTAACATTTGTCAGCATTTGACCTGATTGTTTCAAATATTCCTCGTTTTGAAGTAAGATACCAAGCTTTAATAATGCCCTGGCCATTGCTGAATTTGAGGCGGGAATAACTGTATCCATCACTTCCATTTTACGGGCAATCAGTTGTTCATCGGTATCAGCTGTGTAAAAGTACATCCCCGAATCCGTGTCGATGAAATGATCATTGCAGTAGTCAACCAGTACTTTCGCCTCATTGAGCCATTGTTCATCAAATGTAGCCTGATAAAGCTCAATGAAGGCTTCTATGGTAAAAGCATAATCATCTAAAAAACCATTGATGGTGGCTTTACCATTTTTAAAGTTGCGCTTCAATCCTCCGTTAGTGGTTTTTAAATTACTTAATATAAACTCTGCGTTTTGAAGGGCTGACTGCAAATACTCAGGATTATTAAAAACCCGATAAGCATCAACATAAGCTTTTAACATCATCGAGTTCCAGGAAGTTAAAATTTTATCATCCAGTCCGGGACGAATTCTGGCCGCCCTCACTTTCATCAGCTTTGCTTTACAGCGTTCTATTATTTCGAGCAGATTTTCAACCGTTATACCTAAAGCTTCTGCCAGCACATCATCATCTTGTTTGCGATGCAGGATATTGGTTTCTTCCCAATTGCCAGCTTCTGTTACGTTATAATAAATACTGAAAAGCTCTTCATCATCACCTAAAAGCCCTTGTAATTCATCTTTCGTCCAGCAATAAAACTTCCCTTCCACCCCTTCGCTATCGGCATCTAATGCTGAATAAAATCCTCCTTCCGGCGATGTTAACTCACGTTTTACAAATTCTAACGTTTCCTCCACTACCTTTTTATAAATCTCTGAATGGCTGTATTGATAAGCTTCGGCATAAAGGCTAACCAATTGAGCGTTATCATATAACATCTTTTCGAAATGTGGCACCAGCCACACCGAATCGACAGAGTAACGAGCAAAGCCTCCTCCCAGCTGATCATAAATTCCTCCATAAGCCATTTTATCAAGCGTTATACGAGTGATCACATTCGACGCCTGATCTTTCATCAAATGGGCATAGCGAAGTAAAAACAAAAAATTATTGGGTAAGGGAAATTTAGGCGCACGGTTGTGTCCTCCATCAGTAAAGTCAAAATAACGAATCCAGGAATCAACAATGGCTTTTAACGATTCGTTTGTGTATTCTTTCTTCTCGTTAACAAAGCTTACCAAGTCTGATTGATTAATACCCTCATGCAAACGACGGGCGTATTCTCCAGCTTCATCAGGTTTATTCCGATAGAAGGCATTCAGATCATTCAGCAACTGTTTCCAATCATCCTTCCTAAAATAAGTCCCACCATAAAAAGGACGCTGATCTGGCAAACAGAAACAATTCAATGGCCAGCCGCCACCACCGGTCATTAGCTGAACCGCATTCATATAAATCTGATCAATATCCGGCCGCTCTTCCCTATCCACTTTTACACAAACAAAATGCTCATTCATAATGGCCGCAACTTCCTCGTCTTCAAAAGACTCATGTTCCATCACATGGCACCAATGGCAGGCGGAATACCCAACGCTTACCAAAATGAGCTTATTCTCTTCCTTCGCTTTTTTTAAGGCCTCTGCTCCCCATGGAAACCAATTAACCGGATTATGGGCATGCTGCAATAAATAAGGGGAAGTTTCGCTTACAAGAGCATTGGTATGTTTAGGCATAGTATGATAATCTGATTTGAAGTACAAGCTTAAAGGTACAAAGCATTATGGTTTTTTCGGGATAGTAATAAGAAATTAGTGAAAGGATTCAGAACACTCCTAAAGCAACCTCATTTGCTTCAATTATCATTTATGAAAGATGTTGCTTCATTCAAAAAAATTCACCGACCAAAATCTACCGTTCACCGAGGTATTGCATAGGGTTATCGGAATATGATTTTGAACTTAGTCGTTCAATATTACTTTTGAATCATGGATACACAAGAATTTAAAAATATGGACCCGAGATTTTCAAGAGATAGATTCTCGGAACGTAGAAGACAGCATATAGAAAGACATGGCCGACCAAACAATATACTTGGCGGTTTGGTTATCATCATCATCGGTGTCATCTACCTGCTCCGTCAAATGGATCTGGGCATCCCAGAATATCTGTTCAGCTGGCAAGGTTTATTAATTGGTATTGGTGTATTTGTTGGTGCTAAGCACAATTTCAGAGGCATTGGCTGGCTTGTACCGATCCTGATTGGATCTTATTTTATGGCCAATGAATATTTTCTATGGGATTCAGCATTGAGAAAGTACATTATTCCAGCGGGCATTATTTTTATCGGTCTGGTAATAATGACAAGACCTAAGCACAGGAGACCTTTTGAATGTGCAACTGAAGATGTTTCAGATGAAGATGTGCTAAACATTACCAATGCATTCGGAGGAACAAAGCGCACGGTATTATCAAAAAACTTCAAGGGAGGAAGAATCCAATCTGTTTTTGGCGGCGCTGATATTAACCTGTCACAAGCCGATTTTGAAGGAGTTGTAACCATTGAAATTGATAATGTTTTTGGTGGCACAAAAATGATCATTCCAGCTAATTGGGAAGTAAAAATCGAAACAACCAGCATCTTTGGAGGAGTTGATGATAAACGCCCGATTATGGCCGGTGGGGATACCCCAACCAAAAAACTGATCTTAAAAGGCTCAAATATCTTTGGCGGCATTGATATTAAAAGCTACTAACTAAAAACTAACATAAACAAGCTTTACATATGGAATGGTTTATTGCAAAACTGGTTTATCAGATCCAATCGGGAGAAGGTAAACATCAGCCACAGTTCGATGAACAACTGCGGTTAATACAGGCAGAAGACTTTTCAACTGCGCTCTCTAAAGCAAAAGAAGTAGGAGTCGACCAACAGTCTACATTTTTTAACGTAAACAAAGAATTGGTAAGCTGGAGGTTTGTAGATATTGTAGCTTTGGATAAGATACATTCGGTAACCGATAAATCAGAAGTTTACTCGGAGATTGTTGAAGCCGATAGCGCTGCCGAATACCTTAACGATCTTAAAATTAAAGCACGAAAAGTTCGCCGACAATTAATACAGGTAGAGCATTATATATAGTTTTGAGTCTCTAAGTTCTAAGTTTTAAGTTGATGAATCGACTTACAGCTTAGAACTTAAAGCTTTAAACTTAACACTCAACAATGGCTACATACCCTTTAAAAAACAAAGCTTTTCTTTGTGCATTTTTTACGCTCTGGTTAATCTGGGGAGTTATACATGCAATAATTCTCAATTACTCATTTGGTTTAGATTGGTTTCAGGCTACAATTGATAGTGCGGTTTTCAATCTTTTACTGGCCTGCGGTTGCGCACTGGTGAGCTATGTATTTATTTACTATCGGCCCGAAGGAAATTACACTTTTACCATCATTGAAGTTTTAGCGATCACCATATTGTGGTTGATTTTGAGCAACTTATCCCTTTCATATCTTATTAATTCTCCGGATTACCTGGTTTTCCTAAAAAAATCAATACTGGTTAGGTTTTTAATAGGTTGCTTAATTATTGGATGGGTAGCAGTTTTGAGCTTGTTTTGGTATAGTCGTGAAGAACAGGAAGAACATTTGCGCGTCCATCAATCAACGGAGAAATTGGCTCGAGAGGCTGAATTATTCAAACTTCGCCAACAATTGCAGCCCCATTTTTTATTCAACAGTTTAAACTCCATTAGCGCGTTAATTGTTGTACGACCGGAAGAAGCCCGTACAATGATCCAGCAATTATCAGATTTTCTTCGGGGAACACTGAAAAAAGAAGAAAATCAATGGGTAACTATTGACGAAGAAGTGCAGCATTTAAAACTTTACCTTGATATTGAGAAAGTTCGTTTTAGTCACCGGCTTGAAACGATGATTACAATGGACGATGAAGCAAAGTCGTTGACACTTCCACCAATGCTATTGCAGCCAATTGTTGAAAATGCCATAAAATTTGGCTTATATGACACGATTGAAAATGTAACCATTAGCATAAAAGTATCGAAAAGCTCTATAAACGAATTAGCCGTGGAAGTTAAGAACCCATTTGATGCACAAACAAATGTACCACAAGGAACCGGCTTTGGCCTGAGTTCTATAAGTCGACGATTGTATTTGCTTTTTGCACGAAATGACTTAATTGAAACATCTTCAAACGGAAACATCTTTACTACAACGCTTAGAATTCCACAAACCAATGATTAAAACAATACTTATAGATGATGAACCTTTGGCGAGAGCCATTGTTAAAGAATACTTAAAAGATTATCCTGAAATTGAAATCGTTCAGGAATGTGGCGACGGATTTGAAGGGGTAAAAGCTATAGGAACGCACAAACCTAATTTGATATTCCTCGATATTCAAATGCCAAAGATCACGGGTTTTGAAATGCTTGAACTACTGGATTGCCCTCCTTCTATCATTTTTACAACTGCATTTGACGAATATGCCATTCGCGCCTTCGAAGCAAATGCCATTGATTATTTACTTAAGCCGTTTTCAAAAGAGCGTTTTGACAAAGCCATACAAAAGTGGCTAGCCAACCGCAATACAAATGAAGTTCCTACAACTACTAAACAAGCTATTGAAAATGTAGCTGCAAGTTCTACTCAAAACAACCGAGTGGTAGTTAAAGTTGAAGGAAAGATTAAGATTATTCCTGTTTCAGAAATTCATTACCTGGAAGCGTCTGATGACTATGTTAAAATACAAACGGAAGAGGGTTCTTTCTTAAAGAACAAAACGATGAGCTTTTTTGAGAAGACACTTGACGAACAACTGTTCATTCGAATTCATCGTTCGTATATCATCAACCTAAATCAAATAGTGAGAATTGATATTTACGATAAAGAATCGCATTTGGCAGTGTTAAAATCAGGTATACAAATACCGGTAAGTAAAAGCGGTTATACAAAACTGAAGGAAGTACTTAACATTTAATACCGCAAACGGCTACTGAAAGAACGAATCCGAAAAGCGGTAATTACCCACATAAATCCCAATGCGATGGATAAAGCGCCAATTAGCCAGATTAGGCTTATGGCACCTTGCATGGGGTCGGCAATCAAAACAAAGCCGAATAATATGGTCATAACCCCACTGAAAGCAATCCAACCTTCGCCTTTTATTTCATTACGAACATGAATGGCGAAGGCTATTTTTATTATCCCCCCAATAATTGCCCAAAAACCAACAATAAACACAATGGCAACATTAGCAGCCAATGGTGATCGTAAGGCAACTATTCCTACCGCCACACTTAAAAGCCCGTCAATTACGAGCAGCCATTTATCTTCCCTCCTGTTCCAACTGGATATGGCTGTAAAAAGAGCGATAAAACCGTCAGCAATAAGATATAATCCGAAGAAATACAAGAGTGTTATTAAGGTTATACCGGGCCAAATAAAAGCTAAAATACCAAAGCCTATTGCCACCAAACCTCTGAGTAAAATTACCCACCAGTTTCGTATAAGTGATTGTAGCATGAGTGCGTAGTTAGATGGTTAAGAATATTTCAATTTATGAAACAAACCCTAACATTACTTAAATATAATAATTTGATAGAAGAAGAATGCTATTCAAACCGCATTCTTCTTCTAAAGAATGTTTTTACAATGTTATTTTCATAGCTACTCCATAATATTTTTCAGGCTCATTTGGGTTGTCATAGGTATCAAAACCAATAGCATTTTTAGCGATTAGATACAAACCCATATTATTTATCACCTTTAAGGTTGATTTATTTAATGTGTAACCTAAGGCTAAATAATTAATAGAGATATCATTAACACGGGTGAAATGATCTTTACTAAAATCATAACCATCTGGTAAATGCCAAAATGTTGCTCCGTCAGTTAATATTTCTCTTTGAATTCCAGGACGGACAAAAATTTTCCTATTGAGAGATATAGAGGTATTAATATCAAATGAAAATTGTTTGTATTTTATTTTGTTTTGGAAGCCACCTGAAAAGTTTCCTTCAAAATCATCATAATAATTTCGATATGTTTTTTTTCCATATTCACGTTGATAAAACTGATTACCGTAAATACTTCCGTAAGTAATTTTAAATATTGAAGGAGTTAACAAAAGTGATTCTACATTAAGCTTTTCTTTCAAATAGCTAAAATTGAATCCAGCATCCCATTTAACACTTGCATTGTCAATAACTTTAGTTGCGGAACAAAATCTCCAACCTTTAGTCTTCAGATCTATTAAAGCTTTAACCTTTTGTGAATCGTAAGTAGCAGGCAAGTCTAACATCACCGTTTCTTGAGTTGATGATGTTGAATAATCAGCGCTAAAATTAAACCTATTTTTATAAATGCTGAATTTGCTACCTATGTTAAAGACATTACTTGATGGTATTTGCCTATTACTAAAATCAGGGAAATTATCATTATCAGACTTTATTACAAATGGATAGTTTGATTGATCATATCTACTATAAGCCAAATAAATATTGAGTGAGTTTATGAACTTGTTGTTTTTTAGAACCTGATTTTTTATATCGTAAACAACGGATCCGTAAGGAGATTTAAACGTTTTATCGTTAGAAACATCTATTCGATATCCACCAGTGAAGGAAAGCGAATTATAATTAATAAATAAAGCGGCAGCAAATGAATTAAAACTTTCTCCTAACTCCATTTGATTGTAACCAGTAGCATTTCCCTCATCAAAATAAAGTACATTATCCTTGTATTGTCTTATTGATCTTGAATAGTTAAGTAAACTGCCAAAATCTATTTTTTTAAACTTCTTTGAATAAGACAGAGTATTTTGTATAAGCAAATAAGGCCGATGAATGCTTAATTGTGACCCAAAGTCATCTTGTTCATTCTCCCTTCTCAAATTATACTCGTAATTATCATTCAACCTAGTTATTGAAAACTGATTTATTAAATTCCTTGTAGGTTTTACATTTAGATAAAAATTACCTGTAAATAACTCTAATTCACTTTCTTGCGTTCTGTTAAGATTGATAAAATCTTCTTTTACCGTATAACTGCTTGCAGCGGGTGAATAATTTACGGCTATTCCTGTTTCCAAAAAGTTGATTGGATGATAATCTAGCGTTATATTACTCTTAACTATATAATCTTTATTCAGTGACCCGCCATTATAATTTTTCAGATAATTGGCTCCAATAGCATATTTAAATTTAGAAGTTCCTTGATGTAATCCGATCGTATAGCTTTGCGTTAAATAACTTTTGTGGTTGGGAACAAGATATTGATTATTGATATTTCCGATTTGAGCAACAAAATCCACTGTTAATGATTCGGCATAATTGTGTTTCTTAGTTTTTATAAAAAAAACACCTCCTTTAGATCTAAAAGCTCCATTTACAGCTTCTAAACCTCCGTGGTAATAGTTAATTTCTTCTATGTCATTAACATTAATACTGTTAACATAAGGGTTTACCACTCCATCAACTATGAACAAAAAATCTTGAATTACTTGTTTATTGACATCATAACCAGGCACTCTACCAATTAACATTTCCATTAAACTATAAGAAGGAAATAGATTGAGCTCTTCACCTTTTATAGTGACGATTAGTTGTTTATTCCAAAAAGCTTCATCGATATTTGCTATATCAAGAGAATCATCAACTTGCTGCGCATTTGTTTTAAAAACTAACGACAGTAAACATATACTTAATAGTAAAATGTATTTCATACTATATCTGTGGGAACAAATATAAATGATATTAATAAAATATAACTATTTGTTATGAATTGTTATAAAACAAGAAAACGACCCCATCCCTGGGGTCGCTCAATCCACTATCTATGAAGAAAAATTTACAAAACTGAATACTACAAGTAGTTTTCTACCGGTGAGTATGACATGTTAAAGGCATCAGCAACAGGCTTGTAAACGATGTTACCATTAATTACGTTCAATCCTTTACGTAACTCTTCATCATTTTGACAAGCTGTTAACCAGCCCTGGTTAGCCAATTTAATAACATAAGGCAATGTTGCGTTTGTTAACGCCAAAGTAGAAGTATAAGGAACTGCCCCTGGCATGTTAGCAACACAATAATGAACCACACCATCAATTACGAAAGTTGGATTCTCGTGAGTGGTAGGTTTACAAGTTTCAATACAACCACCTTGGTCAACTGCTACGTCAACTAAAACAGTACCTGGTTGCATATCTTTTAACATTGCACGGGTAATTAAGTGAGGCGCTTTAGCACCTGGAATTAATACCGCACCAACGATTAAGTTTGAAGATTTAATAGCTTGGGCAATGTTATATGAATTAGACATAACGGTTTTAACGTTAGCCGGAAGAATGTCTGATAAATAACGTAAGCGAGGTAAGCTGATATCCATAATAGTAACATCGGCACCTAAACCCGCAGCCATTTTAGCAGCTTCAGTACCAACAATACCACCACCTAAAACCAATACTTTAGCCGGAGCCACACCTGCAACACCACCTAACAAAATGCCACGGCCACCTAATGGTTTTTCAAGGTAGTTAGCACCTTTTTGAATTGCCATACGACCGGCAACTTCACTCATTGGTACTAACAATGGTAATGAGCGGTCTTTTTTCTCAACAGTTTCGTAAGCTAAACAAACTGCTTTGCTTTCAACCATTGCTTTGGTTAATGGCTCATGCGAAGCAAAGTGGAAGTATGTGAAAACTAATTGATTTGGTTTAATTAGTTTATATTCTGATTCGATCGGTTCTTTAACTTTCACGATCATTTCAGCAATTGCATAAACTTCTTCAATTGTTGGAAGTATAGTTGCTCCTGCTGATTTATATTCTTCGTCATTAAAACCGCTACCGTTACCTGCTGAAGCTTGAACGTAAACAGTATGTCCGTTTTTAATAAGCTCTGTAACGCCACCTGGTGTAAGAGCAACACGGTTCTCGTTGTTTTTGATTTCTTTTGGAAGTCCGACGATCATAATCTAGGTTATATTTTGGTTTGACAAAATTGTTTATTTAAAATCATCTTTTCTTAATAAAAATAAAGAAAACACTATCATTTTGAAGCGATTGAAAAGCCTGAAATGTTATTTTGAGTTTTTGAGTTTACTAAAAATTTATATCGGCTTAACGAATAATTTAAACTCTTTAATCGACACAAAAAAAGCCGTATTAACAATGATTTAGGTTTCAGATGAAAGCAAAAAACGCGCGTTATACCACTAGTCAAACGATTGATTAAGCAAGCTGATTTTTTTGTATTTTTAAGTTAACCCTACTGAAATTTACATTACATATGCGCTCACTACCTTTTTTGTTCATCATCGGTTTATTGTTCTGCTCTTCTGTTAAGGCCCAAACGGAAAAAGTAGTCAATAATAATGCAATGTCATGGTTTTCTGTCAACAACGTTTTCAAGTTTAATAACAAATGGGCCACTGTACTTGATTTTCACAATCGTCGTCAGGATTTTATGGCCGAAACCAATTTTTGGTTCATAAGAGGAGGCATCGCCTACTATATTAAGCCGAATTTGCGATTGGTTGCTGGTTATGCACATTTATGGCTAACACCTCCGGCTGATAGTTTAAGCAATTGGCAAGACGAGAATCGATTTTATACTGAACTCCTTTTTACACAAAAACTAGGCAGCTTAAATTTATTGCAACGATTAAGAGTTGAGCAAAGGTGGCAAGAACAAATTGTAAACGACGAAAAGGTAGGCACCAAATTCACTAACCGAATACGCTATTTACTGAGCTTCAACCTTCCGGTTTTTAAAGGAGAAAAAGCCTTCTATCTTCCATCATTAATGTTGGCCGATGAAATACTGCTGAATTTTGGCAAACAGGTTGTTTATAACTCCATGGATCAAAATCGCTTATTTATAGGCATCAAACAAAACATTTCTAAATCGCTAAATTTTGATTTTGGTTATATGAATGTGTTTCAGCAAAAATCTGCTGGAAATGTTTACGACAGCAATCATACTTTGCGTTTATTTTTCTACTATACATTGAACCTTGCCAAAGAAAAAAAACCATCAACGCCAATACATGAAAGCGGAGACTAGCGAACCATTTGTGTTATTTTTAATTGGAGATACAGGCGAGCTAAAAACCGATGGTAATGATGCTGTTTTTAATTTGCTGAAAGAACATTTCCCATCCACAACAAACAGCATGATCATTTTTCTAGGTGATCTTGTGTATCCCAATGGTTTACCTCCTGAAAATCATTCACTACGAAAGCATGCAGAAAAGGTGCTTACTTTCTACCATTCCTTTCTTAAAGATTTTAAAGGGGAAAAAAGATTTATCTCCGGAAATCATGATTGGAACAAGGGAAAACCTAATGGCTACGAATATGTTTTACGGCAAGAAAATTATTTAACCAACCTTTTTAACGATAAAACCATTTACCAACCAAGCAGCGGTTGTCCAGGACCTATTTTAATTAACAGTTCAGGGCATATTGCCATTATTGCCATTAATACACAATGGTGGCTACAAGACGGTTTTAAGCCTGCTGGAAAACAATTTGGCTGTTCTGCTAACAACGAGCAGGAATTCTTTGCGGAACTTAATAACCTACTTTTTACACACCGCGAAAAGAAAATTATTGTAGTAGGCCATACCCCTATTTATAGTTACTCCATGCACGGCGGACGATATAAGTTCCGGCATCATCTTTTCCCTCTTACTGTTTATCGTAAAAATGCATGGCTCCCATTGCCATTAATTGGCTCCCTGCTCCCGCTTTATCGCAGGCTTTATGGAGCAAGAGAAGACATTACTCATCCACGTTATCGAAGATTAAGAGCGGAACTTAAATTGATCTTTAGCCAGTATCCGGGTTTAATTTATGCTTGCGGACATGAACATAATTTACAGCATATTACCAAAAATGGAAACCATTTCATTGTTAGCGGATCAGGAAGTAAGGTAAAATATGTGGTTGATAGCGGAAAACACCTCAACTTTGGAGTTGATAAAAGAGGGTTCTTTAAATTGACTTTCTTTGACAAGAAGATCGTTTGTGAATGTTTTGTAATTAAATCAAACTATTTGCCTAGCGAATGCATTTACAGAGTTGAGTTAAACTGATGAAACCAAAAAACTTACAGACTGAGGCAAAACCTTAATAACGATTGTGCTCACTTTGCCAATAATTTCTCCGTCGGCCTGTAAAAGCGTTTTCCTCGATGCTTTAACCGTTACTTGAGAAGTACTGATTATTTCTACATATTCGGAATCAGAAAACTTACCAAAAAAAGCTTTGTAGGCTAAAACGAAGAACTGCCAAAATGGGAATTGCCTGATTATACACAACTCGAATTTACCATCCGTTAAACTTCCAACCGGATTAATTACGGCGCCGGTACCATATTTTGATGCATTGGCAAATATCATTGACACGGCAAAACGCCTAATTTTCCGTTCGGGCAATTGTATCGAAAATCTGTTTATCCGAAGCTGAAAAAGCTCTCTGAAAACATATTTCCCATATATCCATAACCCACGGTTAGGGTCTTGCTCAAAGCGTTTTACAACTTTCGCATTTAAACCAACATCAGCCAAATGCACACAAATTTTCCCATTGATATCCAATAAATCAATCAACAAGTCTTTACCCGATTCAATTAGTGCTAAAGCTTTATTAATGTCCATCGGAACATTTAACTCTTTAGCCATCCCATTGGCCGAACCAACCGGAATGATCACAATAGAAGTTGGTGTGCCAAATACGGCGTTAACGGCTGTGAGAATTGTACCATCTCCACCAGCAACTGCAATTACAGCGGGATTAAGCTCGGCAATCAACTCTTTAACCTGTTCGAGATCAGCTGAGCCTGTGGTTTTATAAATTGAATATCGGTAATGATGTTCTTGAGCAAATGATTCGATCGAATCAAGCAAGGCAGATTTATCAATTCCTCCTGAAAATGGGTTTACAATGAATAAAACGCTTTTCATGATCAGGAGGAATAAGAAAGAATTTAACTATTTAGGGTCGCCTGGTATAAGGCGTACCAATCTTCGTGTTCCATGTCAATTTCAAAAGCTCTTGCAGCATTTGAAATACGTTGCTTATGCAAAGCTCCAATAATTGGCAATGCCCCAAGTTTAACTAACCAGGCAACTGCTGTTTCTTCAACATTTGCATTATATTTTTGAGCCACTTCCTCTAATTTTTTACGCACTCGTAAAGCCTGTGCATCATCACCATTTAAAATCCTGCCACCTGCTAAAGGCGACCATGCTAATGGTTTGCTGTATTTCTGACGCATGAAATCAAAACGTCCATCATCAATAGCAGATGTATTTAAAAGATTTAACTCGATATGACTGGTAACAACTGGTACACGCAGGTAAGCAGAGATCAACTGATGTTGTGAGGCCGTAAGATTAGCTACACCAAAATGTTTGATCTTGCCAGCTTCAATTAACTGAAGAATTGTTCCTGCAGTTTCTTCCAAAAACGAAATATGATCGAGATGATCTAATAAGAAAATATCAACATAATCAGTTTGAAGATTTCTCAATGAATTCTCAACACTTTGGCGAATATGGCTTGCAGAAGAATTTATATGATCGATTTGTGCGCCTTTACTGCCCTTTTTAATGAGGCCACATTTGGTAAACAAAACTATTTCATCACGCTTTATTGTTTTTTGCTTGATCACCTGGCCAAACAATTCTTCACATGAATTATTTCCGTAAATATCGGCATGATCAAAAGTATTAATACCCAAACTCAAACAATGATCAACAATTTCTTCCATTTGAGATGCACTCACCATTCCTTCACTGCCCCATCTCCAAAAACCATAAATTGCTGCTGATACTTTCGGACCCGAATCGCTTAGATAGACTTTTTTCATGTATGTTTTAATTTCGCTAAGTTGTTGGGCTAAATATAGTCTATATTTCTGATAGGTTATAACCTGTAATCAATGTTTAATACTCTTAAACATCATTTAATCATTATTCCAGCTCTAAACATAGATCTTTCAAATCTTCCAGGCTACCATTAAAAACATTAAAGTCAACAGGTTGGCGAATGCCATTCACCTTTCCTATATCTGAATGTTGCCAGAAACTCCATTGTGTACTATCCTCAATTTTAAGTTTCGACTGGTAATAATGAGCGATCCAATACGGATAGTCATCGAAATAGCCTTTTAAATAATCTTCGTAAAATTTATAGCCCGTATAAATAATCGGTTTTTCACCCACTTTCTTCTCAACTGTTTCGAGCCATTCTTTTAAATTTTCACGTAGCTCTTCAGGTGTCAATCTTCCGGTTTCTTCGATATCAATTACCGGAGGAAGATCGCCTGATTCATAGTTAACCGTTTGCAAAAATAAAGCAGCCTGCCACTTTCCTGATTTTCGAGGTTTGAAATAATGATAAGCCCCCCGCATTAAACCAGCTTTTTTTGATTGCTTCCAGTTTCTCTGAAAACAAGGATCGATATTAAACTGGCCTTCGGTGGCCTTAATGAACGCAAAGTTGATTTTTACGCCCTCGTCTTCCATATTCTTCACTTTATCCCAATCGATACGTGATTGGTATTTAGAAACATCTATACCATGCACTTTAAACTTTTTAGGGATTTTTATTCCGTACGAGTGGATATGAACGTAACGGTAATCAGAAAAGTTATCACTAACACTTTCCTTAATTGAAAGGAACGTTTTAACAATAGGTGAATAGAATGTGATAAAGCACATGAGCAGTAAAAAGCCGCTTACTTTCCACCAGAAATAACGAATTGGAATGCCTTGAGGACGCTTTGTTTTTTTTGAGATTGCTTTGGATGTGCTGCTATTACGTTTGGCCATACGGAGATTTCAGCGACAAAGATATACTTCTGAAAAATTTAAACTAACAAGAAATTCAGCAATTGGTTAATTTCCTTCATCGTCCGGCAAGGTTTCTATTCCTGCATCACCGGTTCCCTCAAAATCGTTTTCAACTTTTCAGGCGCTGTTTTATTAAAATCAGAAAGATAGATTTCGTGATGAAGGCCATTTTTGCCAAGCTTTTTGGTTTCCATAAACGTCAACATCTCTTTTAGTGTTTCAGGCTCCTTATTAAATGGCCCCAAATGTAACATCTGAACAGATAACCCCTCTTCCATTTGAAAAAACTCAACATTACTCACAAGCGAAATCCCTTTTTTTTCAAAAACATTTTTCTTAGCCAACTGAATATCTTCCTCTTTTACAAATTCCGGGAGTCGAATCATCATTCTATAATTCCATTCGTTTCTGGGCACTTTAAGCGGAGCTTCCTCCATTGAACCAACATCAAACTTTGCCTCATCAAACCACCATAAACCTTCCAGTTTTGCCACTACAAAATCTTTTTGTTTTACTTTAAAAGCGAATTTTAGAGTATATACCGTAGAATAAAGTGCCTGCAAACAATTAGTAAATTCATGGGCAGATGGGTCCCCTTTTCCTTCAATAGAAATATACCTTGCCGGTTCAATCGTTACCAGCTCCGGCTTGTTTGTAGCTTTATGATAGGTTTTATAAAATTTCGTTAAATCAAGTTTTTCCATGAGTGTATATTTTCCAGGCAAAACAAAGTTCAAAAATGACAACTGTATGTCAGCAGCTAAAAGTATTTCTTTAACCCACTTCTTAAAACGTAGATGAAAATGGCTAGTATGATCACTCGAAAATTTTATTTAACACAAAGTTGCTTTAATTCATTCATTGAACCATTGAAGGTATTAAAATCAACCCGACCAATAATTCCACTAACCTTGCCTTTATCTGAATGTTGCCATATGGTCCATTTTTCTTTGGTAAACAATAGTTTAGGATGATGATAATTAGCGATCCAACAGGGGTAGTCTGAAAACTTATTTTTAATAAAATCCTGATAGAATCTTAAACTAGTATAAATTACCGGCTTCACCCCTACTTCAGCCTCAATCTCATCTATCATACTTTTTAAATTGCGTTGAAACTGAGCAAGCGGCATTTTTCCACGTTCTTCCACATCAATTACTGGAGGAAGGTCTCCTGGCAAATGTTTTACTTTATCCAAAAAGAATTGAGCCTGCTCTTTTCCTGACTTCTTCGGTTTAAAATAATGGTAGGCACCTCTTAATAACCTTGCATTTTTACATTCATCCCAGTTAGTCGAAAACATAGGATCGAGCGCATCAATACCTTCTGTTGCTTTTATGTACACAAAAGAAATAGCTACACCTTCTTCATCAACTGCTTTTAATTTTTGCCAGTTTATTTTTTGCTGATATCGCGAAATATCAATTCCATGAACGGTGTACATGGTAGGAATGTGAATACCAAAAGAACCCGTTTGCCGGTACTGAATCAGCTTAATAATTCGGGGAGTGAGATAAACAATTTTCTTGTTTGAATAAGGATCTGATTTCTTTGGAATTAAGAAAAGTAGAATAAAAAGGCTCCAAAATATACGCATGCGACCTCTTATCCATTGGACATTTAATCGAACTAACATATGGGAATCAGCGCTAGGGCTTGGTTTGGTTGGTTAACACTGATTATTAATTTATACTTACAGAAATTAACTATAGTTTCAATTTAATAGCCCGATATCTAGATTTACTATTTTAATAATAATAACCAAAAGAAAAGGCAACTTCCACAGTTGCCTTCCCCAAAAAATTATAAAATTTTAATTTCTTATTTGCTCATTGCAGCAAAGTGTTTGAAGAATAACGGAATAGTTTCAATCCCTTTGTAATAGTTGAACAAACCGTATTTTTCATTTGGCGAGTGCAATGCATCTGAATCTAAGCCAAAGCCCATTAAAACAGATTTCAAACCTAATTCTTTTTCAAACAAAGCTACAATTGGAATACTTCCACCACCACGAGTAGGGATTGGAGTTTTACCAAAGCTTTCTTCCATGGCTTTGCTTGCGGCTTTAAAAGGAATCGAATCGGTTGGAGTAACAACCGGTTCGCCACCATGGTGTGCTGTAACTTTAACTTTCACATAGCTTGGGGCAATTTTCTCAAAATGAGCTTTGAACAAATCAGAGATCTCATCAGAATTTTGACCTGGAACTAAGCGCATCGAAATTTTAGCGTTCGCTTTTGATGGCAACACGGTTTTAGCACCTTCACCAATATATCCACTCCAAATACCATTCACTTCTAAAGTTGGACGAATTGAAGTACGTTCAATCGTTGAATACCCTTTTTCACCCCAAACCTCATCAATATTCAAATCCTTCTTATAGGCCGCTTCACTAAATGGCTGTTTAGCCATTTCAGCACGCTCAGCATCTGAAAGCTCAATTACTTTATCATAAAAACCAGGAATGGTAATATGATTATTTTCATCATGTAAAGAAGCGATCATTTTTGCCAGAATTGTAGCTGGGTTTGCAACTGCACCACCATAAACTCCTGAGTGTAAATCGCGGTTAGGGCCAACCAATTCTACTTCCATATAAGCTAAGCCACGTAAGCCACACTCAATTGAAGGAACATCGTTAGCGATCATTGAGGTATCTGAAATCAACACCACATCACCTTTTAAACGCTCTTTGTTTGCTTTTACAAAAGTGGCAAGATTGGATGAACCAACTTCTTCCTCACCTTCAATCATAAACTTAACGTTACATGGCAAAGTGTTGGTTTTCATCATCAACTCAAATGCTTTTACATGCATGTACATCTGACCTTTGTCATCACAGGCTCCACGCGCATAAATAGCACCTTCAGGATGTTCTTCAGTAATTTTTACTGTAGGCTCAAACGGTGGGGTGTGCCATAATTCAAGTGGATCTGCAGGTTGCACGTCATAATGGCCATACACTACCACTGTTGGCAATGCTGGGTCAATAATTTTTTCACCGTACACAATTGGATACCCGGCGGTAGGACAAACTTCTACTTTGTCTGCACCGGCATCAATTAAGCGGGCTTTAATATAATCCGCAGTTTTTAATACCGATTCTTTAAACTGAGGATCAGCACTTACTGAAGGGAAGCGTAAAATATCAAACAGTTCGTCGAGGAAACGCTGTTTGTTAGCTTCAATATAGTTCTTGATGGTTTCCATTAAATTAGAATTTGGAGACAAAGGAATAAAGAATAAAAGAAATATAAAACGGATGATTGGTAATTTTTTAAGCACGAAACAAAACTGCATTTTAACACTGAAGATTTGATCATATATAATGCATGCATTGAAATTTAGCTATTAGTATAAATAGCACTCAAAAAATACACTTTAAAGAATTTTTATTAATTTTAAATATTACTTTTTGTGAAATACAAAATTATTACTCAAACTATTGTATTTCAGCTTAAATCATGTAGGTTTGTTACCAGCTAGTTCTATTTATTGATACTGTATGTCAAACAGCTTTTTAAAGCGTTTTTACCAATTAAGCTTTTTTCTGTTCTGCCTATTGGGAGTAGTTAGTTTATTTACATCCTGTTCTACAAAAAAGGCATCCAAGAGCAAAACCGCTCAAACCTATATCAAAAAATATATGGATAAAGAGGCTTTTGAAATTCAAAGGACTGTAAAAGACTGTAAAGTTGAACGCGTGGGCGATTCCATTAAGATTACTTTTGTTAATGAAGTATTCTTTGACTTTGACCAGTACAGTATTAAATCCGATGCAGTACCTACAGTTAATAAGTTAGTTAACATTATTAAAAAATACGCTAAGACCTATAATATTATCCAAGGCCATACCGACGATAGTGGAAATGAGGAATACAACCTATCATTATCATTTAAACGAGCCGATGAGGTTAAGCATTTTTTGGTGAATAATGGTATAAGCGCAGATCGCATTAACGCTTACGGTGTTGGCGATACCCAACCGGTGGCTTCAAATGATACTGAAAACGGTAGGGCAAAAAACAGAAGGGTTTTAATTTGGATTACTTCTGACTACGGCCTTAAAGAAGAAGCTGTAGCAAAAACCCAGTAATAACACTAATTACATCGTACTGAATACTACCTACTGATGAATGTGAGTTCACTTTTCCTGTCCCTTGTTCAATAAGTTTATTTAACTTAGCAGGCTTTAAAATTCGGGAGTTAAATTGAGTTATTTAGATAAGCTAAACCCTATACAGCGAAGTGCGGCTGAATGTACAGAAGGTCCTTTAATGATTATTGCAGGTGCCGGTTCAGGAAAAACCCGTGTTATCACTTTTCGTATTGCCCACCTTATAAACAAAGGTGTTGATCCATTTAATATTCTTGCGTTAACCTTTACAAATAAGGCAGCCCGCGAAATGCGCGAGCGTATCTCGGCTATTGTCGGCCCAGATGCCCGTAATATTTGGATGGGTACCTTCCACTCCATTTTTGCACGTATTTTACGTGTTGAAGCGGATAAACTAGGCTATCCTAGCAACTTTACTATTTATGATACCGATGATAGCAAGAGCTTACTTCGCGCCATCATCAAAGAGCAGCAACTCGACGACAAGCTTTATAATGTAAACTTTGTTTTAAACCGAATTTCATCGGCTAAAAACAACTTGATCTCTGTTGCTGAGTATAAAAAGAACGAAAGCATTCAAGCCGATGACTTTTCTTCGGGCCGTGGTAAAATGGCAGAGCTTTATGAAATCTATGCACAGCGATGCTACAAAGCCGGAGCTATGGATTTTGACGACTTACTCTTCAAAACCAATATTCTTTTAAAACAATATCCGGATGTCCTGAACAAGTATCAGCATAAGTTTAAGTACATTATGGTGGACGAGTATCAGGATACAAACTTCTCGCAATACATAATTGTAAAGAAACTGGCTGCCGTAAACCGCAATATCTGTGTGGTAGGTGATGATGCGCAAAGCATCTATGCGTTCCGCGGAGCCAATATTGAGAATATTTTAAACTTCGAAAAAGATTACCCTGAATTAAACGTATTTAAACTCGAGCAGAATTATCGTTCTACCCAAAATATTGTAAGCGTTGCCAACAGCATTATAAAAAACAATAAGAATCAGCTCGAAAAGAACGTTTTCTCTGAAAATGAAACCGGTGAGCAGATTAAAGTAATCCGTGCATTCAGCGATAATGAAGAGGGAAAAATTGTTGCCGAATCCATTATTCAGGAGCGTACCCTGAAAGGACTCAACTTCCAGGACTTTGCTATTTTATACCGTACCAATGCGCAATCACGTTCATTGGAGGAGGCTTTGCGAAAGCTCAACCTTCCGTATAAAATTTATGGTGGAATGTCTTTTTATCAACGTAAAGAGATCAAAGACCTTATCGCTTATTTCCGATTAACAGTTAACCCTAATGACGAAGAAGCATTAAAAAGGGTTATTAACTATCCGGTCAGGGGCATAGGTAAAACAAGTCTTGATAAAATCATCGTACTTGCAGATGAAAAGAATCTGCCATTATGGGAGATCGTTTCAAATATTCATCTGTATGTAAGCGGACGTGGTGTGGAGAATATCATGAATTTTGCCACGATGATCCGTAGTTTCCAGGCTTTAGCTAAAGGCAAAAATGCCTATGAAGTAGCCGAGCATATTGCCAAACAATCGGGCATAATGCGTGAACTCCATTCCGATAAATCAATTGAAGGTTTAAACCGATACGAAAACATTCAGGAATTACTGAATGGTATAAAAGAGTTTAGTGAGCGGGAGGATATCGAAGACCGCAGCATTAACCAATTTTTAATGGATGTGGCCTTACTAACCGGTGACGAAAAAAAGGAAGAAGAAGACAAAAACACCGTTTCATTGATGACCATCCACTCTTCAAAAGGATTGGAGTTTCCTCATGTTTTCATTGTTGGATTGGAAGAGAACCTCTTCCCTTCGCAAATGTCCCTTAACTCTCGTGCAGATTTAGAAGAAGAGCGTCGATTGTTTTACGTGGCTACCACCCGAGCAGAGAAAAAACTAACGTTGACTTATGCAACCAGTCGCTTTAAGTTCGGAACATTACAAAATTCTGAACCGAGTCGTTTTTTAGATGAAATCGATCCTAAATTCTTAGACCTCGACTTTAACCCTGCTAAGCAACAGAAGGAAGCTAATCCATATATTGATTTTGGAGAAGAACGTAAAGGATTTACCGAGTTTGCAGCTAAACCGAAAATAGCCAGCAAGCCAAAAACCACTCAATTACTGGCTAAAGCGCATGTTCCCACAGAGGGTTTCTCACCAAGTGATACATCTGATTTGCAGGTTGGCATGGAAGTAGAGCATGAACGCTTTGGTTTTGGCAAGGTGATTAATTTAGAGGGAAAAAAACCGGATATAAAAGCAACTATATTCTTTAAGGAGCTTGGACAAAAGCAGCTTTTGCTTAAATTTGCCAAACTGAGGATAGTGTAAAACAACCTTTAACCTATATTTGAATTTCATCTGTTAACCATACAATAATGTCTAAACAAGATCCAACGCCATTCGACTATAACACAACCCGACCACGCTTGTTAATGGCAGAGTATGGGCGAAATGTTCAGAACATGATTAACCACGTTCTTACTTTAGAAGATAAAGAGGAGCGTAATAAATATGCGCAAGCGGTAATTGAACTGATGGGTCAGTTAAACCCGCACTTGCGTGATGTTACCGACTTCAAACATAAACTTTGGGATCACTTGTTCATTATTTCTGATTTTGCTTTAGAAGTTGATTCTCCTTTCCCTGTACCATCAAAAGAATCGATCTACGCAAAACCACATCGTTTAAAATATCCGTCAAATCATATAAAATATAAACACTACGGAAAGACATTAGAGTACATGCTTGATAAAGCACGTAGTTTACCTGATTCTGATCGCAAAAATCAGTTTGTAAACTCATTGGCAGCATTTATGAAAATGTCATACATAGGCTGGAATAAAGACACTGTTAGCGATGAAACAATTATCAATGACCTTAATGAGCTTTCCAATAGCGAGTTAAACAGCCAGGAGGCTGCAATTTCATTGAGTAAATTTGATTTCCGTGCCATTGCCCGTCAAACCAGCAACCGCGATACTCGTGAAGCCCGCGAGAAAATGTCGTCAAGAGGTGATCGCGACCACAAAGATCATCACCGCGATCAAAAAGACTATAAGCGTAGCACCTCTAATTACGGAAAAGATAGAGATAACCGTGGCGACAGGGATAATAACCGAGGTGGTGACAGGGATAATAACCGAGGCGGACGTGACAGAGATAGTCGCGGTGGTTATCAAAAACCATACAACAAACGCCCGGAAAGATAACCCCAGTTCATTTACTTAATTTAAAAACAATTAAAACCGATACACAACAAACTAGATGAGTGCTTTTGAAATTATTGGAGGTAAAAAATTAAAAGGAGAAATTACTCCTCAAGGCGCAAAAAATGAGGCCTTACAAATTGTATCAGCAGTTTTATTAACTGAAGAAAAAATTACCATCTCCAATATTCCTGATATTGTTGACGTAAACAAACTAATCGACCTTTTAAAAGATCTAGGTGTTACTGTTGAGAGATTATCAAAAGACACCTATACTTTTGAAGCAAAAAATATTGATCTTGAATATTTAAACTCAGATAAGTTTAAGAAAAAAGGTGGTGCTTTACGTGGCTCAGTAATGATCGTAGGACCTCTGTTAGCTCGCTTTGGTAAAGCTTATATCCCAAAACCAGGTGGTGACAAAATCGGTCGTCGTCGTTTAGATACCCACTTCCTGGGTTTCGAAAAACTGGGTGCGAAATTCCATTACAATGCGGTAGATAATTTCTTTAGTGTAGATGCAACTGACCTAAAAGGAACTTATATGCTTTTAGACGAAGCTTCAGTAACCGGAACCGCAAATGTGGTGATGGCTGCTGTTTTAGCTAAAGGCACAACCACTATTTACAATGCTGCTTGTGAGCCTTATTTACAGCAGCTTTGTAAAATGCTGAACCGTATGGGAGCTAAAATTTCAGGTATTGGTTCAAACCTGCTGACCATTGAAGGGGTAACGAAACTTGGTGGTACTGAGCACCGCATGTTACCTGATATGATAGAAATTGGCAGTTTCATTGGTTTGGCAGCCATGACAAAATCTGAAATTACCATTAAAAATGTTGCTTACGACGAGCTTGGTGTTATTCCTGAAGTATTCAAACGTTTAGGTATTAAACTTGAACGTAGAGGCGACGACATTTATATTCCATCGCAAGAAAGTTATGAGATCGACACCTTTATTGATGGCTCAATTTTAACAATTGCCGATGCTCCTTGGCCAGGCTTCACTCCTGACCTATTAAGCATTGTTTTAGTAGTTGCAACTCAAGCTAAAGGCAGCGTGTTGATCCATCAAAAAATGTTTGAAAGCCGGTTGTTCTTTGTCGACAAACTAATTGATATGGGCGCACAAATTATTCTTTGCGACCCACACAGAGCGAATGTTATAGGTTTAGGTCGTAGAAATTCGTTGAGAGGTATTTCAATGACATCTCCTGATATTCGTGCCGGAGTTTCATTGCTTATTGCTGCGCTTTCGGCCGAAGGTAAGAGTACTATTTACAATATTGAACAAATTGACCGTGGCTACCAGGATATTGAAGAACGCCTAAGAGCTATTGGTGCTAACATTAAACGAGTTGCCGTAAACGAATAAACGTATTAATGGAGCAACTCTATATATTTATTATAGCTTTTGTAGCTAGTTTTATCGGCTCCTTACAATTGGGGCCGGTAAATCTTACTGTTATACAAACGTCTGTAAATAAAGACTTCCGTGCCGCCTTCTGGGTTTCAATTGGAGGTTGTTTACCAGAAATCCTTTACGCCGCAATTGCTGTTGCCGGAACAAGTTTGATCGACCCTAAAAGCTCATTCTTTTTCTATGCCGGATTTTTCATGGTTCCTCTCCTTTTAGGCCTTGGCATCTTTAAAATCATCAAATACAAAGAGCCTGAAAACACTAAACCTCAGGAATACCCCTCAACCCTATTTGGCGATTTTGCAAAAGGTTTTACCCTTTCGATTGTAAATCCATTGTTGTTGCCATTTTGGAGTACTGTGCTGATTTATAATACCAGTATTAACGTCTTTTCGCTCGATACTAAAACGGACAAATCCTTATTCGTTTTAGGGGCCGCAGTTGGTGCATTAGGGTTATTATTGCTTTTTGCGGGTATTGCTCATTGGAAAAAAGAACGAATTAATAAAATGGTAAACGGCAATATCAACAAAGCCATTGGATGGGTGTTCGTTATTTTGGGTTTAGTACAATTAATTGTGGTTGGACTGAGGTATAAACAGCTGATTTAATACATCCACCTTTATCGCTACTCTATGAAAATTTTAGGCATTCCAGGAAGCTTAAGGACTAATTCATCATCAAACCAGGTACTGGGACTAATTCCTTTACATCTCCCTCCTAGTATTGAATTTATCATTTATGAGAGACTAAAGAATATCCCTGCTTTTGACGACAGTGAAACAATTCCTGAAAGCGTTATACATTTTAAAAATTCGATCATCAAGGCAGATGCGATCTTAATCTGTACCCCAGAGTATGCCTTTGGTATTCCAGGAGCACTAAAAAATGCAATTGATTGGACAGTTTCTTCAGGAGAATTGGTTGGAAAACCGCTTGGTTTGATCACTGCTTCTTCGCAAGGAGAAAAGGGGCATGCAGCATTTCTCGATGTTTTAAGTGCTTTATCCACACAAACACCTCCCGAAGCAACTCTTTTAATATCATTTATTCGTTCGAAACTGAATGAAAAAGGAGAGATTAAAGATCCTGAACTTATGAAAAAGATAACTTCTGTACTAGATTCGCTTATTGCTTGTGTAAATTAACTCAAAACAGAACTAAATAAAAACACATAACTCGCATTTTATCAACAACTTACACACATCTATTTCTACTTTCAACAAATCTGCTAGCTTCGCAACACTAAATTTCTCTCTCATGCTCTATTTTGCTTTCCTTTTCGCAGAAATTGTTGCTGTTTCTGCTTTTCTGTATAACATTATCAGAAATAGTAAAGAATCCGATAATGTTTCCTCCGACGGAACATTAGAATTATAACACTTCGTCTGCAATTTATTTACAGCCCCAACATATTAAAACGCTAATTCATAACTGAAATAAATCAGTTACAATTGATTATTGCTATTTGCGCCCATAAGTGAATTGTTATCTTTGGCCCGGTTTCAAAAATATCAATCAATTTTATGAACGTGAAGAATTTATTAGCCATTCCTTTTGTTGCCCTTGCAATAGGTGCCAATGCCCAGGATAATCTTATTAACAGTTTAAAAACCAATCAGAGCAGCAATAGTAAAAATGCTTTCACTTTTACTACCGTTGTTAACGCCGAAGCTACTTCGGTAAAAGACCAAGGAAGTTCTGGAACTTGCTGGAGCTATTCAACCAACTCATTCCTTGAATCGGAAATGATTCGCTTAGGTAAAAAACCTGTAGACTTAGCCGAAATTTTTACTGCACGTAATGCATATATCGAGAAAGGTGTAAACTATGTTCGTATGCATGGAGCTATTAGTTTAGGCGACGGTGGTGCTTGTCATGACGTAGTGAACATGTATGCTAAATATGGTGCTTTACCACAGGAAGTTTATACCGGCTTAAACTATGGAACTAAAAAGAATAAGTTTTCAGAAATGGCAGGCTTAACTGAAGCTATTTTGCAAGCTGTAGTAAAAAACCCAAATGGTGAACTGACTCCAAACTGGAAAAAAGCATATACTGCCGTAATCGATTCGTACTTAGGTGCTGTTCCTGAAACATTTACATTCGAAGGCAAATCTTATACTCCTCAAACTTTCGCGAAAGAACGTGTAGGTATTAATCCTAAGGATTATGTTGAATTATCATCATTCAATACCAACCCATATTACGAAAAAATGACGTTAATGGTGCCTGATAACTGGTCATTAGATCAGGTTTATAACGTTCAGGTAGATGATATTACCACCATTATTGACAATGCCGTAAAAAAAGGATTTACAGTTGCATGGGCTACTGATGTAAGTGAAAAAGCATTTAGCTGGAAAAATGGCGTTGCTTATGTTCCGGAGAAGAAATTTGAAGAAATGACTGCGGAAGAAAAAGCAACCATGTTTGATGGTCCTAAGTCAGAACTAACCATTACTCAAGAAAACCGTCAACAGGCTTTTGATAACTACGGAACTACCGACGATCATGGTATGCAAATTACCGGTATTGCAAAAGATCAAAACGGTAAAGAATACTATATCGTTAAAAACTCATGGGGCGAAAGCAATGACTATAAAGGTTACTTATACGTAACTAAAAACTTTGTTAAGTATAAAACCACTGCGTTTTTATTGCACAAAGATGGTGTTCCTGCAGATATGAAAAAGAAATTAGGTTTGTAAGCAGATACTGTTACAACTACAGTAAAAACAAATAAAAGCCCGGCTTGTCCGGGCTTTTATTTTTTCAATCATGACCAATGTCATTGGGCGTATGTTTATATTTCACGATTTTTCGCTATCTTTTCAAGACCGAACACTA
Source organism: Solitalea agri (assembly GCF_023914155.1). Taxonomy (GTDB): domain Bacteria; phylum Bacteroidota; class Bacteroidia; order Sphingobacteriales; family Sphingobacteriaceae; genus Solitalea; species Solitalea agri. The sequence continues at coordinate 29,040 of NZ_JAMWYS010000042.1, read as the reverse complement.
TTTACCATCACTAATATAAACCTTTATGACAAATGCAATTTATATTGCTGCTTCTGAGCCATATAGTGGCAAATCAGTTGTGGCATTAGGCCTGATGAATATGCTGTTAAGTAAAGCAAAAAAGATCGCTTACTTTAAACCGATTGTTGATGATGATCCACAAACAGGCAAAAAAGATAGCACTATTGAAACCATTCTTAAATATTTCGAACTTAAACAAAGCTATAATGATGCCTACGCTTTTACCCGTAGTGAAGTTTTCCACCTGATCAACTTTAATAAAGAGGCTGAAATCATCGATTCAATAATCAGGAAATACAAAATTTTGGAAGAAAACTATGATTTTGTTCTGATTGAAGGTTCTGATTTTTTGGGAGAAGGAACGGCCTTTGAGTTTGATTTAAATGTTTCAATAGCAAAAAACTTAGGCATTCCAGTAATTATTGTCCATTCGGGATTAAACAAAAACACTACTGAAATAGCTGCGGCTTTGCGCACTGCACGCAATAACTTTGATGATAAAGAAGTGCAGGTATTGGCAGTAATTGCTAATAAAGTAAAATCAGCCGACGCATTTGAGCTTTCCACCTTATTAAAAGAAAACATTCCCTCTAAAGTAATACGTGCCGTTGTTCCTGAAATTAAGGAATTAAGCAATCCTACTATGCAGGAAATTCATGAAACCCTACAGGGTAAATTACTTTTCGGGGATAATAAACTTACCAACCAAGTCGACAACGCAATTGTAGGAGCTATGATGCTTCGCAACTTTCTTACCCGCTTAAACGAAAACACTTTGGTGGTAACTCCAGGTGACAGGGCTGATATTATTATTGGAGCACTACAGGCAAATATTTCTAAAAGCTATCCCGCAGTGGCTGGTTTAGTTTTAACAGGAGGTTTATTGCCCGACGAACCTGTTTTAAATTTAATTGAAGGCCTGGACTCAAAAGTACCCATTATCGCCACCGATAGAGGAACCTTTGAAACCACCAACAGAATAGGATCAATACGCTCAAGAGTTTATGCTGATAATACCGCCAAAATAGAACTAGCTGTAAATACTTTTGAAAGATATATTGATACCGAAGAACTCGATCAACGAATAGTAACCTTTGAAGCGGAAGGTATTACGCCGAGGATGTTTCAATATCAGCTCGTTAAACGGGCCAAAACAGTAAGAAAACACATTGTACTTCCTGAAGGTAATGACGATCGTATTTTAATTGCTGCCACTCGATTGATTAATCAAGATATTGTTGATTTAACTATCATTGGAGATAAGTCTGAAGTTCAGGTTGCATTTAAACGTTTGGGATTAAGTGTAGACATTAATAAATTCAACATTACCCAACCTGCCGAATCACCTCATTTCCAAGACTTTGTTCAAACATTTTACGAACTACGTAAAGATAAGGGTGTCAATCTCGACATGGCCAAAGACATGATGAATGATGTTTCCTATTTCGGCACCATGATGGTTTATAAAGGCTTAGCTGATGGAATGGTTTCAGGTGCTGTTCATACCACACAGCATACTATCCGACCAGCGTTACAATTTGTAAAAACCAAGCCTGGGGTATCTGTAGTTTCCTCAGTATTTTTCATGTGCTTACCCGACCGGGTTTCAGTTTTCGGAGATTGCGCGGTAAATCCAAATCCAACTGCTGAACAACTGGCGGAAATAGCTATTTCGTCAGCTGAAAGCAGTCAAATGTTTGGCATTGAACCCAAAATTGCCATGCTCTCCTATTCTTCAGGCACATCTGGTCAAGGCGAGGAAGTTGAGAAAGTTAGACAAGCAACTGAAATAGTAAAAGCCAAACGCCCTGATTTGAATATAGAAGGCCCAATCCAATATGATGCGGCAGTTGATCCAACTGTAGGCAGGCAAAAGATGCCAAATTCGAAAGTTGCTGGTCAAGCAAGTGTATTAATATTCCCTGATTTAAATACCGGAAATAACACTTATAAAGCCGTACAACGCGAAACTGGAGCCCTTGCCATTGGTCCTATGCTTCAGGGCTTAAACAAACCGGTAAATGATTTGAGCCGAGGATGTACAGTGGATGATATTTTTAACACGGTAGTAATTACAGCGATTCAGGCCCAGGTATAACAAGAAGGATTTAATGAGAGAATGTAATCTTCAATTAACAATCAGCAATCAAAAAAATGAAAGTATTTGTTATAAACTCCGGAAGTAGTTCCATAAAATATCAGTTGTTTGAAATGCCTTCTGCAAAAACTATTTGCAGTGGATTGGTTGAGCGTATTGGTTTGGAGGAATCTATTATTACGCATAAGATTTTTACTGATGGTAAAGACGAAGTAATTAAAAAGAACCTCGAGATAAATGATCATGCCGAAGGATTGAGGGAAGTAAACGCTTTACTTACCGATGCCACAATAGGTGTTATAAAGGATACGGACGAAATTGAGGTGGTAGGTCACCGTGTGGTTCATGGCGGCGAACAATTTGCCGTTACTACCGTAATTTCGCATGCAGTTAAAGAGCAGATCAAAAAGCTATTTCCGCTGGCTCCACTACATAACCCAGCCAATTACCTCGGAATCGATGTTGCCGAAAATATCTTCGCAAAAGCAAAACAGGTTGCAGTTTTTGATACAGCTTTCCATCAAACTATGCCCGAAGTAGCCTTTCGTTATGCTATTCCTTCTGATTTTTATTACACACACGGAATACGTGCTTACGGCTTTCATGGAACAAGCCATAAGTATGTTTCTGAACAGGCTGCTGAATATTTAAATAATAAAGCGGCAAAAATCATAACTATCCATCTGGGTAATGGTTGCAGTATAGCTGCTATTGAAAATGGCAAATGTGTAGATACCAGCATGGGACTTGGACCGATGAATGGTTTGATTATGGGAACACGATGCGGAGATATTGATCAATCTGTCATTTTCCACCTTGTAAACCAACTTGGTTATGACCTCGACCAGGTGAACAATGTCCTCAATAAAAAAAGTGGAATGGTTGGACTAACTGGATTCAGCGACATGCGAGATATTACATCCGAATTAGATAAAGGCAACAAAAATGCAAAACTAGCCTATGATTTATATGCTTACCGCATACGCAAATACATTGGCATGTATACAGCAGTGCTTAACGGATTAGATGCGATTGTATTTACTGCCGGTGTGGGTGAAAATGATGCATTAACCAGGAGACTCGCAACTCAGCATCTTGAATATTTAGGTATTTCATTAGATGAAGAAAAAAATAAGCAAAGGCTAAAAGGTATCCATGAAATTAACACAGCCGATTCGAGCGTTAAGATTTTGGTAATTCCTACCAATGAAGAACTGGAGATCGCACGGCAGTGCTATAAACTTTTAAATTAACTATATGTAAAAGGTCCGAAGCTAAAACAACTTCGGACCTTTTGTTTCTTAGATATGTGCAATAATATCTTGCTGTGTAATTATATGGTATGATCCGTTTTCAAGTTTAACAAGTACAGCTCTGTGACCATGGCTAATATGTTTGGTTACTTTCTTGATTGAATCCTCGCCACTCACTTCTGGCAATGCCGGTAACATTACATCTTCTATCAGTTTATTTGCGGTGAGATTATCACCAACCATTAAGCGGAATAAATGGCTTTCATCAAGCACGCCCGCAAACTCACCATCTCTCTTAACCGGAATTTGAGAAATACCATATTTCTTCATCTTCTCAATAGCGTTTGATACAGGTTCGCCTGACCCAATGGTAACCAAAGCCGCCGGATGATCTTTCACCAGATCTTTTGCTGTAATAAACTCCTCCTGTAAAAATCCTCGCTCACGCATCCAATCGTCATTGAACATTTTACCCAGGTAACGAGTTCCATGATCGTGAAATATAACCACTACCACATCATCCTTGGTAAGCTTATCTTTTAATTGTTTTAAACCAGCAATGGCAGATCCTGCAGAGTTACCTACAAAAATGCCTTCCTTCTTAACAATCTCACGGGTCATTACAGCGGCATCCTTATCCGTTACTTTTTCAAATAAATCAATGATATCCATGTCCACATTTTCAGGGAGGAAGTCCTCTCCTATACCTTCGGTGATATATGGATAAATCTCGTTCTTATCAAAAATTCCGGTTTCTTTATACTTCTTAAATACCGAACCATAGGTATCAATCCCCCAAATTTTAATATTCGGGTTCTTTTCTTTCAAAAATTTACCGGTTCCGGAGATCGTCCCCCCGGTTCCTACTCCAACTACCAAATGCGTAATTTTCCCTTCCGTTTGTTCCCAAATCTCTGGGCCAGTTTGTTCATAGTGAGCTTGAGAGTTGGATAAATTATCATATTGATTGGCCTTCCAGGAGTTTGGTGTTTCATTAACCAAGCGAGAAGATACGGAATAGTAAGAACGTGGATCTTCCGGATCAACATTGGTAGGACAAACAATTACTTCAGCACCGAACGCTTTCAATGCATCTACTTTTTCTTTCGACTGCTTATCAGTAGTAGTAAAAATACACTTATAGCCCTTTATTATAGCTGCAATGGCCAAACCCATTCCGGTATTTCCTGAAGTGCCTTCAATAATAGTATAACCCGGCTTTAATTTTCCCTCCCTTTCAGCATCCTCAATCATTTTCAAAGCCATACGATCTTTAATTGAATTGCCGGGATTAAAAGTTTCTACCTTAGCCAAAACCAGAGCCGGAATATCTTCAACCAGTTTATTTAATTTAACCATTGGTGTGTTGCCAATAGTTTCCAGTATATTATTGTAATACTTCATGCATAGTTGTTTAAACCTCTAAATTCATAAAATTGATTCGAGAATCAAATTAAAAGTTTGCATTTATGCCTGTTTCTGCTAAGTTCCCGTTTATTAATCAAGGGGGCATAATTTTAAGATTGATTTTGATATAAAGCTATTTAACTTTATTTTTCATAAGCCTAAGAATAAAACTGCATTAAAGTAAATTGATCTGTAATTTCATTGCGTTCAATAGCGGTTTAAACTATTTATTAACTACATCAGACCATTAAAAAATGCAGCTACACAAGAAACTTTTAGTTGAAATTGCCTGGGAAGTGTGTAATCAAGTGGGAGGAATTTATACAGTTATCCGATCGAAAGCACCGGCCATGGTTGAAATGTGGGGGGATAATTATTGTCTACTTGGCCCCATGTTTCCTGGAAAAATGCCTGCCGAATTTGAACCTTCTGAAAAATTTGACGATGCCTTTGGTCGTGCGGTACTTAAAATGCAAAAAGCGGGCTTCGAAATTCATTATGGAACATGGTTAGTATCAGGTAAGCCCAAAGTTATTTTAATTAACTTTTCATCTGTATACAAGCGCTTACATGAAGTAAAATATTTCTTGTGGGAAGATCATAAAATTGATACCGCTAATTATGATGAACTTGTTGACCAGACATTGGCATTTGGCGAAACTGTAATTCATTTCCTTGATTTTTTATCTCAACCTGGAACTACTACCAAGAAAGTTCATGCTCATTTTCATGAATGGATGGTTGCCTCTCCTCTCCCGCAGATCAAAAAGAAAAAACTACCCATTAAAACGGTTTTTACAACGCACGCAACACAGTTAGGACGTTATCTGGCAACTACAACTCCTCGATTCTATGATATTTTACCTAGCATTAACTGGCATAAAGAAGCGGTTCGTTTCAACTGTTTGTCAAAGGTTCAACTCGAACGGGAGGGTGCTCATTCGGCCGATGTATTTACTACTGTGAGTGAAATTACCGGTTACGAATGTGAGGTGTTAGTTGGCAGAAAGCCTGATGTTATTACGCCTAATGGAATAAACATTGAACGTTTTGTTGCTTTACACGAATTTCAAAATCTACACCTGGAATACAAGCAAAAGATCAATCAGTTTGTAATGGGCCATTTCTTCCATAATTACTCATTCGATCTTGACAATACACTGTATTTCTTTACTTCTGGCCGGTTTGAATACGTAAATAAAGGCTTTGATTTAACCATTGATGCTGTTGATCGGTTGAATAAAAAAATGCAAAAAGCAGGGATGGACGTTACTGTGGTTATATTTATTATCACTAAGCAAAACTTTCATTCCATCAACTCCAAAGTATTGCATTCAAGAGCGCTGATGGAAGAAGTGAGGGATACATGTACGGCTATTCGTAAACAAATTGGCGACAAACTCTTCCTGGCATCAGCTTATAATCCTGAACAAAAAATGCCTTCACTAAATGATTTTGTTGACGACTATTGGAAACTAAGGCTCAGAAGGACATTGCAAACCTGGAAAAATGATGAACTGCCCTACATAGTGACACATGACCTGGTTGATAACACCAATGACCAAATAGTTAATCATTTAAGAAGAATAAAGCTTGTAAACGATCAAAAAGATAAAGTGAAGATCGTTTATCATCCAGATTTTATTTCACCTTCCAATCCACTATTTGGTTTAGAATATCACCAATTTCTACGCGGGTGTCATTTAGGTATATTTCCAAGCTATTACGAGCCATGGGGCTATACTCCGCTTGAATGTATTGCCAGTGGCATTCCTACAGTAACCTGTGATTTGTCGGGCTTTGGAGATTATGTTTTAAGCCACCTTCCAAACGAAGAATCTCATGGTATCTATATTGTAAGAAGAAGGCATAATGATTATAACAAGGCAGCTGAGTCACTAGCTAATATGTTATTCTCTTTTGTTCAATTAAATCGTCGTGAACGAATATCGCAGCGAAATATGGTAGAAAGCTCTTCTGAAAACTTCGATTGGAAATATCTTGTTAAATACTATCGAGATGCATACTTGTTGCTGATGCAAGAAGAGGAAATCTCTGGATAATTAAGCAACGTAATAAAAAATACTATAACAAAAAAGATCCGGTTTTCACCGGATCTTTTTTAGTTAATATTTTATAGAAAACTATTTACTAGCTGATAAATCTGTACGCAAACGAGTTACTTTAAACTCTGTACGACGATTTAAAGCATGTTCAGCCTCTGAACAATCACTATTACCGTCACACATTACCAGTGGTTTAGTTTTACCATAACCCTTAGCTACAATACGAGCAGCAGCAACTCCTTTTGATACTACAAAATCAACTACAGTTTGAGCACGTTTTTGTGACAATGCCAGATTAGCCGCAGCATCTCCTCTTGAATCAGTATGTGAACCCAACTCAATAATGATTTCAGGGTTTTCTTTCATTACAGCTACCAGGTTATCCAAATCAGTTTGAGACTCTGGAGTTACTGATGCTTTATTGAAATCGTAATAAATGTTATTTAAACGAATTGAACGGTCTAATACAATTGGATCAAATTTCAAATCTGATTGTAACATGTCAGGACGAAGTTTATCACCGGTATTGAAGATCTGTTTTGAAGCAAAATAGTTATTTTTCTTCATCACGATCTCGTACTGACGATTAGGTTTTAACGGAACTTCGTAATCACCTTTTTCGTTTGATTTATACGTATTAGCAATTTTAGTAGCCTGATCAGTTACAGTAATAGTAACATTTGAAATTGGCAAACCAGTTTCGTTGTTAATAGTACGACCTTTGTAGTAGTACTCTTTTTGGAACTGAGGCATAACACAAGAGAACTGATAAATATCATCAGCACCTTTTGAATCAAAACGATCAGAAGAGAAGAAACCTTCTAATTTGATTTTATCCGCATTTTCAGGTACACCTGAGATTTTAGTTACAATTAAGCTGAAATCATCTTGTGGTGAGTTGATCGGATAATCCAAACGAATAACGTTTTTCCACTCTTCTTTCTCACGAGTTGCACGGTAAATATCTAAACCACCCATACCAATACGACCATTTGATGAGAAGAACATAACGTTATCGTTCATCAAGGTTGGGAAACGCTCGTCACCTTTAGTATTGATACCAGGACCTGCATTTTTAAACGGACCCCACTCGCCATCAGCACCCATATCACAATAATAAATATCAGTACCTCCGTAACCACCTTGCATATCAGAAACAAAGTATAAACGGTTACCATCAGTAGTTACAGCCGGATCTCCAACTGAATATTTCAGAATTGAGTTATGTTTAAACGGACGAGCATCTTTCCATGCCTCAGACATGAAGATCTCTAAACGAAGAACAGGTTTAGTACCGGTTTCTGGAGTGTTTACAAAACGTGTACGAGTAAAGAACACCGTATTTTGACGCTCATTGAACGCTGCACCAGCAGTATGGTACTCACCATTAAAGAAGTCAGAGAATAAGGTTGGGGTACCCCATGAATTCTTTTCAGGATCGCTCTCTACGTAGAAAATTTTTAAGAATGGACGTCCAGTCCAGCCGTACAATTTTTTAGAATTCTTATCAATTGTTTTTTGCTCCCAAGGACGATCAGAACTGAATACGAAACCATTACGATATTTCACCAAACCCCAATCAGAATAAGGAGTACTTAAAATATCTAATGATTTAACTGTAGCCTGGGTTTGAGGATTGTTCATTTGATTCAACGCGCTGTCACAAGAAGCTTGTAAAAACTGTGATTCAAATAATTTACCACTCGAGTAACGGCCAAATAAGTAAAACGCCTGTTTAGCATCCGTATACTTACCATTTCTCATTAAAGCCTCACCATAGGTAAGATAATTGTCCGGATTTTTATTATCCGCAGCTATAAGTTTGGCAGCCCAGGCTTCCCATTCTTTATAGCGATTCATTCGCTTATTACACTCAACAATTTTTTGGAGGATTGGAACTGTTTTGGTTTGTTCAAAAGCTTTTTTGTAAAGCTCCAAAGCTGTAGAATAGCTTAATTGTTCAAACTCTTGATCAGCCTTATCCACCTGAGCGTAGGTTAACTCTGCACTGCAGATTAAACCCACTAATGTTAACATTCCTAAAAGACGTTTCATATGACCCTAAGTTTATTTGGTTGCCAAAATATGTATATAATTCTTTTTTACAAATAAATTATGTAGATAAAAATTATATAATCTAACTGAAAGTAATTTAAAATTATTGGTTATCAATATATTAATCAAAGTAATCAACACTTTTTTGTTAATAACATGTTAACAAATAATACTTTCAATGTTTTTAGAAGTATCGAGGTGAAGCCATTGCACCTTTCATACGTTTTAATTTCTTAATACGTTTTTCTTCTTCCTTTTCTGCTTTGCGTCGTTCCTCACGTTCGAATGGAGTTTCATTCGCTTTCATCTGTTCTTCTTTCTCTTTCTCCAAACGTTCTTTTTCTTTCTCCTGCTCACGCTCGCGTTTCTCAGCTAATTTGCGCTCTTTCTCAGCATCAGCAGCCTTACGTTCGGCTTCACGTTTCTCTTCAGCTTCGCGTTTTTTCTGATCGGCAATTGCACGCTCTTCCTCTTTAGCTTTATCTTGGGCTTCTTTCTCACGTTTCTTCGCTTCTTCGGCCTCGTTCCTAGCTCTGGTTTTAGCTTCTTCTTTTTCACGTTCAGCATCAGCTGCTTTTTGATCTGCAGCCTTTTTAGCTTCCAGTTCACGTTGCTTCGCTTCGTCTGCCTCAGCTTTAAGTTTTGCTTTTGCATCCTCACTAGCTTTAATGGCATCCATTTCTTTCATTCTTTCCGCTTCTTTAGCTTCAGCATCACGTTTCTTCTGAGCCTCAGCATCAGCCTTAATCTTCGCTTTCGCCTCATCGCTAGCTTTAACAGCTTCCATTTCTTTGAGTCTTTGAGCTTCTTTAGCCTCTGCCTCCAGTTTTTTCTTCGCTTCAGCATCAGCTTGAGCTTTTGCTTTCGCTTCGTCTTTAGCTTTTTGTACTTCAGCAGCTTTTAATGCCTCCGCTTGTTTAGCTTCATCCTCACGTTTTTTCTTCTCTTCCGCTGCAGCCTTAGCTTTAGCTTCGTTTTCAGCTTTCTCACGTAAACTATTATCAACAGGTTTTGGCTCCTCTTTCTTAGGCTCTGGTTTAGGTTTTTCCGGAGCAGGAACTTTAGGTTGTTCTTTTACAGGCTCTTTTGGTTTTTCTTTTTGCTTCGCTTCACGTTCCGCTTTATCAGCTCGTTCTGTTACACCTCTAACATTGCCTGCACTTGGAGACCTTGGAGGGAATAACTCCTGTACATCCAAACTATAACTCAACGAAAGCTCATGAGAACTTGCATTCAGATCCTTAACCGCACTTAGTGACATATCATAGGCATATCCCAATCTGAACTTTTCACCAAGAAACAATTCTGTCATTAATATGGCAGCATTCGTATTGTAAACCGGTTGATTAGGGAGTTTGTTAATAAACTTGAAACTATTTCTAAAAGCACCACCTACCCAAACTTTATCATACAATAAGAAAAATGTATTTATATCAAGAGTTGAATATCCCTTGATGTCTTGTTTTAGCAAAAAAGAAGGTTTCATCACCACATTATCGCTCAATGGCACAGCTGCCCCTGCTGTTAAGTAAACCTGCGTTGATTTTTTCGGAGCAAGCGTACTTGCATCAGGTTCGTATTTTATATATGGTGATAATAAGTTATTGGCAGAAAGGCCAGCATAAAACCGAGCGGAGTTAAAAAATAAACCAAATTTTAATTCCGGACGGATAGTACTTGAATTATTGCCTGAAAACAAATCATCACTTGGGTCGTCTACAACGCTGTTAGATCCATTGAAAGCAAAACGATAAAATCCAACTCCTAAACCAAATGCCAAACGAGATTCTTCATCATCAAGTTGCAATCTGTAAGAATAAATACCGTAAGCAGAAAGTTCATCTGTACTTCCAATCTTATCACTTGCCACTTGAAATCCCAAACCCATCATATTATCATACATTGGAGCGTCCAATGATAAAGTCATGGTACGTGGAGCACCTTGAAAGCCAGTCCATTGAGTACGATAGAATGTATTAATATTTAGGTTTTGCTTATAACCGGCATATGCAGGATTAATGTATAATCCGTTGAACATATACTGGCTAAATTGTGCATCTTGCTGAGCCTTTACAGGTAAAACAAACAATAAACACAATGAAATCAGCAGTTGTAATTTTTTAATCATAATACCCTCTCCTTAACATTAACCACTAATTCTGCTTCTCATTAAGGTTAAATAACCCTTATAAACTTTCAGCTTATTACCCACTGTAATCTTTAGCACATAGAAATAAGTACCTTCCGGCAGTCCTTCCGCACTCCAATCGTTTTGGTAACCTCTAATTGTATATACCCGATTTCCCCACCTATCCATCACTGTTAATTCATTCGTAGGGAAACTTGCTATATTAGGAATCTTGAACACATCATTTTTGCCATCACCATTTGGAGTGATCATATTAGGCACTGATGCCTGATCGATCCCAAAAGCAACTTCTTTAATAACAGCTTTCTTAAAGTTGTTCGATAAGTCATTATCAACAACCGCAGCAGTTACGTACGCCGTGTTTTTAATATTAGTCATTTTCAATGGCGTGGCATTGATCCTTAATTTCATTTCTTGCTGATCAGCAAGCTCATCGATTTCCCAGGTTATTATTTTCTTAACAGGATCATAATCAATTAAACCATCATCAGATTTTGCAGATATATACACAAGATCATCACTCAATGTATCTCTCACCATTACATTACTGGCATCCTGAGGCCCCTTATTAGTAATTGTAATGATAAATTGTACAGCACCCTCAACATCATCACTAATTCCACCTTCTTTATTGATAGCTAAATCGGAAGAAGTTATAATGGCTACAAGATATTTTTCACTGGTAACAGAACAAGCACCAGAAGTGACAGTTCGTCGGTAATAAACAGGACTTGTTTGCGGTGACGGCTGATAATTTATCTGATTATTTACCCCTGTTGCTGCAACCCAATTATTTTGACCACCTTCACTTTTTTCCCATAGATACTTATAAGTGCCATCTCCACCTGATGGTTGTGAACCGGCAATAACGGCAGGGGTGCCTCCAGAAGGAACGCTTTGAGGTGCACTGATTATTTCATTATCATCCAAAGCAATTGGCGTAATTATAAAAGGCACCACATTACTGGTATCTTTTAGCGATCCAGCCAAGGCAATTCTTCGGAAATAAGTTTTCTTAGTAAGATTTGAGGGATCATAATTTACAGAAACAGCATCAGTAATATTTGTCCAGGTACTATTGTTAAAACTTTGCTGCCATTGATATGAAACCACATTATTAGCTGTAGTTCCGGTGATAACACTTGGATCAACAGAAGCCAAACCACAAAATACTGTCGACGGCGGAGCTGTAATTTTATTATTCGAAATCGGCAAAGAAGGTAAAACAGTCACCTTAATCGATGCACTTACCGTTGATGGACATACTCCTGAGCCAATTTTTCTACGGAAATAGGTAGTTTTTGTTAATGGCTGAGGCTGATAGTTCTTACCTTTATTGGTTCCTATAGCAGGGCTCCAATTTGCATCATCATCACTTTGCTCCCAGTTAAAATCAAATACTCTTCCTGCCGGTAAAGGATCACTTCCAGTAATCAGATCTGGAGTTACTCCTGATTTTACATCGGATATAGGATTGATAACGTTATTGGTAATACCATCAGGATTTACAATGATATAAACAGTATTACTAACATCTGATTTTACTCCCGAAATCACTTTACGTCTGAATCGAACAGTTTGTGTAAGTGCAGGTGGGTCATAGTTTTGAGAATTTGCTCCTGCAATATCATTGTATGTCACACCTCCATCCAGGCTTCGCTCCCACTGGTAGCTAAGTGTGGCCCCAACCGTTACCGTTGCGGCAGCCCCGGTAATAGGCTGCGGGTCAAAACTTGGTATCCCACATTTTTCATTATCCAGTGGTTGAATAATGGTATTATTTGAAATTTGAACTTCAACAATAGAAATTTTAACCGTATTACTTTTTAGTTCAGTACATAAACCCATTTTCACTGTACGTCGAAAATAAGTATTAACAGTTAGCGCTTGAGGTTGATAATCTTTTGCGTTAAATGTTCCAGAGACTACCTGCCAATTAACGCCATCCGTAGTTTGTTCCCATAAGTATTCATAACTAATTCCATCTCCACCATTTGGAGTTGTACCAACCAAAAGTTGTGGAACAGCGCCAGAAACAATATCCTGATCTTTTGAGATACTGTTATTTCCTACCCCAACCGGTGCAATTACAAAACGAATTATATTACTTTCATCTTGATCAGGGCCGTTGATTGCAATACGGTGATACCATGTTGTTTTTACTAAAGTGGGCGGGTTATAATCACGCGTGGTAACACCTATATCCGACCAGGTAACACCCAAGTCCGTACTTTTCTGCCATTTATAAGTTGTCCCAGAAGGTCCAGCATCTGATCCAACAATAATAGAAGGGTCGAAAAATGTTGCAGGACAGTTCCCTGGATTAGTAGGCTGAATAATAAAGTTATTAGTTATAGTTGCAGCTGCAAATGTTGATTTCTCCAAAAAGGAAAAATAAAGTTGATGGTGAATATCAGTTTTATTCTTTAAAAGAAAGGTCGGAAATGCAGTTGCCTGCTGACTTAAACTATAAGTCAACAATAAACTCACTAATGCGGTTAACCGAATTGTGAAACTGCGTTTGAATTTCATATGGTTGGGTTTGGCGTTCGACTTGTATACGAGTTCCATAAGCAAAAAGTTATTAAATATGCATTTGCAATGGATTATTTTTTCTAAAATGACTTTTTTGTCATTTTAGAAATTATTGAGAGAGCAATAAGAATTAGATGTGGTATCAATAACAGTTAGCTTGAAGATACTAAAATTTCAGAAGCAACTATATTAATAAACAAATATATTAAATATCATTTAAATAAACTGAAAGTATTTTCCATTGCATAAAATCATTTTTCAAAATAATAACAAAAAGTTATCAACACTTATCAAAAACTTAACCAAGGATTAAATAATTTAACTTAAAAACTGTTAATCAATTACTTATAAAACATCAAATACAAAAAAAGAGGAAATTACAAGTAATTTCCTCTTTTAAATTGTGTATATTTTTAAGGTCAGGCAGCCTTAAGTTTTTTCATACTCGCTGATTTTTCAAACTTATCTTTAGCATAATCTATGCTTATTACAAGTTCTTTCACATCATTAACCGAAGGCAGTTCAAACATATGATCGATCATGATTGCTTCACAAATTGAACGCAAACCACGGGCTCCTAATTTAAATTCCATTGCTTTATCAACAATGTATTCTAAAACTTCGTCATCAAACGACAGCTTAATTCCTTCGTAAGAGAACAACTTAACATATTGTTTGATCAACGAATTCTTTGGTTCAACCAATATAGAAAGCAAGGTATCACGATCTAAAGGATTCAAATAAGTAAGAACAGGGACACGGCCAATTAACTCCGGAATTAACCCAAAGCTTTTAAGGTCTTTCGGAGTTATATACTGAAGCATATTATTTTTATCCACCTTATCAGTATTCTTTCTGGATCCGTAACCTATAGCCTGTGTTTGCAAACGATTACCAATTTTCTTGTCAATTCCATCAAAAGCCCCTCCGCAAATGAAAAGGATATTGCTGGTATTAACCGCAATCATCTTTTGATCAGGGTGTTTACGACCACCTTGAGGAGGAACGTTTACAACTGTACCTTCTAATATTTTAAGCAATGCCTGTTGAACACCTTCTCCTGACACATCACGTGTAATTGAAGGATTGTCACTTTTACGGGCAATTTTGTCAACTTCATCAATATAAACAATACCACGTTCGGCAGCAGCCACATCATAATCAGCAGCTTGTAACAAACGGGTTAAAATGCTCTCTACGTCTTCGCCAACGTATCCGGCTTCAGTTAATACGGTTGCATCACAAATACAAAATGGTACATGCAAAGTTTTTGCAATGGTTTTCGCCAAAAGCGTTTTTCCTGTACCTGTTTCGCCCACCATCAAGATGTTCGATTTCTCAATCTCTACTTCATCCTTATCAACCTTCTGATTCAGTCTTTTGTAGTGATTATAAACCGCCACCGCAAGTACACGCTTTGCATCGTCTTGTCCGATAACGTATTGATCAAGATGTTTTTTGATTTCAATGGGTTTAACAAGATTCAATTCTAACTGAGCCTTCTTAGCTTTGTTTTGAACCGCTTCTTCATTTAGTATCTGATATCCCTGCTCAAGGCAACGATCACAAATATGCCCGTCAATCCCTGCTATCATCAAAGCAACATCTTGCTTCGAAGATCCGCAAAACGAACACCTAACGTCTTTTTGATTCTTACTCATTATCTGATAATAGATTTCAGAAGCACAACTACAGAGCACTTTGTGCTTCTGAAATCGTACTTAAAATTACTTAGTTTCTCTGTTTGAAGTTAAAACCTCATCGATCATTCCAAACGCTTTTGCTTCATCAGCAATCATCCAGTAATCACGGTCAGAGCATTCCCACACTTTTTCATATGGTTGATTGCTATGACGGGCAATGATTTCATACAGTTCTTTTTTCAATTTACCAATTTCACGAGCGGTAATTTCGATATCTGAAGCTTGACCTTCAGCTCCACCCATTGGTTGATGAATCATTACACGAGAGTGAGCTAAGCCTGCACGCTTACCTGCTGCCCCCGCACAAAGCAATACTGCTCCCATTGAAGCGGCCATACCGGTACAAATTGTAGCAACATCAGGCTCAACAAATTGCATTGTATCATAAATTCCTAAGCCTGCGTAAACAGAACCTCCAGGGCTATTCAAATACAATTGAATATCGCGTTTTGAATCTACTGATTGCAAAAACAACAGCTGGGCCTGAACAATGTTTGCGGTTACATCATAAATCGGATCGCCTAAAAAGATGATACGATCCATCATTAAACGCGAAAAAACATCCATTGAAGCTACGTTCATTGGACGTTCTTCAATAATGTATGGAGTGATATTAGTTGGCAATTTGCGGTTCTCTACACGAGAGATAAAACCATCAACTGCTAAACTATTGATACGGTGATGCTTTACCGCATATTTACGAAATTCGTTTCTGTCGATTCTGTCTTTCATGTACTTAAAATTAAATTTTAGTGATTTGTATTTCAGTTGATAACCCGTCTTCAACTATTGAACAATTTGAAGCATAACCATTTATCCCCTGCTATATGTGTATTTGCTTTTAAAACGAATATAATCAAATATCATACATAAAAAACCCTGCAACTGGATAAGCCCATATTAAAAGTATTCAGGAGCTATTAAATCACTTATAATCTTCTTTTAATCAACAATTTGACTATAAAAAAGAAATCTGCCATTTACATGACAGATTTCCATTATTAATGACAATATGACCTTTTATCCTTGATTATTTTAACTCAAGGAATGATTTATAGTCGATTGCTTTCTCTTCTGTTGAAACGGTACTTTTTAAGAATTCAAATACCTTGTTACTACGCACTTCATTGAACATTTGAGTTGCGCGCTCACGATCTTGCAAAAAGTTGCTAGCATATTGATTCAATTGAACATCATCAATTGGAGTTGGGCTATACATAGCAAATTGAGCAGAAATACGCTCCTTAGCTAACGCAACTACCTCTTCAGGCTTGATCTCAAGATTGTTCGTTTGAACAACTTTGTTCTCAATTAATGTCCATTTAAGGTTTTTCTCAAATGAATCGTAATCTTTTTCTAATTCCTCGTCAGATAAATTCTCATTTGTTGCTTTTAACCAACGTTTTAAGAAATCAGAAGGGAGATCGAAATTAATGTTAGCTAATGCGTATTCGTAAATATCGTTTGAGAATTTACGATCAGCATTCATTTCCATTTGTTTCTCAATCTCTTCAATTACATAAGCATTGAATGCTTCTGCAGTTGTTACGCTTCCATCAGGGAACACTTTTGTAAAGAACTCTTCGTTCAATTCAGCAGCTTCTAAACGGTTAACGTTTTTAACTGTAAACTGGAAGTTTCCTTTTAATGCTTCAGCTTCTTCTTCACTGATGTTTAAAAGATTATGAATTTGGTGCGCATTGTTTTTATAAGCTTTCTGAATATCGAAAGAAACAACATCGTCTTTTTTCAAACCAACCAATGATTTTTTAATCTTCGCATCTTCCACTAATTCAATACGAAGAGAAGTAGTATGTGCAATACCGCCTTCAAGCACTGAACCATCTTCAGCTAATTGAGCGAAATCACCGTACAAGCTATCGCCTTCTTCTGAAGTCTCAGGGTTAGTCATTTTTCCGTAAGCACGTTGTAAGCTTTCGGTACGACTTTTAATGGTTTCTGCGTCAGCAGTGATTTTATATTTCTTGAACTTATCTTTTGAAGAAAAATCTGCTTTAAAGTCAGGTGCTAAACCCAATTCATAGCTAAATTCAAATGAATCTTCAAAATCCCAGTTGTAGTTTTTATCCTTGTCAACTTTAGGTAATGGCTGACCCAAAACCTCTAATTTATTATCAGCAATGTAATTGTTCAACGAATCAGAAAGCAAGTTGTTGATCTCATCAACCAAAATGCTTTTACCGTAAAGCTTCTTAATATGAGCTGCAGGTACCATACCCGGGCGGAAACCTGGCATACGTACTTTTTTACCTTGCTCTTTAATCGCTTTTTCTACTTTAGCTTTATAGTCTTCAGGTTTAATGTTGATGGTTACTACTGAGCTTAAGTCGTTGATTTTTTCTTGGGTGATATTCATCTTAAAAAAGAATTATTTTTTGATCTACCGGATGAGTATTCTGCAATACTCGTTAGTTTTTAAATTAAAAATCCTCCACATATGCGGAGGATGCTATTCTGTGCGGAAGAAGGGAAAAAACTTCTTTACCTTCTCTCGCATCCGTCCGCTTTTTGGAGGCGCAAAGCTAGGTTTTTTCTTTATTTTTTCATAACTATTTTAAAAATAGCACATATAGAAAAACCTTTAAACAAAAAGAGCAGTCCGAAATTAATCTGAACTGCTCTTTTATTTTTCTGTGCGGAAGAAGGGACTCGAACCCCCACGCCTCGCGGCGCCAGATCCTAAGTCTGGTGCGGCTACCAATTACGCCACTTCCGCGCTTCCCGTTATTGTGTTTCGGGACTGCAAAAGTAGAAATCTTATTTTAATTTACAACAGTGTAGTGAAGATTTTTTTAAAATATTTTGGAGCGTGTAATAATCGACTCCCATACCAGCTGAACATTTCACCATCAACAATCAAAAAACGTGTTTGAGGCATCTCTGCTGACATTTCCATAACATGCTTATCCTTAAACGGATACGGCTCTGACGACAAGAACACATACTCTGGATCCATTATTCTCAACTCTTCCTTGGTAATTTCTGTGTACCTATCTTTTGCTGAAAAAATATTTTTGAAACCCAATACTGAAAGCACATGATCAATGAAGGTATTATTAGCAACTACCATGTAAGGATCTTTCCAAATGAAGTAAGCAACTCTGGGAGATAGGGATTTAATTTTATTGAACTCATCAGACTGGAACAATTCAATAAAAGAATCATGGATACGTTGAGCTAACCCGTTTGCTTCAGTTTCCTTATCAACCAATGAACCTATACTCCTAATCATCGAATAAGCATCATCCAGTGTTACTATATCACTTATCCAAATAGGAAACTCTTGCATCAATGTCTCTATTTGTTCTTTCTGATTTTCCTCTTTGTTACCAATAATCAGATCAGGTTTTAACAATCTGATCTTTTCTATATCAACTCTCTTAGTCCCTCCTATTTTTGCAGTGGATTTAAATCGCTCATTCGGATGAATACAAAACTTAGTAATTCCAACCACTTCCTTATTTAAACCCAGATCAAACAGTAACTCTGATTGCGATGGAACCAATGAAATAATTCGTTTGGGAGGAAAGTTAATTTCTATTGTTTGGCCCATCTGATCGGTAAACTGTTTTCTCATTATATTTTAATCTGAATTGTACAAATTTCGATATGGGCAACCAAGAAAACAAAGTATCTTTTAATTTTGCATCGATGAAGAAAGTTATACCTTTCGCCCTTAACCTGGCGCTCTTAATTACACTTATATTTTTAGCTTATTTTACACAACGCACAAACAGCACACAGCTTATTGCACTGTTTATGTGTGCTTTTGCCGCATATATAGCTATTCTGAAGTTTTACAACGATGATCAATTTTTTCGTTTGAATTTTTGGAGTAGTATTATATTACGGTTGGTTGTATTGTTCGCACTACCGAGTTTAACGCAAGAGTTTTATCGTTTTGTTTGGGATGGGCAATTACTTCGCTTAGGCTTCGATCCATTTGCCCACCGACCCGAAAGTTATGTTTTAGCCGGTATACAGATCGAAGGCATCGATGCCTCCCTATATGAAAAGCTCTCTTCTAAAGAACTCTATTCAATATATCCACCATTTTGCCAGTCGATTTTCGGAATTGCCTGTAAAATATTTCCAACTGATTTATACAAAGCCGTATTAGTAATGAAGAGCTTTGTGTTCTTATTTGAATTGGGAATCGTTTGGATGATCAGTCTTTTATTAAAACACTTTAATCTTCCTAAAAATCGTGTGTTTATTTATGCCCTAAATCCTTTATGCATAATTGAACTTTGTGGTAACCTGCATTTAGAAGCGGGCATGATATTTTTCACCCTACTGGTGATCTATCTACTTATTATAAACCGAACCTTACTGGCAAGTGTATTTATGGGTATGGCTTTTTGTATCAAATTTCTTCCCGCCATTTTTATTCCATTATTACTAAAGCCGTTTGGCTTTCGCAAAACGTTCGACATTGCTTTTTTAGGTATCGTTGTCGGGGTTATTTTTTCACTGCCATTTGTTTACAAAATTGAACAAGTAGGCCATATTCTGGAAAGCGTGCAATTTTACTATAATCAGTTTGAGTTTAACGCCAGCTTCTATCATCTAATTAAGCACCTAGGCTTTACCATTACAGGCACACATTCAATGCTGAATGCACAAAAAATAGCGTTCGGAATATTTCTAGCTACTTTATTCTACCTAACGGCTTTCACCTCTAAAGGAAAGGAAAAGTTACTGGTCAGAATGATGTGGACTTTATTCATTTTCCTGCTATTATCTCCTGCTGTATTTCCATGGTACACCATCAGCTTATTAGCGCTATGTTTATTCACTAATTATCGGTTCCCGCTAATTTGGACTTTAATAGCTCCTTTAAGCTATCTTGCTTATCAAACCACCCCAGCACTTGTTCCAAACTGGGTGACTTTACTTGAATATGGATTGGTAATAGGATATGCAGTATTCGAAATAATAAGTAAGCGTAATTTGATTGACCAACCTGCATTATCATCAAGTGAGGCTATTACAGAATTAGCAGATAGTGATTGTTAAAAAAGAAACCCGCTAAGGCATAATGCCCAGCGGGTTCAACTTCGATAAGGTTTATCTTTAATAATTGCTTACATAGAGCCTAAAAGCTCTTCAAGTTTCTTAGCCAATTCTTCACCTCTTAAGTTTTTGGCAATAATTTTACCGTTAGCATCCAATAAAAATGTAGCAGGAATAGCCTGCACACCATACATAGCAGCATATTCTGATTGCCAGTATTTCAAATCAGATACATGGTTCCAGGTTAAATTATCAGCAGCAATAGCATCTTTCCATTTCTTCTCATCACGATCAAGAGAAACGCCTAAAATATTAAAGCCCTTTGCATGATATTTCTCGTACAATTTCACCACATTCGGATTTTCGGCACGACAAGGGCCACACCACGATGCCCAAAAATCAAGCATGGTGTATTTACCTTTACCTAATAATTCTTTCAACGACAAATCAGTGCCTTCAGGAGTTTTGGCTGTAAACATAGTTCCTTGCTGACCAACTGCTGTTTTACTTAAAATATCGATACGTTTTTTCAACGATTTAGCAGGTGCTGACTCTTTCACCTGAGGAGCAAACTGATCATAGATCTTTGAATATTGAGCAGCATTTTCATCACCTACATTTTGCACCAACAAAAAAGGAGTTACAAATGATTTTGTATGGCTCGCAGCAAATGCCTCCGTAGTTTTATTCTTTTCGGCATCAATTGCATCAAATTGAGTGGCAATCTCATCCATTTTAGCTTTATCACCTGCTTTACGAGCTTCTACATATTGCTCATTTAACGTTTTCTGCTGATCGTTAAACTTAGCTGTTAACTGATTATAAGCATTAAGGTCATCTTGTGATTTTGAGCCTGTAACTTTAGACTCCCTGATCTTAGTAACATCTCCTTCTATGGCAATTTTGGCACTTTCCATAAAAATTGGAAGCGAGGCTCTCATATCCTGAACAGAAAAAACACAGAAATCGCCATTCGTTACTTTTCCTGTCAATGAAAATGCATTTAACTTAGCTGTACTTGAAGCTAATGTATCTGCTTTACCATTTTCAATATTCTTCTTAATAAGGAAAACTTTTTTTCCATCTTCCAAACCTGTTAATTTACCAGTTAGGGTAAATTCTCCAGATTGAGCATAAGCATTTCCGATTAATGCGGCAACAGAAAATGCGGTTAATAATAGGTTCTTTTTCATTTTTGGTATATCGATTAAATTAAATTCGAATTAGTTTTTAGCTATTAGTTCGGCTACTTTTTTCTCCAGTTCTTCGCCCCTTAAATTTTTAGCTACAATTACGCCGTTTTTATCCAACAAAATTGAATATGGAATGGATTCTACATTGTATTCTTTAGCCATTGCCGAAGACCAGAATTTCAAATCAGAGATGTGATTCCATTGAAGTTTATCATCAGCAATAGCTTTTTTCCATGCTTCAGCTTCTTTATCCAATGAAACACCTAGAATATTAAAACCCTGTGAATGATACATCTCATATACTTTCACCACTTTTGGATTTTCGGCACGACAAGGACCACACCATGAAGCCCAAAAATCGATCAAGGTAACTTTTCCCTTAACCTGGCTTAGTGATAATTCTTTACCCTCTGGAGTTAAAGCTTTTAATTCAGGAGCAGCTTTACCGATCGCTAATTTTTCTTCCTTGTCCAATTTCGATTTAATGAATTTAGCTGAAGGAGTAGCTTTTACTTCGTCGGAGAACTTTTCGTAAAGTGGCTTAAACACAGAAGGGTCATATTCCTGGGTAGTATTTACCAATAATACAGGAGCAACTACCGAAGTAGGGTTGTCTTTCGCATAAGCTTTGATATCATTCTGCATCTGTGTTTGAACAGCCATGTATTCCAATTGCAAAGCTTGCATTTGATGCTCATCAGGGTTTTGACCCATCATCATCGCTTTTTGCTGTATCTGCTGAAGCTTATCGGTGTTCTTTTTAAGAATAGCCTCCGCCTTTTTAAATTCTTCTTGCGATTTAGAACCGGTTACATCAAGCTTATATAAGCTATCAACGCTTCCTTTCACCTTGATATCCGAGTTTTCTACCATTAATTCAGATCCCGAACGCTCACCTTCAACAACTAAAGCACAAAGATCTGGAGCCGTTAGTGTACCGGTTAAAGTAAATTTACCATCCTTGCTTACCGCTTTAGCAAGTGTATCAAACTTTTGAGCCTCGAAATTGGTCGCGATCAGGTATATATTTTTATTATCGGTTAGGCCTTTAATTTCTCCGTTAATGGTATAACCACCATTCTTATTGCAAGCTGCCAACGTTAATGCTGCAGCTGCTATAACTACTACTTTGTTCATTCTTTTAATTTTGAAACGCTAAAAATAGAATAATCTACTTCTTAAACGTGTAAAACGTTTATGACGATATAAACAAAAAAACCGTCCCGGTTAAGCCTGGACGGTTTACTCAAATTTTATATCAATAATCTTATCTGCCGAAGGTAAAGCGAATAGATAATGCGAAGTTATCAGGGTAAAATCCTTCATAAGGACTGATAAAATTCAATTCCGGCTTCCAGTCGACACCAATATTAATAGGAGCACCACTAAAAGTGTATTCTAAACCTAAAATACCATCTAACCCAAAATCAGTAGTGTGATCATAATCATCGTGATTATTATGGTAATGGCGGTGTGAACCAATATGAGCACCACCCCCAACAAACCAATCTAAACCAGGTTCACTAAAGGCATTTCCCTGCACTTCATATAAACCTGTTAAATTAAAACTATGATTATTAAAAGCTAAGATTCCTTCGAGTGCTCCTTTAGACTTTAAAAAATGCTTTAATGTAATACCACTTTCGGTTCCAATTCTACCACCTAACGCAGTAGAGTAGCTTTGCGCTTTAACCGATGCAATAGAAAATAAAAGAACAATGATTGTTAAGGAAAATAATTTCTTCATTCTTGGTTATGTTTAATTTTTAGGCTGCAAAAATGCCAATTATATGCCACATATGGCTAATCAATTGGTAACAATTATACCCAAAAGTGAAAAAATATTCATATTAAGCAAAGTGCATTGATAACACTCTTGTTGTCAACATTAAAAATAAGTTCATTTAAAGAATATTAAATAAAAAAACCTATTACAACCACCCGTTACTGATCAAACCTATGATATCAATTCGAGGCAATGACGCCAAATACGTAGAAATAATTACACATAAACACCAACCAATAATGTGGAAAGCTTAGTTTGTTTTGCTAAAAATTAAATTGGAAACTCGCATCTTGATTTCAATCATTTACGCATGAGAATTCTTCATACCGCCGACTGGCATCTTGGTAAACGATTAGAGCGATTTTCCCGCTTAGAGGAACAGCGCCTGGTACTTGATGAAATATGCTGCATTGCCGATGAGCAAAACGTTGATGCTGTTTTAGTTGCAGGCGATTTATTTGACACATTCAACCCTCCTACCGAAGCGGTAGAGTTACTTTATAAAACCTTAAAGCGTTTAACAAACAATGGGAAGCGGCCGGTAATTGCTATTGCGGGCAATCACGATTCACCAGAGCGTATTGACGCTCCTGATGCCATTGCACGTGAATGCGGGATTTTCTTTGCAGGTTATCCTGATACTGACTTGGGTAAAATCAAACTAGATTCAGGTGTTGAAATAGTAAGGACTGAACCTGGATTTATAGAACTTCAATTACCATCATTCAGTTATCCATTAAGAGTTTTAATAACTCCATATGCCAACGAAGTTCGCTTAAAAACCATGCTCAATGCCGAAAGCAATGAGGATGAACTTAGGAACCTACTTCAACAAAAATGGCAGGAATTGGCAAACAACTATTGCGATGCCAATGGAGTTAATCTACTAATGGCCCATTTATTCTTTATGAAAAAGGGAGAAACGCCTCCGGATGAACCGGATGATGAAAAGCCTATTTTGCACATTGGCGGAGCGCAAGCCATTTACTCCGAAAACATACCGACTCAAATTCAATATGTGGCTTTGGGTCATTTACATCGTTATCAAACCATTGATACCAAACCTTGCCCGGTGGTGTATAGTAGCAGTCCATTGAGTTATAGTTTTAGTGAAGCGGGACAAATAAAACAAGTTGCAATCATCAATATTGAACCTGCTAAAGAAGTAGAGATTCAAAAAATAGCTTTAACACAAGGCAAACCCTTGATCAGAAAAAGTTTTGACAAGGTTGATGATGCGGTGGAATGGTTAAGTACCAATCCTGATTACCTGGTTGAATTGACCATTGTGAGTGACGAATATTTAAAGTCGACAGACAGAAAGCGATTGGAACAAGCTCATGAGGGCATTGTAACTTTGATCCCCGAAATAAAATCGGCTCCCAGTGATGCGGATAGAGGCAACTCCTCAATAGATCTTTCCCAAGATATGGAAACCTTGTTCATCCAATATTTTAAACATCGAAAAGGCCAGGAACCTAATGATGAACTGCTTAATTTATTCAAAGAGCTAAAAGCGGAGGGCAACGAATGATTCCGGTAAAACTGATCATTAAAGGTCTCTATTCCTATCATGATGAAGAAGAACAGGTAATTGATTTTGCAAGACTGACCGAAAGCCATCTGTTCGGAATTTTTGGCGGTGTTGGTTCGGGCAAATCATCCATATTAGACGCTATTACCTTTGCCATCTATGGTTCCGTTGAACGTTTGAGCGAAAAGGGTGACAATCGTTATTTCAATATGATGAACCTGAAATCCAGTTCATTGTTAATAGATTTTGAGTTTTATGACCCTATAGGCACCCATTATCGCATTGTGGTAAGCGGTAAGCGTGGCAAGAAACATGAAGATGTTAAAGCATATACACGCATTGTTTATGAACTCATTAATAACGAATGGATTGCACAAGACATTTCCTTAGGAGATGACCTAATTGGACTGAGTTACGATAATTTCAGAAGAACAATCATCATTCCGCAGGGCAAATTCCAGGAGTTTTTGGAACTGTCGACCACTGACAGAACCCGAATGCTTAAGGATATTTTCAGTTTGGAAAAGTTCGAGTTTTCGGATAAAATCAACCGTTTAATCTCTCAGAATAATAATGACAAAGCGGGTTTGGAAGGTGAAATGAAGCAATTTGAAAGCTTGGATTCGGCCAACCTAGAGGTGATGAATACTGAGATTCAATCATTAAAAGAACAGCTTGTTGTACTGAAAAAACAGATTGAAGAGAAGGAAACTGAACAAAAAGCACTTATCGACCTTAAAAAACTATTAGATGAGTTAGAGCAATCAAAACAAAGCTTAAGTCTTCACCAGCAGCAAGAAGATTCAATCGCTGAACTTCAAAAAAAGCTCGAATTATATCGCTATGCGGTTGAAAAGTTTAAATCGATTTTAGACAGAAAAAAAGAGAAGCAACAAGATCTTGTTCAAAAGCAAAACAGGATAAACTTATTGGAGAATGATCAAATCAAACTTGATGGCCAATTAAGAGAGAAGAATGAACAATTGAATCTGCTGTTGCCGGAGTTTGAGAAAATCGGAGTCTATAAGGAACTAGCCGCTGATTATAAAATTGCCATTGATCTTATTTCGCTTCAAAAACAAATTGTCGAAATTGAAAAATCAATAAAAAAGGGTGAATCATTTGTTCAGCAACAATCAGAAAACTACCAAAATCATAAGCTTACTGCCGACAAGCTAAAAGCAGAAATTTCGCAGAAAAGGAAGCTCCTCCCCGATTGGTCATTATTAAATAAAATGGTAACATGGTTTAATCAAAAAACCATTTTACTTAGGGATGTAACCACTGCTAAAACTGAATTGGAGCAGGTTTTACAGGAACAACAGCAACATCTTAAAACTATCGCCACTTGCATTGCCGAACCAATAAAACATGAGTTCCAATCTGCAACCGATCACCTAAAACTTAAGCAAAAAGCGGAAGAACTGACGCAAGCATATATTAAACAGGAAGCTGATTTATTAACTCTGCAACAAAATATATTAGTTAAATCGAAACTTGGTGAGTTTGCCCGTCAACTGCATGCTGGTTCTCCTTGTCCTTTATGTGGAAGTATCGAACATCCTAGCATATTAAATACTGAGGATGTTAACGCTCACATTACCGAAATAGTTGATCGTCTTGATAAGTTAAAAAAACTTAAAGAGTCCTGCGCCATTAGTTTAACAGCTTTGACTAAATGGGAGTTGATATACGGCCGAATAGAAGAGAACATCCTCAAACTTCAAAATAGAGTTTCTGAGGCAGAAACCTTGCTTACCCAATGGCTATCAAACTTTGCTTTCGAAGGTTTTACAACAAACGATGAAAAAAAGGTTAAAGCCCTTTCGTCCTCGGCCGAAGTTCAAAATAAAGAACTGAATGATTTAGAAGCTCAGAGAGAAAAGCTTGATGATGAAGTGTCAAAAGCTGATTCAAACCTGAACAAGGCTCGTGAAAAAATAAACACCTACCAGCAGCAGCAAGCGGCTTTATTGGCAAGAAGTTCAGAGAAAAAAATCCAGTTAAAACAACTGAAAGCAGATCAGATAACTCAATCAGAAACCGAGCTTAACACATTGGCCAATCAGTTTGAAACAAAAGTAAAAACTGTTGAAGCCGAAGTGGAAAGTCTCAAATTAGTTTTACAGCAGTTAGAGCAGCAAAAAGCGAGTTATTCCGGTCAGCTAGCAGCCTTTAAGCAAGAGTTTGCTGTATCAGAACAACAGCTTTTAGGCATTGAAAATGAATTGAAGACTGCTATTGAATCATCAACATTTAATGGTTTAGAAGAGATAGAAAGCATTTTGAATAAGGCTTTGGATATTGGCCTTGCTCAAGCTCAAATTAGCGCTTACAATGAGAAAAAGGCTTCATTGTTAAGTCTAATTCAACGATTAGAGCAACAGACCGAAAGCAGAGCGTTCAATTCTGAAGCTTATGAAACATTACTGCAAGATTTGCAGCTACTAAAAACTCAACATCAGGACAAAAACGACCATTTGGTAAGAATTTCTGCTTTGTTGAATCAATATTTTAAAGATTTAAAGCGCAAAGAGGAATTACAGGAAAAACTTAATCAGCTGCAAAAAAGAGGCGATAACCTGAGCGTTTTATCCGGGTTATTTCGTAGTAGTGGATTCGTAAACTATGTTTCTTCCATTTATATGCAACAGCTGTGTAAAGCGGCAAATGACCGTTTTCATAAGCTCACGCGACAACAATTGCAGCTTGAGGTTGATGAACAAAACAATTTCCATGTTCGGGATATGTTGAATGATGGCCGCATGCGACTGGTGAAAACACTTTCAGGAGGACAAAAATTTCAAGCCTCACTTTGTTTAGCCCTTGCATTGGCAGAGAGTGTTCAGCATTTCAACAAATCGGAACAAAGTTTCTTCTTCCTCGACGAAGGTTTCGGGTCGTTGGATAAAGATTCGTTACAAGTGGTATTTGAGGCTTTAAAATCGTTAAGAAAAGAAAACCGGATTGTTGGTTTAATTTCTCATGTTGAAGAGCTGCAACAGGAAATTGACACGCATGTACGTATTGTGAACGATCCGGATAAAGGAAGCCGCATTTTTGCAAGCTGGGAATAAAAGCAGTTGGCAGTAGGCAGTCGGCAGTCAGTCAGCCTGAGCGTAGTCGAAGGCAGTGGGCAGTCAGCATTGGACATTCTTTAGTTTGTAGTCCACAGTAAGCAATTCACAGTTTGTTGTCAGCCTGAGCGCAGTCGACGAGCAGTAGAAGCATACTCGACGTATACTCGACGTATACTCGACGCATACTCGACGTATAGTCGACGCGCAGTCAGGTTGTAATCGAAGACAGTCGGCATTCGGTGATTTGCATTCGGTATTTTGCAGTTTGCAGTAGGCAGTGGTGGTCGATAGTCCCCCTGAGCGGAGTCGAAGCCTATTACAACAGGCCTTCGACTTCGCTCAGGCTGACAGAAAAGTAGAAGTCAAAAGTACAAGATTAAAAAATGCATAGTACATTCCAAAGTCAGAAGTTAAAAGTTAGAAGTACAAAGTGCCTCTGGCTTTTGTCACTCTGAGCGCAGTCGAAGGCAGTAAGCAATTCACAGTATGTTGTTAGCCTGAGCGCAGTAAAAGAGCAGTAGAAGCATACTCGACGCATACTTGACGCATACTTGACGTATACTCGACGTATACTCGACGCATACTCGGCGTATAGTCGACGCGCAGTCATGTCGTAATCGAAGGCAGTTGGCATTCGGTGATTTGCAGTCGCTAATTTGGAATTTGCTGTAAGCAGTGGTGGTCGATAGTCCACCTGAGCGGAGTAGAAGCCTATTGCAACAGGCCTTCGACTTCGCTCAGGCTGACAGAAAAGTAGAAGTCAAAAGTACAAGATTAAAAAATGCATAGTACATTCCAAAGTCAGAAGTTAAAAGTTAGAAGTACAAAGTGCCTCTGGCTTTTGTCACTCTGAGCGCAGTCGAAGGCAGTAAGCAATTCCCAGTTTGTTGTCAGACAGAGGCAGTCGAAGCGCAGTAGATGCATACTCGACGTATAGTAGACGTATACTCGGCGTATACTCGACGTATAGTAGACGCATACTCGACTTATAGTCGACGCGCAGTCATGTCGTAATCGAAGGCAGTTGGCATTCGGTGATTTGCAGTCGCTAATTTGGAATTTGCTGTAAGCAATGGTGGTCGATAGTCCCCCTGAGCGGAGTAGAAGCCTATTGCAACAGGCC
>NZ_JAMWYS010000015.1 GCF_023914155.1 Solitalea agri | reverse complement strand
TCACACTCAGCTGTTGCCGATGGGGTGATGGTTGGTGTTGGCAATGGATGGACAACGATGGTCGCCGTTGCCGCTACGCTTGGACAGCTGCCGTCGGTTGCTGTTGCCACATACGTGATCGTCCAGGTGCCTACCCCTGCTACTGCAGGGTCAAACTTGCCTGCTGCCGTGATTGAACCCGCTGGAGCATTGGTGGTATATACCGGTGCTGCTACGGCAACGCCGTTGGTTACACTTGAGGTGATGTCTACCAGACCGCCATCGATACAGATCTCTGGTACCCCTACTGCTAGCGTAGTGGTGGCTACCGGGTGTACCGTGATCGACTGTGGCGCTGTGCTGCTTTCACAACCATCCTGGGTTCTCACTGTCAGTTTCACATCATACGTGTGGCTTGAGGTGATAGCCGGGAAGTTGATCGATACCACTGCCTGGTTAGCTGCTGAGATCGTGTTGATCACCGTGCCGCCTTCGCTGAATTCCCAGATGTAATCCTTAATCGGGCTTACGCCGGTGGTTGAGCCGGTGGCATCCAAGGTCACTGTTCCGTCCTGGCAAACCGTTGTGGCCGATGCCGTAAAGCTTGCCACTGGCGTTGCGCCATTGTATTGATATACATCGGTAAAGGTGTCTTTACAGCCGTTACCTGATGAAGTTACTGTTAAGGTGATCGTTTTCGGTCCGGCTGTGGTGTACGCTGGTACCGCTGGGTTTTGTAAGGTCGAAGTAAAGCCTTCGCCTAAATCCCAGGCATACGTTAAGCTATAGCCGCCGCTTACGCTTGAGCCATCGGTAAACACATCGCCTGCCGCTCCACAGCTGCTTGGTTTGGTAAACGCTGCCACTGGGTTTGGATAGATCGTAATGACCTGTGCCGGTGATTCATCATC
>NZ_JAMWYS010000056.1 GCF_023914155.1 Solitalea agri | reverse complement strand
AATTCTCAATCAAAAAATATACAGTCAATTCTCGGCAACTAAAAAGGCTGCCCCTTTTGAGACAGCCTCTATAGGGTGGGTTATTTTGAAAATCTTAGGTTAATTCTTCTTTAGAAATCCCTGCTTGTTTAAGGATAGAATAAAATGTTCCTTTGGGGAGATCCCGATTGTGCATTGGTACAATAACTCTTCGTTTTGAATCAGGGTGGAAGAATAATTGATGACTACCTTTTGTCCGTTCGAGTATGAATCCCTTCCTCAAAAGTATTTTTATAATTTCCTTTGAGGTCAGGGAAGGAGTGTTGCTCATGCAGAAATTGTTAAGGAATATTCTAGTGTGTTTTCTTCCGTTGGGATAGTTTCTCCACTTTCTTTCAGAGCTTCAATATATAGCTCAATTGCTTCCTTTATATTTTCAATTGCCTCATCAATCGTTTCTCCATAAGAAATACAACCCTGCAAGGTAGGGGCAGTTACCGTATAACCTCCTTCTTGCTCCTTGTTTAATAATATTCTATAGGTCAGGCTTTTCATCTTAATTCACTTTATATAAAAGTAATAAACCCAATCGAAATTAAATGATTGGGTTTATATTTTGACAAAGTTGGCTCGTTATTCTTGCTGGTCATCTGATTCTACAACATAATCCATATTGTACAATAAACCATCATAGGGATATCTGCTCAAATGAATCGCTTTGGCCTTTTCGTAGATCTCTTTCCGGAGGCTATCAATATTTACCTTGTTTTGTGCCGAAATAAATATTGCCGGAGAATTATGCTTGGCCATCCAGGTGCTTTTAAATTCATCAAGTGATAAGGTGGTATCACCCTCGCCTTTATACGCGTCAATTTTATTGAACACCGTGATCATTTCTTTATCACGAGCGCCTAGTTCTTTAAGCGTCTCGTTCACCGTGTTGATGTGATCTTCAAAGTTGGGATGTGAAATATCGGCTACGTGAATTAAAATATCGGCTTCGCGAACCTCGGCCAATGTCGATTTAAAACATTCGATCAAATGGTGAGGGAGTTTGCGGATGAATCCTACTGTATCTGAAAGTAAAAAAGGAAGGTTCTGGATCACCATCTTACGAACAGTAGTATCAAGTGTAGCGAATAGTTTATTCTCGGCAAATACCTCCGACTTGGTTAGCAAGTTTAAAATGGTTGATTTTCCCACGTTGGTATAACCAACAAGAGCAACCCGAACCAATTCACCACGGTTTTTGCGCTGTGTAGCATTTTGCTTATCTATTTTCTCTAGTTTCTCTTTTAGTAAAGCGATCTTGTCGAGAATGATACGACGGTCGGTTTCAATTTGAGATTCACCAGGACCTCGCATACCAATTCCCCCGCGCTGACGTTCAAGGTGGGTCCACATGCGGGTAAGTCGTGGTAATAAGTATTGATATTGGGCAAGTTCCACCTGTGTTTTTGCCTGGGCAGTTTGTGCTCTGCTGGCAAAAATATCGAGTATCATGTTGCTGCGGTCGAGAATCTTCACTTCTTTAAATTCACGACCAAGGTTACGTAGCTGTGAAGGGGAAAGCTCATCATCAAAAATGACCATATCCGCTTCCTCGGCTTGTACGTATTCTATAATTTCCTGCAGTTTTCCCGTTCCTACAAATGTCTTTGAGTCGGGGCGTTGCAGTTTTTGCATAAACATTTTAATGGTTTGGGCTCCTGCTGTTTCAGCTAAAAAGGCCAACTCATCGAGGTACTCTCTTTCCTGTTCTTCGGTTTCATCAGGAGTGATAACACCTACTAAAACGGCTCTTTCCTGTTTTTTTGCTGTACTATAAGTTCCCATTCAATAATTTCAAGGGCGCAAATTTACGGAAAAATATTTGGTCGATAACTTTTGTCGCGCAAAGTCGCTAAGACGCAAAGATTTATAAGAAATAAGGCTATAGACTGAATTATAAATTGTTCACGACTCTTCTCAAGCCATCTTTAATTAATGATTCATTAAAATTTACCAAAATCCCAAGCTTTATATTGGTTAGCTTTAAATAAGTAAGTAGTTGTTTGTAATGAACCGGGCATAATGATTCTACAGATTTAATTTCTATTATTAATTTGTTTTCAAGTATTAAATCAGCTCTAAAACCCATGTCCAACTTTTTATTATCCCAGTAAACAGGGATTCCTTTTTGTTTTTGAATATCAAGGTTGTGTTTGGAAAGTTCCACATATAGAATTTCCTCATAGATTGATTCTAATAAGCCAGGCCCTAATTCATTATGTATTTTAAAACAACAGTTAACAGCTATTGCTGCTAATTCATTCTCGTTTAACATAGGTAGATAGGTTTTTTGCGACTTAGCGTCTTTGCGTGATTTATAAATTTCTCACTTCTTCTACAAACTTTCTACACGCGTTAGCCGGGTCAGGGGTTTTCATAAAGGTTTCTCCGATCAGGAATCCCCGATATCCAACATTTTTTAGATCGATAACGGTTTGCGGATTTGATAACGCACTTTCCGATACTTTAACAAACTCATTTGGGATTAAATCCGCCAGTTCAAATGATGTTTGTATATCGACATTAAAAGTAGACAAGTTTCGGTTGTTAACACCAATAGCATCAATATAAGGACTGATACTGCATAAAAGTTCGTGCTTGTCGTGAACCTCTAGCAAAACGCTCATGCCTAAACTTTGTGCAAAGGCACCTAATGATTTTAACTCTTCAGGAGAAAGGCAAGCAGCTATCAACAAAATAACATCGGCTCCAATTGATTTAGCTTCCAATATTTGGTACTCGTCAACAATAAAGTCTTTGCGCAAAATAGGTACTTCATTTACCTTGCGAGCTTTAATGAGGTTTTCGTTCGAACCGTTAAAAAAATCAACGTCAGTTAAAACTGAAAGCACCGAGGCTCCTGCAGCTACATATCCTTTTGTCGTTTCAGCAACATCCGCATCGGCATTTAGGATGCCTTTTGAAGGGGATTTTCTCTTAAACTCAGCAATCAGACCAATTTTCTCTGGGTTGGTTAATGCTTCCTTCAACGAATAACATTCACGGTCAAAAAACTCGCTTTTTTCAAGTACGCTAATCGGATTCTGAGTTTTGTTTTCAAGTATTTCTTCCCTTTTACGGGCTACAATTTTATCTAAAATGGTCATGTTTTAATTTGAAAATTGGGGAATTTGATAATAGGTTTCATGCAATGTAGATTTGGGAACAGGCATTTCTTCAAATTCCCAAATCCTTAAATTCTCAAATTAATTTTTTATCCAGTTTTCCAGCATGGTTCTGCCATGTTCCGTTAATACCGACTCAGGGTGAAATTGAACGCCACGAATATCAAAGTCACGGTGACGCATGGCCATAATGGTTCCATCTTCAGAAACTGCCGTTACTTCCAATTCAGCTGGTAAGCCCTCGGTGGCTACAGCCCATGAGTGATAATGCCCAATGTTAACTCCCTGAGGAACGTTTTTAAAGATCAGCTCATTACTATCAGTTATTTTAACTGGTGAAGCTATTCCGTGTAGCACTCTTGAAAGATTGAAAAGCTTGGCACCAAAAGCCTCGCCAATAGCTTGATGACCCAAACAAACGCCTAAGATGGATTTTTTACCAGCATAGGTTTTGATCAGTTGAGGCATTATACCGGCTTCTTCAGGTAAGCCAGGTCCCGGAGAAAGGATGATCTTATCATATTGATTCACATCCTCCAACGAAATTTTATCGTTTCTGAATACTGAAACTTCGCCAATTCCAATTTCCTCAACCAAATGAACAAGGTTGTAGGTAAACGAATCGTAATTATCTAGAATAAGGATTTTCATGTTTTTTAGTGATTACACTGATTTTAATTGGTGATTACACCTATTGCATTGATTTTTAAAATGATTCACCGATTAAATCTCTTCGGCTAATTCGATTGCTTTCTTTAAGGCGGCCATTTTGTTATAAACTTCCTGACGCTCGCTGGTTAACACAGAGTCGGCAACTACACCGGCCGCAGCCTGGTAATTTAAAGTGTTGCTTTTACTCATAAAAGTACGGATCATAATGGCATGATTAAACTCACCGTTAAAACCTAAAAAGCCAATAGCACCGCTATAAAACCCGCGCTCTCCATGCTCATATTCATCTATCAATTGCATTGCCCGATATTTAGGAGCACCTGATAAAGTTCCTGCAGGAAATGTATCAGCCACTACTTTTAAAGGCTCTGTGTTTGGTTTTAGTTTTCCAGTAACTGCAGAAACCAGGTGAATAACATGAGAGTAATATTGAATTTCACAGAAACGATCTACCTTAACCTTATCGCAATGGCGACTTAAATCGTTTCTAGCCAAATCTACCAGCATTACATGTTCAGCGTTTTCCTTGGGGTCGTTTTTTAGCTTTTCTGCCAATTCAGCATCAGCGGCATCATTGCCGGTTCTTCTGAAAGTTCCTGCAATTGGATGAATTGAGGCGACTCCGTTTTTAATGCCCAATTGAATTTCGGGAGAAGAGCCAAATAATTTAAAGTTACCGTAATCGAAATAGAATAAGTAAGGAGAAGGGTTGATTGAACGTAATGCACGATAAACGTTAAAGTCATCACCCTGAAACTCCTGAGAAAAGCTTCTGGAAATCTGAATCTGGAATATATCTCCGCGAAACACATTTTTCTGAGCCTTTTCTAACACTTTCAAGAATTCTTCATCGGTGAAATTGGATGTTTCGTGATTTAGGGCCTTGAAATGGTATTGTGGGAAATCTTTATTTCTGATCAGGTATTCTACTCGTTCAATTGTGGTATTGCTTAGATGATCTGCATAATTATGATTGAAAATATACAGCTCGTTTTTAAAGTGATTGATAGCAATAACCGTTTGATAAACATGGTAAAGCAGCTCTGGAGTTTCCCGTTCCGGGCGCTTGGTGCTATTCAGTTTAATGTCTTCAAAGTGTTCAACCATTTCGTAATTGAAATAGCCGAACAGTCCATTGGTTATAAAATTGAACGAAACGTTAGGGTCATATTCGAAACGTTTACAGAAAGCTGCCAGGCGATCAGTTATATTTTCATTTGCAGCAACAAGCTCTGTTGTTGTTCCATCAGGGAAGGATTCAGAATAAATGCCGTTCTCAATTTTAACTTCCGCTATCGGATTGCAACAGATGTATGACATACTGTTCTGACGGGTATGATAATCGGAGCTTTCAAGCAATAAACTGTTCGGAAATTCATCGCGCAAACGCAGGTAAATACTTACTGGGGTAGCTGTGTCGGCCAGTAGCTTTTTAAAGGTTGTTTCAGACTTAAATGTTTTCATTGCTCATTTTCAGGTTTTTACTGTTCATGCTTGTCTTCGTATGTTTGCGGATTGAGCATAAAAAAAGCTTGCCGCAGTGCGACAAGCTTCATAAAATCTTTTTCAGGGTTATTCGGTAAACACAAAATATAAAGCCAGGTCGCAATTAGTTATTGCAACGCCACCAGGCAAAAATATTTGTGTTTTTATTGTTCATGGTTTCAAAAATGGAAAACGCAATTCAGCTTTCCAAATAAAATTTAAAAAAACTTAGTGATAATGTTGTAAGGAGCAGCTGCTAAGGCAACCAAAATCAGCAATAATCCAAGTCCGTAGAATACAGCGATCCTTTTGTTTTTCTCAAATCCAATTTCCAAACGTTTCGCTTTTGAGTAGCCGATAGTTATTAATACAATAGCGATAACCATCATCAAAACGTGTTCAACCGCAAAATATCTTAGTGTAGAGTTGCGCATAGTATCTGCTGCAAACTGAACCTTTGGGCTAACGAAATACAGCACAAAACCAACAACCAATTGAAGGTGAACAGAGATCAGCGTAAATAAATTAAGTTTTCGATTTCCTTCGGTATAAAGTTTACTGCTGTTGTTCCATGCACTAAAGGCTTTAACTACAGAAATAATCAGTAGAATTAGCGCGATCCAGCGCAACAAAGAATGGAGATGTAAAAGTCCTGTATACATATTTGTCGATTTTAATGCTGTCAAATATACACTTTAGAAATAAAAGATGAATTGCAGGTAAGATGCTTGAATGCGGTAACTTCTGCTTGTCAAATTTTTATTTTGAATAGGGCTTTTGTGTTAAGTATAGATTCAATCACGACATAATTATTTACTTTAGGTCAGATAAAAAATGTTTTATGAAGAAAAGTTTACTATTTACACTGTTTCTGGTAAGTGGATTCAGGGTTTTTGCCCAGGAAACCTTTCCTGTTAATGGTGTACAAGATCAACGGCCCGATTTATATGCGTTTACTCATGCCACTATTTTTGTAAACGCCGAAACCGTTCTGCAAAATGCAACACTGGTAATTCGGGGTAAAAAAATCGAATCGGTTGGAACAGCGGTGCAAATACCGCAAGGTGCAGTTGTCACCGATTTGAAGGGTAAGTTTATTTACCCGGCATTTATCGATGCTTTTACATCGTATGGTTTGCCTGAGATAAAAGCAGGGGCCCGTAGTTTCAGGGCAACACCGCAGTTTTTGTCAAGTAAAAAGGGAGCCTATAATTGGAATGAGGCTATTGTGCCTGAGTATGATGCGAAAAGCTATTTTCAGGTTGATGAAAAGAAAGCGGCCGATTTACGTAAACTGGGTTTTGGAGCTGTTAACGTGGTAAATCGTGATGGAATTGCTCGTGGTACTTCCGCTTTTGTAACTCTTGCAAACGGTAAAGAAAACGAAGTCATTGCCAACGATAGAACCTCTTCTAATTATTCATTCAGCAAAGGAACCTCAACGCAAGATTACCCAAGTGCGTTAATGGGGTGCATTGCGCTGCTCCGTCAAACCTACTATGACGTCCGCTGGTATAAAGCAAGCGCCAACAAGACTGATTTTAATATCTCTTTAGACGAGCTAAATAAACAGCAGACTATTCCTCAAATATTTGAAGTTGATAATGTATTGGACATTCTTCGCGCCGATAAAATAGGTGATGAGTTTGGGGTTCAGTATATCTTTAAATCGGGCGGTGATGAATATAAACGCCTAGATAAGGTTAAAGCGACTAACGGAGCCTTAATTGTTCCATTAAATTTTCCTAAGCCTTATGAGGTAGAAGATCCTTACGAAGCAATGCAGATCAACCTTTCGCAGTTGAAGAACTGGGAGTTGGCACCGTCTAATCCTGGCCAGTTGGAGAAGGCTGGAATAAAGTTCTCAATCACATCCGGAGATGGACAAGATTTCTGGGAGAATTTGCGTAAAGCCATTGATAATGGATTGAGTGAAAAACAAGCGCTAAAAGCATTGACTGAAACTCCTGCAGAACTCTTAAATGTGACCGATAAAGTGGGAAGCCTTAAAACAGGAATGTATGCCAATTTTATTATCACTTCAGCCAACCTGTTTAAAAAGGACAATCTAATACTTGAGAACTGGGTTCAGGGTCAACGTTTGATCGTTAACAATGCTTCGCAGGTTGATTTGCGGGGTCTTTATAATTTGAAAATTGAAAGTTTGCCAACAGTTAAACTAACTTTTAGCGGAAAGTCGGCTTTTGTTAATGAAACCAGCATTCAGCTTGATACGGTTAAGGCCAAGCCGGTAGTGTCTCGTTTAAATGAGATGCTGAATTTCAATTTTTCACTGAAAAATCTTACCAAAGGAAATATTGCTTTATCCGGATATATCTCCAATAATGAACCACTTCAACTGAAGGGAACGGCTGTTTTAGCTGATGGAAAATCGGTTTCATGGGTTGCAGATTGGACTGAAGCAGCTAAAGAAAATCAAAAAAGTGAAGATCCTAAACCTGAACAAGCGCTGGGAACAATTACCTATCCATTCATTGCTTTCGGATTTAAAGAACTTCCTAAAGCTGAAAAACTCTTGATCAAAAATGTAACTGTTTGGACGAATGAAAAGGAAGGAAAACTGGAGAATACGGACGTGCTTTTAGATGGAGGCAAGATCGTTCAGCTCGGCAAAAATCTTTCTGTTTCAGGAGCTAAAGAAATTGATGGTACAGGCAAGCATTTAACTGCAGGAATAATTGACGAACATTCACATATTGCTATTTCCAGGGGGATAAATGAGGGTACGCAGTCGGTTACTTCAGAAGTAAGAATAGGCGATATTATTAACTCGGAAGATATTAACATCTATCGTCAATTGGCAGGTGGTGTAACCAGTTCACATATTCTGCATGGTTCGGCAAATGTTATTGGTGGCCAAACTCAGTTGATCAAGCTTCGTTGGGGCAAATCGCCGGAAGAATTGAAGTTTGAGAATAGTGATGGTTTCATAAAGTTCGCTTTGGGTGAAAATGTAAAGCAAGCAAACTGGGGCGAAAATCAGCGCTACCGTTTTCCGCAAACACGTATGGGGGTTGAGCAAGTTTTGGTAGATGCTTTTCAACGTGCAAAAGAATACCAAAAACAATGGGATGGATATAATAAATCGAAATCGGGAGTTGCACCTCGTAAAGACCTGGAGTTAGATGCTTTGGTTGAGATCTTAAACAAAAAGCGTTTTATCACTTGTCACTCTTATGTGCAATCGGAAATTAATATGCTGATGCATGTTGCAGATTCGATGGGCTTCAAGGTAAATACGTTTACGCATATTTTGGAAGGTTATAAAGTGGCCGACAAAATAAAAGCGCATGGTGCGGCGGGATCTACTTTCTCAGATTGGTGGGCGTATAAAATGGAAGTGAAAGATGCTATTCCTTATAATGGAGCCATTATGCATAGCACAGGCTTGTTGGTTGCCTTCAATTCAGATGACGCTGAAATGGCTCGCCGATTGAACCAAGAGGCTGCTAAAGCGGTTAAATATGGTGATGTTTCGGAAGAAGAAGCATGGAAATTCGTTACGCTCAACCCGGCTAAAATGCTGCATGTCGATAACAAGGTAGGAAGTATCAAGGTTGGTAAAGACGCCGATGTAGTATTGTGGAGTGCTAGTCCTCTTTCGGTTTACGCAAAAGCAGAAAAAACGATAGTTGACGGCATTGTATATTTTGATATCGATCGGGATAAGCAATTGCAAGCGGATGTGAAAGCAGAACGAGCACGAATAATTCAGAAGATGATCGACGCTAAAACCAAAGGTGAGAAAACTCAAAAGCCGATGCGTGAACTGGCGTTCGATTATCATTGCGATTCTGAATATCATTTTGGGGGAACAGAAAGCGATGCTGATTACAATTATCGCTATGGTTTAGAGCATAAAGAAAATCAACATTAAAAATTTTGAAAGATGATTAGCAAATTATGACTAATCATCCGGCTTCAAATAATATAATCATGAAGAAACGATATTTAACAATCATATTTTTTGCGTTGGCTGCTCTTAGTGCAGAAGCACAAATTCCGGTTCCGGCTCCAAAACAGACCAAAGCTATCGCTGTCGTAGGAGCAACAATTCATGTCGGAAATGGAACCGTTATCAATAACGGGACAGTAGTTTTTGAAAATGGCAAAATTACTTCGGTTGGAACAGGTGTAAATGTTCCTGCAAACGCAACTGTTATCGACGGAAAGGGAAAAGATGTTTATCCTGGTTTGATAGCGCCAAATACTGTTTTAGGCTTAGTGGAAGTGGAAGCTGTTCGATCAACCAATGACGATGCTGAAGTTGGATCCATTAATCCTAATGTTAGGTCTCTGATATCCTATAATTCTGATTCGGATGTTCCATCAACGGTTCGTTCTAATGGAGTTTTATTGGCCGAAGTGGTGCCTCAAGGTGGTCTGATTTCTGGTACCTCGTCAGTGGTTCAACTCGATGCCTGGAACTGGGAAGATGCAGCCTACGTAGCCGACAATGTTGTGCATTTAAACTGGCCTACAATGTCCAATACTGCAGGAGGCGCACCTGCCGATCAACAAAAGGAACAACGTGAAAAATCACTTCAATTATTATCGTCTTATTTCTCACAGGCACAGGCTTATGCGCAATTGCCAAATCCAGCAGTTAAGAATCTAAAGTTCGAAGCCATGAAGGGTGTATTTACGGGAGCAAAGCGATTATTTATTTCAGCAAACTCTGCCAAAGAGATTCTTGCTGCAGTGACTTTTGCAAAAGCCTATAAAATTTCTCCCGTGATTGTAGGTGCTGAGGAGGCTTTCCTGCTGCTGCCTTTTTTAAAGGAGAATAATGTTCAGTTGTTAATTGAAAGAGTTCATTCATTGCCGGGCAGGGAAGATAACGACGTTGATCAGCCCTATAAATTGGCCATGCAATTGAATGATGCTGGTATTTTATACGGATTAAGCTTAGACGGTTTTTGGCAACAACGTAATTTGCCTTTTATGGCAGGTACTACCGTTGCATACGGTGTTGAAAAGGAAAAAGCGTTATCCTCGATCACGCTAAATACCGCTAAAATTTTGGGAATCGACCGAATTACCGGAAGTATTGAAGCGGGTAAGGATGCTAATCTACTTATTGTTAAGGGCGATTTGCTCGATATGAAAGACAGTAATGTTGAACAGGCTTATATTCAAGGTCGCCAAATTGACTTGAATAACAAGCAAAAGCTATTAATGCGGAAGTTCTCGGATAAGTACAGTATGCAATAATCGATTTAAGAATGTTTTTTGGGCGTTAAACAGTTTTGTTTAACGCTTTTTTTATTTAGTGCATATTCAATAAGTTTTAACGCGTTGGCGGTTTTAGGATATTTTTTTTAAAAAAATCATAATTTTTATTGCTGATTTAAAATAAAAATTGCTACAATAGTAGATTATTTGCAAAAGGCTTATAAAACTAAAAACCCTGCCGGGGAGACAGGGTGTTTTAGTACCAATCAATAAACCTTATGAAGTTTGCTGTAGGGGAAGGAGTCGAACCTTCACGGAGCGGTTAGCCAAGCAAAGCTTGATTTTCCGAACTCTCCGCCACCGAGACAAGGAGGTGTGTCTGCCAATTTCACCACCCTACATTATGTTTAAGAACTTTGGCTTTTGAGATTTTAACCTCTTTGCCTTTGTTGTTGATACAAATATAAGGCAAGCTTCAATTCGTTGCAAATTTTTTATGAAAAAAGTTTAAAAATTATTATATTAACAAATAAGTATTAGATTTGGTATTAAAATAAAAATTTATGTTTGAAAAGAAGCTCCAAATTTTACAAGTTGATAAACTCGATTTACAGATCTTATCGATGTTGATGAATGACGCCACAATTCCTTATACTGATATCGCCAAAGAGTTAATTATTTCAGGAGGTACAGTACACGTACGCATGAAAAAACTGCAGGAAATGGGCATTGTAACGGGTTCTAACCTGGTTGTGAATCCTCAGCGTATTGGTTTCGATGTTTGCGCTTTCCTTGGAATATTTCTTGAAAAAGGTTCGCAATACCATGACGCAGTTAATCAGTTAGGTGAAGTAAAGGAAATTGTAGAGCTGCATTATACTACAGGCTTATATAGCATGTTCGCTAAAATTATCTGTAGAGATACTGCTCACCTTCGCGAAGTATTAAATGAAAAGATCCAGGTGATCTCAGGAATTCAGCGTACCGAAACCTTTATTTCGTTAGAAGAAAGCATTAAGCGTCAGATTACTTTGCTTGATAACTAAACGGAAGACAAGAAATGAATCGAATCAGTTTATTTGGACTGCTGGCTTTTGCTATTGTGGGGTGTGCCGGTAATAAGGAGCAATCGCAGAACTTTGAAGCCGTAAAGCAGGGAATGACCAAAGAAGAAGTAATTAAGCTTGTGGGTAAACCTGAAAAGGAAACCAATTTAGTAATGGTTGAAATGTGGAAATACCCTAGTAAGCATAAAGTGATTGTATTAAATAGCGATACGGTTGTTCAAATTTTAGATGATAAACCAACCGATTCGTTGAAACAATAACAATCGTAAAATAATAAGAATTAGGAGAGGCTCTGGTTTAAGAGCCTCTTTTTTTAAATTAGATCGAATTCAGCAATTCGGAATATAAAGCGTAGTTATCTTCATCAAAGCAAACAAACAAAACTCGTTGTAGCCTGCTTTCTTCTAAAAAATGCTTTACAGTTTTTACGGCAATATCGGCAGCAAGCGGCTTTGGAAATCCATAAACTCCGGTGCTAATGTTCGGGAAGGCAATACTGGCTAAATGATGATTTTTCGCTATTGTAAGTGAGTTTATATAACAATTCGATAATAATTCCCGCTCGTTATTATTTCCTCCCAGCCAAACCGGACCTACTGTATGAATTACAAACTGAGCAGGTAAACTATAGCCTTTGGTAATTTTGGCTTCACCGGTCTTGCATCCATTTAGCGTTTTGCACTCTTGTAATAACGCTGGTCCGGCTGCACGGTGAATAGCTCCATCAACTCCACCGCCTCCTAAAAGAGATTGATTAGCGGCATTTACAATGGCATCAACCTTAAATGCTGTAATATCACCTTTATGTAGTTCGATCATTTTTTAGTCTGTTAATTCGAAATCAACATTCAACAAGTGCTTTTCTGGGAGAGAAGGAGGAAGTTTCTTATTTAAATATTGAATGCAGATAAACAATCCCAATAAAGATACTGCTAAAGCGCTGAAATAAATGGTATTGTTATTTAAGATGTCATAAAATGAATCTGACTCTCTGAATAAAGTAAATTTGGAGAGAAAGAAGCTAAGACTGTTGTTGGTAAAGTGAACCAGAATGGTAAGTCGTAGATCATTGCTCCGATAATAAAGCCATCCCATTAGTAATCCAATAAGAAAAGCTCCTACCGATTGGATAGGGTTGAAATGGATCAATCCAAATACGAAGGCCGAGTAGAATATTGCTTTACCTGGAGAATAATTTTGCAACAGTCCTTTCAGAATAATACCTCTGAAAATTATTTCCTCAAACAAGGGGGCCATAATACAAATGGTTAAAAAACCAATTACAGGTGAGTTAATCATTTCTTTAATAGCTTCGCCACTATAATCAGGAAGATGAAGAAATGCACCAATGGGATCGCAAGTGATTATGCTGAAGAGGGTGGTTATTGTTATCACAAGGATCATTGAAACAGGAGTTTTTCTCTGATCGGTAAAAGGGGCCGTGAAGACTGTTTTCCAATCGCTACGACAATAGTAAATGATAAGAGCAGAATTTAAGAACAAGGAGGTAATTGCTATCAACCAGCTGTTTTGCTGGCTATCAGAAAGATAAGTGCTAATAATAAATGGAAGTGCAATTATTACCGAAAAGCCTATATAGATAAGTAGAAAAAGGCCGAGTTGATTAATGGTTTTAGGAAATCTGTTTTGCATAAATATTGAGATATTAATAGCTGCTAAAGTATTGATCGTTGGCAATAAACAAAATTTATCGAAACTGTCAAAAAATAAAAAAGCCTCTGATATAAATCAGAGGCCTAATATTGTGTGAATAAATTGGATGCTTATTTATTAAGATACAATACTTCTTTTACTGCTTTAACTGTTTTAGCCACATTTGGAAGAGCTTCTGCAATTAAAGTAGGAGCATACGGAAGTGGTACATCGGCACATACAACACGTAAAACTGGAGCATCTAAATAGTCAAATGCACTTTTTTGTACGTGGAAAGCGATGTCTGTTGAGATTGAGGCTAAAGGCCATGCTTCTTCAACAATAACCATTCTATTAGTTTTTTTAACCGAATTGATCAGGGTTGGGTAGTCGATAGGACGAACCGTACGCAAATCAATTACTTCAACACTAATTCCTTCTTTCTCTAATTCTTCAACAGCGGCATAAACCACTTTCATCATTTTACCGAAAGAGATTAAAGTAACATCAGTACCTTCTTTAACAATATGGGCTTTGCCAATTGGTAA
The DNA here is from genome assembly GCF_023914155.1 of Solitalea agri. GTDB lineage: Bacteria > Bacteroidota > Bacteroidia > Sphingobacteriales > Sphingobacteriaceae > Solitalea > Solitalea agri. Next base: position 1,121 of record NZ_JAMWYS010000056.1, on the reverse strand, counting down.
GTAATATTCTTCTTCAGGAACTTCGCCTTTATCACCATACATTACCTCTGACTCCATAAAGATTACCGGATCAGGATCTAAGATCGATGACTTTAACAAACCTTTTGCATCATATGGATTTGAAGGAACTACTACTTTCAAACCGGGACAGTTTGCGTACCAGTTCTCAAAGTTTTGAGAGTGCTGAGCTCCAAGCTGACCCGCGTTACCAGTTGGTCCGCGGAAAACCATTGGAATAGAATACTGACCGCCACTCATTGAGTACATTTTGGCTGCAGCATTGATAACCTGATCAATTGCAACCAATGAGAAGTTGAAAGTCATAAACTCAACAATAGGCTTAAGGCCATTCATTGCAGCGCCAACACCAATGCCGGCAAATCCTAATTCTGCAATCGGGGTGTCGATTACACGTTTCGCGCCGAATTCAGCTAACATACCCTGGCTCACTTTGTAAGCACCATTGTATTCAGCTACTTCTTCGCCCATTAAAAATATGGTTTCGTCTTTGCGCATTTCTTCGTTCATGGCTTCACGAAGCGCTTCACGGAATTGAATTTCTCTCATTTGTTTTGTGTTTGTTAAACCTAAACCAGAGGTTATAGTAAAAGCGAGGCAAATATATTAATTGCTTGCTAAATTTTGGTATGCGGTTATTAAATTATCAATAAAGTGTTTAATGAATTGTTAATCAGTCAATGATTCACCAAAATGGATCAGGTTGATAAGGTGGAATTGTTTTATGTTGTCAGCCTGAGCGGAGTCGAAGGCCAGTTGTTAAAACGCTTCGTGCGCTCAGCGTGACGGTTGGTTGTAGCAGATAAAGACATTTGTCAGCCTGAGCGGAGTCGAAGGCCAGTTGTTAAAACGCTTCGTGCGCTCAGCGTGACGGTTGGTTGTAGCAGATAAAGACATTTGTCAGCCTGAGCGTAGTCGAAGGCTAGTTGTTAAAACGCTTCGACTGCGCTCAGCGAGACGGTTGGTTGTAGCAGATAAAGACATTTGTCAGCCTGAGCGGAGTCGAAGGCTAGTTGTTAAACGCTTCGACTGCGCTCCTTTAGATTTGTTATTGTTAGATTTAAAATGAGAAAGGAAGCAAAAGTACACTAAGACAATCGCTC
>NZ_JAMWYS010000051.1 GCF_023914155.1 Solitalea agri | reverse complement strand
AATTCTCAATCAAAAAATATACAGTCAATTCTCGGCAACTAAAAAGGCTGCCCCTTTTGAGACAGCCTCTTTCATTTATAAAAATCAGTTCTGTTTTCGTATTGATTTAAGCTCAATAACCTCCAGCTTATAATCGGCAAGAGGTTGATCAGTTGGTGAAGGTTTGTAAACAATTCCTTTTTCTGGCAATAACTTATAAGAAACGACTACCTTCATTCCCTCCTCTTTAAACTCATCAGGCAGATTCATGATCAGGTAAGTTTTTCCTGAAAGTGTTATTAAAAACTGATAGCTGCCTCTTGAAACTACATTTACTTTAATTTCACCACTTTCCATTTTATTATTTTTTTGAGCGGAAACACAACTCATCCACAATGAAGAAAGCAATGCTATTACAAGGATAACAAAATTGCGAGATGCTAGAATAGATTTCATTTTAACTAAACTCATATTAAATCAGCTCAGATTTATTTCTTTCTTTTTAAACACTACAAACGTCCAGATTAAAGTTGCTGATAATATTCCGATCATACTTCCTACCCAAACATCCAACGGAAAATGCTGACCTAAATATATTCGGGAGTATCCTACCAAAACAGCCATTACAAAAAAGAAAATACTCCAGCGTTTGTCATTAAACGTAAAAACAAGAGCTGTTGCTAAAGCAAAAGCTGCCGTTGAATGCCCTGAAGGAAAGCTATGATTCGGCAGCAATGTTACTTCCTTAATGCTCCTAATAACAGTTTCATTATTAAAATACACCCATGGGCGCGGAGCATCAACCCATATTTTTAAAACATGGGTAACAATTGTGGATGACACCATTGCGATTAACGCTTTCGTTCCTTCCCGCCAATTACGAATTAACAATAATAAAACAACAATACATGATCCGGTTGTACTCACCAACTCGGTTATCCATCTAAAACACCAGTCAGCAATGCTACCCATATCCTTATGGAGCATTAAAAACAAATGATGGTTACCGAAAACAAGCAGGGCAAAGCCAAGAGTCACTATCCAACAAAACAATAATTGAAAATACGTTTTATGCTGATGGTAAAGTTTATACATGAACAGTAGATTAATTAAGCTAAAACAAAGCTATCACTTATGGCAATAGTTATCTAGAGCCTTAGCAGTAAATGTACGTATGATTGGTATGCTCATTTTTATTAACTGAATATTCAATAAACTTTTTATCTTTCAAACTTTAAAATTCAACCAATCAAAAACAACTATGTGGAAAGACCTTTTCAGAAAGAAATCAGTTGATTTTATTTTAAAAGAAGCCGAAATGGGCTTCTCCGATGATTCGCATGGTGGCCCTGCTTTACATCGTACCTTAACCGTTAGAGATTTAACCGCTTTCGGGATTGCAGCCATTATTGGTGCAGGAATATTTAGTACAATCGGAAAAGCTTCTTTTGACGGAGGGCCAGCGGTTATCTTTCTTTTTATTTTTACTGCTGTTGCCTGTAGCTTCGCAGCCTTTGCCTATGCCGAATTTGCTTCAATGGTGCCGGTTTCAGGAAGTGCCTATACTTATTCATATGTAGCCTTCGGTGAATTAATGGCTTGGATCATTGGATGGGCACTCATTATGGAATACGCGATCGGCAATATTACCGTTGCAATTTCATGGTCTGACTATTTTACCGGCTTTTTACAGCATATTAAAATTGATGCCTTAAACATAAACGGAATTCATGTTCCGGAGTGGATGTCGACAGATTACCTGACCATTTCACAAGGCTACAAGAATGCTGTAGCGTTAATGCAAAGTGGTAAATCATTTGCCAATCTTGAGCCTCAGCTGCAAACAGCTTATAATGCATGGAATGAGGCGCCACAAATTGGCAGCTTCCATTTGATTCTTGACATCCCTGCCCTCATCATCATTATACTAATTACCTGGCTGGTTTACCGTGGAATGAAAGAATCAAGAAATGCCAGTAATGCAATGGTGGTTGTTAAACTGGCAATTATCTTACTAGTTTTATCGGTAGGTATTTTTTATGTTGATGTAAACAACTGGAATCCGTTTGCTCCTAATGGTGTATCAGGTGTTTTAAAAGGAGTTTCTGCGGTTTTCTTTGCATACATTGGCTTTGATGCCATTTCAACAACTGCTGAGGAATGCAAAAACCCGCAACGCGACCTTCCGCGTGGAATGATGTGGGCGATCATTATCTGTACCGTTTTATATGTTGCAATAGCCCTGGTTTTAACCGGTATGGTTTCATATAAATCATTAAATGTTGGCGATCCACTTGCTTTTGTTTTTGGCAAACTGGATTTACAATGGCTTTCAGTAGTTATTGCAGTTAGTGCTGTTATCGCGATGGCTAGTGTACTTTTGGTTTTTCAAATGGGTCAGCCCCGTATTTGGATGAGCATGAGCCGCGATGGATTAATGCCTAAGAAATTTTCAAATATCCATCCTAAATACAAAACACCAAGTTTTGCAACCATTGTTACCGGATTTGTGGTAGCTATTCCAGCATTGTTCATGAATTTAACTATCGTTACGGATTTATGCAGCATCGGAACCTTGTTTGCATTTGTGTTGGTGTGCGCCGGAGTATTAAAGCTTCAAAACACACCAAACGCACCTAAGGCTAAATTTAAGACCCCATATATCAACTCTCGGTACATAATGCCAATTTTACTTATTGCAGCATTGTTCTATGCCTTTACAATGAAGAAAGCTGAAACTATGGACTTTATAACTAATGCACCTCATTTAAATACTCCGGCTACATTTGTAACTTCTTTAAGCACGGATGAAATGACACGTGTTAAAGAACTTGCGGTTGCGAAAGGACATAAAAGTGATGATATAGAAGCTTTTTTGAGCAGTTTAAGCGCTAATGATTATAAATCTTTTGTTGACGAAGTAAAAGTTGGTAATGAGAAAAAATACGAAAGTGGCTGGTCATTATTTAAACATAAAGTCCCTTTTTGGATTTTTTCACTTGTTGCCGTTTATCTTATTTTCTTATGTATTAGAAAAGCCCTTTCACTGATACCGGTTTTAGGGTTTCTAAGTTGTTTATATATGATGAGTGAATTAGGCGTTACCAACTGGATCGGCTTTGGAATATGGCTTTTAATCGGATTGGTTATTTATTTTGCTTATAGTAGAAAAAATAGCCGGTTAGCAAAAGAACCTTCCTTAATTTCAATGAATTAGCAATCTAACTAAAACCTGAATAAAGTATAAAATAAGAAGAGCCCAGCTGATCAACAGCTGGGCTCTTCTTATTTTTTGATTTATTAAATTAAATCGTTTGATGATGAACAGCCTGAAAATGTTGATCAACACCGTTTCCGCTTTCAAAATTCACTCGGTTAATTTCAACACTTTCAGTAGTTGCTAAAACTAACGGAACTTTTTCAACGGTTACGGAGCTCATATCAAGTCCGAAACCTTTTTCCTCTGACAAACTAAGCTTCTTCAGTATAAAATAATAGTACATTGTTATGCGCTCAACAAAAGACAAGGCTCTTGGATCAGAAAGTATTTTCTCCAATACAACAAACCTGAAATCGCCCACCAAATTATGCTTACGTAATGAGCGGTATTGACTGGTAATATTAACTTCCTTACGCTTAACCATGTCTTCTACCACTTTTCTGAATAAAATATTAATGCGTTGACCTTCTCTGAAACCTAAACGGAAATCGATACGATATAATATACCCGGAACCATTTCCATTACCCGGTATTCCTTCTTATAAGGCTCATCCAACACATCAACGTGAACCAACCAGTAAACATCGGCACGTTTGGGCTGTTTTTGAAGGATCGAATAGATGATCTTAGATTCTATTTCCGAGTCGAAATTAGCACTTGTTAAATAAACCAGTTGCGAAGAGTATTTACTTACTGATTCATCTTTGCTTAAATCTTCAATTATTTCAAAATAATCTTCAATCTCAACAAACTTAACATACCGATTCTTGATCTTACGAGCTTTGAACCACGTCCACATAACCGAAAATATCAAACTACCTAAAATCACAGTAAAGTAACCGCCATGCATAAATTTAGATAGATTGCCTAGCAAAAATGCGCCTTCAACTAAAATATAGATGGCAACAAACGCTATTACAAACGGCAGAAAAACTTTTCGGGTAATGAGGAAAACGCACATTAAAATGGTAGTCATTAACATGGCGATGGTAATTGATAAACCGTAAGCTGCTTCCATTTTGCTTGATTCTTCGAAGTGCAAAACAACGAAACAACATCCCGCCCACAATAACCAGTTAACACTTGGCACATATAACTGACCTTTTGATTCGGTTGGATAATTAATACGAACCTTGGGCCATAAGTTCATTCTCACAGCCTCACTGATTAGGGTAAAGGACCCGCTTATCAATGCCTGACTGGCTACTACAGCCGCAGCTGTGGCAAGGGCAATTCCAAATAACCGAAAGCCATCCGGCATCATTCCGTAAAATGGGTTTTCTTCTACCATTAGCCCAGTAAAGTTTTTCAACAACCATGCTCCTTGGCCTAAATAATTCAACACCAACATGGTTTTCACAAATACCCAGCTAACACGAATATTATGTTTTCCGCAGTGCCCCAAATCAGAATAAAGAGCTTCGGCACCAGTCGTACACAGAAACACCGCGCCTAAAATCAAAAATCCTTCAGGGTTATCGAACAATATTTTGTAGGCCCAATACGGATTCAGAGCTTTCAATACCATTGGATAATGAACCAGTTGCAATAAGCCCAGTATTCCCAGCATTGAAAACCAAAGAAACATAACAGGTCCAAATGATTTACCAACGATGTTCGTTCCAAATTGCTGGATAAAAAACAAAATTGAGATAATGATAATTACCACCGGAATTACAGGTACATGCTCTAAACTTGGCACCAACTTTAAACCTTCAATGGCAGAAGTGACAGTAATTGGAGGTGTGATGATTCCATCTGCCAATAAGGCACAACCACCAATCATAGCCGGGATTACCAACCATTTGGCTTTTCGTCTAACTAAAGAAAAAAGTGAGAAAATCCCACCCTCCCCTTTATTATCGGCTTGTAGCGTTACTACCACATACTTAAAGGTGGTTTGTAGCGTTAAGGTCCAAAACACACAGGAAATACCTCCTAAAACCAAGGCTTCATCAATGGGTCTTCCTGAAATAATTGCTTTAAAAACATAGAGGGGCGACGTACCAATATCGCCATAGATGATACCTAAACTGATTAGCAAACCAGCGGCACTCAATCGATTAAGTTTGTGACTGCTCAATTTGAATATGAAAGAAATGTTCGCAAATATACTTTTTGGCAGAATATCAGCCAATTTAATCGCATACCATTTTTTGGTTTAAAAATTGTATCATGATTTTTATGAATTTTAATTAAACCATTTTAGTTTTTTAAAGTATAATTAGTAAATTTATTACAATCTACATGCTCTCTAAAAATTTATTAGTTTTATATTTGTAGCCAATGCGATGAAATATATTTACAATAAACATACTATTCTATTATTACTGGCCCTTTCGGCTTCTATTGCTGCCATAGCAGGTGGTGTAGAAGGTTTAAGGTTGGGTAATGAGGGCAATGGGACTCTTTCAGATTCATTGAGTTCCTTCAGTAAATCGGTTATTTCTGAGAAAAAAGGCAACTATGTTTTAAAGAACACAGTAAGCACTTCATTCACAGTTTCAAGGCTATTATATAATGCCAAAACCATTTTAAATCCTGCAACAGCCTACCCAAGCCGTTCAATAATGTTTGCAAACGCGCAAGAGGAAGGCAAAAACATTATTGATGTTAAGGTATATCCAAACCCTGTGAATGATGAATTTACCGTTAGTTACAACCTTAGAAAAGACAATACCGTAACTATTAAACTGATGGATTTATTAGGAAATGAGATTTCAACATTGGTTTCACAGCAGCAAACTGCGGCAGGTGTTCAGGAAATAAAATTCAATGTGAGAAATTCACTTCAAAAAGGGTTTTATTTTGTTAGGGTTACTGTGGGCAACGAATCAGTTTCAAAACGAATATCAATTCTTTAATTTTAAAGAATGTTTAATATTTAAACCTTGCTAGATTAGCAAGGTTTTTTTTTGCCATTTAAACTCATTCCACTAAATTTTTAAGGATAAAATTGCGCTAAACGCATTTTTAAGGGATATTCGCAGTATTATTAACAAATTCGAGTTTATCCGAATATTAAACTCATTGATTCCCTTTTCTAAAATCAAAATATAAACATGAAGATAATTGCTATTGGAAGAAATTACGTAGCTCATGCAAAAGAATTAAATAACGCAGTACCAACGTCTCCCGTTATTTTTATGAAACCCGATACTGCTGTACTAAAGCATAATCAGGCATTTTACCACCCTGATTTTTCGAACGATATCCATCATGAAATTGAAATTGTTTTGAAAATAGCTAAAGAAGGCAAACATATTGACCCTAAATTCGCAGGCAATTATTTTGAGGAAATAGGCTTAGGCGTTGATTTTACCGCTCGTGATATACAGCAGGGCCTTAAAGAAAAAGGACTTCCTTGGGAGCTTGCTAAAGGTTTTGACAATTCTGCACCCGTAAGCGATTTCATCCCAAAATCGGAATTTCCCGATTTAAAAAATATCAACTTCAACCTTTTAATAAATGGCAATGAGGTTCAGAAAGGAAATACAAAAAATATGATATTCCCTTTTGAAGAATTGATCAGCTATATCTCAAGATTTATCACATTGAAGAAAGGTGATTTAATCTTTACAGGAACTCCAGAAGGAGTAGGAAAAGTTGCCATTGGAGATAGATTGACAGGCTTTATTGAGGGAAAGAAACTGATTGACTTTGAAGTAAAATAATTGAAACGAATGAGTGTAATTAAAGGCGCCATTGCTCTTTCTGTTGGTTTAGCGACATATTTCGGTTATTTCATTTCTAATAATGATAATCCTAAACAGTTGCCTGCAGCTACGACCACAGCCCAGGAGCGAACTTATCCACAGGATTATTTTAGATTACCTATGGATATTCCGGTAGCAATTGCAGGGACTTTTGGTGAACTCCGTCCGAATCATTTCCATACAGGATTGGATTTTAAAACCCAACAACGAACGGGTTTCCCTATATATGCGGTTGCTGATGGCTATATTTCAAGGATCAGGGTACAAGTTTGGGGCTTTGGAAATGCCGCATATATCGATCATCCAAACGGTTTTACATCGGTATATGCTCACATGATGAAATACTCACCCCGTTTGGAAGCTGTATTACGAAATGCCCAAGCTAGTCGTCAGTCATTTGAGGTAGACTTTAATTTATTACCAACAGACATTCTGGTAAAAAAAGGTGAACTTATCGGTTATTCAGGTGATACCGGAAGTTCGGGAGGGCCACATCTTCACTTTGAGATCAGAGATACCAAAACAGAGGAGCCAATTAATCCGCTTTTATTTGGCTTGCCAGTTAAAGACACTAAAAAACCATTTATCAAAGGCTTTTATGTTTACCCGATGAACGATAGCAGCTCTGTTAACGGAAGTAATGTACGGGCTGGTTTTCCTATTGCGAACAAAGGCAATGGTGAATACTCGGTAAGTCAGGCAGCAACAATTAATTTGAACGGACAAATTGGCTTTGGGATCATTACTGACGATATGCAGGATGGAGCAGGAAACCTAAATGGAATTTATTCAATTGAATTAAAACGTGATGATCAAACTGTGTTCAAGACTGTCTTCGATCACTTAGATTTCAGTTTACAACGCTGCATAAATGCTTATATCGATTACCATTCATTTCAATTGAATAAAAACTTTATTCAGAAATCATTTGTTGACCCTGGGAATAAATTACCAGTTTATAAAATTGCACCAGCCAGCGGCATCCAAAGTTTTGAAATTAATGGCGATTACAAATTTGAATACATCGTTAAAGATGTCGCAGGAAATGTTTCATCATTAGCCTTTAATGTTAAAGGCACAAACATCAAAAAGTTTTTTCAAAGACCTGCAAAAGTTGGTACAACTCAATTTTACTGGGATAAAGAAAACCAATATACTGCTGAAAATTTAATTGCTACTTTCCCTGTAGGCTGTTTCTTCGATGATTTCAATTTTGATTTCAAAATGGGAGGACGTATTTATGGCGCTTATTCTAATCTATTTACTATTCACAATAAATCGGTTCCTATCAATCAACCATATACACTTCTTATTAAACCTGATGCTTCTCTAACAGTTCCTGAAAAGGCTGTAATTGTTAGCGAGAATAAAACCTACCAAGGAGGCGAGTTTGAAAATGGATATGTAAAAGCACAGTTAAAAAGCTTTGGAACCTTTTACCTTGCTGTTGATACCTTAGCACCCCGAATTACACCATTAAATATCGTCAATGAAAAAAACATGTCAGCATCTTCGACAATCACCTTCAGAGTTGGTGATGCACTTTCAGGTGTAAAAGAATGGAAAGGAATGATTGACGGTGAGTGGGTTTTATTTGAAATGAACGGAAAGACCGGCGTTTTGAAACATACTTTCTCCAGCAATATAACTACTGGAATACACACCTTACAATTAGTTGTTACTGATATGAAAAATAATTCATCGTTATACGAAGCTGATTTTTACAGATAAAACCAGCATAATAACAGGCATTAAATAATGACAAAATTAAAAATTGGCGATAAAGCACCGGAGTTTTCAGGTGTTGATCAACATGGAAACAAAATTTCAATAAGTGATTTCGCAGGCAAAACGATCATATTGTTCTTCTATCCAAAAGATAATACTCCGACTTGTACTACCGAAGCTTGTGACTTTAGAGATAATTATGCCGCTTTATCAGCCAAAGGGTTTGCGGTTATTGGAGTAAGTATTGACAATGAAAAGTCGCATACAAAGTTTATTAACAAATACAGCCTTCCATACACACTTATTGCCGATTCAGACAAAAAAATGGTTGAAGATTATGGCGTTTGGGGCGAAAAAAGCATGTATGGCAGGACTTATATGGGAACATTCAGGACTACCTTTATTATTGATGGTAAAGGTGTAATAACCCATATTATTGAAAAAGTAATTTCCAAAAATGCTGCTCAACAAGTATTAGACCTCATTGGGTAATAAAAAACATTATCTGGCCTTCAATAATCAGATATCTTATTTACATCTTAACAATGCGTGCATAATTTTCCTCCTATTAATTAAATTGGTACAATATTTTTTGTTTATTTACTCAAATCAATAAACAACCATGATTGCAGAAATCGAACAAACAACTCTTGGCTCTTTAATCAGCAAACAACGTAAATACTTTAACTCTGGAGCAACACTTAGTTATGAGTTCAGACTTCAGCAACTAAAAAAGTTAAAGCAGGCCATCAGAAGTAATGAAGAGGCAATTTTTAATGCACTAAAAAGAGACCTGAACAAACACGAATTCGAGTCATATGGCACGGAAGTAGGCATTGTTTATGAAGAGCTCAATTTTGCAATTAAGCATTTAAAAAAATGGATGAAACCCGTACGTCCAAGTACTCCAATGGCTTTGTTCCCTTCTTCCAGCTATATTCATAAAGACCCGCTTGGTTGCGTATTGATCATTGCACCATGGAACTATCCTTTTCAACTATTGATCAACCCATTAATCGGAGCTATTGCGGGTGGAAACTGCACCATACTTAAACCATCGGAATTAGCACCAGCTACAGCGGTAATAATTGAAAAAATAATAAGGGAGACTTTTGGTCCTGAATATGTTGCAACAGTTCAAGGTGATGGAGCACAGGTAATTCCCGACATGATGAACAACCATCGTTTCGATCTGGTATTTTTCACCGGAAGCATTCCTGTAGGCTACGCTATTGCCGAAATGGCGGCTAAAAAACTGACTCCGGTTATTTTAGAACTTGGTGGCAAAAGCCCTTGCATTGTCGACAAAGAAGTGGATCTGAATAACGCTGCCAAACGAATTGTTTGGGGTAAGTTTACCAATGCCGGACAAACCTGTGTAGCGCCAGATTATCTAATGGTTCATCATTCCAGAAAACAGGAGCTGATCGAACTGATCAAGAAATATATCACTGAATTTTATACTGACTCACCATCACAAGGTGATTATGGCAGCATCATTAACAACCGTCGATTTGATACTTTAAAGAAATACCTTGATCAGGGGAATATTATTTGCGGAGGACAAACAAATGAAGAAAAGCTTTACATCTCTCCTACGCTAATTGAAAATGTTTCAATGGATTCACCTTTAATGAATGATGAAATTTTCGGCCCAATTCTGCCAATTTTTGAGTTCCATTCTTATGATGAAACATTTGAATTAATTAAGCAAAACCCTAATCCGCTAGCATTTTATCTCTTTACTAAGAACAAAGCAACTGAGCAGCTTTATATCAACAAATTGCCATTCGGAGGGGGGTGTATTAACAACACCCTAATACATTTAGGTAACCCAAAAGTACCCTTTGGAGGTGTTGGCAATAGTGGGATTGGCAACTACCATGGAAAGTTTAGTTTCGATGCGTTTACCCGAATGAAATCAGTTTTAAAAACACAAACCTGGTTCGATAGTGGTATTCAATATGCTCCTTTCAAAGACAAACTGAAAATGTTGCGAATGTTCCTGCGATATTAATGTAGTCCTTTGTAAATAGTCCATAGACCATAGAAGTCAAGTCGTTATATTTTTCTATGGTCTACAAACTATGGACTAATCTCTTTATTTTTGCGCCATTATGCATTCCCTCTTAAATAATTTAAACCTCACTGAACGTCTTTCCCAACAAGTCAACTTTATTCTCGAAACCGATAAGCTAAAACAAGTTATCAGAAGAAACTTTATTGCTGATGGAAGTCGTCGGGAAAACACAGCCGAACATTCATGGCAAATCATTTTAATAACACTTACTTTTTCTGAATACGCAAAAGAAAAGAACATAGACCTTTTAAAGGTGATAAAAATGCTTACACTGCATGACTTAGTCGAAATTTATGCGGGCGATGTATTTCTGTTTGACGAAAAAGCCAATGTTGGAAAATTTGAAAATGAAACCCAGTCAGCGGACCAGCTCTTTGGACTGTTACCGGAAGAACAAAAGTCAGAGTTCAAGGCACTTTGGCTGGAGTTTGAAGCGACACAAACACCTGAATCTCTCTTTGCAAATGCCATCGATCGGATCACTCCTTTCTTGTTAAATTCTGTTAACGGAGGTCAAAGCTGGACTGAAGCGCAGGTAAAAGCAGAACAGGCACTTAAAAAATTAGCGGTCATTGAGCAAGGTTCTGACGAAATATGGAACCTCTTTTTACAGCTTTTAGAACAAGCCAAAATCAATAAACTTTTATTATAAAAAGTGCCATACTTTCCCCTAAATCTTAGCATTCCCCTTTTCTTTCTAAGCTGTTTTTCGTAAATTATATGTATAAAATTCTTGCTTATGAATCTTTTTACCTATCCCTCTTACGAAGAAAGACATGAGCGCTTAAACACGCTCACTCATCTCTCCGGAGCCATAGCATTCTCTATCGGTGGAATGTATTTGTTATGGCAATGCATGTTTATCAAAGAAAGCCTTCTGCTACCCATCGGCTTTTATGCGGCTTCACTGATCACCATGTTTTTTGTATCCAGCATTTACCACGCTACCCGTCAACCGGAGCGAAAGCGATTCTGGCAAATCATCGATCACTGCTGTATATTTCTTTTAATTGGTGGAACTTATGCGCCAGTTATCGTGCATTACATAAAAAGTGAAACGGGAAGTATGTTTTTAACTGCCATGTGGACAATTATAATTACTGGCATATTTTTCAAGATTTTTTTTACAGGTAGATACACCATTTTATCTACCACCATTTATGTTTGCCTGGGGTGGATGGGGATGCTGATTATTCAGCCTTTATCAATTGCAGTACCTAATCTCATTTTATCGTTGTTTGGTTTCGGCGGAATGTTTTATTCCATTGGAGTTTATTTTTATCGAAATGAAAAAATAGCCTACAATCATACCATTTGGCATTTATTTGTTTTAGCTGGAGCTGCAACTCATTTTGGAGCCATGTTAGAGCTAATCAGCAATTAGATAACTTTACCTAGGAATGGTAAGAAAAGAATAACAGACGTACATTTGATATTGCAGGAAGCATTTGAGATAACAGGAGTATTTCAAATGCTTTTTCTTTTTCCAAAACAGCAAAATAATCGACTTAAGAACATTGGCAAACCTATCTCGGCATTAAGAAGTTGTAAAACAACGAAATGAGGAACAATTCATAAATGATAATATTTGATTTTCATCGTTTTAAAGCTCAGATATTTATTTAATTTTGCGCCTTTAAATAATCTTCATATCCCACAAAATAACTATTAAAACCCACGAAATGCCAACTACAGAAAAGTTAAAAAAAGTTGCTTTGCAAGTGCGAAGAGACATTGTACGTATGGTTCACGCCGTAAACTCTGGTCACCCGGGAGGTTCATTGGGCTGTACTGATTACTTGGTTGCTCTTTACTTCGAAGTAATGAACCATAACCCTGAGTTTAACATGGATGCCATTGGCGAAGATGTGTTTTTCTTATCAAACGGACATATCTCACCAGTATTCTATAGTGTTTTAGCGCGTTCAGGATATTTTCCTGTAAAAGAATTAAGCACATTCCGTAAACTAAACAGCCGTTTACAAGGTCACCCTACTACCCACGAAGGGTTACCTGGTATCCGTATGGCTTCTGGTTCATTAGGGCAAGGACTTTCAGTTGCTTTGGGTGCGGCTCAAACTAAAAAATTAAATGGCGATAAAAGCCTTGTATTCTGTTTACATGGTGACGGAGAGTTACAGGAAGGTCAGATTTGGGAAGCTGCAATGTATGCTGCTCACAACAAAGTTGACAACCTGATTGCTACTATCGACGTAAATGGTCAACAAATTGACGGTTCTACTGATCAGGTTCTATCATTAGGTAGCTTGCGTGCAAAATGGGAAGCATTTGGCTGGGAAGTTATTGATATGGATGGCAATAAAATGGACGAGGTTTTAAAAACCCTAAACTATGCCAAAACACAAACCGGCAAAGGAAAACCCGTTGTCATACTGATGAAAACTGAAATGGGATTCGGTGTTGACTTTATGATGGGATCTCATAAATGGCATGGTGTTGCTCCTAACGATGAGCAATTAGCACAGGCCCTTGCTCAGCTAGAAGAACCAATTGGCTATAACTACTGCGGCGATTATTAAGATAATTTTAAGAATTAGATAATTTGTCCCGATAACAATAGGGATAAAAATGCCAAACTGCTGATTTAAGACAGCAAATGCATTTACGATATAAAACTCTAAAATGAAAAAATACACTTTCACAGAGAAAAAAGATACTCGCTCTGGTTTTGGCGCTGGTTTAGCCGAACTAGGCAAAACAAACCCTAATGTTGTAGCTCTTTGTGCTGATTTGATCGGCTCATTAAAAATGGATGCTTTCAAAAAAGACTATCCTGAGCGCTTCTTTCAGGTGGGTATTGCGGAAGCGAACATGATTGGTTTAGCTGCTGGTATGACCATTGGTGGTAAAATTCCTTTTACAGGTACTTTTGCCAACTTCTCTACTGGTCGTGTTTATGACCAAATTCGTCAGTCGGTTGCCTATTCAGACAAAAATGTGAAAATTTGCGCTTCTCACGCTGGATTAACATTAGGAGAAGACGGTGCTACTCACCAAATTCTGGAAGATATTGGCTTGATGAAAATGTTGCCTGGAATGACCGTTATCAACCCATGTGACTTCAACCAAACTAAAGCGGCTACTATTGCTATTGCCGACCACCATGGACCCGTTTATTTGCGTTTTGGCCGTCCAACTGTACCTAACTTCACTCCTGCCGATCAAAAATTTGAAATCGGTAAAGCGTTAATGCTTAATGAAGGTACTGATGTTACTATTTTTGCTACTGGTCACTTGGTATGGCCTGCAATTGAAGCAGGTGAAATGCTAGCTGAAATGGGTATCAATGCTGAGATAATAAACATCCATACGATTAAACCTTTAGATGATGAAGCTATCTTAGCTTCTGTAGCTAAAACCGGTTGCGTAGTAAGTTGTGAGGAACATAATCGTTTAGGCGGATTAGGAGACAGCATTGCTCAATTATTGGTAAAAAACAAACCTGTTCCAATGGAATATATTGCAGTAAACGACTCGTTTGGAGAAAGTGGTACTCCTGATCAGTTGATGACAAAATATGGTTTGGATAAAAACAATATTGTTGAAGCTGCTAAAAAAGCAATTAGCCGTAAATAATTCTTCGTCTGCTTAAGTACCGAATAACAGAAAGCTTTTTTGGCTATAATTTTTTACTATTTTAGCCGATGCCAACTTTAAAGCGATACTTAACACTTCATGAAGGAAGAAATAAGCGATAAAGATATATTGGCAAGATTTCGAAGTGAATCCACCCGAAATCTTGCCTTTAATCAAATAATAGAAAAATACCAAAAACGATTGTATTGGCACATTCGCCGTCTGGTTATTGATCACGACGATGCCGATGATGTGATACAAGAAGTTTTTATCAAGGTTTGGAAAAACCTATCTAACTTCAGAGAAGATGCTCAGCTTTATACCTGGCTGTATCGCATTGCTACCAACGAATCCATTACTTTTTTAAACCGACAAAAAATGCGTGCCTCCGAAAGTTTCGAGGACCATGCCGGTTACCTTGTGGATAAGCTAACTGACAGCATTTACGTGGACGGCAATCACATCCAAATGAAACTACAAAGAGCGATCTTAACCTTACCCGAAAAACAACGCATCGTTTTTAACATGAAGTATTTTGATGAGATGAAGTACGAGGATATGTCGGAAGTGCTTGATACTAGCGTGGGAGCGTTAAAGGCATCTTATCATCATGCAGTAAAAAAAATAGAAGAATATTTTAACCAAAACGAGTAGATTGTTCTACACAAAAAGCCAATTTTCAAACTTTTTGTATTTTTACTTTAAACCATTTTATACTTTATTACTCTATTAAAATATAGCGATCAATTACGGTGGACACGAACGATTTTGAAAATAGTATCCCTAAGCCCGAACAACCTTCTCCGTTTACGGTGCCTGAGAATTATTTTAATTCGCTAAGTAACCGTATTTGGGCAAAAATTGAACTGGAAGATTCAGGTTTAAATATTGAAAGGGTAACAAATAAGCATCCGTTTAAATTGCCCGACAACTATTTCAATAGTCTTTCAGATAGAATTCAGAATCGATTAAAGAGTGAAGAATCCGAAGATAGCGAGTTTTCTATTCCTGGCTTAACTAAAAAGAATCCGTTTACCACACCTGATAATTATTTCGAAGAGCTATCCTCTATAATAGAGGAACAAGTATTTAGCGACATAGCAGACATTGAGCTTAAAAATGCCCATCAAACATTTATAAATAGATTCTATCGTATGGCAATAGCAGCATGCTTCACTGCTTTGGCTGGATGGTTTGGCTATACCGTTTATCAAACCAGTAAGCTTGATAAACAAATAAACAGTACTGCAAATGTTGTAAAAATAGATAATCAGAATTTCGATCTTAATTATTTTGATGAATCGATGGTGGTGGATGAAGTGATGAATGCTAAATCAATTAATACTAATTACAAACAACAGGACCCTGAAAAAACGGGAAAACTGGAAAATTATATTTTAAATAACGTTGACGAAGAACTCTTACTCCAGGAATTATAAACTAATGAAAAAGCGAAGTTTAGCCATTTTGGTGCTTACAATGTTTACTTTCTTACCATTTTTTATTAAAGCGCAAGATCTGAGTCAGCGTAAAGCTGACATTGAGGCATTGAAAGTTTCTATTATAACCACTAAAGTTGGACTTACTGCTGAGGAGGGAAAGGTCTTCTGGCCGGTTTATAATGAGTACCAAACTGAAAAACAACGTTTGATCAAAGAGCGTCGCCAAAAGATTGTTATGGCCAGAATGAATGCCGATAATCTTTCAGACAAAGAGGTAGAAGATGTGATTTTAAATGATTTTAATATTCAGCAACGTGAATTGGATGTAGAACGAAAATATTATGATCGTTTCAAAAAGGTTATTCCTTTGAAAAAGGTGGCTAAGCTCTATATGGCCGAAGAACAGTTTAAACGAGAATTACTAAAACGTTTACGTAATCAATCAGGTCAAACAACTGATTAAAGCCATTTTTTACGGCGAAACCAAAAATAAACAATGATGGTTACGATGATCATTACTAACCATGTAACGAGATAACCATGAGGCGTTTTTAATTCGGGCATATTTTCAAAATTCATCCCATAAACACCTACTATAAACGTTAAAGGCATAAAGAATACAGAGAAGATGGTCAGGACTCTCATTACTTCATTGGTTTTTTGTGATGCCAAAGAAATGTATGTTGCCGTTAAGTTGCTGGCTGATTCTATTAATTGATCCAAATGAGTTTCAACTTCTACGTAGGTATCTTTCAAATCCTGCATTATTGGCCCTTTCAAATTTTCGCCCAGTTTATTTATTATATCTCGTGAAACGAGAATTGTCCTTCTTAAAGTTGAAGATTTTCGCTTCAACTGGTAAAAGTGTTGTAGTAAATTTGGCAAACGGTTTTTCAAAAACATTCGGTCTTCGTAAAACTCCAAAAGCTCGGTTATTTTAGCTATAGGATTTTCATAGGACATGAATACCTTGTCCATAATTAACGCGAGCAATTGAAACCTACCTGGAGAATGTTTCATCGCAGCACATCGATCCTGCAAGTGATGTAAAAATGGTTGAGGTGAACGATGAATGGTTATCACCAAACCATCAGCAGAGAAAATGGCAATTTTACGGGTCAAGCCATTTATGTTTAATTCATCAGCTTTCGCATTCTGATCATAAATTCGGGCAATAATAAACACCACATCATCAATCACCTCATACTTAGGCAAATGATCCGGTTCAAGACAATCCTGAACCGATGTGTAGTGCAAATTGTACTTCAAGGCAATATCGTTCAACTCATTAGGAGTGGGATTCTCAACATCAATCCAGGTAAAACCCGCGCTTTCTTTTTCCTGTAAAGTAGTAATCATGCAGCAAGATAAATATTTGTTTGAATGCAGCCAATTACTAACATCATGTTAAAAAAATCGTCTTTACAAACCATGTTAATTGATTAAAATTGCTTTCAAATTTTAATACACCAATGTAACCTCAACACTTTACCGTTACGTGTTAGTTAATTAAAATCATCATTACTTATTATTATTTCATGAGTATTCTACTTAATTTTTGGTGGGTTCTTATCCCCGTCTTTATGATCGTTTTTTACAAAATGATCTTTCGTGTTTTCTTCGGAATTGTTTTCGTTCCGGAAGATAAAATCGGATTAGTAACTAAGAAGTTCGTTTTATTGGGCCCTAACAAAAGTCTTCCGGAAGGAAGAATTATTGCTACCCTTGGCGAGGCCGGTTTTCAAGCCAAACCCCTGCCTCCTGGTATTCACTTTTGGTATTGGTTATGGCAATACGAAGTTAAACTGGAAAGTTTAACGGTAATCCCACAAGGTAAAATCGGTTTGATAAATGCCAAAGACGGTGCCGAATTAGAAAGCGGACGCATTTTAGGTCGTAAGGTTGATTGTGATTCATTTCAAGATGCTGAGAAGTTCTTAATAAACGGCGGACGAAAAGGTCGTCAGTCGCAATATATCACTACCGGTATTTACCGTATCAATACAAACCTTTTTGAGATAGAGCTGACCAATATGGCGGTTATCAATGAAAACATGGTAGGTATTGTAACTACACTTGATGGCGAGCCATTACCAGCCGGAAGCATAGCAGGAAAAGATGTAGGTGGTCATAATATGTTCCAAAATGCGGATGCCTTTTTAGAGGCGGGCGGATATAAAGGTTTACAGCCTCAGGTAATGCTGGCGGGTTCCTACTACCTTAACCCTTGGTTTATCCAGGTTGAAGAAACTAAAATGACCGAAATTCCGATTGGACATGTGGGTGTTGTTATTTCTTATGTTGGACAAGACGGCGAAGATTTGAGCGGCACGGAGTTTAAGCATGGAAACATTGTGGGAAAAGGTTACAAAGGTGTTTGGGCCGAACCTTATGGACCGGGAAAATACCCTATCAACAATTACATTATGCGTGTTGAGTTAGTACCAACTACTAACCTGGTTTTAAACTGGGCGAGTGCACGCAGTGAATCACATCAACTAGACAAAAACCTTTCGACCATTACTGTACGTTCTAAAGATGGTTTCCCTTTCAATTTGGATGTTTCTCAGATCATTCATATTCCAACTAATGAGGCTCCTAAAGTTATTGCGCGTTTTGGGAACATGACCAATCTGGTGAGCCAGGTTTTAGAACCTACCATTGGTAACTATTTCCGTAACTCAGCACAAGATTCTGATGTTATTGCATTCCTTGGAACCCGTAAAGAGCGCCAGCAATCAGCCAGAGAACATATCCGTCAGGTATTAGACCAGTACAATGTTAACGGCGTGGACACCTTGATCGGAGATATTGTTCCTCCAGAATCATTAATGAAAACCTTGACCGACCGTAAAATTGCGGAAGAGCAAAAAGTAACTTTCGAAACGCAGAAACAAGCCCAAGAAACCCGTCAGTTACTGGAAAAGGAAACTGCTTTGGCCGAAATCCAAAAAGATATCGTTAAAGCAGATCAGGGTGTACTTATTGCGAAACGCGTTGCTGATGCTTCGGTAGAAAAAGCAACGGGTGAGGCAACAAGCGTTAAACTTCAATCAACTGCTGAAGCAGAAAGAGTTAAAGTATTGGCAAGTGCTGAAGCGGAAAAAACCAAAATGCTGGCATCAGCAGAAGCTGAAAAAATTTCAAAAACCGGTAATGCAGAGGCGGAGAAAATTCTGGCTATCGGTAAATCATCTGCCGAATCCTACAAATTGGCAGTTAGTGCAATGGGCGGTGATAACTTTACCCAGTATAAAATTGCTGAAACCATTGGTAAAGATCGTATTAAGATCATCCCTGACGTACTGATCTCAGGAGGAGCCGACAACACCAACAGTTCTATCAGTGGTTTATTAGGTTTAAAATTAATGGATGAACTGGCACGAAAAGGTGGCAGCGAAGCTAAACCAGAATTGAAACCTAAAGGTGATAAGCCTGAAAAACACGACTAATCTGTTGATTAAACAATATCAAGAGCCGGAACTAATACTTCCGGCTCTTTTCGTTTTAAATGAAAACTAAAAAGAAAATTATCAATTTTGCAGTATGATTCCATTACGTCAGTTATTTCTACAACATAACGCACAAACTACCGATTTCCCGTTAATGCTCGAGTTCACCAGAGGTGAAGGTATTTATCTGTTTGACAAAAACAACAAGCCTCATATCGATCTGATCTCAGGGATCGGGGTGAGCAATATTGGTCATTGTCATCCAAAGGTTGTAAATGCGATAAAAACACAGGCCGAAACCTACATGCACCAAATGGTATATGGAGAGTTCATTCAGGCGCCACAAACCTTATTTGCCGAAAAACTAGCCACTTACCTTCCCGAACAATTACAGTCGGTTTATTTTGTAAACTCAGGTGCCGAGGCTACTGAAGGGGCCCTAAAACTAGCTAAGCGTTTTACTGGAAGAACTGAAATTATTGCTTGTAAAAACTCATACCATGGAAGCACAAACGGTGCTTTAAGCGTAATGGGTAATGAAGATTACAAATATGCCTTTCGACCACTACTACCCGATATTCGTTTCATCAACTTCAATCATTTACCCGATCTCGAATTAATAACAACTAAAACCGCTTGTGTTATTATCGAAACTATTCAGGGTGAAGCGGGCATTCGCGTACCCTCAATAGAATACATGCAAGCCTTAAGAAAGCGTTGTACGGAAACAGGGACGCTTTTAATTTTAGATGAGATTCAAGCTGGAATGGGACGCACAGGTAGACTGTTTGCATTTGAGCACTTTGGAATTATTCCTGACGTTTTACTACTTGCAAAAGCATTGGGGGCAGGAATGCCAATCGGCGCATTCATTTCTTCCAACGAGATCATGGCGAGTTTAAGGAATGATCCTATTCTTGGCCACGTTACCACTTTTGGCGGTCATCCGGTGTGCTGTGCTGCAGGGTTAGCTGGTTTTGAAGCCTTGCTCGAAAGCAATCTAATTGAACAGGTAGAAACTAAACATCAGCTTTTCAAAGAGTTGTTAAAGCACCCTGTCATTTTAGATTTCAGAGGAAAAGGCCTGATGTTCACTATTGAGTTCGAAAGTTTCGAATTAAATAAGAAAATCATTGATCGCTGTATTGAAAACGGCGTTATCACCGACTGGTTTTTGCATTGCTCTAACTCGCTAAGAATAGCTCCTCCCCTAATCATTACAGAGGATCAAATTAGAGAGGCGTGTGCTATTATTTTGCAAAGCATCAATGAAATAATGTAGATTTTAGATGTACGATGTACGAAATACAAATGCGTACATTTCTCCTAATTATGAATTTCAAATTCGTACCGCTAAAATTGTACTTCTAACTTTACTATATGAATGTTTTAATTGTTGAAGATCGATATAGCTTATCTGACGAGATTGCCAAATTTCTAAAACAAGAAGGCTTTTTATGTGATTTAGCCTATAATAAAAAGGAAGCTACTGAAAAGCTTTTTGTCAATTCGTACGACTTTGTTTTGCTTGATTTAGGTTTAACCGATGGTGATGGTTTAGATTTATTACAAGAGTTTAGGCAATTGCCAAATCGCGAGGATGCTGTTATTGTGTTAACTGCCCGCGGAGCAACCGAAGACAAGGTAAAAGGCCTTGACCTGGGTGCAGATGACTATTTAAGCAAACCGTTTGAACTTTCAGAATTAAATTCGCGCATGCATGCGATACTTCGTCGTAAGCATCGACTGGTAAAAAATGATGTTAACCTGCATGGGTTTATAATCGATATTCAAAACAGGGAGGTAAGTTTCAACAATACTAAACTTAGCCTGACCAAAAAAGAATTCGATATTTTAAACTTTTTAATGCTGAATAAAAACAGGGTAATATCTCGATTACAGCTCACAGAGCATGTTTGGGGAGATGTTTTGGAAATCAACAGTGACTCGAACTTTGTGGATGTGCATGTTAAAAACCTACGGAAAAAGCTTCAGGCCCACTCTCCCATCGACTGGTTTGAAACTGTTAGAAGCATTGGATATAAAATCAACCAGTAGAAATTAGAAATACAAAGTAAAATTTTAAAAGTAAAAAAGCTGATCCAACAGAAACTTCTAAAATTGTACTTCTAAATTTTAACTTTAATAATGCGTTTACAAGCAAAATTTGCCGCTTACAACATCATCACTAAAATAGTCATCATCGTTTCGTTGGCGTTTGTGTTTGATTTTGGAGCAGAGCGTGTAGCATATAACCACCTCGACACCCGGATCCTGCAGAAGAAACAGCAGTTCATTAAAAACCTCTCCGGAAAAGAAATTTCTGAATACATCACCGAACAGGATACCGATTTTGCCAGCTATAACGTGCTTAAAGAGGAATATATCTTATTAAAAATCATCCCACCTGTTAATGAGAAAGATAGTATTGGTAATTTTTCTAACGAAGAACGTGTTATTGAAAATCAAACCAGCAATTACCGCATTTTAACCTATGATTTTGATTTCGACGAACATCAATATCAATTAGAAATTGGCGAAAGCCTAAGTAGTATCAAGCAATTTCAGGAAACCTTTCGGAATTATACTTTATTGGTTTTGTTTGTGGCGATTTCACTTACATTGATAACCGACTTTCTGTTTACTGGATATTTACTTAAACCCTTATCTACTATTATTAATAAGCGCTTAAAAGATGTTAATGATCCTTCGCACTTTAACTTTGATTCAATCACAACCAGCACTTCCGACTTTCAACACCTGGATAAACAATTAAAAGAAATGCTCATGCGCATTTCAACATCCTTCTATACGCAAAAGGAATTCATTGCCAATGTATCCCATGAAATTATAACACCTATTGCCATTTTAAAAACCCGTTTCGAAAACTTATTAAACGATGAAAGTGTGGGAGAAGAAGTCCAGAATCAAATTTATTCATCCTTGAACACCTTGCACTGGTTAAAAAATGTGGTTAATAGCTTGTTACTGATATCAAAAATTGAGAATGAGCAATTTAAACAGGAAGATGAAATAGATATCCATAAGCAGATTCAACAAATAAGCGAAGAAGTTGAACATCGTCTGGAAGAGAAAGATATTGAGCTCAATATTAATTTAATGCATTCGTTTAAGTTTAAAGGTAATGAAGCATTAATACGAACAATGATTTTTAATGTGGTGACAAATGCTATCAAATACAACCGTTTGAAAGGGAGTATAAACATTAGCGATCAAATAATAAACAGCCATTATGAACTTTTGATAAGTGACACTGGCGTTGGAATTGAACCTGAACTATTGAAGACTATTTTTAAGCGATTTGGCAAACCGGCAACCATTGAAGAAAACAGCAACGGACTTGGGCTTTCTATTGTGAAAACCATCGCAAGCTTTCATAACATTGACGTCAGTATATCTTCAACACCGCAAAGGGGAACAACGGTATTATTTAAGTTTCCAATCCTATCCTAATTTCCAATTCATATTACCTATCATCTGATTTAAAAACTCCGGAAACTTCATAAAATCTTCATCTTATAAGTAGTAATTTGATGTATCAAAACAATAAGAAGAAGTAGTAAGAAAATACTGCAATGAATGTTTTGGATGCCTTAACAATTTGAAATACAGTAGAAATACTATCGCCTATACAATTACAATTCTTAATTAGAATACGTGAGGGAGAATAAGGCAAAGAGGATAGATGTTAAAAAACGAAACACAAAAAGCAGCAACTGTAAAAAGCGCGCAGATGCTCTGTCAAGAAAACCTAAAACTCCATACAGTTCATTAGGTAATTAATAGTAGAAGAGGGCCTGTTTGCATACCAGCAAACGGGCTTTTTTTTCTGAAATTTAATTGATTTTCAAAGGCCATCAAGAACCCACTAATTAGCGTTCATGGCTGTTGGTGTATTTTTTATTTCATGTGGGTTTTACATCATCTTATTCCGTTTTACCAAGTACGCATTCAAAATCGGATAAAAGCCTTCATTAATATCGGCATCAATATAGTCAATGCGATATTGAGCACATTTAAGCATCAGGTTATACTTATATTCTGTAATGGCTTTTAAATACGACTCTTTAACCTGACCAGGCTGAACTTTAATCTCTTCACCAGATTCGGTGTCGACAAACAGATAAGGACGATTTTCAAACAGAAATTCTTGTTCAGAACGTTTGTCTGTGACATTAAAAAGCACGACTTCATGTTTGTTGTGTTTCAAATGGTTAAGTGCCGAAAATACTGCCTCCGTATCTTCCATGCTCTCCATCATATCACTGAAAATAACCACCATTGAGCGCTTGTGAATATTTTCGGCAATTTCATGCAGTGAGGTAACCAAGGATGTAGTTCGATTCTTTGGCTTATCGGCCATCAATTTCTCTAATTCGAAATAGATAAAACGCTGGTGGGCTGTGGTAGATTTGGCCTGAGTGGATAATAATACTTTGTCAGAAAAAACACTTAATCCGAAGGCATCGCGCTGACGTTTCAATAAATTGATCAGGGAAGCTGCACAATACACCGAAAACTGCAGTTTATTCTTATTCCCTTCTGGATAGTACATTGAAGAAGATGCATCAATGATCAACTGGCAGCGCAAATTCGTTTCTTCTTCAAAACGCTTTGTAAACAGTCGGTCAGTACGACCGAAAAGTTTCCAATCGATATTTTTTACCGATTCACCAGTATTGTATAATCGATGCTCAGCAAATTCAACAGAAAACCCATGAAACGGACTTTTATGCAAACCGGTAATAAAACCCTCCACCACTTGATTGGCTAATAACTCAAGGTTTATTTGTTGAAGTTCTTCTTTGTTTTCGAGCATCGTTATTGAGATAAGAGATATAGGATTTGAGATATGCGAATCACTTTTCGTTTGAAAAAGAATTAGGATAAACGCAAATAGCTATCAAATTTCATTCATTCAAATATAACTTTAAGAATGTATTCTGAAAACAAAAATGGCCTTGGAAAAATCCAAGGCCATTTAATTAGTGCTTTTATATGATTATCCTAATTGAGCTTCCAATTTGCCGGCTAATACCGATTTTGGAACTGCACCAATTTGTTTATCTACAATTTCACCGTTTTTGAAGAATAACAAAGCAGGAATATTACGAATACCAAATTTCATTGATACTTCAGGGTTGTTATCTACATCTACTTTTCCGATAACAGCTTTGCCTTCATATTCGCTTGCTAATTCTTCAACAACCGGACCAACCATGCGGCAAGGACCACACCACTCAGCCCAGAAATCAACTAATACAGGTTTATCTGATTTCATTACAACTTCTTCGAAGTTTGCGTCGGTAATAACTAAAGCCATATTTTTAAAATTTACGTGTGCAAATATAACAGATTGAGTCAATAATTGTTCCAACGAATGCATCAAGAAATTTGACTGACAAAATTACTTTTTAAAGCCAAAATGATAGCGGAGGGTAAGTTGAATATTTTGAAATGGCTGAGAAAAACCTGAATACACATTAAAGGTTGAATACTTAGTTTCATTTCCATCAGAATCGATACCTGTTGATTTTGAATAACCCAAACTAATTAAATTTAAACTCCCCTCTATACCTAATCGTTTCCATGGAAAAAACACTGCACCTCCATTTAATCCTGTTCCAAATCCCTTACTGTTAGTTTCCCGAACAGGAGAATCAGGATTATTCTGAAACTCTCCATTCGCAATATCCCCATATAGGGATACATTTCCTATCCCTCCAAACTTATCAGAAAACATAAAATATTTTTTTCCAAATACACCAAAATTGTAGACTCTTGAATCATCTGTCATCTCAGCCTGAGTATCATTTTTATAATTATGTGTTGCATTGCTATATCCTACAAATACACCGATCGCAGTTTTATCTGAAACAAAATAGCTATAATCAAGAGAAATATTAGCACTTCTTCTGTGCTCTTCTCCATTTGCAAAATCAATATTAATATTTTGAGAATATCCCGAAAAGCTCAACCCTAAAGCTTGATTTCCTTTTTGAATTTGTGCACTTGCAGCTAATGATGTTACCAAGATGGCAACAACTGTTAAAAGATGTTTTTTCATTTTATGGATATTTAATTAATAATCCATAAATATTCATATTAGTTATTGTCTTAATATGGCCTATTTGTAAAAAAGCAATTACTTAAGGTTTTAAAAAACTTAATACATTCACTCTGAGGTTAATAATTTTCTTTCCCATTTAACATTTACCACACCACTGCTTTTGAAACATTAAACATTCCCTGTACTCTAATATCATCCGAAGAAGCCCCAACCATTAAAGTGAATTGACCTGGTTCAACAACTTTTCGCATCCGATTATCATAGAGCGCAAGGTCATCGGCGGTCAGAGAGAATTTAACTATTCTCTCCTCTCCCGCTTTTAAATTAACTCTCTTAAAGCGTTTCAGCTGTTTAACTGCGGCAACCACCGAACTCACATTATCCTTAATGTATAACTGTACCACTTCATCCCCATCAAATTTGCCAGTATTTACAAGCTTAAACTCGACCGATATCTTTAGATCACGTTCTTCCTCCGAAACTTTAATTTGTAAATTGCGATAATCAAATGAGGTGTAACTCAATCCATATCCAAAACAATACAAGGGTTTCTCATCCATTTCAACATAGCCGTGAGGAGAGGGCTTTTTATGGTTGTAATAAACAGGAAGCTGTCCGACAGATTTAGGCACCGAAACGGTTAGCCGACCTGCCGGATTAAAGTCTCCAAACAACACCTCAGCAATTGCATTACCACCTTCCTGACCGGGGTACCATGCATTGATTATAGCCGGAACATTGGCAGCAGCCCAATTAAGATTAAGCGGTCGCCCTTCAATCAAAACAAGGATAACCGGAATACCAGTTTTAACCATCTCCTGCAACAGTTTAAGTTGATTTCCCATCAGATCAAGGGTAGCACGATCAAATCCTTCACCACTTTCCATATCACTTATCTTATCTGACACAACCGCTGCTCCCGTACTATGGTATTCGGTTTTAAAATCCCTGGCACTAGAGCCTCCAAGCACAACTATAGCTACTTCCGACTTTTTGGCAAGCTCTACAGCTTCTGCAATCGACTGTTCGGTTGTATCACGGATATTGCAGCCCTTAACGTAAGTGACTTCTGCATTTTTACCGACCTTATTTCTGATACCATCCAACACAGTTACTACCCTATCTTCTTGCTGAGGCGCGGTATAATCTCCTAATTGATTATAACTATTATCTGCATTCGGACCAATTACTGCAATTCTCTTCAGGTCCTTTTGAAGCGGCAATAAGTGGTTTTCGTTTTTGAGTAAAATGATTGATTCTTTAGCTACACGATTTGCCAATTGAGCATTTTGTGTAGAACCAACGAGTTTTGCGGCCTTATTTGGTTCGACGTAGGGCTGTTCAAATAAACCCATTTCAAATTTCAGCCGAAGCACTCTAGCCACTGCCGAGTCAAGCGTCTTTTGAGATACTTTACCTTGCTCAATTGCTTTAAGCAATATATTTCCATATCCGTAGCCTCCTAAATCCTGATCCAATCCGGAATTAATGGCCAACGCTGCAGCATCTTCTTTTGAGGCCGCAACATTATGATTGTTATATAAACCGGAGATACTGCCAAGATCTGAAACAGTAAATCCATTAAACTTCCAGTCTTCTCTTAGCACTGTTTTAAGCAGAAAGGGATTTGCACTGCATGGAATACCGTCAACCGAGTTGTAGGCGGTCATAACCGACCATGCTCCAGCCTTTACAGCTTCTTCAAACGGAGGTAAATAAGATTCAAATAATTCTCGCTGACCAACCGAAATGCTCCCTCCGTTATGTCCTCCATCAGGATTTCCGTAAGCAACAAAGTGTTTTAGGGTAGAAGCTATATTGGTTCCGCTTTTTAAGTTATTGCCTTGAAAACCTTTGACCATAGCCTTCCCTATTTCAGCATTCAGATAAGGATCTTCTCCATAAGTTTCCTCCATCCTCGACCATCTGGGTTCTCTTGCCAAATCGAGCACAGGACCATAGCCAATGTGCGCGCCTTGTAACCTGGCCTCAGCAGCAATTGTTGATGCCATTTGTTCAATTAAGTCCGGATCCCAGGTACTAGCCTGACCAATGGCCGTTGGAAAAACCGTTGTACCAATTGCCATATGACCATGCGGACATTCTTCGGCCAATAACAATGGAATACCTAAGCGCGTGTTTTTAATAATATACCGTTGAAGCTCATTCGTTGCATTAGCCGCCAATTCAGGATTTAACCCCGTTTTCAAGGTCTTTTTTGTCCATGGATCGGCCCTTAATGTAGCCCAAAGCATGCCTATATGCTGTTCTGCCACAGATTTTTTAAACAGATCGCTAACTTCAACCTGCTTCCCTTTTTTCAAATACATATCCCATCCAAGCAAAGCAGAAAGTTGACCTACTTTCTCTTCGACTGTCATTCTTAAAAGAAGATCATTTACTCGGCTTGAAACAGGTGCATTTGCATTTTTATAAAGAGGCGTTTGTAATTGAGAAAAAGCCGAATTGGCGATACATATTGACAACAGAAAGAGCAACCCATTTTTTAGATTCATAATAACCTTATTAGTCTATTGTAATGACTTTTTCTGTTACATTCCAACCTTGCAATTTGATTGCAAGCTCAGTTGAATTGAGTTTCGGATCGAATTCAACTATTACCTTCTTCTCCCCGCTCGGAATAACCGAAAGGTAATTATCAGAATAAAACACCGGCAATATTCGATTTGATGATTGTTTATCAACAACGGACACTCTGTTAAAAAACGCCACAGGGTTAGTTGTTGGATTCTTGAGAGTAACTTCCAGTTTACCTGGAGCAATTTTCCTGGCATTTACCTGCAGATCTGCAGCTTTCATCTCTTGCAAACCTGTGTATTGTCCACTCTCATTAGGTAACCAGTAAAAGTTATCACTTACTACTTTTTGATGCTCATCCAATATTCTTAAGGTTAAAAAAGCGCCTTTGGTTTTTGCCATCTCATCCAACTCTTTTTTGATGGAAAGATATTTTTTAGCGCTTGAAGCATCGATATTAGAAAACACCTGCGTTATCAGTTTTTCTTTCCCTTCCATATCGATCAATTTCACCTCTAGCATCAAATTCCGTTGTGCTTCAAAACCATTGTTCACCACCATAACCATCCCGTCAACCGGATTGCACATGATATGCAATCGTTCACTTCCAGACTTCAACCCATACAAACAAGCATTCGGGTCGAGGTAGTAATCATACATCTGTCCCCGCATTGCGGTCCAAGGATTTTGAGTTTTCCAGATGATCACGCCTGTATACCAATCCCAAATGTGAGAGCTAAACCCTTCAATCAAACCCCGATATTGATCATAATTCACCAACTGGGCTTTTAATGCAAAGTCTCTTAAATCCTTCGGCTTACCATAGGGTTCTATAAATTGATTATATCCAACACCCGTATACTTATGATATGTCCAAACTGAATCCGTTAATTCTTCCGGTTTCACCCCTGATTTAAAAACAGGGACTTTCATGTTTTCTTCTGGAATAAATCGCTCCAGTGATTCATAATCACCAATACCTACCGAACCAACTTCGCTATTAAAGGGATAAGTTCTTTCTTCCCAAAACGTCTTGATATTTTGAATTCCATAGGGGCCATCGCCGTTTCCTCCAATAGAATTGTACGACATTTCGTCAGCGTTCGAATACTCAACAAACCATCGGGTACCATCTAAAGTAGGCAAAATCGAATCTCTTAGCGGCACTAGAATATCTTCAGGAGGCGTCATTTCATTTCCCCCACACCACATTGCAAGCGAAGGATGATTACGAACCATTTTAATCATATCTGCAGCCGATTCCAAAAACAGGTTATGATCATCTGGGTATTTTCTGCGGGTCCATTGGTCATCCAGTTTCATCGGGTCAAGCCAGCGTCCATTACAATCTCCGGAAATCCAAAAATCCTGAAAAACCAATAATCCATATTTATCACAAGCCTCATAAAACTCAGGTCGTTCAACCAATGCTCCTCCCCATACTCTGATCAGGTTTAAATTCATATCCCGATGAAAACGCACTTCGGCATCATAACGTTCTTTTGAAAATCGAAGCATTGCATCAGAGATGATCCAATTACCACCTTTAATAAATATTTTCTGACCGTTAACCGAAACTTGTTTGCTCCTGGTTCGCTCATTCCATTCGGTTTGGATCTCTCTTATTCCAAAGGAAACCGGTTCAGTATCTGTAACGACTATGCCATTCTCTACAAATTCAAGTTTAACGTTATAAAGAGGTTGATCTCCATAACCAGCCGGCCACCACAAACGGGGGTTATTTATGGTTAAATCAGGTAGTTGAACTGTTGCAGTAGTGTTTGCCTTTAGCAACACTTGTTTTGATATTGATTTGCCTTCGAAATTATATATTAAAACACCTTGTACAGTTTTATTCGAGGCATTTTGTAGATCGGCTGAAAGTTTAAGCTGGGCCGGAGCCTGTATGCCAGAAGTCTTCCTTTTACCCGGAACCAATGTAACCACATGCGGATCTTTTATGTTTACAGCACCGGTTCGTTCAATAAACACTTTATCCCAAATTCCGGTATTTCGGTCGCGAATAGGTTGAATCCAATCCCAACCGGCCACATACTGATGTGAAACATTTCGGGCTATCATACCATCACCTCCTTGCCCTCCGTTCGGGTTACCAACAGGATCAGGAGGATAAACGATTACAGCCAATCGGTTATTTCCGGTTGAAGAAAGTAAGGAAGTAATATTGAAAGTTTTCCGAAGAAACATGCCTTTATTAGGCTCGGCATTTACTTTTTTTCCATTCAGGTAGATTTCACAACTGTAATTGATCCCTCTAAAGGTTAACCAAACTTGTTGCGAACCTTTTAGAACTTCCTCTTTAAAATCCTTCACAAACCAGTAAGTATAATGATCTCTTCCGGTTTGGTAGATATCAGGGATCTGATTATTATTCATCCCGTAAAAAGGATCAGGAATTTCCTTGTTAGCAAGCATGGAAGTTAAAACCGTTCCCGGAACAACAGCCGGTTTCCATGCTTTCAATGAATAGGATAAGGAGGAAATGGCATCCCCAGCTTCTTTTATTGATGTTATTGGAGCACATACCCAGCCCGAATTTAATTCGTAACGGTTTTGGGCAGTTAATTTAAAGGATGTTATAGAGAGAATAATCAGAACGATTATGCCTAATCTTTTCTTCATACGTAATTGTTATAAACCTATCTAATTTACAATATTATCGTTTATGGTCCGCTTCGACTACGTTCAGCGTGACTTACAGTTGGCCTAAGCGGAGCCAAAAGGTAATTGAAAGAGCACTTTCAACTACGCTCAGCATGACAGTTTTACCAACTACAGTCAGCCTGAGCGAAGTCGAAGGCTAGTTCCCCAAAAAGCTTCGACTACGCTCCTTTAGATTTGTTATGGTTAGATTTAAAATGAGAAAGGAAGCAAAAGTACACTAAGA
>NZ_JAMWYS010000013.1 GCF_023914155.1 Solitalea agri | reverse complement strand
AGCCGCCGCTACAGAAGGTGGTCGGTCCTGAAGGACTGATCGTCGCTACCGGTAATGGATTCACCGTTACATTTACTACCGCTGAAGTAGCAGAACATCCACCTGCTGCTGCAGGATAGCTTGCTACCACTGTATACTGCCCAGTTGCCGTTGCTGTATAGCTGTTAGAGGTTGCACCTCCAATTAAAGTCGCTCCATTATACCACTGATAAGTTACTCCTGAAGCTGATTGATTAGGAACTGAAATAACTTGTGATCCGCCCTGACAAAACGTGTATGGGCCTGGTGCATTCAAGGTTACCGTTGGAACTGAATTAACTGTTACTACTGTAGCAGGCGAAGTGGCAGAACAGGTAGTAATGGTATTGGTTACTTTGACTGTATATGACCCAGCTGTGGTTACTATTAATGTATTGCTGTTTGTTCCTACAGCTGTTGCTCCTTGGTACCACTGATAGTTCACGTTCGATTGTACCGGCGCGGTTAAGGTTACACTGCCGCCATTACAGAACGTGGTTGGACCAGAAGCTGATATAGTAGCTGTTGGCAACGGATTCACCGTTACGTTCACCGTAGCCGAAGTAGCCGAACAGCCGCCTGCTGCTGCAGGGTAGCTGGCCACCACTTTATACTGACCGGTTGCCGTTGCAGTATAACTGTTTGAGGTTGCCGACGGAATGGCTGTCGCTCCATTGTACCACTGATACGTTACGCCTAAGGCTGATTCATCAGTAACCGAAATTACCTGTGAGCCGCCCTGACAGAACGTGTATGGACCCGCTGCGTTTAAGGTTACCGTTGGTAATACATTAATTGTTACTACTGCAGGATCAGAGGATATCGGACAAGGCTTATTAGAAGGAACTACTGTATAACTCCCACTCGCTGTTGCTGTGTAAGTAGAATTTGTTGCTCCTGAAATAATAGCACCATCTTTATACCATTGGAAAGTTGTTCCGGATACGATACTTGATGCAGTTAGAACTATACTCGCATTTCCAGCAGCATTTTGACAGAAGGTTAATGCACCTGCACCAGAAATGCTTGGTTTATTTACAGGATTAACCGTAACAGCCTGACTAGAAGTTGCACTACAACCTTGATCAGTAACTTTTACTGTATAGGTATCAGCAGCACCGCTAACGGTTAAACTTTGAGAAGTACCCAAAACGGTTCCCGCAGAATTCTTCCACTCATATACTTTGCCTGAAGGGTTAGCCGTAAGAGTAGTACTTCCACCGGCACAATAGGATGGTGTTCCGGTGATAGAAACTGATGGAGGATTGGTAACAGTAATAGTTACACCAGGAGAAGTATAGGTTCCAAGACAAGTACCTGCTGTTTTGGTAACTTTCACCGTAAAAGTACCTGGCTTCTTAGGTATAATTTGCATTATACTTCTAGAAGAGTTATTTGGTGATTGACTAGGATTACTTGCCCGACCGGCGTCTGATACCGTGGCTAATACACCATTATAGTACCATTCGAAATCATAATCAGTAGTATTATAAGCTGCTCCAGATGCATCGGCAACACTTAATGTTGGATATGCATCTCCTGTACATAAACCTATTTTATTAGGATTTGGAGTAAGTACCGGTGATGGTGCAACTGCAAAGTTTGCTGTAGTTACTGTTTGAGTAGCAGAAGCCGTACAACCTGTAGTGGATGTAACTGTTATTTTGTAGACTCCAGCCAGGGTAACATTTAATGAAGTACCCGTTCCACCTGAGGCTGCAGGAATATCAACACCATCTTTAGACCATTGACGGGTTGAAATATTTGAACCAGAACTTGTTAAGGTTGCCCCATTACAAGTACTTGCTAATGAAATACTAACCGTTGGAACAGTCCCGTTAGAGACAGTTATAGTTTGCGTTCCATAACAGTTTCCATTAAAAACTTCAACTGCATAAGTTCCGTTATTAGTAACTGTTAAACTTTGAGAAGTTGATAGTATTGTACCCGGACTAGCTGTATTATACCATTTATACGAATTAAATGTTCCGGTTGAGAGTGTTGTACTTGTTGCACCACAAAAATATGGCGAACCGGTAATAACAGGTATTGGCGCCGGGTTTATAGTTAAGGCAACATTATTGGAAGTTTGAGAACATTCAATAAATGTGTTTGTCCCTGTCTGTTGATCATTATATGCAACTACATAATAATTGCCTGATTCAGAAGCATTTGATGCTGTAAATGTATAAGTCGCAAAATTTCCTTTTGCCGTAACTGCTGTTCCACCCTGTTTAAACCATTGATAAGATTTGGCCCCTGGTGATGCCGTTAATGTAATAACATCCCCCACACAATAGGTTCCACTACCACTGACAGTAACAACTGGTGGTGGATAGACCGTTAATCGTACAGGATCAGAAGCCACCCTACAGTTAGGATTACTTACAGCACCTCCCCCGCCACCTACCAATACACGATACAAACCTGAATTAGAAACTTGAAGATTTGTAAACGCTAAATCAGTTGTGGTTTGGATTGGCATATCAATCCAGGTCGCCCCGTTATCAACACTCTTTTGCCATAAGAAATCAGGATTACTATAACCAGCTCCTAAAACTGCCGAAAATGTAAAGTTACCACCCACACAAATGCTTTTATCACTGGTAGGTAGCATTCCTATTGAAGGACCACAAGGACGGAAGTTAATATCATCAATCGCCAAGTCATTACCACATCCTCCAGGATTATTATTAATCATCTTAATAATAACTGAGGAGTTACCCGAAGGTATGGTAAATAAGAACCCCACTTGTTGCCATAAATTCTGCTCCGTAACACACTCTGTTGGATTAGATGATGGCAAACCGTAGCTGGCTGCAGAAGTACAATTTGTTTGGTTTAAGTCCCCGGTTTCGTAATACCCTAAAACTGTACCGGAAACAGACTCAATTTGAAAACGAATATTTGGCTTAATCGCCGCATTTCCCCCACAAGATGATCCGTTAATTAAATTGGTAATATATGCAGAGAACTCATAAGTAGTTCCTGAACACAATGCATCTATACGCTGCTGGTAAAAAATCCCCGGCTCATATGCAGCATTTACCACATACATGTAACCGTCCGATTTCCCGTTCATCCAATAGGAATGGTCATGGTTATAGATGTGCCATGCTCCTGGCGCAGTAAACTTCCCACTTCCATCTTTAGATGTAGGGTGACTGACATTCCAATTCAGACGTGGAAGAATTGCATATTTATTATCATGCAAATCGTCAGATCCACCCGGATTAGGCAGCACACTTGGGAACCAATAGTTATAATTGGTGATGCCGGATGCCAATGCCGGGCCATAGTTGCTGCTTGCGCTGCCATAGCCAAAGTCAATTGTTACAACCGGGTTACCTAGTGTTCCACTACATAAAGCTCCGCTGGAAACCTTTTGAGCATAAGTTCGCTCAAAGTTTCCAAAGAAACCTATTAGTGAAAACAAAAAGATTATTAAAAACCGTAAAGAACCCTTTACAGATTTCAATAAACTCAATTTTTGTGCGTAGAAGTTGTGTTCCATGCAGTAGCAGTTAGGGTTAGTTTGTTGGTTATTCCGAAAATCGGAATTGGGTTTAATTGTATTTAATGCTTTGACTGATAAGCTATTAGTAATTTTTATTAACTAAAAAAATGTAAAATTTCCAATAGCAGAGCGTAATGAGCAATATTTTTCGCAGACACTTTCTCTAAAGTTTTATACGAAATAGAGAAATCAAAAGTTTCAGTTAGGTCTTTATAAATAGTAGGCAGAATTAATAGATATTATTATCTAGTTGGAAATATAATAATTAATACTATTAACTTAAAGTTAAAAAAAATAAAAACTAATAAAAGACGAGTTATTTATTTAGAAAAATAGAAAGAGGGGAATCTTTTTAATTAGTAGGAATATTTTCCACTTATGTGGAAAATATGGTTATAACAAAATTTTGTGTCATAAATTGATGTTTCAACAATTATTTATTCTAAACACATTTGAGGCTATCCAAGACTAGCCTAAGTTCATCTGTATCTAGTGGTTTTTTGATAAGTTTTGTAACTATTGGATTAGCATCGGCCATTGTCTGGTCTTTTATATCAACAGAAGAGGTGAGCATGATCACATTCATTTGCTGACTGACAGCCAGAGGGAAACGGATCAACTCAGCCAGAAATTCGAAACCATCCATTTCGGGCATGTGGATATCCAATAATATTAACTGAGGTAGCATTTCATTTAAGTGAGCATTTTTTCTTATATAATCAAGTGAATCAGAAGCTGATGAACAAGCAATAATATGATTGCTTATGCCACTTAACTTGATCATCCTTTCGGCCAAAAAAAGATCGATCTTACTATCATCAACCAACATTATACGCATAATTTTACCCCCTCAATCACTCGGTTAGGAATTGAAATTTCGAATTTTGTTCCTTCATTTATTATCGATTGTACCGAAATACTGCCTCCAATTTTGTTCAATGCGTCTTTAACAATATATAAACCTATTCCGGTACCTGTTCTACGGGTATTTTTCGCCCTGAAAAACAATTTGAATATTTGATCAAGATGCTCATTTAATATTCCGATTCCGTTATCGACAATGGATATAACTGCTTTTATCTCATCTGCCTTTATCGAGATATTGATCTGCTGAGAAGATTCTTCGGTTCGCTGATATTTAACTGCATTAGAAATCAGATTATTGAAAATAACCGCAATATGAAAATGATCTCCTTTGAAGTTTGCTGATTGCTCAACATCAAGCCTATAGTTTATTCCATTGTTTTGCGGTTTAAATTCCTCTAAAAGCCCGTTCACAAAACATTCAAAATCAATACATTCGTTTACCACTTCCGCCTTTGAATTTTGATAATATTCGATAACTTTTAAAATATAAGCATCAAGCTTATGAACACTTTGGGCAATAATATCCAGGTAACCATTGGGATCGGTTACTGACTGTTCGAGATTGGCCAGCTTTACAATCCCTAAAATTGACATTAAAGGCGATCGTAAATCATGCGACATGCTATAAATAAACCTGCTTAACTCATTATTGGTTTTTTCAAGCTCTTCTATATTTTGCTTAAGCTGCTTAGCGGTTTGGTAACTGTTGTAAGCATTATAAATTGTATTCCTCAGCTCCAACTCATCCCATGGCTTACGCAAAAAGCGGTAAATACGTCCACTGTTTATGGCCTCAATCAAGGTTTCCGAGTCAATGTAGCCAGTAATTAAAATTCTGATTGGATCTGGAAATCTTTCGAGTATAGTTCCAAAAAACTCCACTCCGGTACAATTCGGCATTCGTTGGTCGGCAATAATAACATGAATTGACACCTCCTGAAGTATACGATGTGCCTCAAAAGCTGATTGTACAGTGTAAATTTCAAATTCTCTTCTGAAAGCTGCCTTAAATGCATTCAGATTTTCCCTCTCATCATCAATATAAAGTATTCTGATGATATCATGTCCTAATGACCTCATTTACGCTTTGATTGGTTTTGGTTTTTAGTTTAATTGGTAAGAGCAGCGTAAATGTTGTTCCTTTGTTTGGAACTGAAACCACATCAATTTTACCTTGATGTTTTTCAATTATATTATATACAATTGACAATCCCAAACCGGTACCCTCTCCTACCTCCTTGGTAGTGAAGAAAGGATCGAATATGCGATCTTTTACCTCATCAGGTATCCCTATACCAGAATCAGTAACCGATATTTTCATCACATCATCATCAATCTGCGTTTTAATTTTGATAAAATGCTGTAGTTCAGGATTATTCTTATTGATAGCATGGATGGCATTGTTCAATAAATTAAGCAAGGCCTGATTTAGTTTCCCAGGATAACATTCAATTAGTTTATCGGCCAGATAATTTTTTTCTATGGTTATAAAGGAAGGAATGGAATGTTTTAAAACCACCAATGTTGAGTCTAAACACTCATGTATATCGGTCATTTTTAAATCACTTTCATCAAGACGGCTGAAGTTCCGTAAGCCCTTCACTATTTCCGCAGTACGGCTGGCACCATCTTCAATGCCTCGCAACAACATTTTAATCTCTTCACCTACGTAGGTCAGATCAATTTTCTTTTTAAAACGCTCAATTTCAATCAGCTGCTCTTCTACACTTTGATTTGGATTTAGATTCTCATACTTAGCAATAACAGCAAACAAATCATCGATATCCATTTGCAAAGGACGAACATTTGAGCTTACAAAGTTGATTGGGTTATTAATTTCGTGGGCAATACCAGCAGTAAGTGTACCTAATGAAGCCATTTTCTCTGCTTCCACCAATTGTGATTGAGTGTCTTTTAGTTGATGCAGTGTATGGTTCAGCTCGACATTGGCATTTTGAAGTTCCTGTGTCCGTTCATTTACCTTAGTCTCTAAGAAAACGTTCTGTTCTTTAACCAAGCGTTCATTTTCTTTGGAAGCCGCTAAAGCCATTTCCTGAGAATGTTCTTTTTCTCTTTTCAGAGTATTAATCTTATCAGCTAAAGCAAACGAAAGTAACGATACCTGAAAAGCAGAGCCAAGTTCAAGGATAAAGGAAGTAAATGTATTGTAAGGAATGATGTTAACATTACGCAATACAAACACCACTACCGCCAATAGAAATATCACATTGGCAATTAAAAAGAACTGCCCCGAACGGATACCCATTTTATGAATCCGATAACCGACATACAATGCATAAAATGAACCGATAGCTCCTATAACATGCAA
This sequence comes from Solitalea agri, assembly GCF_023914155.1. Taxonomy (GTDB): domain Bacteria; phylum Bacteroidota; class Bacteroidia; order Sphingobacteriales; family Sphingobacteriaceae; genus Solitalea; species Solitalea agri. The sequence continues at coordinate 75,365 of NZ_JAMWYS010000013.1, read as the reverse complement.
TAGTTGTAAGGCTAAATGATTATAACCGGCAAAGCAGCATGCAAGGGCAATAAAATAAGAAGAAATAAAAAGGTTAATCCCTTTATCAAGGTTTGCCGCAACGAGCCTGGTTTGAAGAAACTTCTTCATAAACAAACCCGTAGTAATGCCCGAAAAAACTGGGACGATAATCGTACTATTTATCGCAAACCAGCTATTATTTGGCCACAAAAACTGAAAACCGAAACCTTCGAGTGTTGCCTGAGATAATCCCACAAAGAAGATAAACAACACATAATAGATATAACTGCTATCTTTTACCGAGATATAGACAAACAGGTTATAAACCATCATTATTAAGATGATTCCAACATATATCCCAAATAATAGATCACGCTGCGAGGAATGTTTATAAATAGCCTCTTGGGTTCCTATAAAAATAGGAAGCTGAAGTTGGTCGTTGCTTTTAACCCTTAAATAATAAGAGGAGGAGGCTTCATTTGGAAGATTAAGCTGAAAAACATAATTCGATTGATCGATTTTTCGTTTATCAAACGAATAGTGTTCACCTAGTTTTTGGGCGATCAGTTGCCCTTTAGCGTTATACTGATAAAGATCGATCTCATCAATTATAGGGTTTTCAACAGCCAGCAGCAATTGCTCCACACCACTACGGTTCTCAACGGTGAATTTTAGCCAATAAGCCGATTTTGTAATCCCAAAATTGGGATTCTGGTGAGCATTAGATTTAAAATCATTTTTAACTATAACCTGTTGTAATGATTCCTTGCCTGAAGGATCTTCATAAATTGACAACGCATTTCCTAAAACGTAAACCTTTGTATGATCGGTTATAACTATGGGAGAACCCGCCAGCGCGTTTAACCCTGAAAAAATAAAACAGAAGAATAAAATGATCTTTAAAAACTTCATTTGTTACTTATATCATGATAGTCTAATTGATTTATAACAAGGTCGTAATTTAATTCGAACTGCCCTTTCGGTCCTCTTTCCAATCTGCTTTGAATAGGATTTGCTCTTAAATCAAAAATTAATTCCCGCTCGCTGGCATCGGCATTTACTAGTGTATCACAATCACTTAGCAACATTGCTGTTGCAATTAAATCATCCTTGGGATAATAAAACAAGCCATTATTACCCAGTGTGCTTTCAACAACGGCCCCAACCCTTCTGCCCATGCGCACAGTAACAGGAGAGCATAATACAAAAATGCTGGTAATGGGTAATTGAGAAGAAATAGCTGCACCGATCCGTGACAGAATATAACTCCCTATCCCCATGCCGGCCACTTCCATCGAGTTCCATAAACCACATAGTTCACTAGTACCCCCATTTAATTCCGCATCACGAACCATGTTCAATATTTTCTCATCATATTTATATAACGCCAATTCAATTGGCAAACTCATTCCACTCCGTCTCAATTGTAAACGTGCCCCACCCAATACCCTCTTACTTTCCTGCTCCTCCACCAAAATAACCATTGTATGCTTGTCATTCATCCAATCATGCTTATAAGAGGTTATTTTGGTTACACCATGTATTTCTAAAATACGGCGGTGACCATCTATATATTTCTGGCAAGCATCAGGATCGTCGATAGCACGAAAAACTCTGACTTCGATCATTTAGGATTCTTGTTAACTTTTATTCATATCATTAATAATTTTTTCGAGGTCGATAAAATACCTTCCGGATGACCGAAACGAATCCAATAATATTTTACGACAAGAATGGGTTACGATTGCTCCGCCTAAAACTGCTCCGGAGGCTAACTGAGGCCAGCCGTTAATGGTTTTTCCTAAACTTTGCAATGAATACAGCATCCGTTCTGAAAGATTTTCCATTCCTATCATCTGCGATAAGTACTGCATACGCTCCTGAGGGTTTATTCCCTCCAGCTTTTTGGCAATTACAGTACTTTCACCTTCGAGCTGTGGAACCATTCCATGCATAAGCATTCGCTGAGGTTCAAGGTCAAATCGCTCTATATCCAACATTCCCCGGTCATTTGTTTCCATCACTACCGGAATTTGCCTTTTACGAGCTTCAATCCTTGATAAAATCTTCATTTCAAAGCTATCACAAACTTCTACCAATAAGTTTAAACGCTGCTCCCCTTCACCTAAAAACTCAGCCATATTGGCAATTGAAAGCCCTTCTTTATAAACTTTAACTTTTATAAACGGATCAATCTCAGCTATTTCGCGGGCAGCACATATCACTTTAGGAACACTCAACTGCTGTACACCTGCTCTTAACCTGTTTAAATTACCTAGTTCAAGTGCATCAAAATCGGCCAAACGTAATTCACCGCAAACCCGTTCCATGGCCATGGTTACTGCCACAGATTGACCAACTGACAGACCGATGATTCCTACTTTTTTATTCCTTAAAAGATTTTGTTCCTCTTCTGTAATTTTAAGCTTGTTGCGAGCAGTTCGTACTTCGATAAATTCATTTTCATCAAGCAAATGCACTACTTTATTAATCCATGGATAAAAAACCCAAACACCATAAGTATCAGATGAATTACCTTTCAAATGGTCTTTAATTAACTGATCAAGCACATTGGCTGGCAACAATTTGTCGGGATTGCGAATCTTCATCAACTCTTTTAGCTGCGCATGAATTTCATCATAAACAGCAATGGATGAATTATATTGAAGGAGGTGGTAAAGCTTTTCGGCATCCAATGCATTAGACAACCTAAAAAACTCGGGCTGACATTCATTATTTCTAACATTGGTTTCACGAAGTTTATACCTCAGCAACTGAGGAATATCTACGCTTAAATTCATGATCTTGGTTTTAATGGGTTTAATTGAAAGGCGTAATTTAAATGAAAAATTCTTTCGAAGATAAAATTAATTAAGATATTCGAACATTCGTATCATATACAAAAGGCTCTTATGACAGATGAACAAATAAACATATTATATATTGACGACGAACCTCACAATTTAACAGCATTCAAAGCTGCTTTTAGACGTGAATTCACTGTTTTTACTGCCGAATCAGCTGCAGAAGGCAGAAAAATATTGGATGAAAATGAAATTCATATATTAATTACCGACCAACGCATGCCTAATATTACCGGAATTGAATTTTTAGAGTCAATTTTGGAGATACACCCTAACCCAATTCGCATGTTATTAACAGGATACGCTGATATTAGCGCTGTTATTGACGCAATTAATAAAGGACAGGTATATAGATACATTAGTAAACCATGGGATGAGTATGAATTGCGTCAAAATATTCAAAACGGGTATGATGTTTACATGTTGAGAAGAAAAAACAAGCAATTAACAGAAGATCTTGCTCAGGCCAATGACCAATTGGAATTCTTGCTACGTCAAAAACTACTTTCCTAACAATCAAGCCAATAGGTAACTATTAGTGCTTTCATACTTAAAAAAAACTGCTAATAAAAATTTAAGTTTCTTGGATTATTCGTTAACAGAATAATTTTCTGAAAAACAAGCGGTTATGTTTCTAACATTTTGTTGAAAATAAATTCAGTCTTCAATCCCTTCCACTAATTACTTTTGATTTCGTTCTTTGGATACACGGACAATAATCTATCCCTTCACAAAATCAATCGGTTAGCTTAAGTCCTATTACGAAAAAAGTCGAAGCGCAGCAGCAATTCCATCCGGATTCTGCAGACAATGCCTCAAAAACCGAAAACAAAAACGGTTTTTTAAAGGTATTTACTACAAAAACAATTAAACCACCAGTTTTACAGTTGACAAAACAACTTCGTTAGTTCCTATGAACGCAGGCAAGGGCCGGGCGAAAGGTAAAGTTGTCGACCGAGGTGTTTAATTGTTATGTAATTTTATAAGTAATTAGAAAGTAAGATATATGGAAAACGTTCAGGAGCCAATTTTACAAGAGAATAAGGAGCGGTTTGTACTGCTTCCTATCAAATATCCCACTGTATGGGAAATGTATAAAAAGGCCGAAGCTAGTTTTTGGACAGCAGAAGAAATAGACCTTTCACACGATTTGAAAGATTGGGAGAGTTTTAATGATGGAGAACGTCATTTCATTTCGCATGTATTGGCATTTTTTGCTGCCAGCGACGGCATTGTGAACGAAAACCTAGCAGTGAACTTTATGAGTGAGGTTCAAATTCCGGAAGCCCGTTGTTATTATGGCTTTCAGATAATGATGGAGAACATCCACTCTGAAACATATGCCTTATTAATTGACACTTATATCAAAGATACGGTTGAGAAAAACCGCTTATTCAACGCTATTGAAACGGTACCTTGTGTAAAGAAAAAAGCTGAATGGGCATTACGCTGGATTGAAAATGGAACTTTTGCTGAGCGTTTGGTTGCTTTCGCAGCTGTTGAAGGAATTTTCTTTTCAGGTTCTTTCTGTTCAATCTTCTGGCTTAAAAAACGTGGCTTAATGCCGGGTTTAACTTTCTCAAATGAGTTGATCTCTCGCGATGAAGGTTCTCACTGTGAATTTGCCTGCTTACTATACAGCATGCTTGTAAACAAACTTTCACAAGAGCGTGTTCATGAAATTATCACCGATGCGGTGACCATTGAAAAAGAATTTATTTCAGATGCACTACCTGTTTCATTAATAGGTATGAACGCCAAATTGATGCAGCAGTACATTGAGTTTGTAGCAGACAGGTGGCTGGTTGCTTTAGGTTATGATAAAATATACAATGCAACCAATCCGTTTGATTTTATGGAGATGATCTCCTTACAGGGAAAAACCAACTTTTTTGAAAAACGTGTTGGTGATTATCAAAAAAGCGGTGTAATGTCTGATAAAGACAGTAATATCTTCTCTTTAGATGAGGACTTTTAATCAATAAGATTTGAGAATTGTGATCTGAGAATTGAGACGTCAATCACAATTATGAACAAAAAATAAAATTATAAACTAGAGAAATGAGTATTCTGAAAGTCTCAATACACATATCTCACATCTCATATCTAAACTTATGTTTGTAATAAAACGCGACGGAAGAACAGAATCGGTGAAGTTTGACAAAATCACTGCTCGTATAGAAAAACTTAATTATGGCCTTGATCCGGTACACGTTGACGCAATTGACGTGGCTAAAAAGGTAATTGAAGGTTTATACGACGGGGTTACCACTTCAGAACTTGACAACCTTGCTGCCGAAACCGCTGCTTCTCTAACCGTTAAGCATCCTGATTATGCTTTATTGGCCTCGCGCATCGCGGTGTCGAACCTGCATAAAAACACCGAAAAATCGTTCTCCAAAACAATGGAGAAACTATATAATTACGTTGATCCTAAAACAGGCTTAAATGCCGCGCTTTTATCGGATGAAGTAATCGAAGTTATTCGTAATAATGCCGAGATCTTAGATTCAAGTATTATCTACGATCGTGATTTTTCGTTTGATTACTTCGGATTTAAAACCCTTGAGCGCTCATATCTTCTAAAACTGAACGGCCGTGTGGTTGAACGTCCGCAGCATATGTACATGCGCGTTTCCGTTGGCATTCACCTAAACGATATTGATTCGGTTATCAAAACCTACAATTTAATGTCGGAAAAATGGTTTACCCATGCCACTCCTACCCTGTTCAATGGAGGTACACCTAAAGCGCAAATGTCATCGTGTTTCTTATTAACCATGAAAGACGACAGCATTGAAGGCATTTATGATACACTTAAACAAACAGCCAAGATCTCACAATCGGCAGGCGGTATTGGTTTAAGCATTCATAATATCCGTGCAACAGGTTCATACATTAGCGGCACCAATGGAACCTCTAATGGTATTGTACCAATGTTACGTGTGTTCAATGATACTGCTCGTTACGTTGATCAAGGAGGCGGTAAACGCAAAGGAGCTTTTGCCATCTATTTAGAGCCTTGGCATGCCGATATCTTCGATTTCCTCGATTTGCGTAAGAACCATGGTAAAGAAGAATTACGTGCACGTGATTTATTCTATGCCCTTTGGATTCCTGATCTTTTCATGAAACGTGTTGAAGAAAACGGCACATGGAGTTTATTCTGTCCGCATGAGGCGCCAGGATTGCACGAAACGCATAGCGAAGAATTTGAAGCGCTTTATACCAAATACGAACAGGAAGGTCGTGCCCGCAAAACTATAAAAGCACAAGAGCTATGGTTTGCCATTATGGATTCACAAGTTGAAACCGGAACGCCTTACATGCTCTATAAAGATGCGGCAAACAAAAAATCGAACCAGCAAAATTTAGGAACAATCAAGTCATCAAACTTGTGTACCGAAATTATTGAATACACTTCAGATGATGAAGTTGCGGTTTGTAACCTTGCATCTCTCGCACTTCCTAAATTCGTGATCAATGGCGAGTTCGATCATCAAAAATTATATGAGGTAACTTATCAGGCAACCTATAACCTGAATAAAATTATCGACAATAACTATTATCCGGTTGAAGAGGCACGTAATTCAAACATGCGTCATCGTCCGGTTGGTTTAGGAGTACAAGGATTAGCCGATGCCTTCATTATGCTGCGCTATCCATTTGAATCACCTGAAGCACAGAAATTGAATACCGAGATTGCTGAAACCATTTATTTTGCGGCTTTAACAGCGTCAAAAGATCTGGCTAAAGTTGAGGGTCCTTATTCAACTTATGAAGGTTCTCCGATTTCTAAAGGCAATCTTCAATATGATATGTGGGGTGTTACGCCTAGTGGTCGTTGGGATTTTACCGGCTTGAAGAAAGAAATTAAAAAACATGGTGTTCGCAACTCATTATTGGTTGCACCTATGCCTACAGCTTCTACTTCTCAAATTTTAGGTAATAACGAATGTTTTGAGCCTTACACCTCAAACATTTATGTACGCAGGGTACTTTCGGGAGAGTTTATCGTTGTAAATAAACACCTTTTAAAAGACCTGGTTGCTTTGAATTTGTGGGATGGCACCATGAAAAATAAAATCATTGCTGCCGAAGGCTCAATTCAGGAGATCGCTGAGATTCCTCAATCTATCAAAGATTTGTATAAAACAGTTTGGGAGATCAAACAACGTACATTAATTGATATGGCTGCCGATCGAGGAGCCTTTATTTGCCAAAGCCAGTCGTTGAACTTGTTTGTACAAAGTCCGAATACGGCTAAGCTTACTTCAATGCATTTCTACGCATGGAAAAAAGGTTTAAAAACTGGTATGTACTACTTGCGTACGCAAGCAGCTAACGCCGCAGTTAAGTTTACTGTTGAGCAGCAGGCTGAAAAACAATTGGAACCAATGGTACAACATACCGGCGTTGAAGAAGAAATCAGCGGTCCTGTGTGTACAATGGAAGAAGGTTGTGTTACTTGTTCAGGATAATCTAAAAAGAGGCTTAAATTAAATATAGACTTAAAAAGAAAAGGTCGGTTTCAGAAATTGAAACCGACCTTTTCTTTTTAGAGAGCGCATACTTTTAATCCAATTCTTTTTGAAAGATTGCATGAATTAACATTAATATCAGTAAGCCTGCTGCACCTGGAAGAAATGCATACCAACTGATTGTTATTAGAGTAGCGCCAAATCCTTCAGTAGGATTGAAAAAAAATGAAAATACTTTTATCACAATACCTAAAATAAAAAGGCCTGTGAAAAGCATTACCAGCCAGTAAAGAGGACTGTGATGAGCTTGTGTTTTCATAATTAACTATGGCTTTGTTTTACGATCTTAAGTTACGATAAAAATCTCATAATTAATAGTTTATAATAAATATTTTTAAAACTATTTTCTCCAATAGAAGCATTGGCTTCTTGTCTTCAAAAACCTTTATTACATACGTTTTAAGCTTTTTTTTGAATAAAAAAAATGAGCTTATATAACCTATCCGTTACACCTCAATTAATCATATTCGACTTCACATATCTAACTTTACATAAAACATAAAAATCTATGAAATCATCTATCTTTTATTCTCTTCAACTATTACTAATAGTTCTTTCATTTACTTCTTGTAGAAATACGATTGAAGGCTCTGGAAATTATAAAACAGAAGAACGGGCAATTGGGGAGATTAACGCAGTAGAAAGCAGTGGCGAGTTTACAATCATACTGCATAAAGACTCTATTTCCTCAGTTAGAATTTATGCTGAGGATAATATCATCCCAGAGTTAACAACCCAGTTAAAAGGAAACAAAACGCTCTCTATTTATTACCGTGATCACCGAACAAAATACGTACATGGAAAAGTGGAAATTTACGTGCCGGTTAAAAATTTAAACAGCGTTGATTTATCCGGTTCGGGTTCAATTAAGAATACAAACAATACGGTTAGCGAAAACCTAAAATTGAACATCAGCGGTTCCGGCACGATTAACATGGTTATAGTGGGGCAAAATTTAACCAGCAGTTTATCTGGTTCGGGATTAATCCAATTGCAGGGAAGTGTAATCAATAACAATCAAACCATTTCTGGTTCAGGTAAAATTAAGTCGTTTGGTTTAACAAGCGAAAATGCCAAAGTAAACATATCGGGCTCTGGTGACAGTGAGGTAAATGTTTCAAAAACTTTGGATGCAACAATTAGCGGAAGCGGGAATGTGATTTATATGGGCACGCCGGTGGTGAATGTGAATATAAGCGGAAGTGGCAAAGTTCGAAAAAATTAGAGTTGTTGCTACAATCCTAATTCTTTCAAAACCTTTTTAGGAAGTTTGTTTTTTATTAACTCGTACGAATGTTGAATATAATACTCCCACTCTTGAACCGATAAGGCATTTGGATCAGAAATTAATATCCATTTATATCGTGCCATATACGGGGCTGGAATTATTCCATTTCTTTCCGTTAATGAAACAAAATCTTCATCTGACACTTTTAGCGAAGCTGAAAAGTTTTCGGACAAACTGCCCACGCAAAACATCTTATTGCCAATTAAAAAACATAAATGGTCTTCCCACTTAATATCCTCAGTAATTGCAGGCAGGGTTTTACACAAATTTTGGAGTATCTCAATATTCATAAACACTTGATGGGTCTAGAAAATAATAGCTTCTAATTAATAGGTGCAAAAATATAGTCTCAAAGGAATATAAAAAATCAACCCCCTTGCTGTTGGAAACAAGGGGGCGCAACGAACTAAACTATTAACTAAACCTAACACTTTTTACTATCTGCCAAATCAAAACTTGCCATCAGTTCACAACAACTAACATTGAAGTTTTGCTTTTAATAGTATGACTCGTATTCTGAAAAAAGGTTTAAAGGCAATTATTTTTTAATCAATTTGAGGTTTATGAGCATCCGGGAAATACCATTCATCAATCAGTAAAACAATCGTTAAACCGAAAATGCCAATTCCACAGATAAATAAACCCAGAATACCTAATGGCTCAAGTTTGTAATGGTAGGCATACGCTACCCGTTCTGTAATCTTCATTATTGGGCCGACTAAAAACATCACCCAAAACAGAGATTTCAACACCATCATGAAACGTTTCATAACTTACCCTCCTATCAATCTCAAAACAATTAAACAAAGGATTAGGTTTAAACGAATAATAATTTAAATTGAACCGCATAAAAAACGACTCACTATGAAACGAACCCTGATGCTTGCCGAAATTGAAACAATGAAAGGATTGGTTTGGGATGTTATCATTATTGGCGGTGGAGCAACGGGACTGGGAGCAGCGGTTGAAGCTACCACCAGGGGATATAAAACCTTACTGCTTGAACAGGAAGATTTTGCCAAAGGCACATCAAGTCGTTCAACCAAACTTATACATGGCGGAGTTCGTTATTTACAGCAAGGTAATCTGTCGTTGGTATTGGAAGCGCTAAAAGAGCGTGGTTTACTCATTCAAAATGCACCACACCTGGTGCATAATTTATCTTTTATTGTACCTAATTACAGTTGGTGGTCGGGGCCGTTTTATGGCATAGGGCTCAAATTTTACGACTTATTAGCCGGAAAGCTAGGATTAGGCCCATCAGAGTTTCTATCTGTAAATGAAACTTTAGATCATATCCCTACGTTGGAACAGGATGGACTAAAAGGTGGTGTTATCTACCACGATGGGCAATTTGATGATGCGCGCCTGGCCATAAATTTAGCACAAACCGCAGCCGATAATGGAGCAACCCTTATTAACTACTTCAAAGTAAACAGTTTCATCAAAGAGCAAAACCTGATTGCCGGAGTATTAGCAACTGATCAGATTACGAGTAAAGAATATGAACTAAAAGCAAAAGTAGTGATCAATGCCACAGGAGTTTTTGCTGATACTTTAATACAAACTGATAATCCAAAAGCTTCAAAAATAGTAAGCCCAAGCCAGGGAATTCACTTGGTGTTCGATCGTAAGTTTTTGCCGGGTGAGAGTGCCATTATGGTTCCTCAAACCGATGATGGCCGGGTTCTTTTTGCCATACCATGGCATAATAAGGTGGTAGTTGGAACAACTGATACAGCTGTTGATGCACCACAACTCGAGCCTAAAGCGCAAGCATCAGAAATTGAGTTTATTCTAAAACACGCAGCCCGCTATTTAGAGGAAGATCCAACGGCAGCTGATGTGCGAAGTGTATTTGCAGGATTACGTCCATTGGTAAAAAATGGGAATGGCAACAGCACCTCTGCCCTTTCGCGTGATCATACCATTTTAGTGTCCGAATCGGGTTTACTAACTGTTACTGGAGGCAAATGGACCACTTATCGACGGATGGGAGAAGATGTTATTGATAAAGCCTGTTTAATTGGTGGATTAGAAGAAAAAAGCTCGGTAACCTCGACACTTAGAATACATGGATGGAAAGAAAATGTAAACCTAAATGAACCATTAAATTGTTATGGAGCTGATGCAGATGAAATAAGAACTCTTATTAAAGATGCCCCACATCTTTCGGAAAGCATTCACCCTAATCTGCCTTATATAAAAGCGGAAGTAATTTGGGCGATAAGAAACGAAATGGCGATCACGGTTGAAGATATTTTAGCCCGCCGTACACGTTCGCTTTTCCTCGATGCTGCAGCAGCTATTGAATGTTCAAAATCGATAGCTGAATTAATGGCCCTTGAACTTAACCTCAATCAGGATTGGATAAATGACCAAGTCAGCAGGTTTTCTAAAGTTGCTGAAAATTACCGCATTAACATTTAACGAATAATTAATACCTGAAAAACTAAAGAAAGCGTTTATTTTCGGCCCTCATGGACCAATTTTTAACCTTTCTGCAAGAAGGCTTTTTTCACATACTCGATTTACAGGGGTACGATCATATTCTTTTTTTATTTGCCATTTGTGCCATTTACACCATAAATGACTGGAAACGTATCCTATGGATTGTTACTTCCTTCACTATTGCTCATTCGATTACACTCGCTTTGTGTGTACTAAACATCATCTCAATAAATGGTAATTTGGTAGAATTCCTTATCGCATTCACTATCTTTTTTACCTGTGTGGAGAATCTTTTTATTCCACAGTTGCACAACTACCGGGTTTTATTCTCTGGTTTCTTCGGATTAATACATGGTATGGGGTTTTCGCGCCTACTGAAAGACCTTTTCATGGGTATGGAGTTTAATGCATTCACTACCCTACTTCCTTTTAACCTAGGTTTAGAATTCGGTCAGGTTATAATTATAAGCTTTATTCTAACTGTTATTTATTGTCTGATAAGATTCTGTAAACTGCAACCAAAAACCATTAGCTATTTGATCTCAATTCCGGTTCTAGCTCAATCAGCCATTTGGATGTGGCAGCGATTTCCATGGTAAACACCAAATTTAATCAGGTAATTTTAATTTGTTCTTTATAGTAATTTGGCTTTTACAAACAAAGACCATAAAAATGTTACAACAACAAATTTCTATTGCAACTTCAAGCTATTACATTTAGCCCTCAATCCATTCCAAATAAGCGCATGAAGAAAAAAGTACTCGTTACTGCATTAGCATTTATTAGTTATCATTCCGTTTTTGCTCAGTCGGGCAGTTATAACAACAATAAATTTCACCAATTACAAGAAATTTTACCTACGCCAAATGAATACCGAACCGCTTCGGGAGCCCCGGGACATGCATACTGGCAACAAAAGGTTGATTACGTAATTAAGGCTGAACTAAATGACGACAACCAGAGCCTTACCGGTTCAGAAACCATCACCTATCACAACAATTCTCCTGATGTATTGACCTACGTTTGGCTGCAGCTCGATCAGAATAATTATGCTGCAAATTCTGACGCTTCGCTTACGCAAACCAATGGTAAGGTAGAGAACATGAGTTTTGACGCTTTAGAACGATTAACGGCTAACAACAAATCAAAATTAGGTTATACCATTAAAAGTGTAAAAGACGCCGCAGGGAAAAGCCTACCTTTCACCATCAACAAAACGATGATGCGTGTGGATCTTCCACAACCCCTTAAACCCGGAGCAAGTTTCAGCTTCTCGGTTGATTGGTTCAATTATATCAACGATTCACGTAAAACAGGTGGCCGTGGCGGAATGGAGTATTTTGAAGATGGAAACTACATTTACGAAATGGCGCAGTGGTTCCCTCGTTTATGCGTTTATGATGATGTAAATGGATGGCAAAACAAACAGTTCTTAGGAACCGGTGAGTTTGCACTGGAGTTTGGCGACTATAAAGTAAGCTTAACCGTTCCTGCTGATCATATTGTAATGGCTACCGGCATCCTTCAAAATCAAAGTCAGGTACTTAGCAAACAACAAATTGACCGTTTAGAGCAAGCCAAAGCTTCTGTTAAAAAGCCTGTAATTATTGTTTCTCAGGAGGAAGCTACTCAAAAAGAAAAATCACATTCAAAAGATAAAAAAACCTGGATTTTCCAGGGCGATAACGTACGCGACTTTGCATGGGCTTCTTCACGTAAATTTATTTGGGATGCCATGGGTGTAAATGTAAACGGCAAAACCGTTATGGCTATGTCGGCCTACCCTAAAGAAGGCAATCCGCTTTGGGAAAAATACTCAACGCAGGCCGCTGCACATACTTTAGAGGTTTATTCGCGCTATACCTTCGATTACCCTTACCCTGTTGCCATTTCGGTTAACGGACCAGTGGGCGGTATGGAATACCCTATGATCTGTTTCAATGGCCCTCGTCCTGAAAAAGATGGCACTTATGCGGCAGAAACTAAATATGGTCTAATCTCTGTGGTTATCCACGAAGTTGGCCATAACTTCTTCCCTATGATTGTAAATTCTGACGAACGTCAGTGGAGCTGGATGGATGAAGGCTTGAATACATTCCTTCAATATCTTTCGGAACAGGAATGGGAGCAAAATTATCCATCAAGAAGAGGTGAACCTAAGAACATCACCAGCTACATGGCAAGTGACAAATCAACTTTAGAGCCGATCATGTCGAACTCAGAGTCGATCATCCAATTTGGAAATAATGCCTATGGTAAACCGGCAACGGCTTTAAACATTTTACGTGAAACGGTAATGGGTCGCGAGCTTTTCGACTATTCGTTTAAAGAATACGCTAAACGTTGGAAGTTTAAACATCCTGAACCTGCCGATTTCTTCAGAACGATGGAAGATGCATCGGCCGTTGACCTCGATTGGTTTTGGAGAGGCTGGTTTTATGGAACTGATGCCGTTGATATTGCCATTAAAAACGTAAGCTGGTACAAGGTTGATTCCCAAAACCCTGATATTGAAAAAACTGCTCAACGTCAGAAAAAAGATAGTGCTCCAAAAACTGTTTCGGATCAACGCAATCAAAAAAGCATTAAACAATATCGAGTTGATCGTTTCCCTGACTTGCAGGATTTCTATAATAAATACGATGCCCTGGAGGTTACCGAAAGCGACCGTAAACGTTATCAATTATTCACCAGCAACTTAAATGATAATGAAAAACAGCTTTCAACATCATCGACAAATGTTTATTTAATCGATTTCGAGAATGTTGGAGGATTGGTGATGCCAATTATTTTACAAATGCAATACGAAGATGGTTCAAAAGAAATTGTTCGTATTCCGGCTGAAATATGGAGAAGAAACAACGATAAAGTCTCGAAGATATTTGTTACCGAAAAACCTGTAAAACAGTTCACTATCGATCCATTACAGGAAACAGCAGATATTAACCAAGCTAACAACAGCTATCCTGAAGCATCGGTTGCCTCTCAGTTTCAGTTATTCAAACAGCAACAAAGAGCTAAGCAGCCGAACCAAATGCAATTGGAAAGAAGTTCGGCCTCAGGTACTTCAAACCCACAAAACAACAAGTAAATCAATAATTATTTTAAATGAGTGAGGCTATCTGGCAACAGGTAGCCTTGTTTGTTTCAGGCATCAAACTTATTCACCTAAATTATATACATAAATTTGCAGTCATGAAAAAGCTGATTTTATCATTTGCGTTGTGCTTACTTTTTGTGTTGCCGGCCAGTTCACATAAATTTTATACCTCGATGACACAAATGGAATATAACACATCATCGAAATCAGTGGAAATTATCATGAATGTTTTCTGGGATGATATTGAAGTTGCACTTAGTAAAATTCAAAAGAAAACTATAAAGGCTGAAACTCCCAACTTTGATACTTACCTGAAAAGCTATTTACAACAAACGTTTCAGCTTAAAAACAGCAACCGTCAGTTAAAGCCATTTACGTTTGTGGGAAAAGAAATAAAGGGCGAAACGATGAGTGTTTATCTTGAGATTCCCCTCCCTGAAGGACTAAACAATACCGAATTAACACAAGCCGTTTTAATAAATGATTTTAATACACAAACCAATATTGTGAACATCATTAGTGGTTCTGCTCATAAAACTTTACTTTTCAAAGAAGGTGATATTAAAAAGAAAATCAATTTGTAACGATTTACTTTTTCAGAAAAACAAAAAAACCTGCCAGCATATTAAGCTGACAGGACTCGACCAATTAAACTTAAACGATAAAAACAACCTAATTATAACGATCAGGCGAAAACAGATCAATGTTAACACAGGTAGATTGTTTATTCACCAAACTATTTATAAGTAAACCTGTTGCCGGAGCTAAACTTAGGCCCATCATGGCATGCCCGGTCGCTATAATTAGATTTTTATATTTTTCGCTTCTTCCAATATAAGGTAGACCATCCGGTGAACATGGGCGTAAACCGCTCCATACTTGTTCTGGTTCAGGCATTTGAAGCATCATTGAAGGAAAGTAGTCAGGCACTGATTTAATTATCCCTCCCACTCTTTTCATATTTATTTCTGTATTGATACCTGCAATTTCCATTGTTCCGCCAACACGTAGTTTCCCAGCCATTGGCGTCATCGCAACCCTTGCTTCACATAAAATTGAAGGATAGTTAAGGTTTATCACAGGTTGATCTAAGGTTATACTGTATCCCTTCCCGGCTTGAACGGGAATATTCAGTTTCAATGTTTTCACAATCTCTGGCGACCATGAACCACCTGCCACAATAATTTCATCTGCACGAAAATGTTCTTTATCGGTTATTATCGCATCAACCTTAGCATTTTTTATTGTGAACCCATTAACCTTAGTGTTTTGCACTATTTTCACACCTCGTTTTTGCAGTACTTGCTGCAAATGCTTTACAAAAGCATTCGGATAACAATGTGCATCTCCCGGGAAAAACACACCACCCGCAACCTCAGGCTTAAGTTCGGGCTCTTTCTTCCAAACTTCTTCCCTGCTCAATAATTGCGCTTCTATTCCAAGCTCATTTGAAAGCTGTGCAACATGGGCCTCTTCTTCAAGTGCCTGATCTGATTTACACAACATCATCAACCCCTTGCCTTCAAACGCGAATTTAAGTTCCGGTTCAGTGGAAAGTTCTTCAAACAATCTGCGGCTTAACAAACTTATATCTCGTAACGCCGGCATAGCACGTTCTACTTTTGAGGCATTGGCGGCTTTGTAAAACTTTAGTCCCCATGAGAGAAAATCAAAATCGAACCTGGGTTTTACATAAAAAGGGCTTTCAGAGTTGAACATCCATTGTATTCCCTGGGCGATCATTCCTGGGGCAGCCAGTGGAATAAAATGACTGGGCACTATCATCCCGGCATTACCAATGGAACAGCTATTCTGCATGTCAGATTTATCAATTATTGTAACCTGATGTCCTTCCTTGTTTAAATAATAAGCCGAACAAAGACCAATTACCCCTCCTCCAACAATAATTATTTCTTTTTGTGTTGACATAAAACCCTCCAAACTTCACTAAAGGGAGGCTTACTCTCTTCTAAAGTGATGAATTATATAATAAGTATTTTCAAAAGACCCTTTTAGGGGACTGATGGGTTAGATTACCTGAAACCCATGCGCATAAGGATCGTCATCATCAATAACAATCGTATTATAACCGTAAACCATGGCCCATCCTTCAACACTTGGAATAATCGCGGGTTTTCCATCCAACTCAGTTTCTTCTTCAATTCGCCCGATGAATTTTGAACCAATGATACTCTCATGAATAAAATCCTGACCCGGTTTTAGCTTTCCTTTCGCATACCATTGTGCCAGCCGTGCTGAAGTCCCTGTTCCACATGGAGAACGATCAATCGCCTTGTCGCCATAGAATACCGCATTACGAGCTGTTGAGGTTGGATCTAATGGATCTCCTGCCCATAAAATATGACTGCAACCGTTAATGGTTGGGTTTTCGGGATGAACAAACGCATATTTTTCGTTAATGCGTTTACGCAATTCCCGACTCCATGAAATCAATTGATCAGCAGTATATTCATGAACACCTTTAAAATTAGGCTGAGGATCAACGATGGCATAAAAATTACCACCATATGATACATCAATAGTTAACTCGCCTAAATCAGGACATTCAACGGTAAGGTTTTCGGCGGCCAGATATGATTTGATATTGGTAATCTTTACCGATTTAACTTTTTTACCTTCTTGCTTGTATTCGATTTTTACTAAACCAGCCGGAACTTCAAGATGCAATACACCAGGTGTTTTTGGACTAACGAGCCCCTGTTCAATGGCAATTGTTACAGTACCTATTGTTCCGTGGCCACACATTGGTAAACAGCCACTGGTTTCAATAAATAAAACTCCAACATCGTTGCTTGGATCTGATGGTGGATATAAAATACTCCCGCTCATCATGTCATGTCCCCGGGGCTCAAACATTAATCCTTTACGTATCCAATCGTATTCTCTTAAAAAATGCTGGCGCTTTTCACTCATGTTGGCACCTTTAAGAATCGGTCCGCCGCCGGCAACAACTCTTACTGGATTACCGCAGGTGTGAGCATCAATACAAAAAAATGTTTTACTTGCCATTTATATTAAGACAAAAGAATAACCATCATAGAATAGAGGCTTTTTATTAAGCCTTTGAAAACTCACCATCAATCAATCGCCAAATCTGCATTGGATTACCGTCTTGTAATTCAGCAGGCAATAACGACTGAGAAAAATTCTGTAAACACACAGGTCGCACGAAACGCTTGATAGCTGATGTGCCTACAGAGGTAAATCTGGCATCTGTTGTAGCAGGAAAAGGACCACCATGCACCATTGAGGGACAAACTTCCACGCCTGTAGGTACATTATTAATCATAACCCGGCCGGCAATAGTTGTTAAGCTTTCTAACAGATCAATGTTTTGCTGTAAATCCGAATCAGTACCCATAATTGTACCTGTTAGCTGTCCTTCCAATACGTTTACCACCGCTAACATTTCAGCTTTATCTTTACATTTCACCAATAAAGAATAAGGTCCGAATATTTCCTGATGCAATGTTGGCCTTTCCATGAATACAGCTGCCGAAACTGAAGCAATTAGGGCGTTACCCGCATCATTTTCTGTTTTTTGAACAGCAGCTTCAATGCTTAAATCCTCATCATTAATTACTGAAGCAATTCCCTCATGATAAGACTGAGCAATTCCTGAATGCAACATCTTGGCAGGAGAAACTTGCTGGATTGCTATTTTCAAATGGCTTAAAAACTCATCTAATGCTTTATCTTCAACAGCGATCATGACTCCTGGATTTGTACAAAACTGCCCAACTCCTTGTGTTATCGAAGCCGCCATTTCTTTTGCCAGTGATTCTGGCTGAGTAGCAAGTTTTTCAGACAACAAACAAACCGGATTAACACTCCCCATTTCGGCAAAAACCGGAATAGGACGATGACGGTGATTTGCCAAATCGAACAAGGCCTTTCCTCCGGTATAAGAACCTGTAAACGCCACCGCTTGCGTAGCAGGATGTTTTACCAGTGCTTGTCCGATTTCATACCTACCAATAACATGTTGAAATACATTTTTGGGCATTTGAGCCAATTGTATGGCTTTCTCAATAGCCCCGGCAACTAATACCGATGTTTTCCGATGCGCAGAATGAGCCTTTAACACAACCGGACAACCGGCAGCCAAAGCAGACGCCGTATCTCCACCTGCGGTAGAGAATGCGAGTGGAAAATTGCTGGCTCCAAAGACCACTACCGGACCGAGAGGAACCAGCATTTTCCGGATATCAGATTTAGGGATTGGCAATCGTTGAGGTAGAGCAGTATCAATACTTGCTTCTACCCATGATCCTTCACGGATCAAATCAGCAAACATTTTAAGCTGATTGCAAGTTCTGCCACGTTCACCAATTAATCTTGCCTCAGGCAAGTTGGTTTCTGTCATGGCAGTTTCAATCAACTCAAATCCTAACAATTCAATTTGCCTGACAATTTCTTCCAGGAAATTCGCTTTAGCCTCTTTACTGACTTTTTTATATTCATTTCCTGCATTTACAGCCTTCAGCATAATGGCTTGAAATTGCTGCAAATCAGTAGTTTTAACTTCTTGTATTTCCATCTTTATCATTCATTAAAAACAGAGCAAGCCAGTAGATAGCCTGCCCATTGATGTATAGACCAAAGAAAATTAAAGACTCATATATTCAGGCAGTACAGGTCGTGTAGCCAATCCTTGATTAATAATTCCAAGAATTCGTTCTCTTTCTTCTCCTTCTAACATTAAGCGAGGAGCCCTAACGTATTCGGTGCCAATACCCGTTGCCACTTCTGCAAGTTTTATGTATTGAACCAATTTAGGGTGGATATCTAACTCAAGGAGCGGTAAGAACCAACGATAAATTTCAAGTGCTTCATCAATTTGACCGGCTTTAATCAGACGGAATATGGCCACTGTTTCTTCCGGGAAGGCGCAAACTAAACCTGCAACCCAACCATGTGCACCCATTAATAATTCTTCCATTGCAAGGGTATCAACCCCACAAAGAATTTTAAACCGATCACCAAAACGATTAATCATACGTGTTACGTTAGACACATCACGTGTTGATTCTTTAACCGCCTGAATATTTTCACATTCAACCAGTTCGGCAAACATATCCAAGGTCACTTCGATTTTATAATCCACTGGATTATTGTAAATCATTATAGGAAGTCGCGTTGAATTCGCCACTGCTTTGAAGTACTCAACAGTTTCACGGTGATCAGATTTGTAACGCATTGGAGGCAACAACATTAAACCGGAAGCTCCTAATTCTTCGGCATTTTTTGCTTGCAATATGGCTTCGCTGGTAGCACCTTCGGCAATATTAAGAATGACAGGAACCTTACCGGCAACTTTTTCCACCGTAAAACGAACCAATTCAGCCTTCTCTCTATTTGTTAATACGCTCGATTCTCCTAAAGTACCACCCAAAATAATTCCATCAACACCAGCGCTTAATTGAGCATTTAAGTTTTTCTTGAATGCATAAAAATCGATTCGATCATTAGCAGTAAACTTTGTGGTTACCGCCGGGAATACTCCGTTCCAATTTATCGTAGCCATCATTATTTGGTATCTGTAAAAATTATAATCACAAAAGTAGATGCTCAACAAACAGGATGCTGATGGAGGATTAATCAATTATAATACTATTCTAACCTAAATTATACTCAAACAAAGATTTCATTGCTAATTTTAGCCATTCAAATTTAAAGCAGGTGATTTTAGCGCTGTATTCATATGAAAATTATCCCTTTTAAAATTCCGAAAACAGAAAAAGATTCGTTTCTCTTGCAGGAAGATCATGTAAGTCATTTTTATGACAAACTGCATCAACATTCGGAGGTGCAGCTGACACTAATGCTTAAAAGTGAAGGAACCTTGATTGCGGGTGATTTTATCGGGAGTTTTTATGTAGATGATCTTTATTTAATAGGATCTAACTTACCACATGTATTCAAAAACGAAGATCGATTTTACCAAAATGGTAAAACGGAAGCCCACATGATCTCTGTTTTTTTTGATAAAGAATCATTTGGTAAAGACTTCCTTTTGCTACCTGAGACCGCTGGTATTCGTTCATTTATTTATGGATTAACCAATTGTTATAAAATCACTGGAGAAACTGCCGAACGAATTAAGCAAAAAATGCTTCAGCTATTTAAGCTAGAGGGGTTTGACAGGATGTTGCATTTGCTAAGCATCATTAACCTAATGGCTACTTCTACTGAAATTGTAAAGCTTTCCAATTTCAAGGCATCAAAATCATATGATGCATCGGAAGGGAAGCGAATGAATGATATATTAACCTTTTCAATCAAGCAATTCCACAGAAAAATAACCATTGAAGAAATTGCACAGGTTGCCAATATGACACCGGAGGCATTTTGCAGGTATTTTAAAGTATGCACGCGTAAAACGTACCTTAACTTTTTGAACGAGATCCGCATTACCAATGCCTGCAAGCTTTTAATTAATAAAGATTTAACAATAGCAGAAATTAGTGCCAATTCAGGATTTAACAACCTTTCTAACTTTAACCGGATATTTAAGAAAGTTACCGGGCTTACACCTAGTTTATACTTGCTTAAGTCGCAATTACAAAAGGCAAGAAAAGAATAACACTTTTAGCCATTAAATTCTGCCTTTTTTTCAGCTAACCTTCATAAACAAAGTCTATTTTTGTAATGGCATAAGTCTTGAAACTTACGTTACCCTCAAATATATTACCTAAACACTGACACATTGACCCGCTTCAATTGTTATACTGGAATAATTTGACGAAAAGAAGAAAAGGAGATACATGAGCATATTTGATCCGTTTGATATAAATAGAAGAGTAGAATCTATGATTACCGAAGAAACCGAATTTTTCCCTTTGATGACTCCGGAAGATGAGGAGGAAATGAACCGCGAGGAAATGCCGGAAGTTCTTCCGATTTTACCTTTACGCAACACGGTTTTGTTTCCCGGAGTTGTTATTCCAATTACAGTAGGCCGCGATAAATCAATTAAACTGATTAAGGAAGCCTATAAATCAAACAAAATAATTGGCGTTGTTTCGCAAAAGAACGTGGCCATCGAGGATCCAACCCCTGATGACCTGAATCCAATTGGAACCGTTGCTTATATTATTAAAACCCTGCAAATGCCGGATGGAAACACCACCGTGATTATCCAGGGTAAGCGCCGGTTTTCGGTGGGTGAAATGATGCAGTCAGAACCTTATTTCAAGGCGAAAATTCATTTATTCGAAGAGCCTAAGGCTTCGGAAGACAAGGAGTTTAAAGCACTGATCAGTTCGCTGAAAGAGCTTTCAACCCAAATCATTCAAAACTCACCTAACATTCCATCAGAAGCGGCTTTTGCTATTAAAAACATCGAAAGTCCTTCGTTTTTGATCAACTTCATTTGTTCGAATATGAATGCCGAAGTTGGTGAAAAGCAATCTTTGCTTGAGGAAACCAATATTAAAAAACGTGCTGAAATGGTACTGGAGCATTTAACCAAAGAGCTGCAAATGCTTGAGTTAAAGAACCAGATCCAAAGTAAAGTGCGTGTTGATTTAGACAAACAGCAGCGTGAATATTTTCTGCATCAGCAGTTAAAAACCATACAGGAAGAATTAGGAGGCAACACTCCCGACCTGGAAGTGCAAAACTTACGTGAGCGCGCCCGAAAGAAAAAATGGAGCAAAGATGTAAGCGAGCATTTTGGCAAGGAACTGGAAAAACTGGCTCGCATGAATCCTGCAGCTGCCGAATATTCGGTTATTACCAATTACCTAGAGCTTCTTCTGGATCTTCCATGGAATGATTTTACTAAGGATAATTTCGACCTTAAGAGAGCAAAGAAGATATTAGACAAAGATCATTTCGGCTTAGAAAAAGTTAAAGACCGTATACTCGAATATATTGCCGTGTTAAAACTAAAACACGACATGAAAGCACCCATTCTTTGTTTGGTTGGCCCTCCGGGAGTTGGTAAAACCTCCTTGGGTAAATCAATTGCCAAAGCTGTGGGGCGTAAATATGTTAGAATGGCATTAGGAGGTGTAAGGGATGAAGCTGAAATTCGCGGACACCGCAAAACCTATATTGGTGCCATGCCAGGCCGTGTAATTCAGTCGTTGAAAAAGGCTAAATCAGCGAATCCAGTCTTTGTTTTAGATGAGATCGATAAGGTTGGAAATGATTTCCGTGGAGATCCTTCTTCGGCATTATTAGAAGTTTTGGACCCGGAACAAAACAACGCGTTTTATGACCATTATGTTGAGTTGGATTTCGATCTTTCAAACGTAATGTTTATTGCTACTGCCAATTCATTAGGCTCTATTCACCCTGCCCTTCGCGATCGTATGGAGATTATTGAAGTGAATGGCTATACAGTTGAAGAAAAGGTTCAGATTGCAAAAAAATACCTGGTTCCAAAACAATTAGAAGCACACGGACTTAAACCTAAAGATGTTACTATTAAATCTTCCATTATTGAAAAACTGATTGAAGATTACACTCGTGAATCTGGCGTTCGTACTTTAGAAAAGAAAGTAGCAACATTGGTGCGTGGCGTAGCTAAAAGTGTTGCATTAGAAGAAGAATACAACACAACGCTTACAGAGAAAGACGTTGAAAAAATCTTGGGACCAACCATCTTTGATAAAGATGAATACGAGGATAACAGCGTAGCGGGAGTTGTTACTGGATTAGCATGGACACAAGTTGGCGGCGACATTCTATTCATTGAAACCAGTATTAGTCCTGGAAAAGGTAAATTAACCCTTACAGGTAGTTTGGGTGATGTAATGAAAGAATCAGCGGTAATTGCCCTTGCCTACTTGCGTGCCAATGGTAAAAAATTTGGTATCGATCCACGTCTATTCGATTTATGGGATGTACACGTACACGTACCAGCAGGAGCTGTTCCGAAAGATGGGCCATCTGCAGGTATTACCATGTTAACCTCTCTTTCATCAGCATTTACACAGCAAAAAGTTCGCTCACAACTGGCCATGACTGGTGAAATCACCTTGCGTGGAAAAGTTCTTCCGGTAGGTGGTATTAAAGAAAAAATTCTGGCCGCTAGACGCGCTGGAATTAAAGAGGTGATCATGTGTAAGACAAACCGTAAGGATGTGGAAGAAATCAACGCTGATTATATAAAGGATATGAAATTCCACTACGTTACCGAAATGAAAGAAGTGATTGATTTCGCTTTGTTAAAAGAAAAAGTAGAACATCCTTTAGATCTTACAATTAAGGAAGATGTTAAACCGGTGATTGCTAATTAAGCACTTTTTAGCAATCATTATAAAATACAAATCCCCGTTAGGTTTATTACCAAACGGGGATTTGCTTTTATATAACTTACTAAGAAGTATGTTATGTAAACGTTTCATGAGAATGTCCTACTTTCACTTTCGATATTGAAATACTTTTAATCAAAAATAGCATAGACAGCAAAAGACGCCAGCCAATGATCGCCACCGTAATTACCTGATGTTACATTTGGCATTGTTGAAACTAAGAATTTCTGGGCAGTAGCTTCAAATAGTTTCTTCTGAGGATGATTGACAGGCAGGCTCTTGGAAACACCTTTTAAGCACCAGGCCCTACTTAAACTTAATCCATCTAAATGCACAATTTGATAGTCGGTTCGATCACTCACAACAGGCTGTTTCAAAATATTGGTTATACCTTCTTTTGTATAAAACTTATTGAACCAAGACACAAATTCCTTTTGAGGTAGCACTCTTCGCATTAAATCAGCAATTTCCAGACTTGGCGAAAGAAAGTCTGTTCCATCTGGTTCTAAATACGCCGGTGTGTTTTGATTGTTTAAATAATACTCTTTACTCCTTTGCTTTATTAACCCGGCGAAATCCGTTTGGTTAAAAGTGGTAGCCCAATCGAGTGCGAAAACTAATCCAAAAGCGGTGTTAGGGTGCACACCCGTGCGGTTAGGATATGTCTGTTTAGGAAGATAAGCAGTCCATAAAGCCACTATTTTTTTTGTAAGCGGTTGTAAGGCCGCATACCATTTTTTGCCTAATGGATCGTCCCATGTGTACAGCTCCTGATCAAGTTTAAGTAACCATGCCCAACCGTAAGTTCGCTCATAGTTTTTTGCAGTAGCATATTTAGAAAAATAATCGGCCTCCCCTACTATCTTTTCAGACTGAAAGCTATTTTCAAGCACTGCAATTATTTTCTCACGTTCCGGAAGATCTTTAAAGGTCTTCAATAGTTTAACCAGCATCCAGTGACCATGAACGCTTGAATGCCAATCTAAACAACCATAAAAACTTGGGTGAATTTCGTGAGGTAACAGCACATGATCTGCTTGGGTTTCCGAAAGATGACTTGTTTTATTAGGCCATTCGTTAGGAATACATTTCAAAGGCATTTCAGCCAGTTTTCCGGCAATCTCTTTATTAAAAAGCGTTTGCTCTGAATTTTGTGCGCTAAGGGATTGTCCGGTCAAACAAATTGCCAAAATAAAAATGGCTCTTAACTTTATCATAAATTTAATTTGGTTTAGGTCGATTCAAACTTAATCTTTCTAATTAGAAATCTTTATAAGAAAAGGCCCGTTAAGTTTAAACTTAATGGGCCTATCAATTTTTATTTTAGCTTATCAACATTATTTCCAATACTGTAATAGCCTTTTTGAACAGTACTATTTTTTGATATCGGTTTAATTGCCGTTTTATTTACCTGTATTGCGTTATTCTCAACTGCATAAAACCCTTTTTCAGCAGTTTGAGCTTGAGTGTTAAACGTAATTAACGAAGGCTCGTTAAGCTTCTTATAATGATCGTCAATGCTGTAATAGCCTTTGCTAACCATTACAGAAGGATTATTTTGTGCATTAACACCCCATGCTGCCATAACTGCAACAATGCCGAGCAAGAAGGTTTTTGTTTTCATAATTTTAAAATTAGATAGTAATAAAAAGACCACATCACACCATGTGAATCCAGAACATGTTGGATCATACATAGGGATGCATGTATTCAGTACTAAGAGTCGTAATAATGCAGATTTTGTTCAGCGGAGTTAAACTGTCATTGCTGTGTGAAGAAATCACTTTATTGATTGGTTATTCAACTCCATTTTGAATACACAAAAATAAGCCTAAAATAGTTCAAAACCGTTTTCAGTGACATATAAATTCAATAAACAAACAAAATGTTACATTGATCAAATGAAGCATCCAGAGATAAAAACAAGGAAAATAAATAGGTGAAAGGAAAATAAAACCCGTTAAGGAGGAAGGTCAAAAAAGAACAAAGCGTATCGGCATCAACGAAAGTAATAAACTTAAAAACAACTTATAAACCTGCACGATGATCGCTTATGTTCTTTACTCTTGGCATTTTGGTAAGGTTTAAAAATATTTTCCTATTCAATCACAAATTCCCCAGCTCTTACCGAATGCCACCCCGCAAATACTTCTAAAAACACCAATCAACAACACCATATTTGTGGGCCACTACAATCAATTTTTTCTATACAACTAACACTAACTTACTAATCTATCTTACACTCTTGCGCACAACGATTGTAGTTTTAACACTGCAAATATCAGTCTATTAACCTATATAAAAATTGACCTAAATCATTTTAAATCAGATTTTTATGATTAAAAAAAAAAATATTCAAGCTCACAAACCAATGAGATATAACTTTGGCTGATAAAACATCAGAATACAAGAAACACGGGAATAAAAGGGAAATTAATAACCAGCTAAAATGGAACTAATTGGAGGGTATAAAAAAGAACAAAGCGTACCGGCATCAACGAAAGGAATAAACTTAAAACAACTTATAAACCTGCTCGGTTTACGCATCTGTTCTTTACTTTTGGTAAGGTTTAAAATATTTTCCTACTCACAACACTCGCACTATTCAACTAACACTAACTAATCGATCACCTCATCTCATTCACAACGATTGTAGTTTTAACACTGCAAATATCAGCCTATTAACTCATATAAAAATTGATCCAAATCATTTTAACTGAACGCATTTACGCATTCCAAAACACTAATTAGTGCCAAATAAAGAAGGTTCAATAAACCATTCAAACAGGACATTAAAAAGACGAAACAAAGGAAAATAAAAAGGAATAAACGACCTGGAGGATATTAATAAAGGAATCTAAAAAAGAACAAAGCGTACCGGCATCAACGAAAGAAATAAACTTAAAACAACTTATAAACCTGCTCGGTTAACGCATCTGTTCTTTACTCTTGGCATTTTGGTAAGGTTTAAAAATATTTTCCTATTATCCACAACTCCCCATTCTTACCGCATGCCTTCCCGCGGATAATTCAAAAAGAAACAATCAACAGCACCTATATCTTTGGGCAACTACAATCAAAACACTATCTATACATCTAACACTAAAAACCAACCTCCTCAACTCACTCACACGATTGTAGTTTTAACACTGCAAATATCAGTCTATTAACCTATATAAAATTTGATCTAAATCATTTTATATAAACACATTATGAATTAAAAAAGCACAACCATCCTTGTACGAACAATTGTTAAACTGTACTTACCTGAATTTAATTTCTATAAACTAAAGCAATCTGAAATTGAGAACATGAAACATCCTGAGATAGCAGCACAGAAATAAATTGGCGAAAGGAAATTAAAATCGGATAAAAAGGGGGAACAAAGGAGGGTATTAAAAAGAACAAAGCGTACCGGCATCAACGAAAGAAATAAACTTAAAACAACTTATAAACCTGCTCGGTTTACGCATCTGTTCTTTAATCTTAGCATTTTGGTAAGGTTTAAAAATATTTTCCTATTATCCACAACTCCCCATTCTTACCGCATGCCTTCCCGCGGATAATTCAAAAAGAAACAATCAACAGCACCTATATCTTTGGGCAACTACAATCAAAACACTATCTATACATCTAACACTAAAAACCAACCTCCTCAACTCACTCACAACGATTGTAGTTTTAACACTGCAAATATCAGCCTATTAACTCATATAAAAATTGATGTAAATCATTTTAAATGAGCGCATTTACGCATTCCAAAACACTAATTAGTGCCAAATAAAGAAGGTTCAATAAACCATTCAAACAGGACATTAAAAAGACGAAACAAAGGAAAATAAAAGGAATAAACGACCTGGAGGATATTAATAAAAGGAATCTAAAAAAGAACAAAGCGTACCGGCATCAACGAAAGGAATAAACTTAAAACAACTTATAAACCTGCTCGGTTTACGCATCTGTTCTTTAATCTTAGCATTTTGGTAAGGTTCAAAATCACATTCCTGTTTAACCACAAACATCCCAGCACTTACCATATGCACTACCACAAATACCTCAAAAAACAACTATCAACAACACCGTATCTATGGGAAACTACAATCAAAACACTATCTATACATCTAACACTAAAAATCAACCTCTCATTCCGTCTCACTCACAATAATTGTAGTTTTAACACTGCAAATATCAGCCTATTAGCGCATATAAAATTTGACCTAAATCATTTAAAATAAACTATTTATGACTTACAAACATCAATAAGACACCTAAAAACAAAACCGTAAAGTTTAAATTATTTAATAGAAGAGCCCCCAATTGTCCTGAATATCATTTTCCTTGTCGAAACCATTCACCCAATCAATAAAAAGAAGTCTGAAACTATCAATCTCATCACGCAACAATTGAAGGTACTTATCAGCTGCCAACTCCTCCATTTTACATAAGGTTGTTTGCGATGTCAGTTCTCGCGCATGGATCTTTATAACTACTGCACATTCCATTCGTAAGGTATATAAATCACCTCCCTCGGCACCTACCACTTTAGCTGCGAGCATATATGCATTGCCCAACATTTGCTGGCCAATTTCCATTACATCTTTTTCAGGATCAATAGCCTCTGTTATGGCTTTGGTTATATCAGCGATCTCTACCGCCTTTTTATAGATTGGTAAATTATGTATTCTCTCCTGCTCCCGTCGATAAGCATCAGGGTCAAAATCTCCCGATTCGAAATCGAAATCATCATCTTCATCGTCGAACATTTTAGTTTAATTAATTGGTCGTTAAATTTCTGCAGGCAATATAAGCAATAAGTAATTTGGTGCAAGAGTTTGAAATAATTAAATCAAAAGGTTCACATTCCACCTTTTATTACTGGCCGTTAACCCGAAATAATTATTGATATTTAGCTTTTCATTTTATTATGCTAATCGACTTAAGAAGTGATACCATTACCAAGCCTACGCCCAAAATGCTTGAGGAAATGATGAGTCCTCCTGTTGGGGACGATGTTTATGGTGAAGATCCGACCGTTAAAAAACTGGAAACTAAAACTGCCGAATTATTTGGTAAAGAAGCTGCTCTTTTCTGTCCATCGGGGACGATGACCAACCAAATTGCCATCAAGTGCTTTACCAATCCCTTAGAAGAAGTAGTTTGTGATGAAGGAGCCCACGTTTATTATTATGAGGGAGGCGGAATTGCGTTTAACTCTTCAGCCTCAACACGAACGCTCAAAGGGAAAAGAGGCATTTTCACTGCCGATCAGTTAATTGCCAACATTAACAAAAACGATATTCATAACCCCACCACTAGTCTTGTTGTAATTGAAAACACAGCTAATCGAGGTGGAGGAAAATGCTGGGATCTTTCAGAAATTGAATCAATTGCCAAGGTTTGTAAAGAGCACGGCCTTTATTTGCATTTAGACGGAGCCCGGATTTTTAATGCAACTGTGGCAAAAGGTTATTCGCCCATGCAAGTGGGTAGTTATTTCGACGGAATTTCAGTTTGCCTGTCAAAAGGCTTGGGAGCCCCTATTGGTTCGGTTCTACTAGGAACAAAACCATTTATAGAAAAAGCTAAACGTGTGCGCAAAGTGATGGGTGGAGGCTGGCGACAAGCAGGCTATTTAGCTGCCGCCGGAATTTATGCATTAGACCATCACATTGACCGATTAGTTGAGGATCATCAACGAGCAAAAACCATTGAAACCGCATTAACCAAATGCAGTTTTGTAAAATCGGTAGTTCCGGTTGAAACTAATATTGTCATCTTTGAACTAATTGATTCTGTATCCGAAGCTGGATTCATTCAAAAAATGAAGGAGCAAAACATCCTTTGTGCCTCTCCCGGCAAGCAACACATTCGGTTTGTCACCCATTTAGATTTTACGGATGCTATGCTCGACTCGTTAGTCGGAAAGCTTAAGAGCTTTAACAACTAAATTTTATAAAACCTTATGATGAATCTTCTTTTATTAAGCAACTCGACCAATGCCGGTGAAAGTTACTTAGAATACCCAAAACAATATATCGCTGATTTTTTAGCCAAACACAACATTACAGAAGTTCTTTTTATTCCGTTTGCAGCGGTAACTTTTTCATATGATGAGTATCTGGCAAAAGTTCAGCAGCGTTTTTCAGAATTTGATGTAAAGGTTAATTCCATTCACACTTTTAACAACCCAATAAATACTGTAAATGCAGCTCAGGCCATTGTTATTGGCGGTGGAAATACTTTTCATTTATTAAAGAACATGCAGGAGCTTGGCTTAATAGATTGCATCAGACAGAAGGTACTTGCAGGCACACCTTATATTGGTTGGAGCGCAGGCACCAATGTAACGTGCCCAACTATTTGCACCACGAATGATATGCCTATAGTTCAGCCCCAATCATTCAATGCATTAAATCTGATACCTTTTCAAATTAATCCCCACTATTTGGATAGTCATCCCGACAACCATGCCGGAGAAACCCGTGAACAACGACTATTGGAATACATAACTGCTAACCCCAATAGGTATGTAGCAGGCTTACGCGAAGGTTGTATGTTTTATGTAGAAAACAATACGATAAGATTAGAAGGCAGAAAGTCGGTAAGGATTTTTAGAACGAATGAGGAAATCAAAGAGTTAAACACTAACGACGATTTTTCGTTCTTGCTCGACTAATACAGGTAGTGAATCTTTAGGAATAAAACAGCAATGGCGTTACTTTTCGTTTAAATGAAAGTAACGCCATTGTTGTTTATTTATTAGGTAAGGATTACTTTTTAGTAACTTCCATTTTTTCGGCAAAATGAGCGCAGTAATCTCTTAAATCTTCTACAATAGCTGTTTCGCCTGTTGCACGTTGAAAGGTATCACCCATCGTCATTAAAGTCTCATAGAAGAAACGCTTCATTTCGTCAATCGGCATTTCTTTGGTCCACAAGTCAATTTTTAAGGTATTTTGATAGTTGTGATCCCATATTGCTAACATAAAAGCCTTAGACGGAACAGCGTCTTTCTTTTCAGAATCAGTTGACTCCCAGGTGATTTTTTCAGGAACATTCTGATCATCGAGCTCTATATTTAATTTGATTTCTGCTTTTTTCATTTATTTATAACACTAATTGTCTGACTATATTAAACTTTTAAACCACTAATTACTTGAATTCTACGAATTAGCTGCGTAATACAAATCCCTTATGTGACTTTTATCTTCTTTTGCCTTTGTTCTTGTCTTTTGGACCGAAACGGGCTTCTTTACTTTTCGGGTCTACATAATTACGTTTTTGATCCTTTTTTGTTTTCTCCACCTTCTTGGCAAATGGATTTTTCTTCTCGTGAAAAGCTCCCTTAAAATCGGGATCGGCTTTGCGTTTTTGTTCATCAATTTCGCGAGCCATAGCCTGACGCTCATCATAAGCTGTTTCCTCAACAAAAACACCCTGAGGTATTTCTATAACTGGAATTTGCTGACGGATCAATTTCTGAATTTTTTCGATATGAAACTTTTCTGCTTCGTTGCAAAATGTAATCGCATCACCTGTTTTGTTAGCCCTGCCAGTACGACCAATCCTATGCACATAGTCTTCGTAAATCAACGGAACATCAAAATTGATTACGTGACTCACATCTGTAACATCCAAACCTCTTGCGGCAACGTCTGTAGCTACTAAAATGCGGATATCGTCATTCTTAAATTGATTGATTGCATTGATACGCGAGTTTTGCCCTTTATTGGCGTGAATCACCCTCACCTGCTCTTCTCCGAATCGACGCACCAGGTACTTTGCAATATTGTCTGCGGTAGTTTTTGTTTTGGTAAATACAATTAACTTGCTAATATCCTCCTCATCCTTAAGCAAATGCATCATTAAGTTGATCTTACTTTTCAGATTGGGAACGTAATACAAAGCTTGTGAAACTGTTTCGGCAGGTGTTGCTTGTTGAGTAACTTCTACCTTAACCGGAAATTTCAGAAAATCGCCAGCCAAGGTCTCCACCCTTTGATGCATGGTGGCCGAAAACAATAGATTTTGACGCTTACGCGGGATGATCTCCAATATCTTGTGGATCTGTGGCAAAAAGCCCATATCCATCATCTTATCAGCTTCATCAATCACAAAATAACTCAGTTGTTTTACGACCAGCTCCTCTTTCAGGTAGATTTCCATAAAGCGGCCAGGAGTTGCAATAATTACATCTACTCCTGCTTTTATCGTTTCAATTTGAGTCTTCGGACCAAGTCCGCCGAAGATTGCAGTGATTCGTAAATCCGTATATTTTGCTAAGGCCTGCGTAGCCTCTAATACTTGCAAAGCCAGCTCACGGGTAGGAACCAGAATTAACGCTCGAGGGTTTTGCCCCTGAGCATATTTTAGCTTCATCACCATTGGCAATACATAGGCCGCTGTTTTACCAGTACCGGTTTGCGCAATACCCATTAAATCGTTACCCGATAAAATAGGTGTAATGGCTTTTTGTTGAATTAATGTGGGAGAAGTATACCCCGCCTCTTCTATTGCATTCAGAATTTGACGGTTAAACTGAAAATCCTCAAATGTTTTGGACATGGCGCAAAATTAGCATTTATTTAACAATTGAGGCTTATGAGTTATCGGTTATAGCAATCCTACCAAAGGATTGATCAATCTTCCGGTTTATAGCCTATCCGTTTTCGGGGTTCGTTAGGTAGGTTAATCAATTGTCTAAGCGCCTTAAATAAACGATCAATTTGACCCGACTGTTCATCAAATTTGCCTTTCGTTGTTCGTTCCAGTTCATTTAACTTCTGCTCCAATTCTTTATTCGATTCCAGTAAATTCCTCAATTTAACGAATGCTCTTACTACCAAAATACTAGCTTCAATTGCTACCGGACTATTTAAAACGCTGGCTAGCATTACAGCACCGTGTTCTGTAAACACATAAGGCAGATACCTTCGTCCACCATGCTTTACACTTGAGGTCGCAAATTGCGACCTCAAGTTTTCTGTTTTTGAGGTCGCAGATTGTGACCTCAAGTTTTCTTCCTTTAAGGTCGCAAATTGCGACCTCAAAAGATATTCCTCATACTCTTCTTCAGTAAGCTGGAACATAAAATCAGCAGGAAATCGAAATAAATTTCGTTTTACTTGTTCGTTTAATCGTTTGGTGGTAACACCATATAGCCCGGCCAAATCGCTATCAAGCATAACCTTATAGCCTCTAAAAAAATAAATCTTAAGCAATGTTCTCTTCAATAAGTAAAGGTTCCATTAGGTAGATTTTGTTGTAATAATTTAACAGAATGTTTTTAGCAATCAAAAACTGCCATAAAACAATCAAAATTCGCACCTTTGCACATCTCCAAATTTCAACACAAAAAATGAGTTCTATCCTTATAAAAAACGCCACAATAGTAAACGAAGGCAGGCAATTCAACGCTGATGTTTTAATTAAAAATGGCTTTATTGAAAAGATTGATTCTTCTATTAATTCATCAGCTGACACGATAATTAATGCTGAAGGAAAATACCTTTTACCGGGATGCATTGATGATCAGGTGCATTTCCGCGAGCCGGGATTAACACACAAAGCAAATATCGCTTCCGAATCAGCGGCTGCGGTAGCTGGCGGTATCACCTCGTTTATGGAGATGCCCAATACGGTTCCAAATACACTCAGCCAGACTTTACTGGAAGAGAAATACCAAACCGCTGCCCGTAACTCATTTGCCAATTATTCATTTTTCATGGGTGCAGGCAATGATAATTTGGAAGAGGTTTTGAAAACAAATCCGAAAGATGTATGTGGGGTAAAAGTGTTCATGGGTTCTTCTACCGGAAACATGCTGGTGGATAACGAAAAAACACTGGAAGGTATATTTTCGAAAGTGCCGATGCTAGTAGCAACACACTGTGAAGATGAGGCCACGATTCGCCATAACCTGGAGCTATTTAAGATAAAATATGGAGAAGAAGGCTTAACACCTGAAATGCACCCTTTGATCCGCAATGCTGAAGCTTGTTATCTATCATCGAGCAAAGCTGTAGAACTGGCAAAGAAATTCGATAGCCGCTTGCATATTCTTCACATTTCAACCGGTATCGAAACCAAACTTTTCGAAAACACCATTCCTTTAAAAGACAAAAAGATTACTGCTGAAGCCTGTGTTCATCACCTTTGGTTCAGCGACGCTGATTATGCTGCTAAAGGCAACTATATTAAATGGAACCCGGCAGTTAAATCGGCTACCGACAGATCTCAAATTTTTGAAGCTGTTTTAAATGACCATATTGATGTGATTGCTACTGATCATGCTCCACATACTATTGAAGAAAAAGAACAACCGTATAGCAAAGCGCCTTCGGGCGGCCCGCTGGTTCAGCATGCATTAACTGCTATGTTAGAGTTTTATCATCAGGGTAAAATTTCACTTGAAAAAATAGTGGAGAAAATGGCTCATAATGTTGCCATCTGTTTTCAAATTGAGAAACGTGGGTTCATCCGTGAAGGATATTGGGCCGACTTGGTTTTAGTTGACCTTAAATCACCTTGGACAGTATCAAAAGAGAACATTTTATATAAATGTGGCTGGTCGCCATTTGAAGGACAAGCGTTTACATCAAAAGTTACTCATACAATAGTAAGCGGTAATTTGGTTTATAATGAGGGCGTTTTAGACCATCATCAAAAAGGCCAACGCTTATTATTTGATAGAAATTAAATAAAAGGCCTCACTCCTTGTCACGGAGTGAGGTCTTTTTATTTATTGGCGAGTTCTTTAATATCCACTATTTCTAAGATCGATTTCGGATAACCTTTTATAACTGCATTGATCATAGCTCTTCCAACCTCTTGCATGGTTAATATACTCTTGGGAGCAAAAGCTTTAATAAACTTAACAATAGTTTTATAAATAGATTTCCAATTTTTCTGCCCCTTAAACGGCAGCATTGCACCCGGTCTAAAATTATATACTGCTCTGAAGGGAAGTTTCATCAAATCATTTTCCGTTTTCCCTTTTACCCGAGCCCACATACTTTTTCCTTTTTCAGAGCTATCGGTATGCATACCCGACACGTAGGTGAAAACCATATTACTATTCGCTTCAGATACCACCCTCGCAAATGCCAGTGTAGTATTATAAGTAAGGAGGGTATATTTATCTTCTTTCATACCTACCGAACTCACTCCGGCACAGAAAAAACAGGCATCATACCCTCTTAATGACTCCATATGATTAGCTAGCTGGAAGAAATCAGGCACGATCAATTCCTTGAATTTAGGGTGCTTTACCTCATAGGGTCGTCTTGAAATGCTTAATACTTCAGCGACTTCGGGATTGTTTAAGCATTCGAACAAAACCCCTTCGCCAACCATACCGGTAGTACCTGTAATTATTACTTTTATCTTATTCATTTAAATCACTGATTACAATACATTTAAAACTAAAAACCTAACAATCACATAACTTTCAATATCCAATTTTGGATAGCTTCGACGAGAACCTCTATTACATTTTTCTTACCCGCCTTAAAAGCATGATTAGCCCCTTCAATTTCTACCAAAGTGGCTAGTGAAAGTTCATCACAAACAGATTTTATCAACTCCCAGGTTGCAAACTCATCGCGTGACCCCTGTAAAAAAAGCAAAGGCACTTTAACTTCTTTCAAATGTTCAGCTCGTTCAACCGAAGGTTTACCGGGTGAATGCAAAGGAAAGCCATAAAAAATGATTCCTTTAACATTTTCAGAATGATGAAGTGCTAAATATTGTGAGCTCATGCGCCCTCCAAATGATTTACCTGAAACAAAAAGCGGAAGACCTGAAAAAAGCTCCCTTGCTTTTAAAACGGCTGCATCAATGGCTTTATAGGCTGTAGCCGGCGTATCGGGCCTTCCTTTTTTACCTTCCATAAACGGAAAGTTAAATCGTATTGTAGCAATACCCTTTTCGGCTAACGATTCCGACAATGCCACCATAAATTCGTGTTGCATGTTCGCCCCAGCTCCGTGAGCAAGCGTAAGTACGCAATAGGCATTTTCAGGAATATTACATTCGGCTGAAACTGTACCGATTGTTTCAGATACAAAAAGTGATAAAGCTTGGGTAGTCATCGCCGGGCAATAATGTTTTACGATAATGTTAGAGCAATTTAAGCTTTTAATATAAATAGAAAACGATATCCCAAAACAAAACGAAGATTTCTAACCCATCCTTGCTATCAATTTCTCAAATTGCCCTTTATCATTACGCAAAACAGGACCATGACCAAAGCAAATAATGGAAGGATTAAGCTTATACAACTTAAGCACTGATTGTTGCATTTGAAGCATATCGGTTGTGAATAAAGCGGGTGGAGTATTTAACCCAACTACCGTGGTTAGTAAGTTCATATTTACAAGTGCATCACCTGCAATTAGCAATCTATCCGATTCACGAAAAAAAGAAATATGCCCTTTGGAGTGACCGGGTGTTTCAATAACTGTAAAGCTCCCTACTTCATCACCTTCTGCTAACGTTTTTGATACTTTAAAACCCTTACCGGCCCAATTTAACTGCTGAAAACGGGCTATAAAATGCTTTGGATTCGGGTAATCGTCCACTACGCTTCCCGACATTGCATTCGATTTTTCCTTTTCGGAAGTCCATAATGGAATACCCAATTGTTTGCAAATCAACGAACTGCTTCCTTGGTGGTCGGCATGAGCATGAGTCAGTGCATGCGCGTTAATTTTATGAAATTTAAGAGCTCTAAGAATTTTACTAGCAGAGGCCCTTATGCCAGCGTCAATTAGTAAATCATCTACAATATAACAGTTGATACTGTTTCTGGGAAGTAACGGTAACTGGTAAACGTTTTTTGCGATTTCGATCATTTGATAAATGCTTAATGCGTTTACAAATTTTCGAAATCGAAAACTGCTTCCATTTGACAAATGTTAAGAAATGCCATTTCGGATTCGGCTCAACGACTCGGGTGTAATACCTAAGTAAGATGCAATATGAATCATGGGGGTTCTTTGAACAATTTTAAAAGGACTTGTTGCAAGAAAGTTTGCATACTTTTCTTTAGCGGGTATACCTTGCAGTTTCAACACCCGATCGGCCATGCATATATAATTGTATTCAGCCAATAATCTGCCAATAACTTGCCAGTTAGGAACAGCTTGATACAACTCTTGCATGTTTTTGTATGAAACAGAAAGAACCTCTGTTTCCTCAATTGCCTGCATCATTTCAACCGATGCTGATTGTGTAATGAAACTGGTGTAGGCAGAAATAAATTGATCATCGCAAGCCAAATAAGTAGTTATCTCCTTACCATCTCTAACATAATAAGTGCGTACCAACCCCTTCGTTATAAAGTAAACTGAAGCGCATATTTTCTCTTCTGACAATAAAAACTCCTTCGCTTTAAAAGTAGTGGCTGTGAATTTGGAAAGAATCAATTCTAGTTCTTCCACCGTAAAGGTTGAATAAGAAAGTATCTTTTGCTTGAGGTTTTCGTAGGACATTTGTTTAAAGCAGAGATAAAATGGTTGATGAGCAGCAAACTTAGTTAAATAAAAATTCTTTCTATTCGAGGGCTTTATTATTTCAACTTCGTTGATACAATTGCATATACTGGAAAACAAAAAGATAATCCCTTTAACATTTTCTGTGGAAAGATTCACTTTGCTTCTTCATACCCAGAGAAAACAACCAGTTAAAATGGTGAGCTGAAATCATAAATTCCGAAATTAGAATTTTGGAAAAAAATAAAAAACCTGCTTAAAATCATATTTATTTTCCTAAAAAAACAATATGAAAACCAGTTATATATATTTGGTAAACAAGTGATTACATTGAATAAATATTATTTTTTTAAAGAAAAAATAATTTACTTCGCATCGAATCTAAACCAAATAAAACTTTATGATAGTTCTGGAAACGAAGCAAACATTAAGTCCCGAATTGGAATTAAAATTTAAACATCTTAAACATTTGGTAGGAAATACACCGATGTTAGAGATCTTATACTCTTACGAGGGAGAAAAAAGAAAGATTTACGTAAAATGTGAGCACTTCAATCTCACAGGAAGTATTAAAGACAGAATGGCCTTGTTTATTTTAGAACAAGCCTATCGTCAGGGAAAGATCAAGCGAAATGATGTTATTATTGAAGCAACCAGCGGCAACACCGGTATTGCATTTGCAGCCATTGGTCGCGCTTTAGGACATCCCGTTAAAATTATAATGCCTAATTGGCTAAGCAAAGAGCGGATTGATATTATTCGCAGCCTTGGCGCCGAAATTATTTTGATCAGCAAAGAAGAAGGGGGATTCCTGGGAAGTATTGCCCTTTCGGAAAAGCTTGCTGCCGAAAACCCAAATGTATTTTTACCCTGCCAGTTTTCTAATCAATACAATGCAGAGGCACATGCAAGGTCTACCGGCATTGAGATTTGGAATCAGTTGAAACACGTTGACCTGGTTCCGGATGCCTTTGTTGCCGGCGTAGGAACTGGAGGTACAGTGATGGGGGTAGGAAATTATTTGCGTTCTATCCACCCAGGTATTAAAGTTCACCCATTGGAACCCGCTGAATCGCCAACATTAACCACCGGATACAAAGTAGGCGCTCACCGTATTCAAGGTATTTCTGACGAATTTATTCCTGCAATTGTAAAACTTGACCAATTAGACCCTGTGATTCAGGCCTCAGACGGTGACTCAATTTTGGTTGCCCAAAAGTTATCAAGACAATTAGGCCTGGCTGTAGGTATATCTTCGGGAGCCAATTTTGTTGGTGCTGTAAAACTGCAAAACGAGATGGGCAGTAATGCCAACGTAGTTACTATCTTCTCCGACAGTAACAAGAAGTATTTAAGTACCGATTTGATGAAAGAAGAGCCGCTAAAAGAAGGTTACCTTGCTTCTAAAATTGAATTTTTAGACTATAATCCAATTATGCGCTGCAATTGCGTGTAATTTCAAAAATTAAAGAGGAAAGTGAAAAGATTATGCTTTTCACTTTCCTCTTTCTATTAAAATACTTACCGCGTTTCCTCCAAAACCTACTGCATTTACCAAAATTTTCTTCAAAGGCTTTTTAATTTCCTGCTGAAGCAAATAAGGTGGTTGGATAAACTGATTATGCTGAAGCATTAATATAGCCATTTCCATACTCAAAGAACCTGATGCTCCAAAAGTATGGCCGATCTTCCATTTGTTTGAAGTGAGCAAAGGTTTATAATTTCCAAAAACGGCTTCAATGGCTTTTATCTCCGATTCGTCACCTTTTACCGTTCCGGGAGAATGTAATACGATTGCGTCGATACTTTCCGGATCATGTCCCTTAATGGCCATACGTATAGCCTGTTGTTGACAGGTTGCGTTTTCTGAAATTGATGCACCATGCTTTATGATCTCGGTGCCGTATCCAATTCCGGTAATAAAGGCAAGAGCATTTTCAGCCTCCCGTTGCAATGCAAATACAGCAGCTCCTTCTCCCAAAATCATCGAATTTCGGGTTTTCAATAAATTCATCGATTGACAAGGAAAATCTGTATCGGTATTAGCATACACCTTTAAAGCTTTCATTTGCGCAAGCGTAAAAGGTGTTAAGGGCGCTTCTGAACCGCCAGCCAAAAATTTATCCGACAAGCCCGATTTGAGCCAGGCCACTGCGTTTAGAACAGCGTGTAATGCGGTTGAACAGGTTATTGAATGAGAAATTTGGGGGCCATGTGAACCCAGGTCCACCCCTACCCAACTGGCAATGTTCCCTAAAGTGGTAGTTGGCGAAGAAAGCGTGTCGGTATTTTGTTCGCCAGAATCAATAAACTGTGTATGGTATTTTTCAAAAGCTTCGGTAGCTCCGCGAGAGGAACCTAAGTTTATTCCTATTGTATCATCATTTTGCCAACCCGCTTGTTCTACAGCAATTCGAGAAGCCGCCATTGCATACCAGGCAGTAGGGTCCAATTGGCGATATTTTGAACTCTCCTCTGCAACCTTTGCGACCAATTGAGCTGATTTTTTATCCAGCACAGCCACCCATTCATTTCCCATTGGAAATTCTTTTCGGGAAAAACAGTGCTGAGGAGTTAAATAGGTAGTCCAGATATCTTTTTTTTCGGCACCCAATGCCGAAACAGAACCCCAACCCACAATAGCTATCTTAATTTGATCCATTCATTAAAGTTAATCGGCCGTAAAATTACTCATCGCCTTCACTTTTTTAGCATTTAAACAGCTTAAGTTTATTTTTATCAATTCTAAGCTACACCAAACTATTCTTTATCTTTGCGGTTCTCTAAAAAAGACTTAGTTATTGGGTTATTAGTTATTAGTCGGGGATGATAGAAAATCACCTTTAATAACCAATAACTCAAAAACCAATAACCAAAAACAAATGGCTAAAGTTTCTATTAACCTGGCAACAGGTTCATTGCAAAAAGAAGATATAATTGTGGGTATTGATTTGGGCACCACCAACTCTTTGGTTGCTTTTATCAATCCCGAAAAACATCCGCAGGTAATTAATGATGCCGGTAAAGGTGTTTTAGTGCCTTCTATTATTAACCTAAATCCCAAAACAGGAAATACCATTGTAGGTAACGATGCAAAAGAACACCTCATCGAAGATCCTGAGCACACCATTTTTTCTGTAAAACGGCTTTTAGGTCGTTCATACAAAGACATTGAACATTACCAGAATTTCTTTTCGTATAAAATTGTTGACGACGACAGCGAAACCCTTGTAAAAATTAAGGTAGAAGATAAGTTCTATTCGCCTATTGAACTTTCGGCCATGATATTAATGGAGCTAAAAACACGTGCTGAGCATGCGTTGAAAACTCCGGTAAACCGTGCAGTTATTACTGTTCCGGCATATTTCAACGATTCACAGCGTCAGGCGACCCGTGATGCTGGAAAACTGGCTGGGTTGGATGTATTGCGTATTGTAAACGAACCAACAGCAGCAAGTTTAGCTTATGGTATAGGCCTAAATCCTGAAGAAGAAAAAACAATTGCCGTTTATGATTTAGGTGGAGGAACCTTCGATATTTCTATTTTGAGGATCCAAAATGGCATCTTCGAAGTACTTTCAACCAATGGCGATACATTTTTAGGGGGTGATGATTTCGATAGAGCAATTATTGAGTTTTGGGTTAAGCGCTCAGGACTAACGGATGATGAGCTTAAACAATACAAAGAAATTCGTCAGGCATTGCGTTTAAAAGCAGAAGAAGCGAAAAAACACCTGAGTGAAAATTATGCTTTCGAAGCAGAAGTTCAAGGAGTTGATTGTTCAATAGACCGCTCGACCTTCGAAACCCTAATTCAACCTAAGGTTGATCAAACGATACTGGCCTGTAAAAATGCATTAAGCGATGCTGGATTAACGCCTTCGGATATTAATACCATTGTGATGGTGGGTGGTTCAACACGTACACCATTGGTTAAACAATCCGTTTCAAACTTCTTCGGAAAAGAAGTAAATGATACGTTGAACCCTGATGAAGTAGTTGCTTTGGGCGCTGCAATTCAGGCAGATATTTTAGCTGGAAACCGTAAAGACATTCTTCTACTTGATGTTACTCCGCTTTCTTTAGGCGTTGAAACCATGGGCGGATTAATGGACGTGATCATTCCTCGTAACTCTAAAGTTCCAACTAAAGCTGGCCGTCAATACACCACCGCTATCGACGGACAAGTGAATATGAAAATTTCGGTTTTTCAAGGCGAGCGCGACTTGATTAAAGATAATCGTAAACTGGCCGAATTTGACCTTAAAGGCATTCCTGCTATGCCTGCCGGTTTCCCTAAAGTGGACATTAACTTTTTACTAAATGCCGATGGTATTTTAACGGTTCAAGCCATCGAATTACGCTCAGGTGTAAAACAGGAAGTGGAAATTAAACCCACTTACGGCCTAACGGATCAGGAAGTTGAAAAGATGTTGCTTGATTCGGTATCACATGCTAAAGAAGATGTTGCTCAACGAATGATCATAGAAGCACGTACCGAAGGTGAACAAATGCTTTACACTGTTGATCGTTTTATTAAAAGCAATGGTCAATTGTTAAGCGAGGATGAAAGGGCTAAAACCTTAGAATTGTCAGAAGACCTTAGAGCTTCTTTATCCAACGGTTCTAAAGATGAGATTCTGAACAAAATTGATACGTTAAACGAATACACCCGACCATTTGCAGAGCGAGTGATGGATATTGCCATTGCTACTGCTATGAAGGGTAAAGCGATTTAAGTATAGCTATTAGCGGATAGTTATTAGCTAATAGCTATCCGCTAACAACCTAATGCCAATCACTAATCTTCTACCACCTTTTCAATTCTTTTATCAGGGATCAGCCAGATAATGGCCACTACTACATAAAACATGCCCGACAAGGCTTCATGAATAAAGGCTGAAGCTATACCCAGCACATACAAAACCGGAGATATTTTTCCTTTCCAATCATTGCCGACCGCTCTAGAAAGAGTTGACTCTTTCCCATTTTTGGCAATGATCAGGTTTTGCAATATTACATAAGCAATACCTGCCATCAACAGCACAATACCGTAAAAAACCATTGTAATACTTGCAAAGTGGTTCTCTCCCATCCATCCGGTAACAAAAGGCACAAGCGATAGCCAGAACAACAGATGTAAGTTTGCCCACAATATGCCTCCGTTTATCCGCGTAGTGGCATGTAACATATGGTGATGATTATTCCAGTAAATGCCAATGTAAATAAAACTTAAAATATAGCTTAGCAGAACCGGAATCAATGATTTCAATGCTGATAGTTCAGCAGTGTGCGGCACTTTAATTTCTAATACCATAATGGTAATAATAATTGCAAGTACACCGTCACTAAATGCCTCCATTCTTCCTTTAGTCATATAATAGTTGTTTAAAAGTTGATCTCTAAGTTAAGCCAGGTGAACATAAAAGCAAAAATGATTTCTTATTGAAAGAATATCAACGTTTTAAGATTTGAAATAAGAAAATCATTCACTTACTTTAGGATTCCATTTATGAAACTATAGGCAATGTCAAGAAAAATTAACTTCGGCTTATTAATAACGATCATATGTTTAAATTTTGCTTTCAATCCGTTAGCAGCTCAAGACCTGAATTTATACCAGAAACAAACTTTTGTTCAAAACAATGACACCTTAAACTACCGTGTCCTGTTTCCTGAAAATTATAACCCTACTAAGAAATATCCGGTAGTCTTATTCCTGCATGGAGCAGGAGAGCGTGGCAATGACAATGAAAAGCAGTTAACCCATGGTGCTAAGCTTTTCTTGAACGATACAGCCAGAAAGCAATTTCCTGCCATCATTATATTCCCTCAATGTCCCGAAAACAGCTTTTGGGCCAATGTTAAATTTGATTTTAGTGAGGGGAAACGAGAATTTCATTTTCAAGCTGATGGTGAGCCAACACCTCCATTAGCATTGGTTCAGGGCTTATTGAAAGCTTATATAGCCCAGGACAAAGTAGATACTAAGCGAATTTATGTTATGGGACTTTCGATGGGAGGAATGGGCACATTTGAACTTTTATGGCGAAACCCAAAAACATTTGCAGGGGCTATTCCGATTTGTGGAGGTGCAAATCCGAAAACTGCAAAAAAATATGCAAAGAAAACAGCTGTTTGGATTTTCCATGGTGCAAAAGACAATGTGGTACCGCCTGATTTTTCAAGAACAATGTATAAGGCATTACAAGATGCCAAAGCAAAGGTGAAGTACACAGAATACCCCGAGGCAGAACATAATAGCTGGGACAATACATTTGCCGAACCGGGTTTATTATCGTGGCTGTTCTCCCAATCACTGAAATAAATCTGATAAACAACTTTAACTTCAAAATAAAATCAGATTACGCTCATATTAATTAACATTCATCAAGATCAAAAATAAATGCCTAAGCTCAGACAAGCAACGATTGCCGATAAACAGGCCATCATGAAATTATATCAACGTGTGGCTCAAAAAGAAGGTGGAATAGCCCGTATTGTTGCTGAAATAACTGATAATTATATAAGTGCTTTTGTTAAAAAGGCTATTGAAGAAGGAATCATTTTGGTGGTTGAACATCCGGATAAACCTTCAGAACTTATAGGAGAGATCCATTGTTACCGGCCTAAGATCAAAATTTTCGCCCACATAATGAGTGATCTTACTATAGTAGTTGACCCTGATTTTCAAGGAAAAGGCATTGGTCGTCTTTTGTTCACAACCTTAATTGAAGAAGTGGAAGAAAACCATTCAGATATTTTACGGATTGAGCTTTTTGCCCGTGAGAGTAATACGCATGCAATCAAGTTTTATGAGAAACTAGGATTTACCATAGAAGGCCAGTTTGAAAATCGTGTTATGGGAGTAAAAGGACTGGAAGCTGATATTGCAATGGCTTGGTTCAACAATAATTATAAAGGCAAATACTCGTTAACTAATAAATTGAAATAGGCCTGCTATACTATGCAGACTGATTTTATCTTTACGGCAAGATTAATTCAAAAACAAACCAATAAAAAAATGAAACACAAAATCCGACCGTCGGTGGTGCTATTAAACAATGATTCGGTGTTATTGATGAAATATATTTACAGTGGCACCGAAGTTTATGGTTTACCAGGAGGCAACCCCGAGGATGGTGAAAGTTTACAAGAAGCTGTTATTCGCGAATTGAAAGAAGAGCTAAATCTAACTATTGAAATTGATGATTTACTATTTGTTGCTGAAACCCATCGCACGGAAAAACAAGAGGTAGTAGTTCACAATATTTTTTCAGGAAAGATTTTAGTTGGAACTCCTGAATTGAATGCAATCCATACTTCGGCCCTTAGCGCAGAATGGATCAATGTTGAAGATATTGACGGTAAAAACCTATATCCTAATATCGGGGCAGAGATCAAACTTTTATTTGGAATCGGTTCCAGCGACAGAACCACTTATTTAGGCAATATCAACCAGCAATGGTTTTAATAAAGTAAGAAATTAGATTTTAGAAGTACGAATAAAATAAATAATCTGAAATCCCTTCTCCGTGTAAGTCTTCCTCTGGGAGACTTACAAGCTTAAATAAAAACAAGTCTCCTGCGGGCATATAGCCCTACCTTTTACCCTCCCCCCTTTTGTTTTTCTATCATCTATTTTTTTCGAGATAAAGCATTCGTGCATAAAACCAAACACATGCATTTATAGCGGATTCGAAGAAAACTAAGAGAAATTTAAGTTTTAGAAAGATTCAGTAAT
The DNA here is from genome assembly GCF_023914155.1 of Solitalea agri. Taxonomy (GTDB): domain Bacteria; phylum Bacteroidota; class Bacteroidia; order Sphingobacteriales; family Sphingobacteriaceae; genus Solitalea; species Solitalea agri. The sequence goes on along the minus strand of NZ_JAMWYS010000013.1, from coordinate 30,597 downwards.
AGTATAGCCTTTCTTTTTGGGCTCCATTACTTTTCTTAAAGCGTTTGGTAATTGAATCAAATCAAAATCATTATCATAAACCAAATATTTATTTACCCACTGTGAGGCATATTTTTCTTTGAATTCTCTTAAACCCTGGTAGTGCCTGAATCTGCGAATCCTTTCATAGGCATATTTAACAACCCGCTCAGCCGTACTTTCAGGTTGGCTTATACCCGACATTGGAACCAGTCCCAAATTCAGAAACTTGAGATCTTTTGTCTTTGCATATTCAATCAGTTTTATAATTAATGCGTCCATGCATCCGGCAGGAGCATCCACCGTTTTACGAATCAAATCATAGGTGCACTCGTCAGGAGCATAATCGGGAATGATATTGAGAAACGCTACTATGGTCTCGTTCGAATCGTGAAGGGCAATAACATCCTGATTCCTGATTGCAGCAAAATTAAACATGCCTTGCGAAAAAATAATTTCAGACTTACCGGAAAGCCATTCATCCGATACTTTTTTTAATTCACTGACAAATGATATAGAATGAGGAGCTTTATGTACTTGCACCTGGTACTCTTTTTTAGTCAAACTGTTTAAGGCGTTTCGAAGCGCTTTATTTTGTTTTCCCTCCAACGTGAAATTCTCAATGTCAGTAACGCCTTCTTGGCCTATGAGAAGCTTTCTTTTATTCAAGGTCGAAAAGTGATATAAACTATCTTCATCTACCCGGTAATAAGCAGGTTTTAAACCAGAGTTAATACAAAACAAATCAAACTCCATTAAAAACGAAACTTTATCATTTTCATCGCAAACAGGTTCTTCCAAGACTATTGCAAAACCATTAGCAACTTTGTAAGCTAAAAAGCCTTCGTTTTTAGCTGAAAAGAACAGCAATTTATCGGTATCGGTTTTATAATAATCAACAGCAGATGACCCATATTGATCTGTTAAAAAAAGAGCTTTTTCATGCTGTTGATCCGATGATGACGCTTTAAAGAGGAAAGGACGGAACAGCGTGAAAAGCAAGAAGCTCCAAACGGTAATGCCCAATACCCGGATAGCAATTATGAATTCCTTGCCAAAATGAGTGATGGGTAGTTGATTAGTTCCTTGTATCAATAAAAAATTGGATATGGCGTAACGTACTGATTCCATCAAACTAAAATCAACGCCGAAGTGTTTTTTGTCAAGCAGGTAAAATCCAAGCGTACCAAATATTAGTACCATGATTAAAGCTCCTAATGCTGTGATAAAGCCCAAATTAACATAACGGGGATCGCTCTTTAGTCGGTATTGTTTACGAGAGATCAGCAATATCGTAATGACCGCAATGGCTAAAACGACTTCTTTATAATCCGGAGATTTTACTAGATGGCCGATCAATGAAAGCACAGATAAACATAAGGCAAGCCACCAGGCTCCTTTTAACCCCCTGATTAAAAAGGTTGCTGTGACCAACAACACCAAGCCAAGCATAATTACCAGCCAGTTAGAGGCATGAATTAATTCGAGGGGAATATACTCTTTTAGCAGACTCGGCTTGGAGCCAGTTGGATGGATAAGTGCCGAAAAAATATTAACCACTCCAAGGATAAAGATTAGCAGAGATGGCGCCAACCTTAAAAACAGATTTTTTCCTTTCCATGTCCAGACAATTATTCCTGCTCCCAACGGCAACCAAAACTCTAGCAGACGATAGATCAGTGCAATTTCCACTGCCCTATCAGGATTAAACCCATACAACTGGAGAATATAAGCAAGTGACAGTTCAACAGCACCGAGTCCTTTTAGAAATGGTGAAATAATCAGAAATAAAGTAGAAACGATATATCCGGTAAAAGCAGCCTCCCAGGAGGGATCAGCCCCTACTACTCTCATCGCAATGTTTAAATGGATTACACCTTCCAGCTCTATACAAACGGACAAGAAAATTGCTTTAAAAAATTGAATCTTAGAAAGGTCGAAAGACAGCAGTTTACGAAGACCTGACTCCGTGAAAGCCTTTGTCATAAATTGAGGAGGATTTCTTTTTTTCTTTAAATAAATGAACAGCGATACAGGAATTGAAATCAAAAGAAACACTCCTGCAAAGAGAAAATTTACTCCTTCAATAACTTTATGGTTCAATAAGGCATAAGAAATAACTGGAAAGCCCACCAATAACACGGTAAAAATCCCAACAAAGCCCTGAAGGGCAGCTGCCTGGTAAATTTTGTAACGTTCAATATTTTCTTTCCGGAGTAGTGAAGGCAAATATGCAAATGAAGTAACACCGCCTCCGGGTAAAAAAATGCTTATAAAGTTTTGCTTTAGAAATAATACGATAGCAGTTATCAATGATAAATTTGAGTGCACCGCCCGAAAGCAGAATAAGAAAAAGGCTGCTTGTAAAAGCAGGTATAAGCCGGTAACCCCTACCCCAATGAGCAACCAGGTATGGTTAGCGTTTGTTATCAGACTTGATAGGGATTGGAGTTCATGCCTTTCCCGGCGAAAGAAGTAGATACCTAATAGAATGAATAAGATGGCTAAAAGCTCTCTCCAGCGAATCCTTCGGAAAAACAGAGCTTGTTTCCCATTAGTTAACACTGACATTGTTACTGAATCAATAGAAACAAATTAGCCTTAATTATGATTTTATGCAAAAACAAAAGGAGCAAATTACCCGTATTGAGTCAATCTGCTCCTTCAATGTTTAGGACTAACTATTTTTAGATAGAGTTAATCAGTTTGCACTTCTAAATTTAACGTGTCGCCTAACTAACCACTTGGTACATTTTAATTTTTCACCGATTTAATCTGTCAGTTCATCATCCATTTCACCTGCATTGGCATCTTCTTCCATAACCTGCAAAATGCTTTTCACCTTATAAACAGTACCGTTTTTGCGGTTCCCTAAAATAATCACTACATAATCTTCATGCGGATTAAACCAAAATAAGGTACTATAACCCTTCCACCATCCATTGTGATAAACATAACGGGCCTTTTTACTTTCTGCATCTTTTAGCATCATCCGAAAACCATAACCATAATTCTTCAAACCTTTGCGTTCAAAACTTCGCGGTTGCCAGGCTTCCTTCATTGTTTTCTTGCTTAAAAAACAATCAGAATTTAAAGCTTTATACCATTTAAACAGATCGTCTATTGTTGAATAAACTCCTTTGTCTCCAATCACAAAATCATAATAATCCGTTTGAATTTTCCTCCGTCCTTCATAACCCATCGTCCGATTCATATTGATCGAATCGTTTTTGGTTGTTGACAAATAAGTATTCTTCATTCCTATCGGATCAAAAATATTTTTCTTCAAAAACTGATCAAAAGGCAATCCGCTTACACGCTCAACAATTGATGCTAAAACCATGTAATTGCTATTATTATACGCGAATGACCGATTTGGGCGATTGTATGGTTTAGGACGAGACTGAGCGAACCATTTTAAAATTTGGTTATTATCCGGCGGGGTTCTTACTTTACGAACACTATCATCAAAGGCATATGCGTAGTAAGGCAGTCCGCTACGGTGCGAAAGCAACATTTGAATATTTATGCCATGATATGGAAAATCAGGTATGAATTTTTGAACGCTATCATCCAGCTTAATTTTACCCGCTTCATAAAGCTTAAGCACCGCCATTGCCGTAAATGTTTTCGACATGGAAGCCAATTGAAATTTAGAATCAAACTTTAATGTGTCCTGCATCTTGCGATCAAAAGAAGCATAGCCGAATTTCTTCCGATATATGACAACACCTCTTTGGGCAACTAATACATCGCCATTAAACCCTTCGCGTTTAACCTTTTTTTGAAAAATAGTATCGAGTTGCCAGGCTTTTTTATCAGCATGAATCTTCTCTCTTATTTCAGGAATTTCACGCTGATCCACGTCTAATGTTTCATAACACGGTGGAGCGTTAACTGATTTTTTATCAGGCTTTGAACTATTTGACGTACAGGCAGCAAGGCCTCCTAATGCAACAAAAAGAATAGTTTGGTAAATCGTCCCCCTCATTTATCGTACTGGTTTAATTATATCGAGCGGATGCAAAAATGATAAAATATGTTTCATAGCCAAATGCAAAGTGCAATTAAAATAAAAAAAAATGGCTGCTTTCTAAAAGAGAACCAGCCAATTGCTTATTAATAATCTACTATTACTTTTAGTTATTTGAAATAACAATTACTAGAAAATATTTATTGAGTTTTTCCCAACAAACGGGCCACGTATTTTCCTATAATATCAAACTCAAGGTTGACAACAGTACCCTGTTTAATCTCGTGAAAATTAGTGTGTTCGTAGGTGTAAGGAATAATCGCTACCGAAAAGCCTGAATCTTTAGAATTCACAACTGTTAAGCTGGTACCGTTAATGGTTATCGAACCTTTTTCAACAGTTACATTTCCTTTTGATGAATCATAATTAAACTCAAACTCCCAGCTTCCGTCTTTACTTACTACACTAATACAGGTTGCTGTTTGATCCACATGTCCCTGAACGATATGCCCATCCAGCCTGCCATTCATTTGCATGCAGCGTTCAAGATTAACTTTTGAACCCGTGATCCAATCACCTAAATTGGTTTTCTTCAACGTTTCGTCAATTGCAGTTACCGTATGACTATTATCACCCAGAGCTACCACCGTTAAACAAACGCCATTGTGGGCAACACTTTGATCAATTTTTAATTCTTTCGAAATAGGAGATTCAATGGTAAAATGAATATTAGAGCCTTCTTTCTGAATAGCTTTTACTACTCCAAGGGTTTCAATAATTCCTGTAAACACTTTATTTTAATTTGAGAATTTGAAAAACCATTATCTTCTTATTAATCTATACTTCCAAAGCTCATGAAACAAGATGAACAACCTTACTAAATCCTGCTTCTCATCCTCCAGCTACTATAACCCGATTTTGAAATCGCATTATCAGCAATTCGTTTTTTGTCTTTTTCAAAAGCCTTTACAGCCACTAGTGCAGCGATTTCAGCTTCATCATTTTGATATTCCTCTTCGAGTTTTCCGTTGAAGTATTTTTTCACAAAATGCGTATCAAAATTACCTGAAGCAAATGCTTCATGTTTTAAAACAAAACGACCGAAGCCCAGTGTTGTTTCAATTCCAAAAATCCGATAATCTTTTATCGCTCGCAGCATTCTGTCGATGGCAATTGTGCGGTTCTCACCATGAGTTATCAATTTGGCAATCATCGGGTCATAATAAATAGGAATATCCATTCCTTGCTCAAACCCATCATCAACCCGCACACCCGGCCCTTTCGGAATTTTATATTTTTTAAGTTTACCAATATCAGGCAAGAAATTATTGTTAGGATCTTCTGCATAAACCCTTAACTCAATGGCATGCCCATTAATTTTAAGGTCTTCCTGTTTAAAACTTAAGGCTTCACCTCGAGCCACTTTAATTTGCTCTTTCACCAAATCTATTCCAGTAATCATTTCAGTCACCGGGTGCTCCACTTGTAAACGTGTATTCATTTCAAGGAAGTAGAAATTGAGCTTTTCATCTAAAATGAACTCAACCGTACCCGCCCCCACATAATTACATGCTTTGGCAACATCAACAGCACATTGCCCCATTTTCTCACGAATTTCGGGAGTAAGAATCGCAGAAGGTGCCTCTTCAATTACTTTTTGGTGACGACGCTGTACCGAACATTCACGTTCAAACAAATGAACAATATTTCCATGTGTATCACCTAAAATCTGAAACTCAATATGGCGTGGCGAGGCCACATAACGCTCAATAAATACTGAACCATCACCAAAAGCTGATTTAGCTTCACTGATAGCACGGTGCATTTGTTCTTCCAACTCGCCAGCATGTTCAACAACACGCATCCCTTTTCCTCCTCCACCGGCTGAGGCTTTAATTAAAATAGGAAATCCAATTTCCTGAGCAATTTTTTCCGCTTCTTTCTCATCTGAAATAGCTCCGTCACTGCCCGGAACCAATGGAATATTATATTTTTTGGCAGCTGCTTTTGCCGAAAGTTTATCACCCATTACCTCCATGGATTCAGGAGATGGGCCTATTAATGTAATACCGGCTTGTTTTACCTTCCTGGCAAACTCAGCATTTTCTGATAAAAAGCCATATCCGGGGTGAATCGCATCAGCCCCTGTACTTAATGCAGCATTGATGATCTTTTCAATAACCAAGTATGACTGATTAGAGGCAGAAGGGCCAATATGAACTGATTCATCAGCATAACGAACATGTAATGCGTTGCGATCAGCATCAGAAAATACGGCTACAGTTTTTATTCCCATTTCACGCGCTGAACGCATTATTCTTAAAGCAATTTCTCCACGGTTGGCAATTAATATCTTATTCATTAATAACTTCAATTTTGATTGGCTGCTCTTTTTTTGCCTATCGGTTAAAACAGTATTGGTCGACTTTTTGAAAGGCTAAAATTAAACTATTTTTTCATGAAACATCTTTTCGTTTAAGAATGGTTCTTGAAAGAATTCAAACTAGTAAACACTTATTTTTATTAAAACAATTGAACTTATGTCCAAATACCTTTTTCTTGGTTTATTTTTTATATCCTCTACCATACTACAATGCCCTGCACAAACTCTTGAAGACGCCCGCAAAGATCTTAACAAACTGCTTGAACAAAGAAGTTCGTTATTTCAGGAATGGAAACGAAACAATGAAGAACGAAATGCTTTTTTTGGGGGGCAGTCTAAGAATGATTTAAAACAGGTAATCGCAACCCAGCAACGAATTATTGAAATGGATAACCGGATTATGGATGCCATTGACCGTTTAAACATTGTTAAAAACAGCTCGGTGATTGAGAAAAAAGATTCTTTAAGTAATCAAACATTTCGTTTTAACAGCGAGCAAATGCGTCTTCAAAATATCATTAAGCAGCGGGAAAGCAGAATAGCAGTATTAAAAGAGGATATTAGATACCACGAAAAAACAGAAAATACACTCAAAGGTGCATTTGTTATAAGTCTGGCAGCCCTTATTGGCTTAGGGTTGTGGATTTGGTCTAAGCGCTAGAACTTTTGCAGAAAAGCTTTCAAATCATTGATTTTCAAAATGTTAAAATAATTGTTTTTAAAACTATTTATTATCTTTAAGACAATTAATTTATTAACTAACAAACACTTATTATGGAAAATCAATTTGAAACATCTACGCAAGCAACACTCGGCACAGGTTTTATAATTGCATACCTGGCAATTTTACTTCTGGGAATTATTATTGGGTGGAAGATTTTTGTAAAAGCTGGAAAGCCCGGATGGGCATCGATTATACCAATTTACAATGTTATTGTTTTATTAGAAATTGTAGGACGACCAACTTGGTGGGTAATTTTATTATTTGTTCCGTTTGTGAATTTTGTGATCCTTATTATTGGTTGTCTCGATTTAGCTAAAAGCTTTGGAAAATCAACTGCATTTGGCATTGGACTATTTTTTTTAAATCTGATTTTTGCGGCCATTTTAGCATTCGGAGACGCTACTTATCAAGGACCATCTGCTCAATTACCTAACAAGCTTGCCAATAATTAATAAACTAAACACTTCTACATATTAAATCAAAAGGGTAGTTCTTGAGCTACCCTTTTAAATCCACTTATTCTTATCCCGGTTTATCTTTTTCATCGAATTCTTCTGCTTATCAGTCAATCGCTTTTCAATCGAAGTTTTTGAAGGTTTTGTTGCTTTGCGAGGCTTCGCTACTTTCAGTGAATTTTCGAGTAAATGAGCCATCTTTTCAACCGCTTTGATTTTATTCAGCAACTGACTTCTTTCTTCTTCGCAAGTAATTTTTATTAATCCTTCTTTGGTAATTCGATGTATAAGTTTCTGATTTAACAACTCCTTCTGCGCTGCATCAAGCAGCTGAGAATTATTAATCGAAAATCCGATTTCAACTTTTGTAGAAACCTTATTTACATTTTGGCCACCTTTTCCTCCACTTCTAGACATCTGGTAAATTAACTCCGATGCCAAGGCTGTTCTATCTATATACATACTTATAAAATCATTTTCCTTAAACCTAAAAATCCATACTTACATTATCAAACTATGATTAAATCGAACTAAAAATAAATTAAACAACAATTTATTGCTTTTAATTTATAAAATACTAGATTTAAGGCGCTCAATCTGGATTTCATGCACCTCAAAAACAGATCATAATTATTGAAAATTGCGCACCAAAACTAACAATGATTAAGCTGCTATTTTCTAAAACATTCAACTTCGAAAACATATAAAGCGTAATTTTTAACAACACATATAACAATGGAATCACAAAGGGTAGACATGTTTATCATGGCAAACAGTAAGTATTTTGAAAGTCATCAAATTCCTGCAATAAGGCAGCGTTTGCTAAATATTGATGAATCAAAATGGATTATGGTGCAATCATTGGGTTATAAAGATCCAACAACAAGCCTAATCGTTTCAATTTTAGCTGGTGGCTTAGGTATTGATCGCTTTATTATCGGAGACACAGGTTTAGGTATTGGCAAATTACTTACTTGTGGCGGGTTTGGAATTTGGTCAATTATCGATTGGTTCATGATTCAAAGTGCCACTCGTGAGAAAAACATGATCTTATTAAACACGGCATTATAATTTAGCATGATAAGCAAAACAAGGCTTTATACCCTTGTATCAATTTGTTTGTTGGCAGGGTATACCTGGGTGATCTTCAATTTAGTTAATAGCAACCATAACGAAGGTTTTAGTGTTTGCTTAATTAAAAACACACTTGGTATACCTTGCCCATCATGTGGATCAACCCGGGCTGTAATTGAATTTTTAAAAGGAAATTTCACTGTTTCAATTTATTATAATCCTTTAGGAATTATCATCTTAACCTTAATGGTTGTTTTGCCATTTTGGATTATAGCTGATTTTATTAAAAAATCTTCCACCTTTTACGTTTCATATATTTCAATCGAAAATTTTATTAGAAGGAAAAAAGTATCTGTTATACTGATTCTTTTATTAATAATCAATTGGAGTTGGAATATTTATAAACATCTATGAAATCTGCATTGTTTATTTATAAAGTTACCGATCATGAATCGGAAAAAGCTTCAAATAGCTATCTAATGTCACTAATTGCAGTAATTGCAGGACTTCCTTTTCCAATTATCAACCTTATTGCTACCCTTATCTTTTACCTAGGCAATAAAAGGTCTACATATTTTGTTAGATGGCATTGCACACAAGCATTATCCTCTCAATTTTCGCTATTATTAATAAATAGTATTTGTTTCTATTGGACGCTGGCAATAGTATTTGGACCTCAACAATTAAGCAACTTTTATATAGGGTATGCGCTTACAGTAATTCTATTTAACGTTATTGAATTTATTGCCACTATTGGCACTGCTATAAAAGTTCGAAAAGGTATTCATGTAGAATGGTGGTTTTATAGCACATTAACGCATCTATTTTGTAAATCATAATATGAAAAAAGCATTTACTCAACTCCTCGTACTATTATTTACATTTTTGGGTTGTTGGCTAGCCTTAAGCCAAATAAACTACCTAAGCATTTTTAAAATAAATGAAACCAAAACTTTAAATGAGCAAAAAATAGGAGACTTGATTTGGGAACAATATAAAAAAAACACTCAGTTAATAGAAAATCCCAAAATCATCACAGCAGTTAATACAATAAAACAAAAACTTTTTACTAACAATCACATTAATGCTAGTAAAATTCAAATTCATGTGGTTTCAAATGATGAGATCAATGCTTTTGCGTTACCTAATGGTCATTTAGTGTTGCATTCAGGGTTGATTAGCTGGTGTAATAACCCTGAAGAACTAGCCGCTGTAATGGCGCATGAAATTGCCCATATAGAAAAAAAACACATAATGGACAAAATGGTTAAGGAAATGGGTTCTTCAGTACTCTCTGCATTAATTAACAGCAAACAAGGAGGTGAAATGCTAAAGCAAGTAATGCAACGTGCATCATCCACCGCATTTGACAGAGAACTTGAGAGTGAAGCAGATGCTACGGCTGTAACCTATTTATTTAATGCCAATATCGATCCTGAATACTTAGCCACTTTCTTAATGCGTTTGTCGGCCACTACCGATATGTCTGACCTTTTAGTTTTATTAAACACGCATCCTAATTCAAAAGAAAGAGCCGGTTCAATACTTAATCAAATCAATAAGTTACACTTAAAAAACAAAACAAGCGCTTTAGATTCGTTGCAATGGAATACGCTCACAAATTCATTAAAAGATAACTTATCCAACAAACTAGCAACCAAGAGATAGCACTTCTTTTGAACTTTGATACAAAATAATAAGTAAACCAACTGTTGTTTTAAAGAAATAAAATTCTTTACTTAGCAATCCACTCTAATCCAATATCTAAGAAGAAACAGGCGACTTAAACAAGTCGCCTTGTTTTTTTTTCAATACCTTCTCCATTATCAATAGCTTGTCTCAAATTTCAACAACTGCTGTTTCTAAGCATGAATTTTCTAAATTTGCGGCGTTCTAACTTAATAGCATGCCGAAAAATTTTATTATTGCTATCGACGGATATTCTTCCTGTGGAAAAAGCACAATTGCCAAAGCTTTAGCCAAACGTTTAAATTTTATTTATATTGATTCAGGAGCTATGTACAGAGCAATTACTTTGTACTTCCTACGCAATAATATCGACTGGCATGATCATGATGCCGTTATGAATGTGCTACACCAAGTGCATGTAGAACTTCACCTCGAAGATGATTACACTCAGGTTTTATTAAACGATGAAGATGTTTCGGAGGAAATACGCCTAATGCCGGTTTCGCAAAATGTAAGTAAAGTTAGTGCCATCAAAGAGGTTCGGAAAGCGATGGTGAAGCTGCAACAGAAAATGGGCAAAACCAAAAACATAGTGATGGATGGCCGAGATATAGGCACCACCGTATTTCCGGATGCACAGTTAAAAGTATTTATGACAGCCGAACCATTAATACGAGCAGAACGACGTTACAAAGAACTAAAAGCCAAAGGTGAAGAAATTTCGGTTCGTGAAGTACTCGACAATTTGAAAGAGCGCGATTACGAAGATACTACTCGTGAAGAAAGCCCATTGCGTAAAGCCGACGACGCTGTTATTCTCGACAACTCACACATGACACCTGAACAGCAACTAGAATTTGTGGCAAAATTATATAAGAATTTATTGGAAAGGCAATAGAACCATTTAATACTGCAAGTTTTTAGCAATCATTCATCAAAAGATGAATAAATAACTAGCCTATATTTCAATTCATCTTGCTATAACGTTCATTTTCAATTAAATAATTTTTCATTTATTTCAGAGAATATGTGTACTTTTGCGGTCCGCCAAAGGGCGGAAAAAGGAGACATGAAAAAATAAATGGCAAAAAAAGACAAAGAACAAGACGTTCTGGCAGCTGAATTAAAGACTGCTAATGTTGAGGGCGTAGAGAAAACTTCTCGCCGCGAACAAGTTGAATCTGAAGCAGATTCATTGTCTATTGAACAGATCAAATCAGCAAGCCTGACCCAAAACGCAGGTGATTTTGACTGGGATGGCAACAAAAAAGGTTTTGGAAACTACTCTAAAGCTGAGCGTGAAAAATTAGAGGCTCTTTACGAAGGCACTTTAAGCTCAGTTACTAAAGGAGAGATCGTTACTGGTAAAGTAGTATTGATCAACAACAAAGACGTGGTATTAAACATCGGTTTTAAATCTGATGGTTTAGTATCATTATCTGAATTCCGTGACACCCCTGATTTAAAAGTAGGCGATGACGTTGACGTTTTCGTTGAAAGCCAGGAAGATTCAAACGGTCAGTTAATCCTTTCTCGCAAACGCGCTAAAACCCAAAGATCTTGGGAAACTATCAATAAAGCGCTCGAAAACGACGAAATCATTAATGGTTTTGTTAAGAGCCGCACTAAAGGTGGTTTGATCGTTGATATCCAAGGTGTAGAAGCTTTCTTACCTGGTTCTCAAATCGATATCAAACCTATCCGCGACTACGATGTGTACGTTGGTAAAACAATGGAATTCAAAGTTGTTAAAATCAACCACGAATTCAAGAACGTTGTTGTATCTCACAAAGTACTTATCGAAGACGATCTTGAAAATCAAAAAATCGACATCATCTCTAAACTTGAAAAAGGTCAGGTACTTGAAGGTACTGTTAAAAACATCACCGCATTTGGTGTGTTCATCGACCTTGGCGGCGTAGATGGTCTATTACACATTACCGATATTTCATGGGGTCGTATCGATCACCCAGAAGAGGTATTGAAATTAGATCAGAAAATCAACGTTGTAGTTCTTGATTTCGATGATGACAAAAAACGTATTGCTTTAGGCTTGAAACAATTACAAGCTCATCCTTGGGAATCTTTAGCTACCGAAATTCAGGTTGGTTCTAAAGTAAAAGGTAAGATCGTTACTGTAGCTGACTACGGAGCATTCTTAGAAATCATCCCAGGTGTTGAAGGTTTGATCCACGTTTCTGAAATGTCATGGTCACAACACTTACGCAATCCTCAAGAATTCATGAAAGTGGGTGATGAGGTTGAAGCAGTTGTATTAACCTTAGACCGCGAAGAGCGTAAAATGTCATTAGGTGTTAAACAACTTACTCCAGATCCTTGGGTAGGTGTTGCTGATAAATACCCTGTTGGCAGCAAGCACAAAGCTACCGTTAAAAACATGACTAACTTCGGCGTGTTCGTTGAGTTAGAAGATGGTATCGACGGTTTAGTTCACATCTCTGACCTTTCTTGGTCTAAGAAAATCAACCACCCTCACGAATTCACTAAAGTTGGTGAAACTTTAGAAGTTGTAGTATTAGAGGTTGATGCTGAAAATCGCAAATTAAGCTTAGGTCACAAGCAATTAGAAGAGAACCCTTGGGATACATTCGAAACTATCTTCACGTTAGATTCAGTTCATCAAGGTACTATCATCAAAATGGCCGATAAAGGTGCTATCGTTGCTTTACCTTACGGTGTTGAAGGATTCGCTCCTACTAAACACTTAGTTAAAGAAGACGGTAAATCTTTAGGTGCTGAAGATACTTCTGAATTCTTGGTTATTGAGTTTAACAAAGACTCAAAACGTATCTTAGTTTCTCACTCACGTATTTGGGAAGAAGAAAAAGCCCAAGAGCGTGCGGTAGAAAGAGATACCAAGAAAAAAGAGGCTGGTGCTCAAGCTAAAGCTGTGAAAAAAGTAAAAGAATCAGTAGAGAGAACCACTTTAGGTGATCTTGATGTTCTTGCTGCTTTGAAAGAACAAATGGAAAATGACAAGAAAAAATAATCTTTAATTTTTCTGTTTAACATATTGAAAGCCTTCCGGAAACGGGAGGCTTTCTTCATTTAAATGCTTTTGTCGTCAAATTCCTTCTATCTTGTTCAATGTATTCTTCCATCATTTTTCTATATTTGTCAAATTTTAAACGCAATCAATGCTACACAAACCGTTGCTTAGCAGTCCAAAATTCGACCTTACCATCAAACGTCTTTGCTATCAGTTGATAGAGAATCATAATAATTTCTCAAACACGGCAATTATTGGCTTGCAGCCGAGAGGTATTTATTTAGCTAACCGGATTAAGGAAGAATTATCTAAAATTTTACCAAAAGCACATATTGATTGCGGCAACTTGGATATCACATTTTTCAGGGATGATTTTCGTCGCCGCGAATCACCTTTAGTTCCCAATGCTACCAATATCAACTTTATTATTGAAGGCAAAAAGGTTATCCTGGTTGACGACGTGCTTTTCACCGGAAGAACTATCAGAGCCGGTATGGATGCCATGCTTGCCTATGGAAGACCGAAAAAAATAGAACTTTTGGTTTTGGTCGACCGTCGTTTCTCTCGTGAAATTCCTATTGAGCCTGATTATATAGGAATCCAGGTTGATTCGATCGCATCACAAAACGTGCGGGTTTCATGGAAAGAAACTGAAGGAACTGATATAGTTGAATTGATTACCGGAAAATAAACAGGATTTTCTGTGCCTTTAAATACCGCAGAGACGCGAAGGTGCAGAAAAAACTTACACGTCTCTGCGCTTTGCAATAAAACCGAAGTAAAAAGACTCAAATTCTAAAACATGCAACAGCTCAGCACCCGACACTTACTTGGTATTAAAGACCTCACCGAAAATGATATCCAATTAATTCTCGAGACTGCCGACAATTTCAAAGAAGTGATTAACCGGCCAATTAAAAAGGTTCCTTCACTAAGAGACGTGACCATTGCCAATATTTTCTTTGAGAACTCTACTCGTACTAAACTTTCATTTGAATTAGCACAAAAACGCCTATCAGCGGATATTATCAACTTTGCGGCCTCCTCATCATCAGTGAGCAAAGGCGAAACCTTGATCGATACAGTTAATAATATTTTAGCCATGAAGGTTGATATGATCGTCATGCGCCATCCGTATGCTGGGGCTGGAATATTTCTTTCGAAACATATTAATGCACAAATAGTAAATGCGGGCGATGGAGCCCATGAGCACCCAACACAAGCTCTGTTAGATGCCTTTTCGATTCGTCAGAAATATGGCGATGTAGCCGGTAAAAAAGTGGTTATTGTTGGCGATATTTTACACTCACGCGTAGCCCTTTCAAATATTCTTTGCCTTCAAAAATTAGGCGCAGAAGTAATGGTGTGCGGTCCAACCACCCTAATGCCTCGTTACATTAAAGAACTAGGCGTAAAAGTAGAGCATAACTTGATTAAAGCGCTCAATTGGTGCGATGTTGCCAATATGTTGCGTATCCAACTTGAGCGTTTCGACATTAAATATTTCCCTTCTATCCGCGAATACTCGATGATGTATGGATTGAATAAGCAAATCCTCAACTCGCTTGATAAAGAAATTACCATTATGCACCCTGGACCAATTAACCGGGGAGTGGAGATTACATCTGATGTGGCCGATTCTAAACAATCGATCATCTTAGAACAAGTGGAAAATGGAGTGGCAGTGCGTATGGCAGTTATGTATTTATTGGCCAGCCAAAATCAATTAGCCTAATTAAGTCTTTTATCGATGTTGCTGTAGCTTCTACTCAAAAGTTGTGGAGTTAATGCCTCATTTTTGTACACGCTGTAGTATTTAAGAAAAAAGCGAACGTCAACGAACTTTGTTTTCTTGTGTAACTTTAGGCTTACACTCATCTTAATTATCCACACCTGTGAATAACTCCCCACTGTTTAACGTCGAGAATTGCAATAATTTTAGATTTTGAACATTTTATTCATAAAGTAAGGCGCAATCGCGGTTTCATTTACCAGCAAAAGCTAATAACTAGTACAAACTTTGCCTAAGGGGCAATCAAGATATACGATTAAATAAATTTAGATAAGGTTCATCAACAATGATTAAAAAATCAGGACTGTTAGCGTTAATAATCTCATTTTTTGCCGTTCACTTTTCATACGCACAGGCAACAGCTGAATATACTGTTAACGAAACTTACAGAAAAGCACTCGAACTTTTCGACACCCAGCGATATGCTTCCGCTAATGAATTATTTCGACAGGTTTACACGGATGCAAACTCTACATCCAACAGCAGTTACGACCCAAGCAAAAACACTACTTATAAGGTAAATGCAAAATACTATGCAGCTGTTTGTGCACTGGAGTTGAACAATAAAAACGCCGAAAGCGAACTCTTATCATTCATAAAAACTTATCCGGATAACCCGAAGTCGAAAACTGCGAAATTTCAAATCGGTAAAGTTTACTTTAAAAACGAGAGCTTTGCCGAGGCTTTAAACTGGTTCACACAGGTTGAAGAAATTGACCTGAACGAAACCGACCAAATAGAATACAATTTCAAATTAGGATACTGCTATTTTGTTGCGAAAGACTACAACAAAGCAAAAGCGCATTTTACGAAAGTAAAAGATGGCTACAATCGCTTTAGCGAAGATGCTACCTATTACTATGCTCACATTGCTTACATAAATAAGGATTATCCGACGGCTCTTACGCATCTGAATAAAATTAAAAATTCAGCGAAATACGCAGAGATCTATCAGTTTTACACTGCGCAAATTTTCCTGATCAATGGAAAGTATAATGATGTAATTTCTTTTACTGAACCAATTATTAATAAGGGAAGTTCGAAATACAAGCCTCAATTGCATAAAATTTTAGGTGCTGCTTATTTCAATAAAAAGAACTACCCGATTGCTCAACGTAATTTTGATATTTATCTGGAGAACTCAGCAGCAACTGCTGATCAAACAACTCAGGATACTTACCAAATTGGTTATACTTATTTCCAAAACAAAGAATATGATAAAGCCATCGGTCAGCTTGAAAAATTAATTGATGCTGATGATGTATACGGTCAGTATGGAATGCTTACCCTAGGCAATGCTTTTTTGGCAAAACAGAATAAGTTGAATGCTCGTGCAGCATTTCAAAGGGGAGCTAAACTCACCTATGATGAGGGTGTTCGGGAAGATTGTTTACTGAACTATGCTAAACTGGCATATGAAACCAACTTTTCTCAGCAAGGCTTATTAGCCGCTAAGGAATTCGTGAGCAAATACCCACGTTCTAAAAATATAGATGAAGCGAAAACCCTTTTAGGAGAAATTTTGCTATCATCTAAAAACTATAAAGAAGCGCTTGAAACCCTTGAAAGCGTTAAAAAACGCAAGGAAAACACTGACTTATTGTACCAAAAGGTAGCTTATTACCGTGGAGCTGAAGTTTTCAATGCACGTGATTTTGCCTATGCGGAAGAGTTGTTCGACAAATCATTGAACAACCCAGTTGATGGAAAAATTGAGATGCAGGCCTTATACTGGAAAGCAGAGTCGTTATTTGAATTGCAACGTTATGACGAAGCCATTAATACCTACGATGACTTTTTAAGCTATCCGGGTGTTGCAGGTTTACCAATTTATAAGTTCGCTTATTACAATTTGGGTTATGCTTATTTCCAACGAGAAAACTATGCAAAAGCAGCCGATTATTTTGATCGTTACGTAAATAGCGCCAATGCTGATAAAAAAATGGCAATGGACGCAACACTACGCATTGGCGACTGCAACTTCGTTGCGAAGAGCTATGATAAAGCCTTAACACAATATAATAAAGTGATCATTGCCGGAGCAGCCGGAGCTGACTATGCTATTTTCCAAAAAGCAATGATCCAGGGTGTGCAGAACAAATTGAATGACAAGGTTTATTCACTTAAATCACTGCAAGAGCTATATCCTAGTTCTTCATACATTGATGATGGAATCTACGAATCGGCTTATGCTAGTTTCGTATTAAACAACTTTGACCAGGCAAAAACTGGCTTTAATGATCTTATTCATCGCTTCCCTAATAGTAGCTACGTCCCTAAGGCCATGCTTAACTTAGGGTTAATATATTTTAATACCGAAGATGATAACAACGCTTTAATAGCCTACAAAGCGGTGGTGGCTAAATATCCAAACACGCCTGAGTCAAAAGAAGCTGTTTTAGCCATTAAAAATATTTACGTAGATAAAGGTAATGCCGGTGAGTTTTTAACTTACGCTAAAAACACCCCAGGGGCAGCAATAAGTGCCAGTGCCCAAGATTCGATTAGCTTTGAAGCGGCCAACAACTTGTTCCTAAAAGGTAAATGTGATGAAAGCATTCCGGCTTTTACGGCTTATATCGATGAGTTTTCGAATGGTTATTTTATCAACGACGCACATTTCAGCCGGGCTGAATGTTTAATGAAACAAAAACGCGCAGAAGATGCTTTGGCCGACTACCAATATCTTTCAGCAAAAACCAATAATAAATACACCGAAAAGGCTTTATTCAACACTTCTAAGATCTATTTAGACAAAAAGGATTATCAAGCGGCCAAACCATATTTAAAACGCCTGGAAAGTGCCGATTTTAAGGCCAATTACGGATATGCAATTGTTGGTTTAATGAGAGTAAGTAACCAGGAAGAAAATAATGATTCAACGCTTTATTATGCCAATAAAGTAATTGGTTTCGATAAAATGCCATTAGAAGAGATTAATTCCGCTTATCTATTCTCAGCAAAAGCTTATTTAGCTAAAGGAGATACAACAATAGCTGTTAAATCATTAGGAAATGTTTCTTCGAGTACCAAATCGGTTAACGCTGCTGAAGCCAAATACCTAACAGCGCTTATTCAGTATAATAAGGGACAGTTCAAACAGTCGCAAAAAAGCTGCTTCGAGGTGATCGACAACCTTTCAAACCATGACTATTGGGTTGCAAAAAGTTTCTTATTGCTTTCTGACAACTATTATAAACAAGGTGATAATTTTCAGGCGAAAAGCACCTTGCAAAGTATAATCGATAATTATGAAGGCAACGATGATATAATTCCTTCGGCAAAAGAAAAATTAGCATTGATTAACCGTTCAGGTAAATAACAGCGATCATGAAATTTCAACATAATTTATATTATATAGTATTAGGCACCCTCCTGTTTGCCAGTTCAAATAGCTTTGCACAAAAAAAATTGGAGGAGGAAATTGATGTTGTTCGTCCGTATAAACCAGTGTTAGGTGATGCGATTAAAATTCGCAAAAACCCTGATTTTAATGATGAAAACACAACAAAACCTGTTCTGCAGTATACGCAGTTCGACAGGCAGTTCACCCAAAACACCAATACTTCTAAAGTAAATGCACAGCAATTACCATCAGAAGGCAATGCCATATTACCATTGTTTAATGCCAGATTAGGAGGTGGCAATAACTCTGCAATTTTAGGCGAGTTCTTCTTTAACAGTGCTCAATCACCAACAGAACATTACGGCTTTTACTATCAGGCATACACAGCTAAGGGTGAAATTGAAAATCAAAATTACTCACGTAACAATGTTGGTCTTTTTGGAAAATTCATTAACGAATCGTTTACCACTACAGGCAGCCTGAATTATAAGCAAAACAATAATTACTATTATGGATACGATCATTCACAGGTATCGTACGATAAAAGTGATGTTTTGCACAAGCTAAATAACTTTAACGGAGAAGTTGAACTTGCAAGCAATATCGATCCGGTAAAAACCTTGACCTATGCAGTTAAACTGGGTGGTTATGCGTTTTCTGACAATTATTCAGCTAAAGAAAACAATGTTTACCTAAACACCTTGTTGGGAAATGATTTTGGCAACTTTGGAGGTCATGTAGCATTAAATCTTGACATGAATAATTATCAGGATGCTGCTAAGTTCAAGAATCATTTTTTCAGGTTAAACCCTTATGTAACACTAAGTAAGGAACGCCTGCAAAGCAAACTAGGACTGAACTTTGTGTCGAACTTTGGAGATAATAGTTCATTTAAAATTTATCCAAATATTTATGCCGAATACCAGGCAATTGATAAGTATTTAAGCTTTTTCGGAGGTTTGAATGGCGATCTTCAAAAAAACACTTTGAAAGACCTTTCTGTAAAAAATCCGTTTTTAGGCAACGACATTGTACTCAAAAACTCTAACGAGCGTTTGAAAGTTTTCGCCGGTTTAAAAGGTACTATTATTACTGGTCTTGGCTTTAAAGTGCAGTTTACATCGAGCAGCATTGATAGTTTGCCGTTCTTCGTCAATAAGCTATTGCCGTCAACAGGTTCCGAGGTAAATATTTCGGAACGATATAATGTGGTTTATTCTGGCAAGAAAAGTAATATGACAACTCTTTCTGCAAACCTTGAGTATGCCGCTTCAGAAAGATTGCGTTTAGGCATGGACATATTAACTAACAGCTATGATTTAAATGGTGTGGATAAACCCTGGTTAACACCTAACTACCGTGTAACCTTATCTGGTACTTACCAAGCTATGAAAGACCTGTCGTTTACAGCTGATTTGTTTAATGTTGGCAAACAATACGCACTTATTGACCCATCGGTAAATTCATATCAAACACTAAGTGGTTATACCGATTTAAACCTTGGGATGAACTATCGTTTTCACAAAAACTTCGGCGCATTTGCCAACATCAACAATATTTTAGGTAAAAAATATGATCTATACCTAAATTATCCGAGTTATGGCTTTAATTTTATTGCCGGAATTAGTGTAACCTTCTAAAGAATGATCGACGTAAATAAATATATAATCCAACTACTTGAACGAAACAATGAAGTAACCATACCGGGAATAGGTGGTTTTTACCTTAGCCGTACGGAAACGAACTATGACAATGATAATGGAACGTTTTATCCAAGAACTGTTTCGGTTACGTTTAATCCATTCCGTTTATCAGATGATGGATTGCTTAGAGATAAGATTGCATCAGCCGAAAATATGGAAAAACATATGGCTGAATATGAAGTGCAAAAGTTCATCATAAAAATTAAGCAAGGCTTAAGCCGACATAACCGAATTGACTTAGAGGGCATTGGCACATTAATGGTTGACGAAATGGCCAACATTAAGTTTATTAGCAACGATAATTTTGTATTAAACAAAGCCAATATTGGACTAAGCCAAGTTGTTTCAAAGCCGATGGAACCACATAAAGGGGCCTACGCTGTTGAAAAGAAAATTTCCTTTGCTGAAAATACAAAACAGGAAAAAAGCGTTTGGAAATGGCTGCTGATTTCTTTGGCTATCATCATCATCATTTCCCTGGGATTGCTGCTTGGCCTTCAGTATTACTATTACTCCCTGAAAGCTGAATAGAAATTTAAAAAACGATTAATTACTTATTTAAAGACTTAAAACATATATGTTTTTATTACAAATTACCGATACTGCACAACGGGTAGCCGATACCGTAAACAACCTACCGATCAATTCGGTTCAAAAGCCAGAAAGTCTTAGTTTAATAGACCTGATGTTCAAAGGCGGATGGGTTATGATACCATTGGCAATTTTGTTATTCCTTGCCTTATTCATCTTTTTTGAACGCTATTTTACCAT
Organism: Solitalea agri; assembly: GCF_023914155.1. Classification (GTDB taxonomy): domain Bacteria; phylum Bacteroidota; class Bacteroidia; order Sphingobacteriales; family Sphingobacteriaceae; genus Solitalea; species Solitalea agri. The sequence goes on along the minus strand of NZ_JAMWYS010000013.1, from coordinate 9,659 downwards.
CAGAAAAGCTAATAAATCTGAATCATCGTTAATGATGCAGATTCGCCAATACATTATTACCGGTAATTTAGATGCTGCAATCAGCGTTTGTAAAAACAGCAATACTCCTATTGGACGTATGTTGCAAAAAGGACTTGCCCGTATTGGCAAGCCGATCAAAGAGATTGAAGGTTCCATTGAAAACGTTGGTAAACTGGAAGTTTCGAAACTTGAAAAGAATATTAACATTTTAGGAATTATTGCCGGAATTGCTCCAATGTTGGGTTTCGTGGGAACCATTTCGGGGGTAATCACCATCTTTTATAGTATTTCTCAAGCTGGCGAAATTAATATTGGTTTAGTATCGGGTGGTTTATATCAAAAGATGATCACCTCGGCAACTGGTCTTATCATTGGTATTTTCGCCTATATCGGGCATCATATTTTAACCATGATGGTAGACCGAGTGATTTTACGCATGGAAACCGACGCTATAGATTTTATTGACTTGCTAGAAGAACCAACAACAACAACATTACGATGAATTTAAGACGAAGACATAAGATTGGAGCAGAAGTTAACACCTCGTCATTAAACGATATTATGTTCTTCTTGCTACTGTTTTTCCTGTTGGCATCAACATTGGTTGCACCGCATGTAATTAAAGTAACTTTGCCAAAAGCGGCTACAGGACAAACCGTTCCCAAAAAGAACCTGAATGTTTCGGTAACCAAAACCGGTGAATATTTTATCGATAAAACGCCGGTAAACGAGGCTCAACTTGAAGAAACACTAAAAAGTTATCAAGGTAAAGCCGAAGAGGTAACCGTAATTATCAGCGCCGATTCTGCGGCTCAGGTTCAGCCGTTTGTAAATGTAATGGATATTGCCAGCCGATATAAGTTAAAACTGGTGGTGGCAGCCCAGAAAAAGGATTAGTCTGTGGAATCAATCTATAGAAAAGAAGAGAAAAATTCAGGCAGGGCCTTTTTGGTAACCACATCAATTTATGTGGTATTCTTGCTGATTTGCTTTTTGGTAAAGATTACCAACCCCTATACACCTCAACAAGAAGAAGGTGAAGGAGGAATTGTGGTTAACTACGGAACTTCCGATGTTGGTATGGGCTCAGATTATACCAGCATGGACGAACCTTCTATTTCACCCAACGCCAACAATAAGCCACAAACCGAAAAAGTTGAAGACATTGCTCCAACAAAGCCTACAGTTTCTAATGAAAACACCGATGCGTTAGTTACACAGGATAATGAAGACGCTCCTGAAGTAAAAACTTCGGCCAACAAAGTAGTAAAAACTGAAACTAAGCAACCAGTAAATACTCCAAAATCACCAACGGAAACTGCAAAAGAGCAAACGCCAAAAGTCAATCAAAATGCCTTGTACAAAGGTAAAAAGACACAAAGCGGAACTGGAGGCGGTGATGGAACAGGTACCGAACCAGGCAACCAAGGAAAAATTAACGGAGATCCTAATTCTACTAACTATAACGGAACCGGTAGTGGCACAGGAGGTATAGCCTTGAACCTGGCCGGACGTAAATTTTTAAGTCGCCCTAGCATTGAAGATAATGGACAACAAGAAGGTCGTATAGCTGTTGAGATTATTGTAGACAGGGACGGAAATATTACCAGTGCGAAGGCTGGTGCCCGTGGAACTACCATTTCGAATGTTGCCCTTTGGAAAAAATGTGAAAAAGCGGTACTGCAATGCAAATTGAATGCTATCAACTCAGGACCAGACACACAAGTTGGTTTGGTGGTGATTACATTCAGATTAGAATAACTTCCAACACGGATTGCACGAATTAAAACTAATTGCACTAATTTAATTCGTGTAATTCGACTATAAATTAAAGCACGAATTGATCTAATCATACAAATCCAATTCGTGCAATTCATGTGACAATTAGTGTTTTTAATTCCGTGTCAACCTATCAACAAATCTTAGATTATCTGTTCAGCCGTTTACCCATGTTTCATCGCATCGGCGATAAAGCGTATAAGGCTGATTTGAACAATATAAAAGCGCTTTGCGAAGTATTAGGCAATCCGCATGAACAGTTAACTACCATCCACATTGCAGGCACAAATGGCAAAGGTTCAACTTCACACATGTTAGCGGCGATACTGCAAGAAGCCGGTTACAAAACAGGACTCTACACCTCCCCCCACCTTCGTGATTTTCGTGAACGCATTCGAATTAACGGAGGGATGATTCCAGAGCAGGAAGTGATCAACTTTGTGGATGCTCAAAAAGCCACGTTTGATCAAGTTGAGCCGTCTTTTTTCGAAATGGGTGTAGCCCTGGCTTTTGATTATTTCGTGAAAGAGCAGGTAGACATAGCTGTAATTGAAACAGGTTTAGGTGGCCGCCTGGATTCAACCAATATCATCACACCTGTATTATCTGTCATTACCAACATCAGCTTTGACCACACAGCCATTTTAGGTGATACAATTGAAGCCATCGCTTTTGAAAAAGCGGGTATCATTAAAAAGAATGTACCTGTGGTTATTGGTCAGCTTCAGAAAAAAGCGGGAGAAGTATTTTTGGGAAAGGCTAAGGAGATGAATGCTCCTATTTCTTTTGCTTCTGAAAACTGGATTATTGAACATCAAACTAAAACTTCACATACCTGGAAGTTAAATATCAAAAATGCTTCAGAAAAAGAATACCATCAGCTTCAACTCGATCTAACGGGAAACTATCAGCTAAAAAATATAAAAACAGTTCTCGAATCTGTTGAGCTCTTAAGGTCATCCAATTTCAATATTAGCGATGAGCATGTTTATGCGGCATTAAAACAGGTGAAAAAATTAACCGGGCTTTTAGGAAGGTGGCATTTACTGGGTGAAAATCCGTTAATCATTAGTGATACAGGACACAATGTTGACGGAATTACTCAAGTTGTGGAACAAATTAACGAAACTCCTTTCAATCAGTTACATATAGTTTTTGGCATGGTGAAAGATAAAGATATCAGTCATGTGCTAGAGTTAATGCCTAAAAACGCAACCTACTATTTCTGCAAAGCAGATATTCCACGTGGCATGGACGCCAAAGAATTACAACAACTAGCAAATAGCCATGGATTAAACGGGGATGTTTATGCATCGGTTATTGAAGCACTAAATACTGCAAAAGCCAATGCCACAAGTGATGATTTAATATTTGTAGGCGGAAGCACATTTGTTGTTGCAGAGGTTGTATAAAACAAAAAAGCCGGTTAATAACCGGCTTTTGCAAAAAGTAATTAAAATATCTTAAGCAATCTTTACATTCACTGCATTTAATCCTTTTTTTCCTTGAGCAACTTCGAAGGTTACATTGTCGTTTTCACGAACTTTGTCGATAAGACCTGTTACGTGAACAAAAATTTCCTGACCTTCATTAGTTTTAATGAATCCAAAACCTTTTGACTCATTAAAGAATTTTACTTTTCCTGTTTTCATTATAATTATTAAAAAATGAGCAATCCATTTAGAATGATCGATAAAAGAAACATGGCATTCTTGCACTTACAGGAAAAGTCATTACTCTTCATTCATTCATTCAAAGGAATCTAAGTTAAGGTTATTTTTTAATTGAGCAAAACTTAATCAATTTCTCTCAAAAAAGTTATAAACACCTATAAATCAACCTTGTTTATCTTAATAATCCTCAACTCTTATTCTGTTGCAAGTTTTTTCCCGAGTTTAAGATAAAATAAACCGGAATACCTATAAGAACAATTCCCAGGCCAATTAAGCTCGTAGTTGATTTAACGATCAATAAATCGATACAAATGGCCATTGCCAGTATAATATACAATGCCGGAACGATTGGAAAACCGAATGCTTTGTATGGACGCTCAGCATTAGGTTGTGTTTTACGAAGGATAAAAATCCCACCGATGGTCAAAGAATAAAATATCAACACCGCAAAAATCACATAATCTAGCAGCTCATTATATTTTCCAGAAAAACACAAAACAGAAGCCCAAATACCTTGTATAATTAATCCGTAAGCAGGAACACCTTTGTTGTTCAAGTTTTCAGCTTTTTTCAGAAACAGTCCGTCCTTAGCCATTGCATAATACAAACGAGCCCCAGCCATAATTAAACCATTATTACAACCAAAAGTCGAGATCATAATCAAAACGGCCATAATGACTACTGCTGCCCCTCCAAAAATGATTTCGGCACCTGCCGTTGCAACACGATCATTGGTAGCGAACATTATTCCTCTCGCAAGAACATCACTTCCTGCAGGGTTACCATTTACCGGCAATAAAGATAAATAAGCAATATTGGCCAAAATATACAAAACGGTAACAATCAGAGTTCCAAAGAATAAACTTAGTGGAATGTTTCTTTTAGGCTCTTTTACTTCGCCTGCAGTGTAGGTAATATTATTCCAGGCATCTGATGAAAATAACGAACCAACCAAAGCTCCACCAATAGCGCCAATTAGTGCCCAGCCTGAAAGCTTTATCACATCTAATGTATTTACGTTAGCCGTAGTTTTAAAAGGCGCTGCAAAAAAATTAGAAAAATTCTGGTGAAAAGCGTTCGAATTCCATCCAATGTAAACTCCTAAAACAATCAGACCCAACAACGAAACAATCTTAGCGACAGTAAAAATCCCCTGGATAATTTTGGCATTCTTAACGCCGTAAAGATTGATAATGGTTAGCAAAGCAATTAAAGCAACTCCTAAAAACTGCTGACTTGAAAACGCTATCGGACCTAAATTAAACAAAGGATCGGCGTTGATCAATTGAGGTAATAAAACACCTGTGTACTTTGCAAAGGCAATAGCCACAGCGGCAATAGTTCCGGTTTGAATAACCATAAAGGTTGTCCAGCCGTACAGAAAACCTACAAACTTATTATAGGCTTCACGCAAATAAACATACTGTCCACCAGCCTTAGGCATCATGCCGGCAAGCTCCCCATAACTTAATGCAGCCATTAAGGTAATGGCACCTGTTAATAACCAAACGAAAAGTATCCAGAAAGGAGAACCCAATAAACGGGCTATATCGCTGGTTACAATAAAAATACCTGAGCCAATCATCGATCCTACCACGATCATGGTCGAATCAAATAATCCCAGTTCTCGTTTCATTTCAGAATGTTCTGTACTCAAATTTTGGTGATTTTGATGAGTAATTGTTTGCTCCATACAATGTTTTGGGTTTAAGTTAAAGAAACAAGGTAGCCTTTTATGCTGAAAAAAGGATGTACTATCACACTCTTAACGAAGCAAAACTTAGCCATGTCCATGCTTTTGTATCTGCTAATAACTAATTTTTTATTTTAAAAACACGCAGATTCATCAAATTTTATTTGACTATTCCATTCATCAAAACTATTTTAGGCGATCCGAAAAAATCTAACTAATTATTATGTCTTTTTTTCAAGAAAATCTCATTTACATTATCCCACTTTTTGGAGTGGTAGCCTTATTGGTTACAGCTATAAAAGCATCGTGGGTTTCAAAACAAGATGCAGGCGACAAGAACATGGTTGAACTTGCCGGGTATATTGCCGACGGAGCCATGGCCTTTTTAAAAGCCGAATGGAAAGTGCTTAGTTACTATGTAATTCTTGCAGCCATTTTATTAGGTTGGTCGGGTACACTACCGAATGTACATTCACATTGGCTCATTGCGGTAGCTTTTATTATTGGAGCTGTATTATCGGCAACAGCCGGCTACATCGGAATGAAAATAGCCACTAAAGCGAACGTTCGTACTACACAAGCTGCTCGTACCAGCTTAGCTCAAGCTTTAAAAGTATCATTTACCGGAGGAAGTGTAATGGGACTCGGTGTTTCCGGATTAGCCGTTTTAGGATTAGGTGGTTTATTCATCGTGTTTTATAAAATCTTTGTTCCGGCCGGAGCCGCAATTACAGGACAAGAAATGCGTACTGCCATTGAGGTATTAACCGGATTTTCATTGGGATCTGAATCTATTGCCCTATTTGCTCGTGTTGGTGGAGGTATTTATACCAAAGCAGCCGATGTAGGTGCTGACCTTGTAGGTAAAGTTGAAGCAGGAATACCGGAGGATGATGTGCGTAACCCTGCTACTATTGCCGATAACGTGGGTGATAACGTAGGAGACGTTGCCGGTATGGGCGCCGATCTATTTGGCTCTTATGTAGCTACTATTCTGGCTACCATGGTTTTAGGACAAGAAATTGATTCGAAAGATAACTTCGGAGGTTTAGCACCTATATTATTACCAATGCTAATTGCTGGTTTGGGATTAATATTCTCTATTGTAAGTATGGTGTTTGTTCGCATTAAAGATGAACATTCAAGTGTGCAAGGAGCCTTAAACATGGGTAACTGGTCGTCGGTAATATTAACTGCCATAGCTTCGTTCTTTGCAGTTAAATATTTATTACCTGAAACCATGTCACTTCGTGGGATTGAATTTAGCGCCACCAATGTTTATTTGGCAATTATAGTAGGTTTAATAGTAGGTGCTTTGATGAGCATAATTACGGAATACTATACCGCCATGGGTAAAGGTCCGGTAAATTCAATTGTACAGCAATCATCAACCGGTCATGCCACAAATATTATCGGCGGATTGGCGGTTGGTATGCAGTCAACTGTATTACCGATCATTGTTTTAGCTGCCGGTATTTTTGGTTCCTTTCATTTTGCAGGACTATATGGGGTGGCAATTGCCGCCGCAGGTATGATGGCTACCACAGCAATGCAATTAGCGATTGATGCATTCGGACCAATTGCTGATAATGCTGGGGGAATTGCTGAAATGAGTGGCTTACCTAAAGAAGTGCGTGAGCGCACCGATAATTTAGATGCTGTTGGTAATACCACTGCGGCAACAGGTAAAGGATTTGCCATTGCATCAGCAGCTTTAACCTCATTAGCATTATTTGCCGCATTCGTAGGTGTAGCGGGAATTAGCAGTATTGATATTTATAAAGCCGACGTTTTAGCCGGGTTGTTTATTGGTGGAATGATTCCATTCATTTTCTCATCATTGGCCATCGCTGCGGTAGGTCGTGCTGCTATGGCAATGGTACAAGAGGTTCGTCGCCAGTTCCGCGAAATTCCAGGCATTATGGAATATAAGGCTAAACCTGAATATGAAAAATGTGTGGCTATATCAACGCAAGCATCCATCCGTGAAATGATCTTACCTGGGGCTATCGCTTTGATCGTTCCACTTATTATCGGATTCACTTTTGGCCCTGAGGTTTTGGGAGGAACGCTAGCGGGTGTTACTGTATCAGGCGTATTAATGGGAATGTTCCAATCAAATGCAGGTGGAGCATGGGATAATGCTAAAAAGTCTTTTGAAAAAGGAGTTGTCATCAACGGAGAAACTTTTTATAAAGGATCAGAACCGCATAAAGCATCCGTAACGGGCGATACAGTTGGAGATCCTTTCAAAGATACATCAGGCCCATCAATGAACATTTTGATTAAACTAATGTCGATTGTTTCATTAGTAATTGCACCACATATTGCTGTAAAATCAGATAATCACACAGGCATGTTAATGCAAGAAAAAGCAAAATGCTGTGTAGAACATAAAGGAAGTAACAAATGTGTTAGCTCTGCAGGATCAAGCAGAAGTGAGTTATTAAACAAATCTTGCTGCCAGAAGAAATAACTATTTGTAAATAAAACAATTAAAAGCAAGCCTAATCGGCTTGCTTTTCTTTTTATATAACTTTACTTATATGATAATTTTCACCTAGTAACAAATAAAAATTGGCGTTTAAATTAACTGCTGATAATTTCATTTAACAAGATTATATTTCATAAAATTTAATTAGGTTTGAAAAATTAACCATTCAATAGTTATATACAGAACCTTACTCGGAAATTATCAATCATGAATTTCAGAAAACCATTAGAGTCATTAATTAAAGAATCTGAAGCAGTAGGCGAACACTCACTCAAGAGAACTTTAACTAGTTATCACCTTGTAGCATTAGGCATCGGAGCCATTATTGGAGCAGGCTTGTTTTCAATAACCGGTGGAGCGGCCGCTAATAACGCGGGACCTGCAATTACCATTTCATTTATTATTGCAGCTGTTGGTTGTGCATTCGCAGGCTTATGCTACGCTGAATTTGCATCCATGATTCCTGTTGCCGGTAGTGCGTACACTTATTCCTATGCTACCCTCGGAGAGTTCATTGCATGGGTAATAGGCTGGGACTTGGTATTAGAATATGCCGTAGGAGCAGCAACGGTTTCGATTAGCTGGAGCAGGTACTTGGTTAAGTTCCTCGATTATTATAATATTCATCTGCCCGCCCAAATGACCATGTCTCCATTCGACACAGCAACTTTGGCCGACGGTTCAGTTATATCTGGAGTAGTAAACTTGCCTGCAGTATTTATCATTGTGGTAATGTCATTAGTGCTTATCAAAGGAACAAAAGAATCTGCATTCATAAATGGTATTATCGTAGCATTAAAAGTTGCCGTTGTGTTAATATTCATTGCATTAGGATGGGCTTATATCAAAACCGAAAACTACGTTCCTTATATACCACAAAATACCGGTACATTTGGTGCATTTGGTTTTAGTGGTATTGTTCGTGCAGCCGCAATTGTATTCTTTGCCTACATAGGTTTTGATGCGGTTTCAACTGCAGCACAAGAGGCTAAGAATCCTAAAAAAGATATGCCTATCGGTATCCTGGTTTCTTTATTAATTTGTACAGTTCTGTACATACTCTTTGCTCATGTAATGACAGGTGTAACAAACTTCACTTCATTCAAAGGTCAGGATGGCATTGCTCCAGTTGCTGTGGCAATTGACCATATGGGCTCTGTTGGAGCAAATGGAAAAATTACCCCTGCATTCCCATGGTTAAATCAAACCATTATTCTGGCAATTCTTGCAGGCTATGCATCAGTAATCCTGGTGATGTTAATGGGACAATCACGCGTATTCTTCTCCATGAGTAAAGATGGTTTATTACCAAAAGTATTTTCAGATGTAAACGCTAAATTCCGTACACCAGCTAAAAGCAATTTATTATTTATGCTTTTCGTGAGTTTATTTGCAGCTTTCGTTCCTGCTCGTGTGGTTGGAGAAATGACCAGTATCGGAACTTTATTTGCATTTATCCTGGTTTGTATCGGCATTATTGTTATGCGAGTTAAAATGCCTGATGCACCACGTGCATTTAAAACACCGCTTGTTCCTTTAGTGCCAATCTTGGGCGTTGCAACTTGCTTATTTATGATGGTATTTCTTCCATTAGACACATGGATTCGTTTAATCGTCTGGATGATCATCGGAGTTACGGTTTATCTTGCATATGGCATGAAAAACAGCTTGCTATCAGACAACAAGAAGGAAACTTTATTAAACAGTAATAAAACAGTCTCTTTAGTTGGCTTAGGACTTTCGATTTTATTAATCATTGTGGCAATTGCGCATCATGCATATGCTGAAACCGATGATTCAGTAATTTATCTATTCTCTTTGATTTTTGCGGCAGTAAATGTTTTGTTCTACTTATATCGGGCATATGGCTTTAAACCAACGCCAAAACAAATAGAAGTGAACTCTTAATTTTTGCACCAACATACAGGAGAGGCTGTCTCAAAAGGACGGCCTCTTTCTATTTTCAGGGGTTATCAACAAGTTAAAGCAGGATTTGTTG
>NZ_JAMWYS010000027.1 GCF_023914155.1 Solitalea agri | reverse complement strand
TCAACAAATCCTGCTTTAACTTGTTGATAACCCCTGAAAATAGAAAGAGGCCGTCCTTTTGAGACAGCCTCCTTTTGGTCCAATGCACTATTTTCATTTAAGTACAAGAAGCCTATAATTTTTTTATTTGAAAAGAGACCAATAGTCATTTACAGCTACTATCTTTCCTTTCCATCTACTTCTTTCATGAAAAGGTAAATAATCTATTATAATCCGAAATTAAAACCTTACGCTTTATACCTGCGTAAGAATATGACTCTTTCAGAAATCCTCCTTTGGGAAGAACTTAAAAACTATCAGATGAAAGGTTATGATTTCGATCGCCAACGTCCAATTGATAACTATATAGTTGACTTTTATTGCAAAGATTTATTTCTTGCTATAGAAATAGATGGAGAAAGTCATGATTCAGAACTAAGCTTTCAGAAAGATTTAACAAGACAGAAAAGACTTGAAGAATTAGGTGTATGCTTTCTAAGATTTGATGACAAGGAGGTAAAGTTCGATTTATTTAATGTTTTGAGAACGATAGAAACTTGGATTGAAGAAAATGAATCTTAAAAGTGATGTACCTAGTCCCCTCCTTGGAGGGGATTCAGGGGGTGGGTTTTATATAACAAATCACCTTTTATACAATACAAAAACCGCCGGCCGCTTATGAAGATCCGGTTTTTCGATTTTCCACTGAGCAATGGTTTTTGTTTTCAGAAATTCAGAATCCAGGGTTAAATCACAGGCAATACACAATTCTGTTGCAGGTTGACAAGTTCGAATCAAATCTTCCAACAACTGATTATTCCTAAATGGCGTTTCAATAAACAATTGTGTTTGTTTTAATCGTTGCGAAATGCTCTCAATATCCTTTAGCTTTCGTGAGCGTTCTGCTTTATCAATGGGTAAATATCCATGAAAAGCAAACCCCTGACCATTAAAACCCGAACCCATAAGAGCCAAAAGCAATGAACTGGGACCAACAAACGGAACCACTTTAATACCTTTTTGGTGCGCAAGGGCCACTATATCACTTCCAGGATCGGCAATGGCCGGGCAACCAGCTTCTGAAAGTAATCCAACATCTTTACCCTCATCCAAAGCCTTTAAAAACCTTGTTTGATCACCATCGCGTGAATGTTTACCATAATCATGCATCACTAATTCACTTTGAGGCTTGGTGATCCCCACTTCTTTTAAAAACTTGCGGGCCGATTTCTCATTCTCTACAATAAATTCATCTAAACGTACAATGGTTTCCTTTAAAGCCGGAACTATTGAGCGTTCAATTACATTTTCACCCAGCGAGCATGGAATCAGAAATAAGGTTCCCTTTGGCATAATTGATAGACTTCGTTTTTTTTAGTAAATTTTAGAGGAGTAAAAAACCTCATTTGCGTGTAAAAATAAGCATAGTTTTCAGGGTTATTAACAAATGGGCAAATCTTACTCAGTGTTAACCTGAAGAACTTTGTTATGTTAAGCTGTTTAACCATCATTTTAGAATTATGAAGACGCTGAACGAAAACTGGTTTGCAGAAGGTCGAATTGATTTTGAACTGAAGAAATATACGCTGCTCTCTTACCTTCAGGACATCAACCTGCATTTCCGAAAGAACAAACTCTACCCCCCTTTCTCAGATCTCATTTACCATTATCGAAAACTGGTAGCTTTTAAAGAAAACAAAAATCTGCTTAGTCAATCATTCCCTGAACGTTTGACAAATTTCAGCCCGGAAGAGTTAAAACTATCTTATGAAAGATTAATAGCAGACGATAATCTAATGCGGGAAATTGAGTCGATCATTTCATTTTCTATAGAAAAAATGGATAACACATTGCTAGAAGGAAAGGAAATCTATGAATTTGTTGAAGATCAGTTAGTAATTGAACCCGTAGGCTTACTGCCCATTAATACCGATATCGGTTATCTATTTATTTGCGATGGCAATTTCAATGATATTAAGGTATATGAATATCGGATAACATTAATAGAAAGCCCGCATGAGCTACTTAGGGGCATTAATACAAGTTATGTGATGTCGTACGCCAATACCTTTTTTAATACCCGCGAAAACATCAAAATAGACCTGATAAAAAACCGCAAAACACTTGCACTTCCAGCTGTTTATGCCGTAGAAACTGAACTTACATTCCCGGTTGAAGAAACCTTGCTTCCGATTGCTAAAAGAAGCCTTGTAAAGTATATTTCAACCAGCTCTTAAGAGCCGATAGATTAATTGCCATAGTAATTAACCTGGGCAAAAAAAACGCCCGACTATATTTAGTCGGACGTTCTCTCTTCATACACTATGTTCCAGAATCAGTTTATTAATCTTGGAAGCGTAATGTTAGAAAATATTTTTCTTATTATTAAAAAATTATGCTTGCATTTGATTATTAACCCTCTATTAATTTGATTGTTAATAAATTAAATTTTATCATCAGGGGTAATAAAACGAAAGGGAACAAGTTTCAACTCATTCCCCTTCGTTTTATCTACATTTTTTGTTCTTATTTAAGTTTCTGCAAAGCAGCTTTTAAGCGCGGAATACCAGCTTCGATATCAGCTAATGAAGAAGCACCAATTGACGCACGGAACCAAAACTCATCTTCTGAAGTACCAAAAGCCGAGAAAGGAACAAAGGCCATTCCTGCCTCTTTGATCAAATAGAAGTTTACCTCAGAAGCAGTGTTTAACACTTTGCCATCAGGGGTAATTTTACCCTTCATGTTAGCTTTTACAGTTAAATAAATTGCGCCCATTGGTTCAATTGAATCAACATCAAAACCTTCTGATTTCAATTGCTGAAATCCGGTATGTAATGCCGCCAAACTCTTTTGAACTTTTTCCTTGAAGTTGGCCATATAGGTTTCTACATTTTCTTTTTGTTGTAAGAAAACACCTGTAGCTACTTGCTCGGCTTTTGGAGCCCATGCTCCCATGTGCCCAACAATTGGTTTCATTTTAGAGATCACTGATTCAGGACCAAATCCCCATCCAACACGCACACCTGTTGCGGCAAATGCTTTCGAACTTCCGTCGATATAAATTACATAGTCTTTTAACTCCGGACGTAATGAAACCGGATCATAGTGTTTATGCTCTCCGAAAGTTAACATCCAGTACATCTGATCAAACATAATGTACAAAGGTTTTTCACCCTCTTTGCGCGACTTATTCTCAGCAATCACTAAATCACAAATTTCTTCCAAATCCTTTTTAGAGAACATTGTTCCGGTTGGATTCAGAGGTGAACACAAGGCCAATAAAACAGCTCCTTTTACATGAGGGGCAATATCAGCTGCTGATGGCATATAGTTATGCTCAGGTTTGGTTTCCAGCATTACAGCATTAGCCTGAGTCAGGTAAGCGTAATGATTATTGTTCCATGATGGAATAGGGAAAATCACCTTATCTCCAGGATCAACAATGGCCAGGTAAGTTGAATAGATCAACGGACGAGAACCGCCGGCAATCATGATTTCTTTTTCTGCAGAGTATTCTAAGCCTAAATGCTCTTTTAAAAATGCTGAAACCGACTGACGCAATGACAAAACACCATCGGCAGGTGGGTAGTTAGTATGTTTAGCAATGTAGGCTTTTGCAATCTCTTCTTGCAGAGATTCAGGGATTGGAAATATTGAAGGATCAAAATCACCAACAGTAAGGTTACTAACCTGAGCTCCGGCTGCTTTCATTGCATTTACTTGAGCTGCAATTTTTAATATTTCTGAACCGATCAGGTTCTCTGCTAATTTTGAAACAAGCATGGTTTAAGTTAATTTTTGAAAACGTCAAAGATAGCGTTTTACCTAAGCAGAATAAACCATTTTAAATTGATTATTATTTGAATATTATCGCTTGCCGAATCAACATAGATCAACCACTGATTTATCTTTTAAAAATAAAAAGGAGCTCCCTTGAACAGAAGCTCCTTAAATATTGAAATAGATTAGTTGCCTATGGCAATGTTGTCAGGTCAACTGTTGGCTGTTGGCCAGTAGCTGTACGGGTAAAACTGGCATTAGGGTTTACATAATTTGAAAAATAACCGCCATTCTTCAAATAAAAATGGCCATTTTCAACTCCACCTGCAAAATCCAATCGTTGATTATTTGAACCTGTGGCATCACAAGTAAATCTTCCGGCAGTAATCTCCGTCCATACACCTGCAGAGCTTCTCACCCATTGATTATTAATCAGCACCTTTCGGCCCATGTAGCCATTATTATCGATAAAGTTTTCAAGAAAAGAATGAAGACCGGTTAAATACGTATTGGTATTTGGCCTTTTCCAGGTAGCTATAAATACCCAGGCCGCTTGATCAGGGTTATAAAACCAAGAAGAATACAGCGTATTACCTTGTCCATCGGGCTTACCTTGAGTAAGAAACTTATAGGTTGTTCCGGCTTTCCAGTTAAACACCAAATAGCTTTGTCCGCCTGTACCCTCACCCCCAAATGTATTATCCACTACATTTGTTCCTTTTTTAACCAAGGTGGTTTTCCCCTGTGATGGATCCCATACAGAGAACAACACTCTTCTTTCAGTCGATGAATTAACCTGAATACCACAATATCCTTCCGAGAAACCATTAGACATAAAATAAGAACCTATCTTATCTTCACCCACTGGAACAGTCAGTTCGTTATAAAACCACTCGGTATTTGTTCCGGCTGGTGCCGTGTAACCCATATGTACCGAAGGGCCTCTTCTCGACCAGTAATAGTTCGACGCATCATTCGCATAAACTACATTTGATGCTCCAACATAATCACTTAAAATAATATCAGAAACATCGCCAAAATAGACTCCGGTTTTACTTACACCTTGCAAATCAATTTTTACATAACCGATCTGTTGAATATTAACAGATCCAACTGCATAAGTTTTAGAATCAGCTCCCGAAAGATTAACATTAAAAGCAGTTCCGTTTACCGTAACTTTTATGGTACTGCTATTACCCGCCGGAGCAACTTTAGCTTTTAAATGAACGGTCAACTTTCCGGTTCTGTTTACACGAAAGTAAGTACTGGTAATAGTGTTTGAGTTGTTCCAATTAGCTAATCCAGTGGAAGTGATAATTTCATCTGCCGGGACTGTAGAGGTTACATAAGCGTTACCTGCTAAAGCAACAGTAGTTGTAGGACCAACAGGCAATGCTGGAGTTTCCTCAACAGGAGGATCTTTCTTTGGCTCAACAGGGTCGCTCTTTTTACACTGGATAAGCGTACCACTTAAACAGAGTACACATATTATGAGTAAAATATTTTTCATCATTTAACTATTTATTGATCTAGTGTAGACTTACAAAAACAAACAACTGATTGTCATTAGATAGAATTCTCAGATAATGGATATCAATATAAAAAGGGGGCTACCTTAACATTTTAGACAGCCCCCTTAAATTATATTTTAATAAATCCTTTATTTAAGAACTGTAAAGGAGATTTCAGACAAATAAGTAAACTGAGCTGCAGTATATCCTTCTATGGCTGTTAGTTTAATATAGCGGTAACCATTTGTAGATGATAAAGGATAACTTTGCGGTGCATCGATTCCTTGAAATTCAAATTCACCCAGGCTCGTAAATTCGGTACCATTCATACTACCTTCCAACTTGAACTTTTTCATACCCTTTCTGTTCCCTTGACGGTTGGTCACTGAAATCGATACTAAATGATTTTCCTTTTTCATATCAATTAGCACCCAATGTGGATAAGGATCTATATACTCATAATCTTGCTTAGTATAATCGGTATGCCAATAGGTATTTACATTTCCATCTAGTAAATCTTTAGCAAAGCCTGTAAAATGCTCTCCCGAGTCATCTAACCACTCCTCTCCTGAAGGCACCTCACTATCAGTGGTAATGGTCCATTCATTCATATTATCAGGCGAACCAGCCTGGAATTTACTTGCATCAAAAAGCACTGAACTATCCTCACATGATACCATCATGATTGTAGTGATAGCAACCAGCGTTATATAAAGTTTTTTCATTTCCATTTAAATTAGATTACGAAACTCTTTAATTACCCTCTATTGGTTTTGAACCAGATTAGGATTCTTGTTCACCTCAACTTCCGGCAAGAAGAAAATAACTCTTGCATCAGTAGGCTGAATAGTTTGAGTTATATTGGTATTAGGCGTATTATTCAATGAATGAGTACCTGGATAGTTACGCTTCATCGGTTTATCATTTCTGAATAAATCATACGCCCTATGACATTCAAATGCAAGCTCCAAACGACGCTCATTCAATACCAAATCCAAAATAGTTTTATCTACGCTAACATCAGCAGTTGTTAAGGCAGGAATACCGGCTCTGTTTCTGATCACATTCAAATCATTTAAGGCTAATTGTGTATTTCCTAACTTGGCATTAGCTTCTGCCCTGATCAGGAACATTTCTGCCAAGCGTAAATAAACAGGTGAACTTAGATTGGTTTTACCTTCCTGCAAACTGTACTTAGTAACATAGTACATAGGTGTTTTAGGACTAAGTTTACTATTCAGTTGAAGTACACCACTAATTGTGTAAGGAGCTATAAAACTGCTTCTCAAATCAGATGGATTTTTAGCATATTCGTCAACAAGTGACTGCGAAGCGTACACCTCAGCGTAGCCTTCACCAACACCCTGCGCGGCCGGCTGTGAAATATTCTCAGGGTTTCCGCTGTAGTACATAGAACCGATAGCACCCCAGCTTTCATCTTCCGCCTTAGTAAATCGGATTGCAAAGATGGTTTCCTTATTTGACTCAGGAGCTATTTTAAAGTAGTCTTTAAATGCATTCCCTTGTAATAATTCATATTTACCAGAATTTATAACCTTATCTGCAAACTCAATTGCCTTAGTATTATCACCCTTGTAAAGATATACCCGAGACAATAATGCATTTGCTGCATAGCTAGTAGCGAAATAATTGGCTTTAACGGTGCCCGAAGTCCTCTCTCCTTCTTCCATTAAGGCCGAAGCACTCAACAAGTCGTTAATCACAAAGTCATACACCTGAGCAACCGAGCTTCTTGAAATGGTGTTTGCCTGCTCTTCTGTAAGACCGTCTTTCAGGATTGGCACTCCAGGATTATTACCATTATTTTGAGTATACGGACGACCGTAAATTCTAACCAGGTTAAAGTGAACCATTGCGCGTAAAAACAGATTTTCGCCCTTTAATCGTTTCATTTCACCGTTAGCATTATCCGGAATGGCACCAATAATTTTATTAGCTGCAAAAGCAACTTTATAAGCCTGCTGCCAAAAATTGGTTAAATGGCTGCCATTCTTAACATGGGTATATCTGTAGCAACGACTTAAATCATCTGAGGAGTTCTGTCCCTGAGCAATTTCGTCGCTTTGATACTCCGTTAAAAAGTGATAACTGCGTACATATTTGCTTCCTCTCAATACAGCATAAGTACCTATTGTTGCGGTTTCAATATCGCCTGCATTGGTCAAGGCCGACTCATCACTAATGGCCGTTGATGGCTCAAAATTTTTCTCACAAGCACTACTGCTTAATAGCACTAATCCTGCCAGTAAAAAAGTCTTTATATTTTTAGTTTTCATTAATTTGATCATTTAAATAATTGATTGCCCAATTAGAAAGACAGGTTCATACCAAATAAAAGTTTACGGCTTTGTGGGTAATAATAACCTGCAGAACCTGATGAATATGAACTGTTTTTATCAGTATTATTATAAATCACTTCCGGATTAGGACCAGAGAATTTGGTAATTGTCAACAAGTTATCAGCACCCATATAAAACCTCAAGCCGGTTACATTTATTCTCGAAAGTAATGCTTTTGGTAAATCATATGATAGCTTAACATTACGTAAGCGGATGTAGCTGCCATCTTCTAAGAAACGGGTGGACGTTGAGTTAGATGAATGATTTCCACCGTAAACTGGTTTAGGGTGGGTAGCAATATCGCCTGGTTTTTCCCATCTGTTCCATCCATCCGCCAATACCATTGCATTATAGCTTTCGTATAACCCATCGGTATCAAAGCCGGCACGAGCACCATTATATACCTTGTTGCCATAAACAAAATTGGCAAAAGCACTCAGGCTCCAGTTTTTATAGCTAAACGTATTGGTAAAACCACCTGTAAATTTAGGCTGCGATGACTTTCCTGTGTATTGCGGAGTAGCACTATTCCAACTGTTGGTGTATGACACGAATTCTTTGCCATCAGCGTCTTTAACTATTTGCTCCCACAATGGATCCCCGTTATTAGGATCAACACCAACCCATTTACGCATGTACCATTCATTCATATCATGACCAACAGCAATAGGTTGTGCAGCTCCTGCACTAAATTCGGTTGCTCCATCATTTAAGCTTAATACCTTGTTACGGTTAACGGCAACATTCAGGTTGGTTACCCATGAAAATTTACCTTTTAGATTTGTAGTGGTAAGGTTAAACTCAACCCCTCTGTTTCTGATTGAGCCCACATTTTCAAAAATATAGTCATAACCTGAAGTAGCCGGCAGAGGTCGTTTATATAAAAGATCAGATGATACTTTTTGGTAAACATCAATGTTTAGATCGATCCTATTTAAGAATCCTACATCTACCCCAATATTGGTTGATTTTAATTTTTCCCAAGTTAAATTAGGGTTAGCTTTCTGACTTGGTGCAGCTCCTGGTAAACCAGCGTAGCTTGATCCTGCACTTAAATCATATAAGCCTAATGCCGCATAGTTATTTCCAAAATCGGCGTTACCTGTAGTACCGTAACTTGAACGAAGCTTTAAGAAGTTAACAGCAGTAACACCTGACATGAAGCTCTCATTGCTCAAAATCCATGATGCCCCCAATTGATAGAAATCAGCGCCTGGATTATTACTTCCGAAACGTGAAGAACTCTCATGAACCAATGAAGCAATGGCAAAATACCTGTTATTGTAATTGTAATCGACAGAAACTAAGCCTTTTTGGAAACTAGATTCATCTCTACCACCTCCAGGAAGTTCATTCGTAGTTGTAGCTGTTGACAGGAAAGGTCGGCCTGGAGGAAGATTCTGACCTGTAACATCTGTGTTATCGCTATAGCTTTTCTCAGCCTCTGCAACCGCTAAAGCCGTTACATTATGGCTTCCAAAACTTTGTTCATACTTTAAACGATTTGAGGTTAATAAGCGATTGTTAAAGCTATTCCCGTTATATAACCATCCGCCATCTCCTGCACCTTCTTTGGTTCTCTTATCAGAATATTGCTCAGCTCTGTAATTACCAAGTTCCATTCTATTGTAAGAAGATAACGTAAATAATTTTGACAAGGTGTAGTCTAAATTCAAATCTCCATTGACATTTAAACTACGGGCATTGTTTAAATTATACTGATAAGAGTGCAAGAAGTTCTCACGATCTCTACCAAACCAATTTACAATTGAGGTTGCTTCGACAGGAGCTCCGTCTGCACCATAAGGTGAGTCAAATGGCATATTTACGTATGACTCTTTTAAGATAGCATCGTGGTAATAATTATCTTTTGTAAAGGTACCGTTTAAGTGGGTGGCCACTTTGAACTTGGTGTTTACGTTATGTGTTAAATTCAAACGGAAATTGTACCCGGTTTTGTCGTTACCCAATACGGTTCCTTCTTCATTGTAATAATTTCCTGAAAGATAGAACTGCGTTTTTTCGGTACCGCCATTTAAAGCAAGCTGATAGTTATTAACTATTGCGTTTCTAAATGCCAAATCTCTCCAGTTGGTGTTTATATTTACTACTGACGGATCTGGATTATAATATAGTGATTGGTAATCGAACAACTGCTGGGCGTTCATAACCTTGAAGTTGCCAAATTCTGCCTGGCTCAAACCAGTAGTCGCATTAAATTCAACCTTGGTTTTTCCTGCTTTTCCAGATTTGGTTGTTACGATGATAATCCCGTTAGAAGCCCTTGAACCATACAAACCTGTTGCAGCAGCATCTTTTAGAATTGTTACCGACTCAACATCAGCAACATTATAAGATCCTCCGATATTACCATCAACAACATATAATGGACTTGAACTGGCTGTAATGGTATTAACACCCCTGATAACAACATCTCCACTCGAAGTTGGGTCACCACCCGTTGAGCTTGATACCAATACACCCGGAGCTTTACCTTGTAGCAAGGTAGTAAGCTCATTTGAAGTTACATCTCTAAGTTTATCAGAAGTAACCACAGTTACCGCACTCGATATCTCCTTTGTTTTCTTAGCCGAGTAACCAACAACCACTACCTCGTTTAATGTGGTAGATTTTTCTTTTAGAATTATATTAAATGATTTATTACTGCCAACTGTGATCTCACGAGATTCGAAACCAATTATGCTGATTACCAATACATCTTTTTCGGATGTAACATTAATTTGGAAATTACCATCTCCATCTGTTGATGTAGCTGTCGATGACCCTTTAACAGCAACTGTAACGCCGGCTAAAGGTAAGCCCGCCTGATCAACAACTTTACCTTTAATTAAAGTAGCAACAGTTCTTGCTGCTCCTTTTAACTGTTTTTCTTTGGTTAAACTTTTACTATCAGTTGGGGTTGCGTGTAAAGCTCCTCCAACAGTAACAATACAACCAAAGACAAGAACACTCGCTCTCTTAATTAACAGTGTAGTCTTTTTTTTCATATATTTATTTAGTTTAAGTTTTAAAATGCTTACTGATGCGTCAGTTAATTACAATCATTTCCGTGATTGTTAATCCATAAAACTGCCGCTTTAACTGGACTGATTGTCGTTGCCGCGTCAATCGGTTTTTTATTATCTAAATTGGTTTTTGACTGGTGTTGAAGCTAAGAGAAACCTTCATTTTTTTGATTGATACTTAAACACTCCCCGAAAGCGGTCTCACAATTAATTCAAGATTTTTCGTTCTTACATGAACTGGTAGAACTGAGTTCTTATCCGTTTTCACCGCTTTTCAGTTAGTCTGTAAATGCAACCGTTTGCATTTCTAATCGACTAATCTTCATCCAAGTAAGAAACTTTAATAATCATTTCAAACTGCCGTAAAACCACTTTGGAACAAAACAGGCCTATAAATTACACGCAAACGTTTGCGCTTATTACACGCAAACGTTTGCGCAAATTTTAGACATTATTGGGAAATCATGCTTAAAAATGCAGTTAAATAGGTAGCTGGGTAAATTGTCTTTGAAACTTAAAATCTATTTCAGCTATAAAACGCAAATGGGGTTACCAGGTAAAGCCCCCCATTGCGATAAGAATATTCATACAAAAGCACCCCCATCAAGTACTGCTCGAAGTAGCAATGAGGTTGCATTAACAATTACGGTTTCCTGCAATTATATTTTCGCGCTATCAACTAAAAAGCTGACACACCATACAATTCAATATCGCCAATGGCTACTTTACTTTTTTCTGGTTGTACTTCTGATAGCTTTACTTTGAGATAGCGGACTTGTGCCTCATCATAAATTACCGGCTTATAATCTTGCCCTGAAACCTTTCTTTCACTTACAAGGTCATTCCAATTTTTACCGTCTGCAGATCCTTGAATAGAATAAGTGTACCAGTCACTGTCTTTACCCCAAATGATCTTGCTGCCTTTTAACGTGAACGACTTTCCTAAATCTATTTTTAATTCGATTGGGAGTTTATCGCTCTGAGGTCTCCAAATACTACGGGCATTTCCATCTACCAGTTTATCAAGCTCTGGAGCTTTATCATTCCCATTTACACCAAGCATTTGTGAACTAAGCGTGATTGCAGGAGGCATTGAAGCTCCATTATTAACTTTCACTGGTGCAGCAGTTTCACTCTCCTCCTCTTCATACCTCCAAGGCTTATGTGCTCCGTCTTGCACATATTTACCGTGGTAAGGCACTGTTTTAATAGTTGCAGTGGCCGAAATTAACCCAGGAGAGGAAGCCGTCACAACGATTTCTCCGGCTTGTTCTGTTGTACGAATAATTCCGTAACCGATTCCTCCTTCCGACTGCTGTTCCGCAACGCCAACACGTGGAATATTCGCACCGATCAAAGTGCCATTTCCTGAAGCTGTGAGATTCAATTTATACGATTGCAGTTGTTCTGTATTGCTAACAACGGTACCCTCTTTATCACATACTTTAACATATACCGGGATCATATCAGAGCCATCAGCTATTGGCTGAATACCTTTATCTGCAATCTCAATTTCGAGATGATGTGCTTTTCCCGGAGTTTTAACTGTATGAGAACAAACTATTTTTCCATCCAGAAACCCTTCTGCCTTAAGCTCACCGGCCTCATATTTAGATGTATTAAATCTGAAGTAAGGGCACCCCCCTTTTGAAGCCACAAATTGAGCCGTTTTTGCATTCTCAGCTCTTGTTTGCTCGCCTATTAATTTGTTGTTACGATATAATTTTACCTTATCACAGTTTGAAAATACCATTAAGGAAGAATCCAGATCAGGACGGTTGTTATAGCTGGCAATAAACACCATTGGACCATACACCGGATTTCGAGCATCCTGCATTGCCTGCAACTGGTAATAGCCAAATTTTTCATAACGATCAATATCTACTACTCCACAAAAGGCTGTAGTTTCTTCCGTACCACGAGGAAAATCGTTAAAACTCCATAAGAAATACCCGCTAATCCGATCATTGGCATCCAAACGGGCATGATCCCAATAACCACCTTCCTCTTCGAGCGGCGTACCATTCAAAGCATTTTGCCGCAAGATACATTGGTTGATCAAACCTTTAGGACTGTACATTCGTGAAGCCCGCAAACCGTTCTCTTTTTGAGGATCAGCCATCCAGGTATCTCCCCATTCACGGGTCAACGAAGGCATATCCGGCATCGGGTCGGTCCCATCCTCGTTAACAACTTTATAACATACGTCATAACATTTTCTTCCCTTGGCAAAAAAATCATCCGCAGTAAATAGCTGATCGTTTGGCATTTCTTCGTGGGCGATTCGAACTGCTTCTCTTGCCCAAAATTCAGGCGTTGGCGATTCGTTCAAGGATGTTTCCCAAAGGAATACCGATGGCCTATTGCGATCGCGGCGAATCATTTCCCGAATTTGTCGGTAAGAACGGGAAACAAAAAGCGAATCCTTGCTAAAAAATTGCCATCCAGGCTCACATTCAATTACTAATAATCCAATTTTATCGCAGGCATCCAGAAAAGCAGGCGATTGTGGATAATGCGCTGCCCTCACAGCATTGAAACCTCCCTTTTTTATCTGCAAAGCATCACGCAATTGCATAGAATTGGGAGCCGCATCTCCAATATGCTGATAACTCTGATGGCGATTGGCTCCGCGTAAATAAAGCTTCTCTCCATTAATATAAAACCCATCAGCTTTGCCGCTTGGTGACTTAAAAGAAATGGTTCGGATACCAATCGAAGTGATCTTAACATCCTTCAGTTCTTTACCGTTATAAACTTTAGACTCCAACTGATATAAATAAGGATGATCAGGGTGCCATAAACTCGGATTTACAACAGTTAAATTTTGGACAAGCTCCTTATCTTCATTTCCAGGCAGAGCAGAGTTTGATTTCTCAACTGCCACTTCTCGCCCATTTTTGTCTTTAATACTGGTTATTAAGGTAAGATTAGCCGCCTCCGCATTCTGATTTACCAGGTGTGTTTTTATGCTGACTGTTGCTTTCTTCTTATCAACATTCGGGAAGCTAATGAACAAGCCTCCACCTGCAATTTTATCGGCTTCAAGCGGATCTGAAATAAACAGTTTATTGGTAACGACTAAAGTGACGTTCCGATAAATACCTCCGTAGTAATTGAAATCCATTTTTGCCTCGGCTTTACCGGGTGGGGTGAAAGGATCGTCCAAATTGGAAATGCGAAGGGCAAGTACATTGCTTCCCTCAAATTTCACCTTATCAGTGATATCAACCACGAAACCTAAGTATCCGCCGAAATGCTCCTTTATCTTTTTCCCATTTAGGAAAACCTCACAGTTTTTTTGAACTCCTTCAAAGTTTAGCGTGATGCGTTTACCCTGTGCAGATTTCTCAATTTTAAAGTAACGACGGTACCAGGCAATTCCGTGATAGTTACGGTTTCCTCCATTGTGCTTGGTCTCAAGTCGTATGGTATGCGGAATCGTCACCGCCGACCATGTTTTGTCGTCGTAGTGAATGGCTTCAGCTCCTTGGGCTTCTCCTCTGAAAAAGGCCCATTTGGTATTAAAATTCAGATCAATTCGGGGAGCAGGGATCTTCTGTCCCCATGCAATTGAGCTATTTAATACGACTAAAATGAACGCGAATAACTTAAAACTACCTTTCATTTTTCGCATACTCTTTGATCTCCATACCCTTAATTATTGACCCGTTCATGGTTTGGCGTAAACCCAATGTGATCACATTTTTCTTGCCTTTACCATTGTTTAACCAGCATTCTGGTAAATAAAATTCACGTTGCGGCCCCAATTCATAATGACGGCCAATATTATGACCGTTCAAATACATATAACCATTACCTGATGCATTGATCAGTAATCGCCAGGTAGTGGCTGGATCTGCATTTTCTGGCAATTCAAATTCCACCCTGTACCAGGTAAATAACGCATCTTGCTTACCGTTTGGCTGAATTTTATTTCCTTTTCGAGGAACTTCGGATGTAATATCCAATGGGATTACTTTCCATGAGCTATCATTAAATTCTGTTGAAGTAAAGTGATGCTCAATCCCCGACATCTCCGTTGCCACCTGCCATTTAAGTTCCTTCTGTATCACCCCAATGGTATCAGCTAAGCCTGCTTTGCGAATACCGGTTAGCTCTTCCATTGGAAAATAACCGTGCTCATGACCAATGTTTTCATATACAACTACAATTTCGTTCTCGCCTGCTTTCAATAAACCGGCAACATTAAAGCTATTGTCATATTCATCATCCTTAATCAGGGCAAATGACTTTTCTACATTTCTGGTTGCTGCTGCCGCGTATTTATCAGTAGGATATAAACGAGGAGCTATCTTACCGTTAACCTGTACAGTCAAAATATCTCTTGAATAAGTATTGAACAGTAACTTACCATAACGACTTGCCTCCTTTGCAGTTAATGTATCTTTTGAACGATACGATACATAGCGGCAATCATTCACACCCAGTTCAGGTAGAGAAACTGACGCAGGTAATTGTTTCCAGTTTGTCTTGAAATCCTCATTGTATTTGCGGGCCTCTGCAATCCGAATTATTGTTTCCGTTGGCTTATCAACAGTTCTCTTTTTAACCTCATCTGACAAACTCCACCACAATCCGTTTTCTGCTTTTCCATTGGGAGAAATAATCAAGACTTTGGTTTCCATTGAATCCAGTTGATAGTTGATTGCAAAGGATGATTCTGCACTCAATACATTTTTCTTGGTCGAATCAACTGCTATTAAAACTTTCTTTTCGTTTTGGTCTACGTTATAGATTGGCTGGGTAGATGAACCATTCGATGCCGGATTAACAATTGATGTACCCGCAATGCGCTTTTGAGAAGAGCTGTTGTGAATAAATACAAACTTGGTCCCATCATCGGCAATGCGAATACCTCCGGCTAATTCAGTTGGCCCTTTTTCAAATGCGCAAACACCGCCTTTAGAGTGGATCAGTTGCTGCTGATATTTTTTAATGAAAGCCCCAAGATTTTTAGCTGCAAAGTATTTAGAAGAAAGCCCTCCATCCTCTCTGATGGCCGCATTATAATCATAGCTTGTGGTTTGGCCACGAGCACCCCAACCTTCCAGGTGAGTACCTCCATAAAACATATAAGCATTCAATCCGGTGGCACCGCCCAAAATTGACATCATGCCGATGGCATAAAAATGACGGTAGTCCGAAGGACTATCTTCACTTAACTTTCCTCCAACGGTCGAAAACCAGCCACCTTGCAATTCAGTTACAAAGCCAGGAGCGTTGGGTTGCTTATCCTTTAAATTAGCCATGCGCTTTGCACAACTAATCGCATCGTTTAAGTCGACATAATAGTTATCGCTATCAAAAACATCGGCCAAAACGCTATCCTTACTTCCCCTGGTTTCATTAGTCAGGCACGTAAACATTGGAACATTTATTCCTGCCTTCTTAACAGCATTATGCAAAGTTTGCAGGAATTCGGTTTTGCCAGTGGTTATTTCATGGTAATCATATTCATTTTCGATTTGAACCAATATAATCCCTTTTTCCCCTTTTGGCTTATTGGTAATTTGCTCATCGGCTATTAGCTTACCTACCGCTTTGTACCAATGTAAGGTCCATTTCACATGCTCAGGATCATTACTCCTTAACCAGAAACTATCCATTTTAGGTCGAAATTTGGCTAACCATCGCGGGTAACCGCCGCCAGCCCATTCGGCACAAATAAATGGTCCCGGACGAACAATGGTATACAGGCCAAATTCTTTATGAGCCATGTCCAGCCATTCTTGCAAATCCGAAAAATCAAATTGGGATTCATCCTGAACATTTTCCGGCATATTTCGCTCATGCCAGTTCCAGGGAATATAGGTTTCTACTGTGTTAAAACCGTCAGCTTTTATTTTTTGAAAACGATCTCTCCATAGTTCTTTAGGGCAACGGAAATAATGAAAAGCCGCACTGTAAACAAATGTTTCTTTTCCATCTATCTTTAAACTATTTCCATTGCAAGACACCTTCTGCGTATTGATCGAAGGGTTTTCGCCTTTAAAATGGAACCAGTTAAAATCAGCATAACCACCTTCGCCTTCTTTTTGAGTACTAAAATTTAACAGCGCAAAGCGGTTAGCCGTCCAGTCTAAACCTAACGCCATTTTAAGCTTGTTGCCAAATGGTATAAATTTCTTACCATCTACACTATAACTGAAGGTAGCTTCGAAACCAATATGGGTAGCATTCGCTTTAAGCCAGATTTTACTTGGTTTAAAGTCATTGATACTATCAACAACCACCCCATTATTGACCATGATCAGACTGTTGGCTTTACCATTTTTTCTAACAGCTATATATGCATAAGGCGACTGAAAAATTCCGTAGCCTGCTATATTACCTGTTTTCAAACCCTTAACATCCATTTCTACCATTCCTTCTGAAGCCGGTCCTTGAACACGTTGTGTAAGCGTATTTCGAGCCGTAGTTAAATCAGTAGCCAAAGAAGCATGCAAACGCATATATCCTTTTCTCTCGTTCAACGACCATTTTGCATTGTCGGGATTGTGGTTCCATTGCCATTGCAAACCAAGCTTTGGAGAGTTAAACTCATCCGATGTTGCTGGAACCTTTACAGGGTAACTTTTACCAACATTAGGTTTTTTATGAACGTCCACTCCTTTTCCATTTACACCTAACATTGGCCATCCATCTACCCAGGTAACAGGTTCCAAATTAGGGGTTCTGCCTATCGCTCCACGATCCTGCATGATGATAAACCACCAGGAACCGTCTTTTAATTGTACCATTCCACCTTGGTGCAAACCATTGCCTGGATAAGTATGGTCGTCGTTGATAACAACCTTGGATTCATACGGTCCATATATATTATCCGACCTCAAACAAACCTGTCTTCCCGTTGTCCCTCCTGTAGATCCTAAAATGTAATACTTACCCTTAACCTTGTATAAATGAGATCCCTCCAAATAAGGATAAGCCCTATTGTCGTATATCTCCTTTTGAGGTGTTTTTACCGACTTAGCATCCGCATTTAATTCAGTTATAAAGAGCTTTTGCTGTCCATGAGCCACATACACTTTCCCATCATCATCAAAAAACAACCCCGGATCATATAAGTACTCCGGGAAAATGGTTCTTGTCCATGGACCATTAATATTTTTTGCAGTACAGATGGAAAACTGGCCCTTTTCATTATCCCACTTCGGGGTACAAAAGCCTACGTAAAACAACCCGTTGTGATGTTTGATAGTTGACGCCCATGAACCACGCAGGTACATGTTGCCTCCCTGCAAGTTATACCTTGGATCTTCGTCATATTTATCTACCGCGTAACCTACCATCTCCCAGTTCACTAAATCCTTAGATTTTAGGATGGGACAGCCAGGCACATAATGCATACTGGTAGAAACAAAATAAAATTCATCACCGACCCTGACGATATCCGGATCGGGCCAGTCGCCCCATAAAAATGGGTTTTTAAACGTTCCATTCCCATTATCAGGAGTCCATACCTTAGGGGCAAGTGTTTGTGAAAAAAGCTGAATTTGTACAAAAAGAACAATCTGCACTAGCAGTAATACCTTCTTAATCATCACTTACAAATCTTTAAAAACTGTATTGCTTAGGAATATTCTATAATCTTTTATCCGTCCGTTAGGCGAATCCTGACGTGGCAAATATTTAAAACCACTAACATTTTGCATAGCTCCTAAATCAATTACCAGTTGATGCGGGTATTTAGGAGAAGCGTCTTCCCACTGCGTATGCCAAATAGAAGTGCTTTGCAAGTCGAATACATTATCAGCCTTTCCATCTTCCGCTTGAATTTCCTCACTATCGGAATAAATAACTTTCCATTTATTCCGTGGGATTTCCTTACCATGACTGTCGATCAGGTACAATTCAGCAACGGTAGCGTAAGGTTCATTATCCTTGTGAGAGTTCAGCGCTTCCAAACAGAAATAGCGTGCATTCGTTGGTTTAAAATTAACAGTCTGCCATTCGGCCTTATTTTCAAAACTGCCGGTTGCATAAGCTGCAGATGCAGGTAAGGTCCATTGTTGAGAAGCCGTACGGTGTGGTTTTGCCTGAGGTTCATTTAATACATCTAAAATGGGTTTCTCCAAACTACGCATGGCAGGCTTGGCAACTCCAAATAAATCAAAGACCACTACTTCATTCATCCCCTTTTTCAGCCAGCAACCTGGCAAAAACATGGTTTGTGTAGGACCAACATTCCAAAAACGACCTAAGCAACGGCCATTCACCCATACAACACCTTTGTTCCAATTACTTAAATCGAGATAAGTATCGGCAAGGTTCTGAACTTGAAACCGGCCTTTATAAAACCCCGGAGTGTTTTTTTCAATATAATTTGCTGCAGAATATTTTACAGGAGGATTTTCATCACCCAATTTAATCGAATAATGCTTCCAGCCTTTTAAGGTTTTAATGACATTGTTTTGCTGATCTTTTAACACTGCTTGCCCAATGATCCCCTTGCGATCATGCATGTAGCCGCCATAATTCACTCTTCCCATCGCTTCAACAAATACCTTTAAATTTTCAGCTTTTGCCCTGGCAGGCAATTGAATAGAGAATTTATTTTTTCGCCGGTCAATTACGCCAAGAAACGTTTTGTTAAGGTAAATAAGCGCGAAATCATGGACTTCATTAAAAGAGAGGGTTGATGCAGGCCCAGCAGGCACAACTGTTTCATATAGAACACAGCCAAATCCCTGGTTCAGGTCTTCCATGGTCATTGTACTATCGGCTTTTATGGGAGCCGGCAAGTTGGACCAAACGGAAGCAAACGCATCGAATTTAAAATTACTAATTGCTTGCATCGGCATTGCTTCAGGAACTTCCGGCAAGCTTTCTCCGGCCTGCAAATAGCCCGAAAACAATTTCCTAAGCGCAAAATATTTATCAGTTACCTGACCCGCCTCATTAATAGGCGCATCATAATCATAACTAGTGGTTTGCGGTAAAAATGGCGGACAATTGGCTCCTGAATTAAGGCCAAACGTAGTGCCACCATGCACCATATAAATACTAAATGAAGCCTTATGATCTAGCATATAGGCTAGCTCCTTCACCACCCGTTCACTGCTACCATTATGATGAGGTCGTCCCCAACTGTCGAACCATCCCGGATAATACTCACCACACATCAGCGGTCCTTTAGACTGCACTTTGCGTAAAGCTTTAAAACTACTTTCAGGATTACTGCCAAAGTTTACCACCGCAAAAATGTCATCACGATGATCTTCTATTAACTGCGAAGGGCCGTCGCAATGAAACAAAGGAACCGAAAAACCGGCTTCCACTAAATAATCACGCACTTTACCCATGTACTCTTTATCACTGCCGTAACTGCCGTATTCATTCTCCACCTGCACCATAATAATATTTCCACCTTTATTGATTTGCAGGGGAGCTAATTGTTTTCCAACTTCTAACAGGTAATTGCGGCAACGTTCAAGGTAATAAGGATGTGTTGTGCGCAGCTGCATACTTTTATCTTTCAGCAACCACCAAGGGAAGCCACCAAATTCCCATTCGGCACAGGCATAAGGCCCCGGTCGAAGTATGACATACAAACCTTCTTCCTGCGCGATCTTGCAAAACTTTACAGCATCCGACTGATCCGTCCAGGTAAATTGTCCCGGTGTTTTTTCATGCATATTCCAAAACAAATAGGCACAAACAGTATTCAGTCCCATTGCCTTTGCCATTTTTAAACGATGGCGCCAATACGGCTCCGGCACCCGGGCAAAATGCATCTCTCCACAACGAATCACAAAGTCTTTTCCGTTCAGCAAAAAGCTTTGATCACCAATAGCAAAGGTGCCTTTTGTTTGAGCATTTGAAGAGCCTGCCATCAGCAGGACAAAAAGCAGGATTAAGCCATTTCTTTTTAACATATCTTCATTTATTTCTAGGTGTGCTTAGCAATCTTGTGTAAAAAAAGCGGCCTTTGGGCCGCTTTTTAACTTTTTAGTTTTTAAAAAATTACCCTTAGTAATCTTTATTTTGTTTGAGTACTCCTTTAGAAATATCAATTGCTGCCTGAGGAATTGGAAGCAAGTAATTTTTAGTTGCAAAAATGCGTTCTTCCACCAATCGATTTGATCCAGACAAGGTAACAGAACCATCTGCATTCACAACTCCATCGCGTACTCCATAAACAGGAGTTCCGATCTTTTCTAATTGATTCCAACGTTTTAAATCAAACCATCGAAACCCTTCCATAGCGAACTCTACCCTTCTCTCTCTTCTGATAAGTTCTCTTAGTTTATCCTGATTACTATAAACTGTTCTATCTACCACAGGCATTCCTGCGCGTTGTCTTACTGCGTCAATCGCGTTGTAAACACTCGCATCAATTTGGTTTTGCTCAATTTTAGCCTCAGCATAGGTTAACAACACTTCAGCGTAACGAATGAGAATAGCATTGGTACCCCAGTTCCACACATCATCACCGGTAGCTGCTGGATCCATGTATTTACGCAAATTATAACCTGTTTCTGAAGCGTTATCACTGTTGTTGTAATAATCGGCACTGTTTTTATCTAATGAATTAAACAAGCTACCTCTCCAATCTGCCCCCGGATAAATAATAGTTGCGCTCATGCGAGGATCTCTGTTTACGTATGGATTTTGTGGATTATACAACGATGACAATTCCTTCACTTTTCCATCTGTACACTCATATTCATCTACCAAACTTTGAGTAGGATCTATCGATGACCAGCCACCTTCACTGTTTGGCAAATGTGCACCCATATCCCACATTGTATTATCCCCTGCATTAGCCATGTATTGACGATCAAAGATCACCTCATTATTTCCCTGGTTAGCCATCCAAAACATCGACTCGTAATTAGGGAAGAGATTGTAATTGCCCATACTTATTACCTGCTGTGATGATGCAGCAGCCTCCGCAAACTTACCTTCAGACAGTTCAACACGGGCCTTTAAAGCAAGAACAGCTGCTTTCGATACCTTACCACTTGATGAAGCTTTATTAGGCAAAGCATTGGCAATTGCTCCCAATTCATCTAAAATGAACTTTACGACTTCTGCCTTTGGTGTTCTAGGAATATTTGACTCTTGCAAACTAAGTGGAGTAGTCATTAAAGGCACATCACCAAAAAACTGGACTTTATAGAAATAAGCCATTGCTCTTATAAAGCGTGCTTCAGCCTTCATGGCCTCTTTTTTAGCCGGATCCGCAAATTGTATTTTTTCAACCCCTGCTAAAAACTCATTACAACTTCTAATATCTTTAAACGTAAAAAAGTTATTCTGATCAACATAGCCTGCATCCATAGTTCCATTACCAAGCTTTTGGAAACCATCCCACGCAAACTGCGAATAAGCATTGTCGGCCATAGCATCTAAATACAACACCTCCCAAAAGCCGTATAAACCATTACGATAGCAAGAGTTTAGCGCCATTTGTGCATCTTTTTCACTCTTCCAAAAGGTTTGATCAGAAAGCTCATCTAAAGGAGCTTTGTCCAAAAAATCTTCTTTACAGGCAGTAAAGCTTAGAGTCAAAAAAAGCGCTCCTGCCAATATGTATGTTTTTTTCATCTGATTGTCTTCTTTAATTAAAATTTAACATCTAACCCTAATGTGTACACCTTTACCTGAGGATAATTTGCTCCACGGCTTACTTCCGGTAACTCCGGATCGTACCCATCAGGATATTTAGTAATGGTAAACAGGTTTTGTCCGCTTAGGTATAGCTTCAATGCGTTAATTCTCATCTTCTCAGTGATCGATTTAGGGAAACTGTAACCCAACTGCAGATTTTTAAGACGTAGATACGATGCATCCCTCACCCAGAATGATGAAACCTGCTCATTTTGCTTTTGAGTAGCCAATACCCGAGGAAATTCTGCATTAGGATTTTCAGGTGTCCAACGGCCCAATTGATACTCAAGTGGCTTACGATCACCAAATCCACCTATCGCTTCGTTGTTTAACAAGCCTTTATGACCTGCTGCTCCTTGCATGAATACACTTACATCGAAACCTTTATAGTTTGCCCCAAGATTTAATCCGTAGATATATTTAGGAATGCTGTTGCCAATTATAACACGGTCACCAGCGTCAATTTTGTGATCGTTATTCTGATCTTTGTATATTAAATCCCCTGCTTTTGTAACCCCGCTTTGAGTTGCATGCGCGGCTACTTCTTCTTGTGTTTTGAAAATACCTTCTACCTCATACCCATAAAACGCCTTATATGGAACCCCTACACGAGCAATTTGAGCGTTGCTCGAATAAAATATATCGCCTTTTCCTTTAAGGTCTGTCACCTCGTTATTTACGATGGTAAAATTGGTTGAAGCATTAAAGGCTACCTGCCCGAATTGATTATTATGGCTTAACTCAAACTCAAATCCCTTGTTCGTCATCGATCCCGCATTACGAGCAGGAGCTGATAATCCGTAAGTAACCGGCGCCGGAAAATCAAGAAGGATGTCTTTTGTTGCTCTGCTGAAATAATCAGCAGTGAATGAAAGTTTAGAATTAAAGAAAGATATATCAACACCTAAATCGGTATTGGTTGATGTTTCCCAAGTCAATTCAGGATTTACCCCTTTTGTTACAATACCTCCAGAAGCTACTGCATCATTAAAATTGTAATCAACATCTTTACCAAGAGAAATAGTTGATACTGTAGGGTAATATAATTGATTACCACTTGCATCAGTTACTAACTGATTACCCAATTTTCCCCAAGAAGCTCTTAATTTCAGATTTGACAACCAGTTTAGTGATTTAAGAAATTCCTCCTCTGAAACTCTCCAACCTGCTGAAAATGACGGAAATAAACCATAACGATTTCCATTAGCAAATCGCGAAGACCCATCGTATCTGGCATTCGCTTCAAACATGTAACGATTGTTATAAGTATAACCCAAACGGCCAAAGTATGATTGTAATGCCCATTCATAAGCAGAACCGGTAGCTTCCTGCCCATCTGTTGAGCCTGGATTTAATTCTGTTAATTCATTATTAGGGAAATTTTTTCTTTCGCCTTGAGACCAATCATTTCGGTACGATTCACGAGAGAAACCCGCCAATCCTTTAATATCATGCTTACCGAAGCTGCCGTTATAGTTTAATAAAGCTTGAGAAGTAATGTTTAGCGAATTTGCATTATAATCTCTTTGGGAATTTGGACCCTGATATTTGGTAGGGTTACCAGTGTTTGGATCATAGAACTGAATGTCCTTAATGAAACGACTACCCATATCAGCAAACGTTCTAGCTCCTAACATTCCTGAAGCGGTAAGCCCCTTAAGAATTGTTAGTTCAGCATGAACATTTCCAAAAGCATCATTATAGTTAGATGCATTGGTAGCATCTAAATCCATCCAGGCAATTGGGTTACCATCTTGCCCATAACCGTACTGTCCGTTTGAATATTTATACGGAATAGTTGGTGATAGTTTGATTACCTGCCTAAAGATTTGGCTCATATCACCTGTATACGGATTGGTTGGCTCGGTAATATTCTTACGGTTAAGGTTTAAGTCTAAACCAACCTTTAAGCGGTCATATACCTGGCTTTCAACATTGGTTTTAAGGTTATAGCGTTTAGAAAACGAATTCTTGATTAAGCCCTGTTGATCAAAATAACCTAACGAAATTGAATAAGTGGTTTTATCAGAACCTCCTGATAATCCTAAATAATGATTTTGCTGATAGCCTTTTTCAGTGAAGAATAAGCCTAACCAATCGGTATTTGGATATTTATCCGGATCAACACCTGATGCAAATTTTGCAATTTCTTCATCAGTATATTTTTTAGGTTTTCCTTCATTTTGCAATGCCTCGTTATACAAACTGGCGTAATCTGCCGAATTAAGGAACTGTGGCAATCGGGTAGGATTCTGCCAACCTGAATAAGCACTGTAGGTCAATTGAGCCGGTGAATTCTTCTTACCTTTCTTGGTGGTAATTAAAATTACACCGTTAGCCGCGCGTGAGCCGTAAATTGCTGCCGAAGCGGCATCCTTTAACACTGAAACACTTTCAATGTCATTCGGGTCAAGCGTATTCATGTCGCCTTGCAGGCCGTCAATAAGTACCAATGGACTTGAGTCGTTTAATGTTCCAATACCTCTGATGCGAATTGTTCCATTATCTCTACCCGGCTGTCCAGAACGCTGCAATACAGTAACACCAGACATTTTTCCCTGAATAGCAGTAGAAACATTGGTAATCGGTCTGTTTTCAAAATCCTTGGCAGAAACCGTGGCAATTGCGCCTGTTAGATTAACTTTCTTTTGGGTTCCATAACCAACGGCAACAACTTCTTCCAGTTGAGTAACTTCGCTTTCAAGGGTTATGTTTACTGCCGTTTGTGAGCCGATGGTCACCTCTTGGGTTCTATACCCAATCATGCTAAAAATCAGCGTTTCTCCCTTGTTTACAACAATTGAGTAAGCACCGTCAGCATCAGTGCTTGTACCGTTTGATGACTGCTTAACACTTATCGAAACACCAGCCAATGGCCCGAATTTATCTGAAACAGTACCTTTTACGGTAATCTTATCAGCGGCTTGATTTACGCTGCTTGCAAGATTCTTTTCCTGTACCGAATTTACCTGGTAAATAATTACCCCATTCTCTTCTTCTTTATACTTAAAGTTGGTCTCCTTAAGTACTGCACTTAATACTTGTGGTAAAGACTCATTCTTAAAGGTGAGCTGTTTGGTTGTAATCTTGCGAAGCTCGTTGTGGTTATAATTAAATGACACATTAGAAACTTCACTTAATCGCATAAATGCCTGCTCGAGCGTTTCACCTTGAAAGCTGATGGTTACTTTCACTTGCCGAATATCACGCAAGAAAGTAGCCGCCCAGGCATTTAGCGAAAGCGCAGAAAGCATGGCCAACATACCAAGTTGAGCAATACGATGCTTAACTGATTTTTGTAAATTTTGCTTCATGTTTACTAATTAGGTTATAAATTAATCTTGTTTATTACTCACAAGGCTCTCCGAGTATGAAAACCTTGTTTTTCTTAATTACACTTTTGATCCCTTGTATGTCTTTCAACACCTTTAACACGTCAACAAGGGTTTGCTTCGGGGTGAACTCAATACTGTTCTGACAATTTTTAAACTTTATCGAATCATACTCCATCTCTACATTGAAGCGGTTGCTTATTGCCAGCATTATTTCATTGAAATAAGCGTCTTTCATCACAAACTTTCCGCTCATCCAACAAATTGCATCAGCGGATCGTATCGATTTATTAACCACTGTCAGGTTAGTTTTATCAACTATTAACTGCTGCTCAGGTGTAAGAATTCCAAGGTTTCGGTCTTTATCATCCACACGAACTTTCCCACGGGCAACCGTAACAGTAATGGTTGGTAAAGTTTTGTATGATTTTACGTTGAAGGCTGTTCCCAATACCTTTGTATTAACCGCTCCTGAATGCACAATAAACGGTTTAGATTTATCGTGAGCCACATCAAAATAAGCTTCACCTTCATCCAGGTACACGTCTCGTGTATCTGTAAATTCAACAGGGTATCTTAAGGTACTAGCAGCATTCAGAATTACTTTACTGCTATCGGGAAGATGGATTTCCAGGATCTTTCCTTTGTGCGTTCTAAGCGTAATGTACTTTACACTTTCGGTAGCGAAATAATAATTGTATGCGATCAGGAGAACGCTAATTAAAGTAACAACTACTGCCGCAATGCTATAGTAAGAAGTTAAAAACTTGAATAACCCTTTCCGCTCTATTGGCTGTTGCTCAGCAATACTACGATGCAATCGTTCATGAATCTCCCGTTTTATTTGCTCCCGCTCTTGCTCGTTCTCAAATGATAAGGGATATTCCGGCACATCAAAGTCTTTGTAAAGTTTTTTCCTATAAGCCATTATTTTTTGAACTAATAGCCTAAAGACGAGCAAGTGTTAACTTAGT
This sequence comes from Solitalea agri, assembly GCF_023914155.1. Lineage (GTDB taxonomy): Bacteria > Bacteroidota > Bacteroidia > Sphingobacteriales > Sphingobacteriaceae > Solitalea > Solitalea agri. Next base: position 47,957 of record NZ_JAMWYS010000027.1, on the reverse strand, counting down.
ACTAAGGGAATATTAATCTTTTTAGAATAAAATAGTGGTCAGGTGCTGGCTTACCTTTTTACGCAAGTGCTTCAACGCTGTAGTTATTTGATTTTTAACCGTTTGCGGAGAAATTGTCAATCGGTCTGCAATTTCATTTATCGATAAATTTTCTTCACGGCTAAGTCGATAAATCTCCTTCATCTTCTCAGGAAGCTGGTCTACTTGTCGGTTTACAAACGAATTGAGATCGTTATAAAAAACCTGATCATAAATGGAGTTATAACCTTCTTGCTGGGCCTTACCTATGTCGGCATTTTTCCGTGCATGACTTAATGTAAGACGTTGCTTATCGATGATCTTATTTTTTAAAGAAACGAAAAGAAGGCCTGATACTGATTTATAAATATTCAGCGTGGTACGGCTATTCCAAATCTGAAGGAAAAGATCATGCACAATGTCTTTAGCATCCTCTTTATCATTCAGTTTCTTACAGGCAATATCATAAAGTACTTCCCAATATCGATGATAGAGCTCATCAAATGCGGCCATATCGTCGCATTTTAATAAGTAAATTAGCGCTATGTCATCGAGCAATTTCACCCTGTTCTTTTTCGAAGTTTGGGGCAAAAAAAGAAAAATTGAATGAGTTTCAATTTGTTACCAATCAATAAAAGACAAAAAATCCCTTAAATCCGCTATGCAACCGATTGCGTAATTTTTAGTTAAGAAACTTGCGATTGGAACAACGCCAGTTTATCCTTGACTCATTTAGGTAGGTATTTCTTTCATTAAGGTAGAGATGGTAAAATTATGTCAGACTATTCAAAATCGCAGTTTTTACCTGTTTCAGCACAATTTTAAAATCCTTAAATCACTGTTAAACAAATGGATAATCAATCAATAAGGTTGCTGTAATGGTATAATTTATCCAATTATGTGAAACCGGATAAAAGAAATGCCACAACCAGCCACTGCTCCTTCAATTTTAAAATTCGAAAATTATTTAGTCGGGAATTTTGTATCTATAACAGCGCAAAGCCAAAAGAGTACAGAATACCCATATCGTAAACTTTGTACTTTTAACTACTCCTCACATCCACAAGTTTTGTTCTTATCCTAAAATAATCTCCTAATGCTTTGGTAGTTAGAAATAAAGATCTATCTTTGCAGTCCCAAATTTTGGGAAAAGAGTATTAAATCATTATTAATCAATTAATTATTCACAAGTGAATACGTTAAGTTACAAAACTGTCTCTGCCAACAGTAAAACTGTTAAAAAGGAGTGGGTCGTAATTGACGCCAACGCAGAGATCCTGGGGCGCTTGTCAACGAAGATCGCAATGATCATCCGTGGTAAAAACAAGCCTGATTTCACCCCGCACGTAGACTGTGGAGATAACGTAATTGTTATCAATGCAGACAAAGTTAAATTGACCGGTAACAAATTTACTGAAAAACAGTACGTACGTTACACTGGTTATCCAGGTGGTCAACGCTTTATTTCTCCAAGAGATCTGATGGCTAAACACCCTACTGCCGTTATCGAAAAAGCAGTACGCGGTATGCTTCCTAAAAACAAATTAGGAAATGCGTTAATTAAGAATTTGCATGTATATGCTGGCAATGAGCATCCGCATGCAGCGCAAAACCCAAAAACCATTAAATAATTTCAAGGAGAATGGCAACTACAAACACCTCAGGTAGAAGAAAGACCGCTATTGCGCGTATCTACTTAAAAGAAGGTAGTGGTAACATTACCGTAAATGACAAAGATTACAAAGTATACTTCCCTACTTTGCCTTTACAATATATCGTTAACCAAGCGATCGAAACTTCGAACCAAGCTGGTAAATTCGATATTTTAGTAAATGTTAAAGGTGGTGGTATTACTGGCCAAGCAGAAGCAACTCGTTTAGCTATTGCAAAAGCGTTAGTTGAGCTTGATCCTGAAGTTAAACCAGCATTACGTGCTAAAGGTTTAATGACTCGCGACTCACGTATGGTTGAGCGTAAGAAACCAGGACGCAGAAAAGCTCGTCGTAGATTCCAGTTTAGTAAACGTTAATATTTTCGGAGGAACACTAACATGGCAAGAACTTCATATAACGAATTGTTGGACGCAGGTGTACATTTTGGTCACCTTACCCGCAAGTGGAATCCGAAAATGGCTCCTTACATTTTCATGGAGAAAAACGGTATCCACATCATCGATTTGAACAAAACTTTAGTTAAAGTTGAAGAAGCTGCTTCAGCGATCAAACAAATTGTTAAGTCAGGTCGTAAAGTATTATTCGTAGCTACTAAAAAACAAGCAAAAGATATCGTAGCTGCACAAGCGCAGAGCGTAAACATGCCTTTCGTAACCGAGCGTTGGTTAGGTGGTATGTTAACTAACTTCACTACTGTTCGTAAATCAATTAAGAAGATGACTAACATCGATAAATTGACTAAAGACGGTACTTACGACAACTTGTCGAAGAAAGAGAAGTTAATGATCAGCCGTGATCGCGTTAAGTTAGAAAGAGTTTTAGGTGGTATTGCTGACCTAAATCGTCTTCCTGCTGCATTGTTCTTAATCGACGTTAAAAAGGAACACATCGCTGTTGCTGAATCGTTGAAATTGAACATCCCAACTTTCGCAATGGTTGATACCAACTCTGACCCTACTAGTATCGACTTCCCTATTCCTGCGAATGATGATGCTACTAAATCAATTTCATTGATTACCGGCATTATCTGCAAAGCAATTGAAGAAGGTTTAGAAGAGCGTAAACGCGAAAAAGAAGAAGAATCAGATAAAGAAGCTATCGCTGCTGCTAAAGCTGAAAAAGCTGAAGGCGCTGCTCCTAAAGCTAAAAAAGCTGAGAAGAGCGAAGAAGCTGCTGAATCTGCAGAATAATATTCTTTGAGTTATCGGGTTACGGATTACGAGTTACAGGTTGTTAAATCTGGTAATCCGTAATTCGTAACCCGTAATTATTTAGTTAAAACGAGTTTGATTCATTTTCAAATTCCCTCATTTTCAAATTTTCAAATTAAAAAAATATGTCAACTGTACAAATTAGCGCTGCTGACGTAAACAAATTACGTTTACAAACAGGCGCAGGTATGATGGATTGCAAAAAAGCTTTAACTGAAGCTAACGGTGATTTTGAAGCTGCCATCGACTTGTTACGTAAAAAAGGCCAAAAAGTTTCTGCAGCCCGTTCAGGTAACACTACTGCTGAAGGTATCGTTTTAGTTAACCTATCAGCCGATGGTACTAACGGTAAATTAGTTGCTTTAGCTTGTGAAACTGAGCCGGTTTCTAAAGTAGAAGACTTCCGTAACTTAGGCGAAGCAATCATTGCTGCCGCAGTTGCTAACAATCCTGCTTCTACCGAAGAATTAGAGCAAATTAAATTGGCTGATGGCCGTACTGTTGCTGAAACCATTACTGAATTAACCGGTAAAATTGGTGAGAAAATCGTTATTGCTAGCTACGAAAACGTATCTGGTGAAGCGGTTACTTCATACATTCACTCAAACGGTAAAATGGGTGTATTAGTAGTATTTGCTGGTGCTGCTGGTGCTGATATCACTGAAGCTGGTAAAGATGTTGCAATGCAAATTGCAGCTATGAGCCCTATCGCAGTTGATAAAGATGGCGTTGATGCTTCTACAATCGAGCGTGAATTAGAGATCGCTAAAGATCAAATCCGTGCTGAAGGTAAACCTGAAGAAATGGTTGAGAAAATTGCTCAAGGTAAATTGAACAAATTCTACAAAGAATCTACTTTATTGAACCAAGAATTCGTTAAAGATAGTTCTAAAACCATCGCTCAAATGTTAGACGGTGTTAAAAAAGGCTTAACTGTAACTGCTTTCAAACGCATTGTTATTGGTTAATTAACCTTTTAAACAATATAAAAACGGCTGCTTCTGATAAAGAAGTAGCCGTTTTTTTGTTAGTGACTATTTAGCACCCCACCACAATTAGATTTTCACAACTCCTAATTCTTCTCCATTAAATACTTTTAAGGACCAAAAATTATAACATTTAACTAATGGTTAACGCTTTAAGCTGAACAAATAGGTTATTTATTTAAAATTCACTTTATTTGCTGCTACCTATATATCTATATCTGCTATGTTAACAAGACGTTTCTTTTATTTAATTTCGATCCTTCTATTTTCATCTATTATTTTATCCGCTCAACAAAAGCCACTTCCTTTTAAAGTAATTGGAGATATAAATGCTGATAGTGGAATTATTGAACTACAAATGCTTGCTGACTCGTGTTTTTATCCTCAAAAGATAAATTTGAGAACTAACGTTGTCAATAAAAAATTTTACTTCGAAGGCACCATTGCATACCCGCAGCCAGTTCGGCTTATTTACAATTCAGGTGAATATGTAGGTGACTTTTGTATTATAGAACCAGGTTCTCAGTCAATAAAATGCGATTTCACTCTTCACCGTGAAATCCCTCCGATGAATAACCGTTCAATGAAAGAATATTTTGGAGCCTATACCGATGCCTTCAAACTTATAACTACCAAACGGAATCGACTTGATGAAAAGTGGGACAGCCTTAGCACTGTACATAAAGGCAATTTGCCAGACAGCATTAAATTAAATCTGGAAAGCAAATTGAATAATTATTATAAGGAGAATGATACTACACTGTTAAGATATGTAAAAGCGCATCCTGATTCTTACGTTTCACTTTGGAAACTTGCTCATCTTCTTAGTTTTGGGTACGAGGATATTTTCGACTCTATTTATGATCAATTCTCAGATTCGATAAAGAATACGTACACGGGTAAAGTTCTTGCTCAAAAAATAAAAAAGGCAAGCTTGTTAAGCATTGGAAAGCGCTTTCCTGGTATCATGGCTATAAATAATAAAAATGAGCATTTAGATACTGGTTTTTTTAACCATAAATATACTTTAGTTGATTTCTGGTATAGTCACTGCGGTCCATGTAGAGAACAATTCAATGATCTGAAAATTATCTACGAAAAATATAAATACAATGGATTTGAAATAATAAGCATTTCAACAGATAAGCAAAAAGATAAACAAAACTGGCTTGAAGTTATTGAAAAGTATAGCCTTCCATGGCCCCAGTACTGGGATATAGATGGACAAGAAGCTAATAAATTATTTATCCAGGCCTTTCCAACCAATGTTCTTTTAGATAGCACCGGAAGAATTATAATGAAGAACATTAAACCAGCAGAATTGAAGAAATTCTTAGCCATACATTCAAGCCCTGAGTTATTTTATGATGTAAAACGATTTTAGAAGAAGTTTCAGTATTCTACACCACTAAATATAAAAAGAGCTGTTTCTGATAAAGAAGCATCTCTTTTTTGTTCTAAGCCCTCCCAATCATAGCACAATTAACTTTGGGATATAATGCAGGCGCAATGCAGATCTTGCTTTTTATGATCAGTCTTAAAAATGTACCACTTATTGTACAATTAATTTATAGCCCTTATATTTGTATTTACCAATAAATAAGTTAACAAAATGGACGTTACAACATATTCCGACTTTAGGCGAAGTTTAAAATCATACTTAGATAGGGTATTTACATCTCGTTCTCCACTTTTTATAAAGCGCGCCAACGGAGAAGACATGGTGGTTATGTCAAAAGCAGATTATGAGAGTATGGAAGAAACATTCTATTTAATGAAAAGCCCCAAAAATGCGGCGCGTCTGTTGAGAGGAATTGAACAATTTAATCAAGGCAGGGGCAATGAAAGGGTGTTAATCGAAGAATGAATAAGGAGTTCTCTGATGAGGCCTGGGAAGATTATATTTATTGGCAAGGCACTGATAAAAAGATTCTCAAAAAAATAAATGACCTTATTAAAGAAATTAGTCGAACCCCGTACGAAGGAACAGGCAACCCCGAACCCCTAAAATATGATCTTTCCGGCTGGTGGTCGAGAAGAATAACCTTAGAACACAGATTGGTTTACAGGGTTGAAAACAATGTTATAAAAATAATTGAGTGTAGGTATCATTATTAACCATACCATAATGACCCTGTCGGTCACATCCAACATTATCTTGTATAACCATGTACAATTCAAGTATATCTTTTTATCACCTAAACACATCTGCTTATCCCATCATTAAAACAATTTTCCTATTTTTGCGCAGTTTTTATCGCATCCAATGAACTATAAAAGAATCCTACTTAAACTTAGCGGAGAGTCTCTAATGGGCAACAAACCTTTCGGTATTGACCCAGAGCGTGTTAATCAATATGCAAAAGATATTAAAGAGGTAGCCGAAAAGGGCGTAGAAGTGGCCATAGTTATTGGTGGCGGTAATATTCACCGAGGCCTTGACGCCGAAAAAGGCGGTATGGACCGTGTACAAGCTGATTATATGGGCATGCTGGCTACTGTTATCAACAGCATGGCCTTACAAGATGCCCTTGAAAAAAACGGCATGAAAACCCGTTTACTTTCTGCCATTAAAATGGAACAAATCTGTGAGCCATTTATCCGTCGCCGTGCTGTTCGTCACCTAGAAAAAGGCCGTGTAGTGATTTTCGGAGCCGGAACCGGTAACCCTTATTTTACAACTGATACTGCTGCATCATTACGTGCTATTGAAATTGAAGCCGATGTGGTATTAAAAGGAACTCGTGTTGACGGTATTTACACTGCCGACCCGGAGAAAGATCCAGCTGCTGTACGTTATGATAAAATTACTTTCAGTGAGGTTTATGAGAAGAGTCTGAACGTAATGGACATGACAGCATTTACCCTTTGTCAGGAAAATAAATTACCAATTATTGTGTTTGACATGAACAAGCCAGGCAACTTTATGAAAATTGCCTTAGGTGAGCAAATTGGTACGTTGGTAGAGGGATAAGAAATAGACTTTAGATTTGAGATATTAGATGTGGGACAGAATATCAAAATTTATTTCCCTCATTTAAACTATTTCAAATCGATTAATTATTGAGAATAAATAGTCAATTTAGATTGAATTGCATTGAGTAATCTCAATACGCATATCTCAAATCACATATCTTAAAAATATATGAACGACTTAATAAAAAAACAGTTGGACGATGCTAAAGAGCACATGGAGAAAACTGTTGAGCACACTGATAGTGAGTTATTAAAAATTCGTGCCGGCAAAGCAATGCCTACTATGGTTGATGGTGTACATGTAGATTATTACGGAAGCATGGTGCCTATTAGCCAGGTTGCTAATATCAACACTCCTGATGCGCGTACAATTGTTATTCAGCCCTGGGAAAAAACCATGATCTCTCCTATTGAGAAAGCAATCATGGAAGCCAACCTTGGTTTTAATCCTCAGAATGATGGAATCGTAGTGCGTATTAACGTACCTCCTTTAACTGAAGAACGCCGTAAAGACCTGGTTAAAAAGGTGAAAGCAGAAGCTGAACAAGGTAAAGTTACTGTTCGTAACATCCGTAAAGATGCTAACGAAAAGATCAAAAAATTATCAAAAGACGGTGTTTCTGAAGATGAAATTAAAGGCGGCGAGGCTGAAGTTCAGAAATTAACTGATGCATACATCATTAAAATCGATAAACTTGTTGAAATTAAAGAAAAAGACATTTTAACAGTTTAAGACAAACGTCTGCTACATAAGCATTAAAGGATCTCCCAAAAAAGGAGATCCTTTTTTATTTGGCCAAAATCTACTAACCCTCTCGGGAATAAAGTCCATCAGTAAAAAGTGCAACAAAAGAGCTTTTATGGTCAAGACTTCCGAAGATATTAATACCCACCTTTGCCTTACCTAAATCAACAAATACAAAATGGAGTTAATAGGATATGCAGGAGCAATTTTAATGGGGCTCACACTTGGGTTAATTGGAGGAGGCGGCTCAATTTTAACCGTACCCATACTGGTATACTTATTTAATGTAAATACCGTACAAGCTACGGCCTATTCATTGTTTATTGTGGGATTAACGAGTGCTGTTGGCTCTGTTAGCCATTTTAAACAGGGAAATATCGACTGGCGAAGTGTTTTATTATTTGGCTTGCCCTCAGTTTTTTCGGTGTTTATTACCCGAAGTTTCCTGGTAAAGTTTATTCCGGAAACGGTGGTTTCATTTGGAGAAATTACCATTGATAAATCAATGTTCTTGTTACTCCTTTTTGCTGTGGTCATGTTGTTTGCAGCTTACTCAATGATTAAGAAGCCGAAGTACACGGAGTCAATAAACTCAAAAGTTACACCCGACAATATTTTACTTATTGCGCAAGGCTTGTTTGTAGGAGAGTTAACCGGGCTGGTTGGTGCAGGTGGAGGATTTCTGATCATTCCTGCGCTAGTTCTAATGGCCAACTTACCGATCAAAAAAGCGATAGGAACTTCATTGGTAATCATTGTGCTCAATTCATTAGTTGGCTTTTTAAGTAATCACGTAGGTATACAGGCATCTGACTGGAGCTTTATGTTAAAATTCTTCGGAATAGCTGCTGTGGGTATTTTAATTGGGAGTACTTTATCCAAAAAGGTTAGCAACGAGAAGCTAAAACCTGCTTTTGGCTGGTTTGTATTAGTTATGGGTTCATTCATCATTATTAAAGAGTTATTAATTAAATGAAAAACAAAAAATCACTTGTATTCTTTTTACTAGCAAACATATTATTCTGGTTTACCATGTTTACCCTTCATAAAAAAGAGGAACATTCGTTTAAAAAACAGGTAATTACACGATAGTTAACTAATAAATTAAACTCTATTCATAAATTCTAAAACAATATGGCTACGTTCTCCGAAATCATTAAATCAAACACACCAGTTTTGGTTGATTTTTTTGCAACCTGGTGCGGACCATGTAAAATGATGTCGCCAATTTTAGATGAGGTTAAAGGAAAAGTGGGAGAATCGGTAACTATTATTAAGGTTGATGTGGATAAAAACCCTTCAGCGGCATCTGCATTTAACGTTATGGGCGTTCCAACACTTATTCTTTTCAAAGGTGGCGAGGTTAAATGGCGACAATCAGGCATCGTTCCTGCAGTTCAACTTGAAAATGTTTTAAAATCTCATGTATAGCGATGAAAAAAGAAGTTTCAATTACTGACTTATCGCTTGATGCTGATTTTTGGAACAATCGCTATCAAACAGCGCAGACTGGCTGGGATTTAGGAACTGTTTCACCTCCATTAAAGGCGTATATCGATCAGTTAACTAATAAGTCGATCTCGATTTTAATACCCGGCTGTGGCAACGCCTATGAAGCCGAGTATTTATTGGAACAGGGCTTTTCGGCAATCACCTTAGTTGATATATCTGAAACCATAACTAAACAGATAAAAGAGAAACTTTCGAACTGGCTGGACAATGGATTAACCATTATAACCGGTGATTTTTTTGAATTATCAGGAAGTTATGATTTAATACTTGAACAGACCTTCTTTTGCGCATTGGATCCTTTGCTTAGAGAAAAGTACGTAAAAAAGGTTCATGACCTATTGAACCCCAATGGTAAGCTTGTAGGAGTTTTATTTAACCGAAACTTCGAGCAACAAGGTCCACCATTTGGAGGAACGAAAGAAGAATACAAAACACTGTTTGAAGCAAACTTCGAACTAAAGACCATCAATGAATGTTATAACTCTGTAAAGCCTCGGGCCGGATCGGAATTATTTATAAACTTAAGCCCTAAATCCTCTCTTGGAGACTTTTAGGACAATGCTATAATAATTAAATCAATAACCATCAAAAATTTCCTCCTTTTAGGGGGATAGGGGGTATCATGAAAGTAGAACAAATTTATACAGGATGCTTGGCGCAAGGCGCTTATTATATACAATCAAACGGAGAAGCTGCTATTATTGACCCGTTAAGAGAAGTTGCTCCTTACATTGCAAAAGCCGAAAAAGAAGGTGCTAAAATAAAGTATGTTTTTGAAACCCATTTTCACGCCGACTTTGTTTCAGGGCACGTTGATTTGGCTAAAAAAACAGGAGCAACCATTGTATACGGCCCTACCGCCGAAACAGGTTTTGAATCCCATATTGCAAAAGATAACGAAGAGTTTAAAATTGGCGATGTAAGGATCAAAGTTTTACATACTCCTGGTCATACGCTAGAGTCGAGCTGTTTTTTACTGATTGATGAAAACGGTAAATATTACAGTCTGTTTAGCGGCGATACCTTATTTATTGGAGATGTTGGTCGCCCTGATTTGGCTGTTAAATCAGACTTAACGAAAGAAGACCTCGCCGGTTTACTTTATGATTCACTTCGCAACAAGGTGATGACCTTACCTGACGATCTGATCATTTACCCTGCGCATGGTGCGGGCTCTGCATGTGGCAAAAACATGAGCAAAGAAACCTGGGATACACTTGGTCATCAAAAAGAAGTGAATTATGCACTAAGAGACCTTACCAAGGAGCAGTTTGTTAAAGAAGTTTTAGACGGCATTGCTCCTCCTCCGCAATATTTCCCTAAAAATGCTCTTTTGAACAAGAAGGGCTACGAAAGTATTGATGAAGTTTTAAGCCAGGGCGCTAAAGCATTTTCTCCTGCAGAGTTTGAAGCCGCGGCCGAAGGCGAAGAAGCACTTATTTTAGATACACGTAAACCAGTTGAATTTGGCCAGGGTTTTATTCCAAACTCAATAAACATAGGTTTGGATGGCCAGTTTGCGGCATGGGTTGGTGCGCTAATAACTGACCTTAAACACCCAATTCTATTAATCACTGATATTGGCCGTGAAGAAGAGGCGGTAACGCGTTTAGCTCGCGTAGGCTACGACAATACCATTGGTCATTTGGCTGGAGGCTTTGATGCTTGGAAAAAGGCCGGAAAGGATATTGAAAAAATTGACAGCATCTCGGCAGAAGAGTTTTCAACTCGATTTAAAAAAGATGAAACGGTTGTGTTCGATGTGCGCAAGGAAAGTGAATACCGTGCTGAACATGTTGATGAAGCGTTTAACAAACCTCTTGACAGTATAAACGAATGGATGCCAACATTGGATCACAAGACCCACTATTACATTCACTGTGCCGGTGGTTATCGTTCAATGATTACTGCTTCCATTTTAAAGGCCCGTGGGTTCAATAACTTTACTGAAGTGGCTGGAGGTTTTGCTGCAATTGCAAAGACTTCAACACCTAAGACAGACTTTGTTTGCCAGAGCAAACTGCAAAAATAGATAATTACGAATTACACGAATTTCACAAACGGAATTCGTGTAATTCGATCAATTTGTGGAATTAGTGTTATCAAAAACACTCTTATTATAGTTCGTCTGATACGTGAAATTAGTGTTAAAACAATTATGGATAACGCTGAGTTTAATAGAAAGAAGCATTGGGACACTATTTATCAAACTAAAAGCCTGAAAGAGGTTAGTTGGTATCAACCAACACCCCAGACTTCGTTAAACCTTATCGAAGCGACTAATCTTCCTCTGAATGCCAAGATTATTGATATTGGTGGAGGTGACAGCTTTTTAGTGGACCATCTTCTTAGCAAGAATTATAAAGATATCTCTGTTCTGGATATTTCTAATCATGCGATTGAAAGAGCAAAAAATCGCTTTAGGGTTAATTCTGAAAATATTACCTGGATCGTATCCGATATTTCTGATTTTACTCCTGTAGAACAGTATGATATTTGGCATGATAGGGCCGCGTTTCATTTCCTTACGGAAAATGTTGAAATAGATAAGTATGTTACAACAGTATCGAAGGCAGTAAAATCAGGAGGGTACCTGATAATCGGAACTTTTTCGGAACAAGGGCCAACTAAATGCAGCGGAATAGCAATTAAACAGTACAGTAAAGATTCATTAACAGAAGTGTTTAATGCAGAGTTTGAGCTGGTTGATAGTATTACAATTGATCACCCGACTCCTTTCAACACATTACAGAACTTTGTTTTCTGTAGTTTTAAAAAGAAATAATTAGTAATGGATGCAATATTAAATTTCATAAAACAACCTTGGCCCTGGTATATAGCCGGGCCATTAATAGGGCTTACCGTACCGGTACTTTTATTAATTGGCAATAAGTCATTTGGTATCAGTTCCTCTTTACGCCACATTTGTGCGGCGTGTATGCCTGCTAAAATTCCTTTTTTTCAATACAACTGGAAAAAGGAAACATGGAATTTATTCTTTGTTGCAGGAATAACAGTGGGTGGATTTATTGCTAGTTTTTTGTTAGCAAACCCACTGCCTATTAATCTTAACCCGCAAACGGTTGCCGATTTACAACAATTAGGAGTTAAAGACTTCAGCCATTTTCTGCCGCAGGATATCTTCAGTTTCGAAAATCTGCTGAGTTTAAAAGGACTTTTCTTTTTCGTAATCGGAGGTTTTTTGGTGGGCTTTGGAACACGCTACGCAGGCGGTTGTACTTCCGGGCATGCTATTATGGGTCTTTCTAATTTACAATGGCCTTCATTAGTGGCAACGATCTCATTTATGTTGGGTGGGTTTATCATGACCTGGTTTCTTTTACCTTTAATTTTTAGCTTATTCTAATCATGACGAACGATATTTTAGAGCAAGAAGAATTCAAGGCTGAGCTGGAGGCAATTGAATTTGAACCACAAAACGAGCAACATTCCGGCGAAAGTTTTAAAGCCAACATAAAGTACTTGATTATTGGTGTATTATTCGGAATAGTATTCGTAAAGGCTGAAATTGTTTCATGGTTTCGCATTCAGGAGATGTTCCGTTTACAATCATTCCATATGTATGGCGTAATTGGTTCAGCGGTAATTGTGGGTGTTATTTCTGTTTGGTTGATCAAGCGTTTTAATATTAAAACAATAACTGGCGAAAACGTGATCTTCCACTCAAAAACCTTTAACAAAGGACAAATTATAGGTGGATTACTATTTGGGTTAGGCTGGGCTTTAACGGGTGCTTGTCCGGGACCTTTGTTCGCTCAAATTGGTAGTGGCTTTTTGGTTATTATCATCACCCTACTGAGTGCCATTGCCGGAACCTGGGTTTATGGGCTACTTAGGGATAAGCTTCCTCATTAAATTCAATAACCCTACGAATTTGAACTAATGTACCCTAAATCCAATTAGTGTACATTAGTCCAAATTCGTGTTTAAGGAGAACTACACTTAAGAATTATGACTTGCGCTCTGAACCAATCAATTAAACACTAATACCACGAATTGAACAAATCTTATTCAACTCAATTAGTGTAATTAGTGTACATTAGCTCTAATTCGTGTATAAATAATTTTAATCCGTGTCGACCAGAATTCCCACCTACAGTATTTGTAATTTCTTTGGAATAGAGAATTGTACTAAGGATTTTATGGCTTGCAGCCTGAGTACTTTTTTGAATCACCACGCTACACTGGTTATGCCTCACCGCCATAGCTTTTATCAGTTAATGTACGTTTCAGCAGGTTCAGGTAAATATACAGTCGACTTTAAAACCTATGATGCACAACCGGGTCAATTGTTTTTCCTATCTCCCGGACAAATACACTCATGGAACTTTAATGCCGATGCAGATGGCTTTATCATCAACTTTGATGAGAGCTTTTTTACAGCGGTTTGTTACAACCCTTATTTCTTAAATGAGTTTCCTTTTTTCAACTCCATGACACAACGCTCAACAACCATGGCTAAAGAGGAAATTAAACCCACCATTCTCTCTCTTTTTGCCCATATAAAACAAGAGCATGAAAGTGATGGTGATTTTAAGAATGATTATCTGAGAGCATTACTATTACAACTCTTAGTGGTTTTGGCAAGAGCCTGTCAGCCCGAAAAACAAACCGAGGCTACCAAATACAACTATACCTTACTCCGAAACTTTGAAAAATTGATTGAGGGCCATTTCAAATCAAAGAAATTGCCCAAAGAATATGCTGAGTTGCTGTTTATCACACCCAATCATTTAAATGCAGTGGTAGCCAGTGTAACCGGAAAATCATCCGGGGAAATTATTCGCGACCGAATTCTATTGGAAGCTAAACGTATGTTGGTTAACTCAGGACAAACAATCAGTGAAATTGCCTGGGATCTGAATTTTGAGGACAACGCTTATTTCAGCCGCTTTTTTAAAAAATACACTGGCGTTAGTCCCGACGAATTCAGAAAACAGCAGTCTTAATCAATTAAGTATAATTACTGTTATCCAAATCGGGTAATTTTCTACTTTTGTATCTTCGATTTAAAGAAAATCAAAACATTTTGTGCCTATAATTTATTTTATGGTTTAGTGTTTTGTTTAACTATCACCTGCTATTATAAAAATGAAGATACTCTATTCATACCTCAAAAATTATAAGAAACTATTATTGTTGGCCTTGGTACTAGCCAGTATTAACCAAGGGTTCTCCATGCTCGATCCCTATTTCTTTGGAAAACTGCTGGATAAATGCGTTCCACATTTTAAAGATTGGAATTTCTCTCAGTTTTTTAATGGGGTCGGATTTTATTTACTTGCCATTGTTGGAGTTGCCTTTGTTTCGAGGGTAGCTAAGAACTTTCAGGATTACTTTGCCAATGTAATTATTCAGAAAGTTGGAGCGCAGATGTATTCAGATGGTTTAGCCCACTCACTTGAGTTACCTTATCAGGTTTTTGAGGATCAACGCAGCGGAGAAACTCTTGGAAAGCTTCAGAAAGTACGTACAGATGTGGAGCGTTTAATCACAACGTTCATTAACACGCTTTTCACTTCCATAATTGGTATCATCTTCGTAACCATATATGCCATAAGAGTACATTGGGTCATCGCCCCAATGTTCATCATCACCATTCCTCTACTGGGTTTTTTAAGTTCGATTTTGAGCAAGCGCATTAAGAAAATGCAAAAAACCATTGTTGCGGAAACAACGGCATTGGCAGGGTCAACTACCGAATCTTTACGCAACATTGAGTTGGTAAAATCTCTGGGATTGGCCAACCAGGAAATAGATCGTTTAAACGGTACGACCATTAAGATATTAGGACTTGAACTAAAAAAGGTAAAATACATTCGCAGTTTAAGCTTTGTTCAAGGAACCACTGTGAACTTATTGCGCACAAGCATTATCTTTTTAATGATGTACTTGATCTTCAAAGATCAGATTACGCTTGGAGAGTTCTTTTCATTAATGTTCTATTCGTTTTTCATTTTTGGCCCGTTACAGGAGCTCGGCAACATCATTAACATTTATCGTGAAGCTGAAGTCTCTTTAAATAATTTTGAATCCATATTAAATACACCAAAAGACATTAAACCTTCTAACCCTGCTCAATTAGCTAAGATTCAGCATTTGGAGTTTGATGAGGTGAGCTTTAAGCATCAGTCGGCCACCAGAAACGCTATTACGGACATTTCATTTAGTGCTGAACAAGGAGATACCATTGCATTTGTAGGCCCTTCGGGTGCAGGAAAGTCAACTTTGGTTAAACTTTTGGTGGGGTTATATCGTCCACAGGATGGAAGAATTCTTTACAACGGTATCGACAGCGATAAAATTGACTTAGATGAACTTCGTGAAAGAATTGGTTTTGTAACTCAGGAAACACAACTTTTTGCTGGAACCATCCGAGAAAACTTAAAGTTTGTTCGTCCAAAGGCAACAGACGAAGAATGTATGGAAGTTCTTCAGAAAGCGGCGTGCCATACCTTATTAGCCCGTGCCGATAACGGTTTGGATACATTGATCGGCGAAGGAGGAGTAAAAGTCTCTGGAGGAGAAAAACAACGCTTATCGATTGCCCGTGCATTATTACGCCAACCTGATTTATTAGTTTTTGACGAAGCAACATCCTCACTTGATTCGTTAACTGAAGAAGAGATAGGTAGAACTATCAGGGAAGTATCTAACAAAGCAGAGCACATTACCATCCTGATTGCACATCGCTTAAGTACCATTATGCACGCAGATCAGATTTATGTACTCGAAAAAGGAAGAATAACGGAAGCAGGCAGACATCATGATTTATTAGACCAAAAAGGGTTGTATTATGCCATGTGGCGTCAACAAATTGGTGAAAGAGAGGAAGTTCTCGATTAACTTTAAAAAGTATAAATCAATGAGAGCCCGTGTTTAAAACATGGGCTTTTTAGTTAGCCATTATAGAGATGATTCAGGGCAAGATGTATAATCTTCCCAAAAGCAAAAGGATAGCTAATTTCTATTTATTCTTTGCTTAAAATGTAGTTAATTGCAGTCCATTCTAACTTTTGCTCTCGTTACTCTCAATTGAATGACCAATTTATTATGCCGAAAGGCTATCTTTTTTACTTTAACCTGCCTGGTGGGGTTGATGGGCTATGAGGTAAGTGCTCAGTCATTCACCCTTCGCAAAATTCCCGGCTTGCCAACAAATGAAGTCTATGACTTACTGGTTGACAGGCAAGGACTTCTATGGATTGGCCATGATTATGGACTAAGCTCCTTCGATGGCAAAACGTTTAAACATTATTCCAATAATAAACAGGCTTCTCTGGCGGTTAGTGATCTGGTCGAAGATAGTGAAGGAAAAATATGGTGCCATAACTTTAGTGGTCAGATTTTTTATATTGAAAGAGGAAGAATGAACCTTTTAACCCAGTTTGACTACAAAAAGGAGACCTCGTTTCCGCGAATTGTAATTTGGAAGAATCAGCTTTTAGCCACTTCGAGCAGAGGATTGTTTATCTATGATATCAAAAAGAAAAAGGCAAAGTATATTATTTACCCCAATACCTTTGGTTCACTGGCTGCCACAAAAAATGGTGTTATTATTGGCGGTCGTGATTACTGGTACTTATACTCAGGAGGGAATAGGTTTTATAAAGTTCATTTCACTCCCGAACTAACAAGCAGAGCATACAATGTAATCAGTATAAGCCCGCAAAGTAAAGGCGACACAGTATATGTCTTGGTAAACCCAGATGCAAAATGTGTTCGACTTAAAGTAGAAGACAAAAAAATAAACGTTATTGATGAAATTAAAGTTCCCGACTTTGTAAACACTATCAGTATTGTTAATAACGAGCAGTGGATTCATTCAAAAATCACAAGCTTACACATTGACAAAAGAGATTCCATATCAGGCTATGATTTAACTGATATTGTAAAAGACCGCGAAGGAAACCAGTGGTATAGTAGTTTAAAGCATGGACTTATGGTAAAATATACAGATGAGTTCAAAAAAGTTAACCCTGCATTATCTTTACCAACAGGAGACTATATAAAAACAGTTTTTACCGATAATAAAAAACTGGTTTTAGGAACACATGCTGGCAGAATTTTTACAAAAGACCTGCAAAATGGTGCAGTACGTAAAATTGAATTACCTAATGGTTTTGGAGCTGTTGAACTTATATTCCATTATGATAAAAGCAATATTTTAATCTGCACATCTGTAGGTCTTTTCTTATTTAACTTCAATTCCTTCAAATTAACACAGTTATCGGCCTATTGTGTAGTAAAGGATATTGATGTTAATAAAGATTTTATTGCAATAGCCACTGCAACGGCTTTACTCATCTCTCCCTCTGATATCTTACAGAAATTAGATCGAAGTTATTATCCAACACTGCGAAAAAAGCTTCCTGGTTTATACCAGATGACTTCAACTGAAGGGCTGTTCCCCTTATTAATGAAACGTTGCAAATCAGTAAGTTATGCTCAATTCAATAACTCCCTACTTTGTTCATTTAAAGATGGGTTATTCAGGTTTACTAAAAAGGGCTGTGAGTCTGTTTTGTTTAACGGTGAGGTAGTAAACAGCAACTCTCTACTTACCTATCCTTCTAAAATATTTATTGGGACTCTTTCAAAAGGCTTGCTTGTTTATGACAAGAACGGTATTAGAAACACAAAGAACAATGAACTCCTTTTTCCAGGACCAATACTTCGTTTAAAAAACCTTAATGATAAACTGTGTATTCTAGGCTCAAACGGAATCCAGCTTTTCGATCCTGAAACTGAAAACGTAATAGCATCGTATTCTTTACCTGATATTAACCCGGGAAATGTGTTGGATATAGATGAAGTTAATGGACATGTTTGGATGACAACTATTGATGGAATATTTGAGTTGCCGAAAGTTCGACAACGGAAAGTACTTCCAAATATTAACCTTCAATACACTATTGTAAACGGATCGGACACCTTAACCAACGACTCCCTTCCATTGCAACACAATCAATCTAGTATTCGTTTCTACTATCAGGTTCCATGGTATAGCAACTCCGAATCGATGCATATAGCTTATCGATTATTAGGCAGTTCTGATACCAGTTGGCAATATACCGCCAATACCGATCAACCAATTAGCTTTATTGCCTTAAAGCCTGGAGTGTATACATTAGATGCTAAAGCCATTAATACGGCCGAAAACATCGAAAGTCCAATCCAAAGCTATTCATTTACAATTGAGAAGCCTTGGTGGCTGAAAACTCCCTATTTAATCCTTGAAATAACTACCCTTTTAATACTTATTTCTTTATCGATCAGAAGGTATTTTATAAATCGTTTAAGGCAACAGAAATCATTCTTTGAAAAGGAACTTGCAATTCAGCAAGAGCGACAACGTATCAGCGCTGATATTCACGACGACTTAGGAGCAAGCTTATCAGGTATACGAATGATGGCTGAAATGGCCAAACGTAAAAATGAACGACAAGAAAAAGTTTCTTCTGATCTTCAAGATATTCATAGCAATGTAAGCTTGCTTTCACAAAAAATGAGAGAGGTGATCTGGAGTTTGAATAGTGAGAATGATACACTTGAGAATCTTTTGGGATACCTGCATCGCCGAGGAATAGAACTTTTCGCAGATGGCTCTATTCATTTTAGATCTTCCTTACCAGAAATAATACCTCATATCATTTTAAATGGTGAGAAAAGAAGGCATATCTACTTAATTACAAAGGAAGCGCTTCATAATGCTTTAAAACACGCTCAATGTACCGCTATAAAATTGAATATATCAATTATTGGTGATATGCTTATAATTCAAATACACGATGATGGCATCGGTTTTATACCATCCGAAATTATTGACGGAAACGGGCTTAAAAACATGCAAAAACGAGTTGCAACATTAGACGGCAAAATAAAGATTAAAAATAAAAACGGCACTTACGTGTCAATTGAGATACCAATTTAAGTTTAGTGAACATGATTATTTCAATAGTAGAGGACAATAAAACTTATGCAGAAGTATTACGTCAGGTAATAAGTCAAAGTGAGAAATTCACCTGGAAATATACATATCGATCAGCCGAAGAAGCCCTTCAAAATATCAATCAGAATGTGCCAGATATCTTAATTGTAGATATTTCGTTACCCGGAATTACCGGAATTGAACTAATTCCGGAATTAAAGAAGCAGTATAAGGATATTCGTTTTTTGGTTTGCAGCATTCATGATGACGACGACAGCATTTTCTCTGCTCTTAAAAACGGTGCAGACGGGTATATTTTAAAAGATAGTAACATTGATGACATACTAAGTGCTCTGACGGATTTAGTGTCAGGAGGAGCCCCAATGAGCCCTTATATAGCACGGAAAGTGATTGGTTCATTTCACCAAACCAAAAAACCCTCACCTCCTGAACAATTGCTAACGCAAAGAGAAAAAGAGATTCTGGAGTTTACGGCAACTGGATTATCTTATAAAGAGATTGCTGATAAATTGCACTTAAGTAATTTAACTGTTAAAAAACACATGCGGAATATCTATACCAAGCTAGAGGTCCAAAATAAGATTGAGGCACTTAAAAAAAGCCGAATTTTATAATCTACTCCTCAAAATACTCCATAATAAGTATTTCCAACCCCAAAGCCAACATCTATCTTTGACCCTGTTGGGAATATCTACTTATTAAAGACGTTGATGGTTATCTAAAACAATTGGGAATTTAAATTTGCTCTTTCGGTTAGTTTATAGTGAAATAGCTTAACCTGCATCTACCTATGATTAATAGCCCTAAACCTGCAATGCAGGGTTAGGGTTTATTAGAATCTACTGATATTCCTTACCCATTCTACCAAATTATCGAAAGACAGAAATCTTCCATTTATCAATTGTTTGAAAGTACCTATTTTTTGAATATCTTAAATTGAAACTAATTTACGGCTCTATGACTCTTCAGTATAAGATTAAACCAATCACTTTCCTTTCTTTTCTTCTAATTTTCTTTTACTTCGGAACTTCAAATGCTCAAACAGTAAAAGTATTCCGCGATTCATCCTTCAATTTTTCAATAATCAAAACTTATCGGTTTAAACCCGGAAAAGTACTTGTCAATAGAGACACTGTAAATCGTGAAAGCGCGAATAGCAACATGCAGGCTGTTTTTGAGGCAAACTTTTATCAGCATCATTTAACTTTTGACGCGACTAAAGGACAGCTGATTTTTACTTTTATAGGAGGTATTCAAACCCAGGCAAGCCTTGCCCGTTACGGGCCACAACTTCGTCTCCCAAAAGGAATTGTAGAAAGCTCAAGTGAAGAATGGCTTGATGATGACCGTCCTGAGGGAGTTTTGGTTCTTGGGTTAATCAATCCAATAACAAACCGACTTGTATGGGCTGCTATAGGTTATGACCGATTTTTCACCCGCGACTCTCAACGGGTTATTGACGCTATGTTTAAAGAGGCGTTCACTGATTTTCCTAACAAAGGGCAATCTATCCCTGCCAGTTACTATAAAAAGAAAACTTCGCCGGTAAAAACTACAAAAAAGAAAACAATAGCTAAACATTAGCACAACATTGTGGAACTGGCTACTTAAACTCTTTCCCTACCAGTTTTAATGGTAATAAATTTTTTGTTTTAAGAAATGTTCCTAAAACAATAATCATCGTCATACTTCCACCAAAAACCACAGCCAAAGTTGTTCCCATAAGTTTGGCCGTCACCCCTGACTCAAAGGCTCCAATTTCATTAGACGAACCAATAAACATGGTGTTTACCGCCGAAACACGGCCACGCATATGATCAGGTGTTAATAGTTGAAAAATCGTAGACCGAACTATAACACTCACGCTATCGAATGCACCTATTAAAAACAAAAAGAATATCGATAGATAAAAATTACGGGAAAGACCGAACATTATAGTTGCTAAACCAAAACCCGACACAGCAATAATCAAATTTCGCCACGGACGAACAGCCGGTGTATAACGAGTCATGATTAGCATTGTAATAACTGCACCCGCAGATGGAGCTGCTCTTAATATACCTAATCCTTCGGCACCTATCTTTAAAATATCATTTGCAAATACCGGAAGTAAGGCAACAGCTCCTCCAAAAAAAACAGAGAACATATCCAATGTCATTGCTCCTAGCATCATTTTAGTGCCAAATACAAACCTTACACCCTCAGTCAAGCTACTCCATATCGATTCTTTCTTTTCAATTAATCCAACAGGTTTGCTATTTAACATTAATGTACAGCCTATTGAACTTAGCATAAGAACCAGTACAATTGCCATGGTTACTGAAATACCGTAGAATCCATAAATCAATCCACCTGCAGCTGGGCCTGCGACAGCTGCTAACTGCCAGCACGAGCTGTTCCATGACGATGAATTTGGGTATAACTCTTTAGGTACAAGGGAAGCCATTAATGAGAAAGCTGCCGGAGCAAAAAAACCACGTGCTAATCCATCAACAAACACTAATAAGTAGATGATGATTTCTAACAATTTATCATCTATTGATTGATGCATGGAAGGCAACGTAACCAGGAATAATATAGAAGCCGCCGAAAGAACTGTAAATAACACCCCTAATAAAAGCTTTCGTTTATCAGATCGATCAGCTACATATCCGCCAAATAAGGCAACAGAAAGGGCTGGTATTGCCTCTGCTAATCCTACCATACCTAATGACAAAGGATCTTTCGTTACGCTATAAATAAACCATCCTACAATAACAGCTTTCATTTGAAGCGCAAACGTTAGAAAAAAACGCATGCCTAGGTAAGATCGAAATTCGGGGAAACGCAACGATGCGAACGCATCGTGTTTTACAGGTGGGGTTAAGTTTTCTGTAGACAAAATATTAAGTTAAAAATTGAAAGGATTGAAGAGTGCTGCAAATCTAAGCCATTCAATCCTTTCAACCTACTTAATAGTCTAATTTAATCCGTTTTGATCGATGAGGTAAACAAGGGCTGTCATTGCAGCTGCTCCAAGTTTTAGCTCCCGTTCATTCACATTTTCGAAAACATCATTGGCAGCATGATGAAAATCGAAATAACGTTGAGAATCGGGACGGAAACCAAACAAAGCGGTTCCTAGTGGTTTTAAAGGTCCGATATCAGACCCGGTACCTCCTCCTCCTCCAATTTCATTCAAATCAAATCCATCAAAAATCGATTTCCAAGACAAGATCTTATCTACCACAGCAGTGGATGCATCAACAGAAAAACCTCTGGGAGTAAAACCTCCAGAATCAGACTCAATCGCAGCGAGGTGCTGCTCTCCGTTTTGTTTTGCATTTTCTGCGTACTTCAATCCTCCTCTTAACCCATTCTCTTCATTCATAAATAAAACAGTCCGGATAGTATGTTTCGGTTTAACACCTAATGATTTCAGTGTTCTTAATACCTCCACAGATTGCATTGTACCTGCTCCATCATCCTGAGCTCCTTCCGCTAAATCCCATGAATCAAGATGCCCTCCAACGGTAATAATTTGGTTTGGAAACTCAGAGCCTTTTATTTCACCAATCACATTATAAGAAAGAGTTTCAGGTAAAGTTTTACAGTTAAGTTTCATGAAAAATGTAATTGAAGGCTGTAATTTTAAAGCTTCGCTTAACTGATTAGCATCCTTAGTTGCAATTGCAACGGCGGGGATCTTCAATACATTTTCATCGTAATGCAAAGATCCGGTATGGGGGAATTCGTCTACACGTGTAGTCATCGATCTTACAATTACTCCAATGGCACCATATTTAGCAGCTTCTGTTGCTCCTTGGGAACGTTGATTCACGGCATCTCTGTAAGCATTAAATGTTCTGATTGCTTTTGAATTCATGGGGCGATTAAAGAAAACTATTTTGCCTTTTATCTTCGCCTCCCCCAATTCTTTTAACTGATCAAAATTATAAACCTCAATGATCCCAGCCTCAATACCTTTTTCAATTGTAGCTACCGAGCCTCCCAATGCTGCAACTGCAACAGTTTGTTTTTTATTATTTACTTTAAAGTAAGCCGTTTCCTTTACTCCTCGATCCCAATGTGGCACCATTACTTCTTGGAGATAAACCCTATCAAAACCGTAGGTCTCCATTAATGATTTGGTCCAATCAACTGCCTTTTGAGCATTTGCCGAGCCACTTAATCTTGGGCCAATATTCTTACATAAATAATGTAAGTTTTCATATACCTTACCCTTTTCGAGTATTTCATCATAAATCTTGCTAACAACTGCTGAATCGGGGTTTGATGCATTTACATTTAAGGCGAAACAAATAATTGCAAACAATAAACTTCTTTTCTTCATATAATTTTATTCAATAGTGTGGTTACAGCATATTTAATATTTCAACCTTTTAATCGTTTCAAAATATAAATACCCGGAAATTAATAATTCCCGGGTATTTATAGTACTTTCTCTTAAAGATCAGACTAATCTCTTGGTTGCTCAAAATACCAATTAACCTTAGGTAATGGCAATATATCATCAAAAGGTTTAACTAAAACCTCTCCTTTTACACCATCGCGAATTGTTAACATGTTTTGGTGCTTAGCAGGATTTGATTCAACTCTTACTAAGAGACAATCAAATGTGCTGTCGGTTTTTACAAAATATAAATTATTTTGCGGTGCCGGTGGAGCTACTTTACCTGGCTTGGGAGCAACTTTATACACTCCGTCAACTGGTACTCTAACATATTCTTTGCCTTCGGTATAAACCTGTTCAGCTTTATCCCAAATAACATCAATTTTCTCATAATTTTCGGGAGTTAGTTTTTTCACAAAAGACGCATTTTGATCTCTAAACCAATGTTCGGTTTGTTGTATAATAGGTGAAGCATTTTGTGAAAAACCCGATTTAGCAATAAATAACAGCGATAAAATAACTAAAAACTTCTTCATAATAAATTGGTTCGATTAGGCGATAAATATATAAATAGTTACGAAATCTTTTCCCAAGTAATTTCAGACAAACCCTTTTTTTGAAAATATAAACGTAAGTTTAAATTTTTTTCTTGAATTAACGATGGATCTTCTGTTAAAATTTCTTCAACAACTTTCCTTGCTTCTATCAAAAGTTGCTGATCTTTCGCCAGGTCGGCTAGTTTAAGATCTAAAACCCCGCTTTGTTGGGTACCTTCAATATCTCCAGGACCTCTCAACTTAAGATCCATCTCTGAGATTTCAAAGCCGTCATTTGTTCTAACCATCGTATCAATTCTGATTTTTGCTTCCGATGACAGCTTGTGACTCGTCATTAAAACACAATAAGACTGCTCGGCACCACGTCCTACTCGTCCTCTCAATTGATGCAGCTGTGAAAGACCAAATCGTTCAGCGTTCTCTATAACCATAACGGAAGCATTAGGCACATTCACCCCCACCTCTATAACTGTTGTGGCTACCATTATATGCGTTTCTCCCCTTTTAAAGCGCTCCATCTCCATATCTTTCTCAGCTGCTTTCATTTTACCATGAACGATGCTAACCCTATACTGAGGAGTCGGAAATACATTGGAAATATGTTCGAAACCATTCATCAAATCCAAATAATCCATCTTTTCAGATTCTTCAATCAAAGGATACACGATATAGACCTGACGCCCCTTCGCTATTTCCTCTTTTAGAAACCCAAATAAACGTAATCTGTTATTTTCATATTTATGTATAGTTGAGATCGGCTTTCTACCTGCAGGCAATTCGTCAATTACAGAAACATCTAAGTCGCCGTATAGAGTCATTGCCAATGTCCGAGGAATTGGAGTTGCAGTCATCACTAGAATATGAGGTGGATTCGAGTTTTTGCGCCATAATTTTGCACGTTGCTCCACGCCAAAACGGTGCTGCTCATCAATAATCACCAAACCCAAATTTTCAAACTGAACTTTGTCTTCAATTAAAGCGTGGGTTCCAACAAGCAATTTCAGTTCGCCATTTTTAAGTGCTTCATGTAATTTGTCTCTTTCCTTTTTGCGAGTTGATCCGGTTAAAAGTCCCACTGCTATTCCCATGGGTTGCAATAGCGAACTAATTGAATTATAATGCTGAGTTGCCAAAATTTCTGTTGGGGCCATCATACACGACTGAAACCCATTATCAGCGGCCAATAACATTGACATTAAGGCAACAACCGTTTTGCCGCTTCCAACATCACCCTGCAATAGCCTGTTCATTTGCAGGCCGGAATAAGTATCCTGTCTTATCTCTTTAACGACGCGTTTCTGAGCATTCGTTAACTCAAAAGGTAAATGATTCTTATAAAATGAATTAAACAGGTCCCCAACTATACTAAATGTACTGCCATTATGAAGCCGTTTTTTTATCTGTTTATTAAAAAGTAATCGAAGTTGAATAAAGAAAAGCTCTTCAAACTTTAGCCGAAGCTGAGCTCTTTGCAATGATTTTGAATCGGTGGGAAAGTGAATCTGCACTAAAGCTTCCTTCCTCGACATCAGCTTATAATGACTTATTACATTATAAGGTAATGTTTCTTGAATCAAAGAAAAACCCTGCTGCAAAATGGAATAGATAAGACGCATGAACCCCTTACTATCTAGGAAAAATAATTTGAGCTTTTCTGTCGAAGAATAAACAGGCTGTAAAGCAGTTTGAAATTCTTTCCGCACTTCTGAAACAAGTTCCAATTCAGGATGTGGCAAATTTGGCTTTGAATTAAAAAAATGCGGCTTGCCAAAAGCGATGTATTCTTTGCCTATTTGCAGGTTCTTATCAATAAATTTAATACCCTGAAACCAAACAAGTTCCAAATGCCCACCTCGTTCATCTTTTAAGGTAGCTACCAATCGCTTCTTTCGGGCATCTCCAATTAATTGCTTATCAACAATATGCCCTTTCAATTGAATATACTGTAATTCAGGACCTATCTCGCTAATTAAATAGAATCTGGTTCTATCAATATATCTAAAAGGGTAATGCTGAATCAGGTCACTATAAGTAAGAATGCCGAATTCCTTATTAAGCACAGCGGCCTTAGAAGGGCCAACGCCTTTTAAATATTCTATCGGTGTATCAAAAAAGCCTTTTCTTTCCACAAAGACAAAAATGCATTAGGTTACTTCATTTGCTTGATGCTACTTGGGGTAGTAATTTTTTAATATAATCCCAATTGAAAAGTATAACAGCAGCAGTAAGTAAGCCATAAGATACTAGTTTCTGAAATGTAAACCCTTCATGGAAATAAAAAAACGCAACTGCAAAGGCAATAATGGGGTTAATATAAATTAAAATTCCAGCCGTAGAAGCAGGTATGCGTATCATGGAATATAAACTCAAATACAATGGAATTATGGTAAATACCACTGCAACTACAACGATATTACTCCAAAAGCTAATGCTTTGAGGTATGGGATGCGGTTGAATTATCTCCAATGGAATAATAAACAAACAGGCTATAAACAACTGAATTGACAACAGATTTAATTTATCAAAACCTTGAATACTTCGTTGAGTAATTAAATATCCTGCAAACAGTATTGCAATGAAGAAGGACCATAATACATCACTGAGATGCCCCCAACCTAAAATTGCAGCACTGATTAAACTAATTCCTATAGCTATCCATTTCAATTTATTCAATTGTTCACCCAAGATCAAAAAGCCTCCAATTGCAGTTAACAATGGACAAACCATATAAGCAAATGCCCCTGATTGAATACTTACGCTATTAATAACATATATGAATGACAACCAGTTACCCGTAAGTAAAATACTGGAACATATCAAAAGCTTCCAAAATCGTCGCTTATTCTTAACAGCAAACTGATAATAGTTCAAATCTGCCTTAATCCTTTTCTTTCTAAACAAAAGTATTACTACGAGAAGAATTACCAATGAAGTAAATACTCGGTAGTCAAGTATTTGCATAGCCGGAAAAAATTTAAGGTTTCTAAGCGCTATTGCAAAGAAACCCCAGATAGCAGGAGAAGCCATTCCGGCAAGAAAATATTTTAAGGATTGATTCTGCTCCAATCTGTCTTAAAATTTAACAGCAATAACTGAAATTTCTACATTCACATTTTTAGGCAGACTGGCAACCTCAACAGTTTCACGCGCTGGATAATTTCCTGAGAAATAACTTCCATAAATTTCATTAACAATAGCAAAATCACTCATATTCTTTAAAAATATGCCCGTCTTTACTACATTATCAAATGTTAATCCTGCTTCTGTTAAAATTGCTGCAAGGTTTTTCATCACCTGATGAGCTTCTAAGGAAATATCATGTATTATTATTTCATTCGTCACTGGGTTTATAGCTATCTGGCCAGAAACAAAAAGCATATTTCCAGCCCACACAGCTTGATTATATGGACCGATTGGTGACGGAGCATTTTCTGTTTTTACAATTGATTTCATTTAAATTGAGATTATTTAGGTTAATATGAGTTAAGCTTCTGTAGCTAACTAGCCGGTTCTTTATTTCAAGAATACTTCTATTAACTTATAGATTACCCCGGCTAAAAAAACAATAATAGCTATTCGGTTTATCCAATGCATCACTTTAATATTAAAGTTTGTTGGACGGTTTGGGTCTTTTTTGCGAAAGAAATATAACATATGAGGTACAAAAATAAACAAAAAGGGAGTCCTGATAATCATCAGAACTCCCTTTTTAGTTAACTTTTATCGTTACCTGCGATTATTGAACTTTGAATTCAACGCGACGGTTTTTCTGACGACCTTCTTCAGTGTCGTTAGATGCTACCGGACGAGTTTCGCCGTAACCTTTAGTGGTGATATTACCTGATTTTACACCAGCTTTTACCAACGCTTTTTTCACTGAAGCAGCACGACGTTTTGATAGATCCATGTTGTATTTCTCAGTACCTTCTTCTGAAGCGTGACCTTCTAACAACATTTTACCACCTGATGCTTTTAACTCGCTAGCCATGCTTTCAATTGCACCTGCTGACTCTGGACGTAATTTGTCTGAGTTGAAGTCGAACTGAATGGTGTTGCTTTGCTCAACTGGAGCTGCTACCGGTGCTGGAGTTGGGAATACAATCGTACGACCTGCTCCGTCTACCACGTTACCAGCTGGAGTGTTTGGCTCTTTATCAAAGATGTCTGATACGCCATCACCGTCTGAATCTTTCTTCACGTTGGCAATCTCACCTTCGTTAGCTGCAACACGTGATTTCAATGCTTCCACTTCCTGACGTAATTGATTGTCTTTCAACTCATCATACATCAAGGCATATGGATTAGCCCAGTCCAGGTTTTTCTTCTCTTTGGCTCCTAGGGCAAAGTTTAAACCTGCGTAACCGTATGACCATTTGTCATTGCTTGGGCCGAACCAGGTTCTGTCCAAGTTGTCAGCATCCAAAAAGTTCATGGTGTAACCTAAATCCAAACCAATGCCTTCTGACAATTTGAATTTCAAACCACCTCCAACAGGAATGAACTGCTCGGTACGGGTGTCGCCATCTGGTTTGTAACCGGTTAAACCGTAACCTCCTTGTAGATACAAGGCAACTTTGCTATCGCGTTTCCATAACAAGCTGGTTAAATCAACCTGACCTTGTAATGAAATTGCATAGTTAATGGTAGTTGAGAACGAATCAAAACCAGGGTAACCTTGTCCATTGGTGGACCCATTATAGCTTCCAGCTACTTTACCACCTTGATAGTCTAATTTTAAACCAAAGGCATGGGTTAATTGTTTTTGAATGTAAACGCCGTAACCAAAGTTAGCGTCCCATTCGTTGTAGTCATTATGGCCTCCTAAGAAAACAACAGGTGCTGCCACTCCGCCGTTTACTCCGATTTGCCAAGTTCTGAACTGTTTGGTCCCGCCAAACACTTTCGCGCCACCGTCTTGGGCAAACGCCGATAGACTGCTAAATGCTGCAACCAGCGACATAGCTGCTATCTTCTTAAAAGTAGATTTGTTCATAGTCGATCAAATATTAGTTAGATATATTGTTCTTATTGTTGAATAAGCGTAAATGCTATGCAAATATAGAATTTTTTCCTTAATTACATAACTTAGCCAAAAATCATTCCAATTTTAACTCTAAGTTATACTTCTCAGGTCAACAATAAACATTATGAAATATACAAAAATTAACAATAGTTTGT
This sequence comes from Solitalea agri, assembly GCF_023914155.1. GTDB lineage: Bacteria > Bacteroidota > Bacteroidia > Sphingobacteriales > Sphingobacteriaceae > Solitalea > Solitalea agri. Next base: position 18,735 of record NZ_JAMWYS010000027.1, on the reverse strand, counting down.
TTGCAGGAAATCGAAAAAGGTTTATCTCCCATTTAAGACCAAAATCATTAGCAATTTTCAATGCAAATGATGAGTTTCCTCAAAGTGGGGATCAGAACTTCCTTTTTAAGCAAAACGCCGACCTGTTTTATTTAAGTGGAATAGATCAGGAACAAACTATCCTCTTGATTTTCCCGGATTGCCCCAACCCTATCTATAGGGAGGTACTCTTTTTAAGAAAAACCAATGAGCATATTGCCATATGGGAAGGACATAAATACACGAAAGAAGAGGCTACAGAAACATCAGGCATTAAATCAATATTCTGGCTTGAAGACTTTGAAACTATATTTCCTTCCATCATATTTCATGCGGAAAGCATTTATTTAAATACGAATGAAAATGATCGATATGTACATACGGTCCCCTACCGAGACCTACGCTTTGCAATTGAACTGAAAAATAAATATCCTCACTTTTCATATCAACGTAGCGCACCCATCATGTGTCAACTTCGGATGGTGAAATCAGATATAGAGGTTCAGTTAACACAAGTAGCATGTGATATTACAGAAAAGGCATTCCGAAGAGTATTGGATTTTGTAAAACCAGGGGTTACTGAATATGAGATTGAAGCTGAGATCATTCATGAGTTTATCCGAAACAGAGCTACCGGCCATGGATATAACCCCATTATAGCCTCAGGAAAAAGTGCCTGTTGTTTACATTACAACGAAAACAATAGAGTGTGTAATGATGAAGAGGTTATTTTAATGGATTTTGGAGCTTGTTATGCAAATTACAATGCAGACCTAACTCGAACAATACCTGTAAACGGACGATTTTCAGATAGACAAAAAGCCGTTTATAGTGCTGTTTTAAATGTATTTAAAGAAGCTCGAAAAATGCTTATTGCCGGTACAATATGGAACGAATACCATGAAGAGGTAGGCAAATTGATGACTTATGAATTAATTAATATCGGCTTATTGCATAAACATGAAGTAGATAAACAGGACCCAAAAAATCCAGTTTATAAAAAATACTTCATGCATGGCACATCTCATCATTTGGGGCTAGATGTTCATGATATCAGCAATCGTTTTACACCTTTCCAGGTTGGAAATATCTTAACCTGTGAACCAGGAATATACATTCCGGAAGAAGGCTTAGGTATTCGATTGGAGAATGACATTTTAATAACTAAAGACGGAAATATTGATTTAATGAAAAAAATTCCAATTGAAATTGAAGAAATAGAAGATATAATGAATAGGAAGTAGTCAAAACCAAAACAGCTAACGACCATACTAAGTCGTTAGCTGTTTGATATATCGATAAAGATTAAACGTCTTATCATTCAGTTTAAAGGTGATATCATTTAATAGCTCCAACCGATTAATATCCTTCATCCTATACTGCTGAATTAACTTTATAGCCTTCTCGGTCATCAAAAAAGGCTTTTTCTTGTTTTCCGTCATCGGATAATGTTGCTCAATACGGGCAAATAACTCCCCGATTCCTTCGTTTTTATCAGCCGTTGTTTTTAAGACCGGAACATTCCAATTACTATGTGGACGTTGATGAAGCAGTTTTTGAATATTCCGAACAAATTCATCAGCTCCTATATGATCGGCTTTGTTAATCACGAAGATATCAGCGATTTCCATTAAACCCGACTTTATGGTTTGAATCTCATCACCTGCTTCTGGTACCAAAACAACTATTGTGGTATCGGCCAATCCAACTATTTCAACTTCTGACTGACCAACGCCAACTGTTTCCACCAAAATATAATCAAAAGAAGCAGCTTTCATAACATCTACAATTTCTATGGTTTTAGCTGAAAGTCCGCCGAGAGAACCACGAGTTGCCAGTGACCGAATAAAAACATTTTCATTATTGAAATGCTCAACCATACGTATACGATCGCCTAACAACGACCCATAATTAAAAGGCGATGTTGGGTCAATTGCCACCACCCCCACCCTTTTGCCTTGATTTGTTATCAACCGAATAAGCATATTAACCAACGTACTTTTACCGGCGCCTGGAGGGCCCGTTATTCCGATAACTGGCGCTGCGCGTGATAGATCAAGCTGAAGCAACAGCTGTTCAGAAGAACTGGTTTCATTTTCGACCAGGCTAATTACTCTGGAAAGAGCTCTAAAATCACCCTGACGCATTTTATTCATAAGGTTTGTTTGTTCCATCTACATCGAATAATATATCAAAGTAAAGATAATAATCATGGCTAAGCATCTTGTTTTAATATCAACCCTCAGATTGTATTTAATTTCTAACTTTGCAACCATAATTAAAACTAAGGGAAGGTTAGCTTTACATTCAGAATATTAATTACTCCTATTTGATATTCAACTGGCTATTAAACCCAATTCTAAATAAAATTACTTCGAATGAAGACCTATTTCCGATTATTATCATTCGCTAAACCGATAGGAAAATTTGCCATTCCCTATATCTTCACTACGCTTTTGGCTATCATTTTTGGCACACTCAACTTTACGCTTTTAATCCCTTTGTTGAAAACGTTGTTTTCAACTGAAGCCGCTAAGGCAGTTTCCAAACCTGACTTTGTATTTTCCGGCAAATACTTTGTCTCAATATTCGATTACTATTTTAACGAAGCAATAATAACTTATGGAAAATATGGTGCTTTGAAAATTGTAACCTTAATTATTGTTTGTTCAGCTTTTTTGAGCAATCTATTCCGTTATCTCTCACAGCGGTTTATGGAAGAATTGCGTATTCACACAATGCAAAACCTTCGAACTACGGTTTTCAACAATGTGATGAATATGAACATTGGCTTTTTTAACAATGAGCGTAAAGGCGATATAATTTCTAAAGTTGCTTCAGATGTTCAGGTAGTTCAATTCACTGTAACTAGTACCTTACAGGTGATTTTCCGAGACCCATTGCAAATCACGGCTTTTTTCATTGTTTTATTTAGCATTTCCACCAAACTCACTTTATTTTCAATTTTAGTGGTTCCGGTATCGGGATTAATCATTTCTACTTTAGTAAAGAAACTGAAAAAGAAGGCAAGGAGCGCTCAGCAAAGTTATGCCAATATGATCAGCTTTCTGGATGAGTCATTGTCAGGCATAAAAATTATCAACGCCTTCAATGCCATTCCTTTTATGAAAGAAAAGTTCAGAAAAGAAAACGCAACCTTCTCTAAATATAGTTATTCAATGATTCGTCGTCAGCAATTAGCATCACCTATTTCTGAATTTTTGGGAATTGCTACTGTTGGAGGAATATTATTGTATGGGGGACACATGATCTTTTTAGGAGAGGGTACTTTAACACCAGAAGCATTTATAACCTATCTGGCTATATTTTCACAAGTTACTCGTCCGGCAAAATCAATTTCGGAAGCTTTCACAAATATTAATCAAGGCTTGGCTGCTGGCGAACGAGTACTCGAATTGGTTGATGCTAAGCCCCAAATTGTAGATAAACCAACCGCAACAACAGCTAATTTATTCAACAATAAAATTGAACTTAAAAACGTTGAGTTCGCCTACAGTGAAAAGCTGATATTAAATAACGTAAGTTTTGAAATCAACAAAGGCGAAACCGTTGCATTAGTTGGACCTTCTGGAAGTGGAAAAACAACGATTTGCGATTTATTACCTAGATTCTATGACATCAAAGGAGGGAACATTTTATTTGACGGGACTGATATTAGAGATTTAAAACTAGATTCTATCCGTGGTCAAATAGGCTTGGTACCTCAGGAATCCATACTTTTCAATGATTCCATCTTTAACAATATTGCTTTTGGAATACCTGATGCAACAATGGAAGAGGTGATCGAAGCAGCTAAAATTGCAAACGCCCACAACTTTATCATGGAAACAGAAAATGGCTATGAAACAAACATTGGTGATCGCGGGGCTAAACTTTCAGGCGGACAGCGTCAACGATTGTGTATCGCCAGAGCAGTTTTAGGCAATCCACCGATTATGCTATTGGATGAAGCAACCTCAGCCCTTGATACTGAATCGGAAAAATTAGTTCAGGATGCTTTGAATCGTTTAATGCAAAATAGGACTTCTTTAGTAATTGCGCACCGATTAAGCACCATCCAGAATGCTGATAAAATTATTGTATTGGAAAAAGGCAAAGTGATTGAGCAAGGCTCACATCAAGAACTCTTATTAAAAGAAGGCCTTTATCATAAACTAATTAACATGCAGTCCTTTGGTGCTGAAGCCTAACCTAATCCACGAAAGCTAACAAACAAACAAGCCTTTATCAGAAAAGCTTTTAGCCCAACTTAACAGTAATTAACTATATCCATCAATTTATTACTTAAAAAAATTGCCCGACTTAACAGCCGGGCAGTTTTTTTATTTGTAGTAAGAAATAGAAATTACAACTTACGTTTTACTTCAACTTCTTCGTATGCTTCTACAATGTCACCTTCTTTTATTTCATTGAAGCCTTTAATATTCAAACCACATTCATATCCAGCGGCCACCTCTTTTACATCATCTTTAAAGCGTTTCAACGAGTCTAGTACACCATTATGGACAACTACACCATCACGAACAATTCGGATTTTGCTATTGCGGTTAATCTTTCCATCCAATACCATACAACCGGCAATTGTACCGACCTTGCTGATCTTGAAGGTTTCACGGATTTCAACGTTTGCAACCACTTTCTCTTCAATTTCAGGAGAAAGCATACCTTCCATTGCTAGTTTAATTTCCTCAATTGCTTTGTAAATTACTGAGTACATGCGGATATCGATCTGCTCTTGCTCAGCCAATTTACGCGCACTTGCTGATGGACGAACCTGGAAACCGATAATGATCGCATCAGAAGCAGAGGCTAATAGCACATCTGAATCTGAAATTTGACCAACCGATTTATGGATAATATTAACCTGGATTTCTTCAGTTGAAAGTTTCAGTAATGAATCCGAAAGTGCCTCAACAGAACCATCCACATCACCTTTAACGATGATATTAAGCTCTTTAAAGTTACCGATTGCCAAACGACGACCGATCTCATCCAAGGTAATATGTTTCTGCGTCCGCAAACCTTGCTCACGCATTAACTGTGTACGCTTAGTAGCTACTTCTTTAGCTTCTTGTTCTGATTTGGCTTCTATAAATTTATCACCAGCTTGAGGAGCTCCCTGCATACCTAAAACTAAAACTGGTGTTGAAGGACCTGCTTTGATGATCTTAGAACCGCGTTCATTGAACATCGCTTTTACCCTTCCGTAATGAGATCCGGCTAAAATAGGATCACCAACGTTAAGAGTACCTGTTTGAATAAGTACGGTAGTAACTATACCTCTACCTTTATCTAAAGCTGCTTCAATTACTGTACCTACAGCACGACGATCAGGATTAGCTTTCAACTCAAGCATCTCTGCTTCAAGCAGTACTTTTTCAAGTAATAAATCAATATTCAGACCTTTTTTAGCAGAAATTTCCTGGGTTTGGTATTTACCACCCCACTCTTCAACCAGAATGTTCATGGCCGATAATTGCTCACGGATTCTGTCCGAATTAGCACCTTCTCTATCAATCTTATTGAAAGCAAATACAATTGGAACGTTAGCTGCCATGGCATGGTTAATCGCCTCTTTTGTTTGAGGCATTACCGCGTCGTCAGCTGCAATAACAATAATTGCAATATCAGTTACTTGAGCACCACGGGCACGCATAGCCGTAAATGCTTCGTGACCTGGTGTATCTAAGAATGTTATTTTTTTACCGCTTTCTAATTTTACCTCGTAAGCACCAATGTGCTGAGTAATACCTCCAGCCTCACCGGCAATTACATTAGCTTTACGGATAAAGTCAAGCAATGAGGTTTTACCGTGGTCAACGTGACCCATTACCGTCACAATTGGCGAACGGTCAACTAAATCTGCCGGATCATCTACTTCCTCTTCAATTTCTTCCTGCACATCAACTGAAACGAACTCTACAGTATAGCCAAATTCATCAGCAACAATTGAAAGTGTTTCAGCATCGAGTCGTTGATTAATTGAAACGAACATACCTAATGACATACAAGTAGCAATTACTTTGGTCACTGGCACATCCATCATGTTTGCCAATTCATTAGCAGTCACGAACTCGGTAGCCTTTAATACTTTCGATTCGAGTTCGTCTTGCATCATTTTTTCCTCCATCGATTGCGCATAATCATCGCGTTTCTGACGGCGGTGTTTACGTCCGGCGGCAAATTTATTGTGCTTGCCGGCTCCCGTTAATTTTGCAAGAGTTTGTTTGATTTGCTCCTGAACTTTTTTCTCATCAACCTCTTCTTTTTCTGGTCTCTGATGACCTGCACCGCGGTTATCATGACGAGGGCCTCTGTTATCGAAGCGTCTATCGCCACCTTGTCCTTGTCCTTGACCATGACGTGGTCCGCCTTGTCCTTGTCCTTGACCAGGTCCTTGTCCATGGCGTTGTCCACCTTGTCCTTGACCCTGTCCATGACGAGGACCGCCTTGACCTTGACCTTGTCCTTGACCATGACGAGGGCCTCCTTGATGCTGGCCCTGACCACCTTGATTTCCCGCTTGACCTTGTCCACCCTGGTTACCCTGAGTAGGAGGATTGCCCCCTTGTTCTTTTCGTTTGCGTTTGCGTTTATGGCGGTCGTTATCAGACGAAGATGCCACCGGTTGGCTTTTACGTTCTACCGGCAGTTGAATTTTACCAATGATGTTTGGTCCGCTAAGACGTTGTGCCCTTGCTCTGATTACCTCATCATCTTTATCTCCAGTGTCACTTACTGATTCAGTAGCATTTACAGGTGTTACTTCCTCTTTTGACGGTTCTATGTGTTTCTTTTCTTCCTTCACAGGTGGTTGAGGAACAGAAGGCTGTTCCGGCTTTAATTGTTCAACAGGCTTTTCTTCAGCTGTTTTTTGAATCTGAACCGGTTCGCTTTTTACTTGTTCAACCTTTTTCTCTTCTATTGTAGGGATGGGTTCAGGTGTTTTTTCAGCTACTGGCTCTTCTCTTGGAGCCTTTTTCTTCGGATTTAAAGCATCCAAATCTATTTTACCAATTACCTTCACACCAGGAATCTCTTCATTTGCATTTACAGGTGTAATTTCAGGCGCAGATCCTGTCGATTCGGTTTCTATAGCTGGGTGAGATTCTTCTTTAATCTCAGTTCTTGGCTTTTCAGAAATCGGATGATTTATTGAAACATTTTTAATCAATATTTCTTCCGGCTCTTCCTCCTTCATTTTTGGCTTTTCAAGCAGTGATTCATCAATCGATACTTCATCACGACGCACCTTTCCCACATGAATATGCTTAGCTTCTTCTTTAATCACTTTACCTATATGAAACTCTTTTTGTAAGATATCATACATCTCGTCGTTTATTTTAGTGGTTGGTTTCCCATCCACCTTATACCCTTTTTTATTGAGGTGTTCAACTGCTGTATTTAATCCTATGTTAAGTTCCTTGGCAACTTTAAATAATTGATATTGTTTGTCTTCTGACATTCTTAATATTTAGAATTCGACTGTAAAAATAGTTATAAGTTATCAGTTAACCGCTATTCTGCTAAATTAAACTGAGCTCTTACTAATAAAAATCATTGCATACATGGTAGCAGAGGCAACTTTAAATGGTTATCGTCACAACAACCTGTGCTCGTATGAGCGATTATCTTAATATGCAGCCTCTGTTTAGCAAAGGCTGCAATGTATTATTTTATTCAAACTCTGAGCGAAGGACGTTTAAAACTTCTTTTATTGTTTCCTCCTCAAGGTCAGTACGTTTTACTAATTCATCTACTGATAAAGCTAAAACACTCTTTGCGCTATCACAGCCAATTGCTTTTAACTCATCAATTACCCAGCCGTCAATTTCGTCTGAGAATTCTTCTAAATCAACATCCTCTTCATCCAACTCTTCCACATCGCGGAATACATCAATATCATAACCGGTCAACTTCCCGGCAAGTTTAATATTGTGTCCGCCTTTACCGATAGCAAGTGAAACTTGATCAGGTTTTAAAAACACTGAAGCGTGTTTCTTATCCTCATTAATTTTAATGGATGTAATTTTTGCCGGACTTAAAGCTCGCGTGATGTAAAGCGAGGCGTTATTAGTATAGTTTATTACATCAATGTTTTCATTGCGTAACTCACGAACAATACCATGAATACGAGAACCCTTCATACCCACACAGGCTCCAACCGGGTCAATACGATCATCAAATGACTCAACAGCCACTTTAGCGCGCTCTCCTGGCTCGCGAACAATTTTCTTAATACTGATCAGGCCATCAAATATTTCAGGCACTTCCAGTTCGAATAAACGTTGCAAGAAAGCAGGAGCAATACGAGAAATGATGATTTTTGGATTATTATTGATCATCTCTACTTTAAGAACAACTGCTCTAATGCTATCGCCTTTTTTATAGAAATCGGCAGGAATTTGTTCCGTTCTTGGAAGCAAAAGTTCATTTCCTTCTTCATCCAATATCAAAATTTCTTTCTTCCATACCTGGTACACTTCACCCACCACAATCTCGCCAACACGATCTTTATATTTCTTGTAAATATCGTCTTTCTCAAGCTCCATGATACGCGATACTAATGTTTGGCGGGCAGCCAAAATAGCACGACGACCAAAACTTTCGAGGGTAATTTGCTCAATAGCATCGTCCCCTACTGACAAATCCGGATCAATCAATTTAGCTTCTGCAAGTTCAACCTCTAAAGCATCATCTTCAGAAAAACCATCTTCCATTACCTTACGTGTGCGCCAAATCTCAAGGTCACCGTTTTCAGTATTTAAGATAACGTCACAGTTTTCATCTGTTCCATATTTACGACGCAACATGCTGCGGAAAACGTCTTCCAGCACACTCATCATGGTTGGTCTGTCAATGTTCTTGAATTGCTTAAACTCCGAAAAGGAGTCTATCAAATTGATATTGCTCATTTTTAAACCTTATTATTTCCAGTGCAAATTTGGTTTGCACCTTTTTCTTTATTTAAAACTAACTGTTACCTTAACTTCAACTATTTGATCAAAACCTATTTCATTTTCAACCAACTGTGCCTTCTTCCCCTTTTCTTTAAGGGCTTCTTCTATAACGATTGCCTTTTCATTCGAAGAAAGTAATTTGCCTTCTCGTTTGCTACCATCGTTCATTTTTACAACAACTGTACGGCCGGTATTTTTTACAAATTGCCGTTGCATTTTTAACGGATAATCTAATCCTGGAGAAGAAACTTCTAGTGTATACGCATGATCGATCACATTTTCTTCTTCCAAATGATAACCCACATGCCTGCTTATACCTATACAACTCTCAATTCCGACACCATTGTCTCCGTCGACAAGAATCATTAATTTGTTGTTGGGCAACATTTTGATATCAACGATAAACAAATCGGTTCCGGTAATTTTCTCTTCAACCAGACTAGTTACTCGGTCTATTACTGCACTCATCTACTTAATAATAAACAAAAGAGGGGACTCTGTCCCCTCTTTTCTCGTTTGCCCCGCAAAGATAATAAAATTTATTCCGCATGCAAAGGCTGTAAATTCAATGGTTTACACAATTTTCTATTTACTCTCCAATAATTGTTTAGCCATTTGTTCAACCATCGGCGATTGATCTTTTAACATTTGTGAATAAACCGCTTTATTGTCTTTTGCTTTGTAAAGTTCCGACAACGTGGCCAGAGCTGATGCTCTTACATACGATTTTTCATCTGTTTTGGCTATATTAAGTACCGTTTGATAATATTGGTCACGAGCGGTTACTGGTACCGAAGTAAGGTTTTGTAATGCAAAAATTCGTATCCCCCAAATTTTATCCGACAATGCATTTTTATAGACTTCCTGAACATCGGCATACGAACTGTAATACTCTAAATACGACAAAGCCTCCACTTTATCCATAAATAGAGGAGCCATATTAAATTGATTTACCCACTCTTCCCGACTTTTAGTTTCACGTTTTAAACCAAGCAGCATTTTTTCTGCATCAAAATTTACAAGTTCAGGCTTTTTATCATAACTAAAAGTGAATTTTTGCGATGCATTATCAATTACAATACGCTTACGTTCAACTTTTCCATTACTATAAAAATCAACATCAATCGGAAGCTTATAAATAGGGGCATTAACGAAATTTTGCAACTGGGCAACATTAATTTCCACTTTCTTTAATGTTTCATTGTAAGTAGTAGCGATACTAAGTTCAGGATGGCCTGGTGATAAGAACCATTGATTAAAGAACCAATTCAAATCCTGACCGGTAGTTTTTTCAAAGGCTATACGCAAATCATGAATCTCTGCTGTTGAAAAACGATTTTGTGTTAAGTACAATTTTAGTGCAGCAAAAAAAGCATCATCACCAACATATTTTCGCAACATGTGCAAAACCCGACCACCTTTCTGATATGAAACAAGGTCAAACATTTTCTCGCGATCATCTAAATCAAACCGGATAAGATCTTTTGCGGCATCCTCTTTCGAGCTTAAATACGCCATCATATCCATTTGACTTTTAATATCCGCCTCAGCTCTTCCGTATTTATATTCATACCATAAATATTCACCATAGGTGGCAAATGATTCATTTAATGGAAGATTTGGCCATGACTCTGCAGTTACTAAGTCACCAAACCAATGATGAAACAATTCATGACAAATGATATCCTCATGAGATTCATCCAAATGCTCGCGATCAGTCATTTGCAGTTTATCGTAATGGACCGTTGCAGATGTATTTTCCATTGCTCCCGAAACAAAGTCACGAACAACTATTTGCGAATATTTATCCCAGGCATAATCAACTCCTAATTTTTCGGAGTAGAACTCAATCATTTCGGGCGTATTGCCAAAAATCAGTTTAGCATACTTTGCATATTCAGGTTCAACATAGTAATTCACTTCTATATTGCGCCACTTATCTTTAGTAATAGCAAAATCACCCACCGCAATCATAGTAAGATAAGTACTGTGCATTTTATCCTGTTTCCAAACATCAGTTCTGGTTCCATCAGCATTATTGACCGAGCTTACCATCAAACCGTTCGACAGGGTTACATATTTCTTATCAACTGTTAATGTTATTTCTTGGGTATGTTTTTCCTGTGGCCCATCAATTGTAGGAAACCAGCATGAGTTTGCTTCAGTTTCACCCTGACTCCAGATTTGTTTAGGTTTATTTGGATCTTTTCCATTGTTATTAATAAAATAGAGCCCTTTATCCTGTGTAATGGCATCACTTCCTTTAACAATCAGTTTATTGGGCATCGCCACGTAATCAATCGCAACCGTATATTCTTCGTCGCGGTTATAGGTTTTATCAAGTTTGATGAAAATAGATTTGCCATCATACGTGAATTGGAGAGCTTGTTTAGTAGAGCCTTTCACTAAGGCCACTTCATTCACCTTAAACCCCTTTGCACTTAATTTCAATGAATCTGTTGGGTAGAAATATGGTTTAAACTTTAAGGTAGCCTTTCCCATTACAAAAGCGCTATCCCAGTTAAACTTTAAATCCAATTTGGTATTGAGCAAATCGTTAACAGTGGAATACGTTGCAAAATATCGTTTGTTTCGATGGATGGAATCAGCGTTCTCAATTGTTTTATTAGAATTAGCACTAATAACAAGTTCTGGCAGTTGAATAGGCTTTGTACTCGAACAGGCGGTCAGGGAAATAAATGCTATAGCAGTAAGAAGGATTACTTTCTTTATGATCATTTTCGTATGGTACTATTGAATGGGGGTTAATAAAAACACAAATCCCACCATTTTCAAAGAACAAGTATAAGTTGTTTAATTGAAAAATGATGGGAATGGATAAAATCGTTACTTATCCGACCGGAGGTTTGGCCGATTCGGCTAAAAGTTCGTTAATGTATTGTGTAAATTCTTTTACAAAATCATCATAATGTTTGCCAGTACCAGGTCCACTAAAACCTGTATGAATCTTCCTAACCTCACCATCGCGTCCGATAATAATAGTGGTAGGAAAGCCCAAGATCCGATCGAGCATAGGCAGCGCCTCATTTCGCTGTTTTGAATCACTGGTTTTGTTCGTTATCAATAAATCATATTGAACATTAAACCGATCTTTAAACTTCAAAACCGATTTTTTGGAGCGCTCGAAATCAGTAGTACGTTCAAAAGCCAAACCAACAATTTCTAATCCTTTAGTCTTATTTTGTTTATAGAAATCAGCCAGGAATTTGGTTTCGTCCATACAATTAGGACACCATGAGCCCAATAGTTGAACAATCACCACCTTATCTTTAAACTTAGGATCTTTTAGTGAAACGATCTGATGATTAAGGTCAGGATAAGCAAAATCCAGCCTTTTTTGCCCCTCTTTCAGTTTAGCTAATGTGTATGCATCCGGAAGTGTCGCCTTTTCATTTTTAGAGGCAGTCCAATTTTCAACATGGCTCAAGCCCGAATAAAACTTACCGTCAGTAATTTTATTACCTTCAATTTTACCGGTAAACAAATAGGCATGACCGCCGTCAAAACAAGAAAGATAAAATTCATCACCCGCAACTGTTCCTTCCAGGTAACGGTAGTCGCCCGTAGTGGTTAAGAATGTCCCGGTAAGCTTATTATCATGTTGCACAAATTCACCTACAGCAATGGTAGTATCCTTATCAGCAATAAAAGTGGTTGACCAGCGTCCAGAAACATTAGCCTTAGCCTTAGTTTTTGATTCGATAAAACGCCAGTAAGTATCCGGTTCAGCTACGAATCTCATTGAGACATCTTTATCCGCCAAATGTTTTACCCATTCACCCTTAATAAGATCCCCTTCAAAACGGCCTTTAAATTCCGAATCAAAAAAAGGCATTTTAATGAACACCGAGTCATTGGTAATGCTGATATCATCTACTCGTAAGCGCTCATCACCATTAATTATTTCTGCAACAGGTTTGCCATTAGCATCATGGATAAAATTGAAGTTAAATGGAATTTCTCTTCCTGATTCGGTATGCAGGGTCGTTCTCCAAACACCTTCCTGCATCATGGAAACATTGCTATTAACACAAGAACTGACTAAAGTGCCTAAAGCAAGTAAATAACCTATAAATTTCATTGTTGTAATTTGATGAAAGTAATCGTCGTAAAAAAGCCCAAAACTAAAAAACGCTGGGATACAAGTAATTAATAATTGAATTTTTAAATTATTCGCAATAAAACAGAGCCGAATCTACATAATCTATCATTTTACTATAAAACGTTGATGAAATTTAAAAAGTTTCAAAACTTAAAAAGAAAAAAGCGACAAGTATTATCCTGTCGCTTATCCAATTTATTGAGTATATCAGCCTAAAGCAAGCTGATACTTATTTCAATACTTCTCTGCCAATTACAATGCGTTGAATCTCTGAAGTTCCCTCATAGATCTGTGTGATCTTTGCATCACGCATCAGGCGCTCAACATGATACTCTTTAACGTATCCATATCCACCATGTACCTGCACGGCTTCAACAGTGGTTTTCATAGCAACCTCTGATGCAAAAAGCTTAGCCATAGCACTTGCCTGTGCATAAGGTTGGTGTTGATCTTTTAACCAAGCCGCTTTTAAACACAGCATACGGGCTGCTTCAATTTGCGTGGCCATATCGGCCAGTTTAAACTGAATTGCCTGATGTTCTGAAATTGGCTTACCAAATGATTTACGCTCCTTTGAATACTGAACCGCAAGTTCAAAAGCACCTGAAGCAATTCCCAAGGCTTGCGAAGCGATACCAATACGCCCGCCTTCAAGCGTTTTCATAGCGAACTTAAACCCGAAACCATCTTCACCGATACGGTTTTCTTTCGGCACCTTCACATCAGTAAACATCAATGAGTGTGTATCAGAACCACGAATACCCAATTTATTTTCTTTAGGACCTACGGTAAAACCAGGCATGCCTTTTTCAACAATAAAGGCATTAATACCTTTATGGCCCTTTGCTGCATCAGTTTGTGCTATAACCAAATAGGTGGAAGCGCTATTACCATTTGTGATCCAGTTTTTAGTTCCGTTTAACAAATAATGGTCACCCATGTCAATTGCAGTAGTATGCTGTGAAGTTGCATCTGAACCTGCTTCAGGCTCTGAAAGGCAGAAAGCGCCAATTACTTCGCCTTTGGCTAAAGGAACAAGATATTTTTGTTTTTGCTCCTCAGTTCCATATTGCTCTAATCCGTAGCAAACCAATGAATTATTTACCGAAACCACCACCGAAGCTGAAGCATCAACTTTTGAAAGTTCTTCCATCACCAATACATAAGAAATGGCATCAAGACCACTACCTCCGTACTTAGGATCCACCATCATTCCTAAGAAGCCTAGTTCTCCTAATTTCTTAATTTGTTCGGCTGGAAATTTTTGATGTTCATCACGCTCGATGACGCCAGGTTTCAATTCATTCTGTGCAAAATCTCTTGCAGCCTTTTGTATCATCAAGTGTTCTTCAGTAAGCTGAAAATGCATAATACTTGCTCAGTTAAAGGTTTATAAATAAGGTTATTGATTGTCAAATCTATTACAAAAACAATGTTTATAAAATAAAATCATAAAAAATATACTATTTTAATAAACGGTCTATTTTCTTTGAAAACTTTAAAATAAAAGGCAAACAAGCTTAACAAGTCAATAGTTTAAACAATTGAGGTAAAACGCTGCTTATAAAAAACAAAACCCGATAGTGGAAATACCGGGTCTTATTTTAATTGATCATATCTAGTATTTTAACTACTGATTAGAGTATTGCACTCATTTTGGGTTTCTTACTTTGGTTCAATACCATCCATAAAAAGCAGATTCCTCCAAAAATAATTACCATTAATGTTTGGGTGCCATGCGAAATGGTAGCATAGGCTAAACCATCGAGCTCGGCAATTCCATATAAAATTAACCCTTTGGAAACAATCCAGTGAAAAGCTCCCAAACCACCCTGAACTGGAGCCGCCATTCCTAAACTTCCAACAGTTAATACAAATAATGCGGTAAGCAGCGTAAGATTTGAGGTTGAAGACAAGGCAAAAAACATGAAATAGGTTGAAAGTAAATATAAGGTCCATAACAGGACAGTATAAAACAAAAAGCCTCCAACGCTACTAAGTTTTGAGATACTTGTTAATCCGTGAATAATACCTTCAAGCAAACTCATTACTTTTTTACCGATAGCTGATTCGTAAATCGTGTGCTTGTATTTATTAAAAAGTTTTATCCCGAAAACTATCAAACCGATAACAATAACAGCAAACACTACGAGATTAAGTGTATTAGCAGTTATTTTTTGAAGAATTCCTTTGAGTAAATTATCATAAACAAAACTGCTGATACGGTTAAACTGAAAAAGAACCGTTAACACCAATATCACCACTAATGATAAGAGATCCACAACCCGTTCAAGGATCACAGTTCCTATTAGCTTGTCCATAGGAACATTATCCGTTTTGGTTAACGTACCACACCTGGCCACTTCACCCAAGCGAGGAAAGGCAAAATTGGCAACATAACCAATCAACACAGCTGAAAAAGTATTGATGTTTTTTGGCCGATAACCTAAAGGTTCAATCAGCATATTCCAACGTACTGCACGAACCAAATGTGAAACCATTGTAATTACAGCAGCAACTGCAACCCAATAAAAATTAGCGGACTTTAGCTTTGAAGCAATCTCACCTATATTCTGCCCGCGAAATGCAAAGTAGAGCATTGCAACACCCAAGCCTATAAACAGCGAGTATTGCAAAACAGATTTAATACGTTTACTCAATTGATTATTTAATTAAGCGATTTTGCTGGTCAGGAAAAATAACAGCTGGTTTATATTTTTTGGCCTCTTCAAAGTCCATAGTGGCGTATGAAATAACAATCACAATATCTCCCACCTGTACTTTACGGGCTGCAGGGCCATTTAAGCAAACAGTTCCGGTACCGCGCTCTCCTTTGATAATATAGGTTTCAAATCGCTCACCATTATTGATATTCACAATTTGAACCTTTTCATTTTCAATCATATTAGCAGCATCGAGCAAATCTTCATCGATTGTAATGCTACCAACATAATGCAATTCGGCCTGGGTTACTTTAACCCGGTGTATCTTAGACTTTAATACTTGGATCAACATAAGGGTGGCAAAATTAGTAAATGTATTTGGTTGAATAAAACGGATGAACAATTGTTCAGTAGATAAAATAATAAAGGCTCCATGAAAGAGGAGCCTTTGTTATTATTTTAATACGTTTAACTATTTAAGAATCTCAACAAATCCTGCATAACTTTCCCACTTGCCTTCTTGATTTTTCACTTTTAAAGCATAATAATAAGTGGCTGAAGGAAGATCTGAACCACCCCAGTTGTTTTGGTAATTGCGAGTTTTATACACTTCATTACCCCAACGGTTATAAATATATAGCTCAGTTTCAAATTCGGTAATACCCTCAATTTCGAAGAAATCATTCGTTCCATCACCATTTGGAGTAAATACGTTCGGAATCATGAACCCATAAATCAAACGTTTGTCCGTTGCCTTATTATTATCAGGTATAGGGTCAAACTGATTACCAGTTACTGTGGCGGTATTTAATACCCAACCACCCCTAAGTGCTTTAACCTTTAATTGCAAGGTCTGATTCGCACCGACGCTCAAGTTTCCAATATTCCAGATTAAAGATCTGTTATCAGCATTAAAGTCATAAGTCCCCGTAGTAGCTGAGGCACTAACAAACTCAAGACTCGAAGGCAAAATATCCCTTGCAATCACTCCTGTTCCATCGTAAATACCATTATTAATTACCTTAATTTCATAATCAAACACATCATTACGTTTTAACATATTTCCTTTTGAAACCTTAGTAATGGCCAGATCAGTAGAAATACGATTCACTGTAATTGCCACAGTTGCTACATTGCTACTTAAACTACCATCATAAACTTTATAGGCAAAGCTATCATTACCATAGAAGCCCGCATTTGGAGTGTAAGTAAATGAACCGTCTGCATTTAACACTAACGTACCTTTTGTGGTAGTTGAAACAAGTTGAGCCGTTAAGCTATTTCCATCCAAATCGGTATCGTTAACCATAATTCCTGGAGCTTGAATTATCAAGGCAACACCTTCACTTGTACTGTAATTATCATTTACTGCTACCGGAGGTCGATTAACAGTCGGTGAATTGATAACAATAGTAAGACTTGCTGTTGCCACTGAACCGCAAGGATCAGACACCGTATAGTTATAAACAACTGTTCCATTAAATCCTGCAGCTGGAGTATAAGCAAACGATCCATTCTGCTGCATAACCAACGTGCCAGAATTCGTACTTGCCTGTACAGTATAAGTTAATGCATCCCCATCCGGATCAGAATCATTGGTAGCAACCGAACCATTTACTATCACACCCGACTGCCCTGTAAAATTATCATTTGAAGCAAGTGGAGCGCGGTTAATAGTATTAATCGTAATACTACGGATTATAGAACCACAAGCATTCGATACAGTTACCTGATAAACACCAGCTTTTAATGCATTCAAATTAGGAGCGGCAATCGTCGCACCGTCTTTTATCCAGGAGATAGTTGGAGAAGAACCTCCTGTGATTGTTAAAGCGGCCTTACCATCATTACCCGACGAACAGGTAGCGTCGTTGGTCTTGGTGAATAATACCGCTGGTGCCGCTAGCATCGCTGCATTGCTGAACGAAGCCGAAGCTACCGAAGTACAGCTGCCATTATCCGCTGTTACCGTATAGCTGGTGCCCAGCACCATGCCACTGATCGCTCCCGTAGCGTCCACGGTTGGACCTGCCGGAGTGAAGGTATAGGTGTTCGAGGCACTGTAGTTACTGATCGAGCTGCTGCAGTCGGCTGCGCAGGTGGCGGCTGTTGAGGCCAGCGTCGGAACCGCTGGTGCCGCTAGCATCGCTGCATTGCTGAACGAAGCTGAAGCCAATGACGTGCAGCTGCCATTATCCGCTGTTACCGTATAGCTGGTGCCCAGCACCATACCACTGATCGCTCCCGTAGCGTCCACTGAAGGACCTGCCGGAGTGAAGGTATAGGTGTTCGAGGCACTGTAGTTACTGATCGAGCTGCTGCCGTCTGCCGCGCAGGTCGCTGCCGTTGAGGCCAGGGTCGGAACCGCTGGTGCCGCTAGCATCGCTGCATTGCTGAACGAAGCCGAAGCCAATGACGTGCAGTTGCCATTATCCGCTGTTACCGTATAGCTGGTGCCCAGCACCATACCACTGATCGCTCCCGTAGCATCCACTGAAGGACCTGCCGGAGTGAAGGTATAGGTGTTCGAGGCACTATAGTTACTGATCGAGCTGCTGCCGTCGGCTGCGCAGGTCGCTGCCGTTGAGGCCAGGGTCGGAACCGCTGGTGCCGCTAGCATCGCTGCATTGCTGAACGAAGCTGAAGCCAATGACGTGCAGCTGCCATTATCCGCTGTTACCGTATAGCTGGTGCCCAGCACCATACCACTGATCGCTCCCGTAGCGTCCACTGAAGGACCTGCCGGAGTGAAGGTATAGGTGTTCGAGGCACTGTAGTTACTGATCGAGCTGCTGCCGTCGGCCGCGCAGGTCGCTGCTGTTGAGGCCAGGGTCGGAACCGCTGGTGCCGCTAGCATCGCTGCATTGCTGAACGAAGCTGAAGCCAATGACGTGCAGCTGCCATTATCCGCTGTTACTGTATAGCTGGTGCCCAGCACCATGCCACTGAT
>NZ_JAMWYS010000024.1 GCF_023914155.1 Solitalea agri | reverse complement strand
TTCAGTTGTAAAAAGAGAAAGGACTTACGTTAAAAAAGGAGCTTAAAAATTTGGAATAACCATAGAATTCCCTAGGCGCGGTGAAAATACCTTCATCTTGACCCACCGTGCGTAAAGTTATTAATTAGGTTGAAAGAACAAAGTTGCACGTCAACCGCGCTGACGGTAGCCTGTTTTAGGCAGTTATTATTGTTTTGTAAAGTAATATTTATATTCTAATTGTTCTTTATTAATTAAAGCATCGCCTAACACTACATCATTAAATTCGATTCTTCTATCACGAGCAGAAAGCGGGAAGTCATAAGAAATAAATACATTAAGCCCTTTAATGCTATCAATTCTAGGTAAGTAGTCTTCTGCTCTTAAGCCAATTTCTTCTTGTAATGAATTTTGCCTATTACAAATTTTTAGATTGCCTGAATATCCAAATGCACCGTTGTCTTCTCTAATTATTACCGCTTGAACTTTCTCATCTTGATATTTAGAAATGATCTCTCCTTTACACTCGTTTTTACAGCTACAATTTTCCTGCATGTAATTACAGTTTGTTAAAAAGAAGATGGAATTTAAAGCAATGAAAATTTTTTTCATAACGTCTCAGCGTTTGCGGCAGATGCTTACTTACAATCGGTTCTATCCTTAAATATTTCGGAACAATGTTTCGGAACAAACATTCTTATTTTGTTAGTACTATCGCAATGTAAATAAGTGATAAATTGATTAGAGGTATTCTTTTTGATATGTGTAAAATAATTTTGGTCAATTTGAGGTGAAGAATCACAACTTAAAAACCAAATACGATCATTTAAGTCGAAGTCAACGTATGACACGACTACGTGGTCATTTACAAATATCAGCCTGAGTTCTCCATCGTCTAGATCTGGTCCATCCCACTGTGCACCTATGTTCTTGCTTATATAATCTAACCCAATACCTCCAGAGTTTCCTGAAAAAAAGTAAGCCTCATTCCATGGAAAATCAGTCAGACTATCCAAACGAAACTTATAAACAGGGTTCTTTGCTTGATCGGCTTTGATAGTAATTTCTTTAATCTTCGCTTTTAATTTCCAATTATTATCTATCCTCCCGCAACCAGCAAGGGTAAGGACAAAAAGAGTTAACATGATGGTTTTTGGAGGCATTGTCATTATCGCATAACGTTTCAGCTTGCCGAAGGCGCGGTGAAAATACCTACGACATTCTCCGCTGTGATGTAATTTATTAATTAAGTTTTCAGTTCAAAATTGTACGTCCACCGCGTTTGCGGCGCATCTGTTAGCGGTAGTTTTTATTCCTTATACTCTTTTAATGGTTTGTAATTAATATATCGGATATAGATATTTTCAGGGTTTATAATCGTGTCTTTTCTTAATAATCGTTCAATTCCAAATTTATCAATTTCATGCACTGTTCTGTAGTTGTCATTATGAACACTTGCGAATTCTTTTAAACTGTCTCCTTTAATTCTTGCAAAAACAGTTGAACTGCCTCCGTGAATCATAAATGCGTCAAGACAATCAAGCTCTTTGTTGTAAAGCATATTGGGATAGTCTTGAGAGTTCACAATTGAAATCAGTTTTTTTTCGTAGTCATCGTATATGAAAAGTCGTCTAACTTCATTTGATCCTCGCGCTGCAGTCGCTGAAATGAAAGTGATGTCATTCAATTTGTCATTATTAAAGTCTGATATGTTTGGGGCTAAACCCATCAACGCATCACACTCATATAAGTAAGTGTTTTGAATATACCAATATTTAGGCCCCTTGGTATAGAACTTAACTATTACATAGGTGTTGTCAAAAACTCTATGTTTTATTAATTCAATCTTACATTTCCCTTTATCGCCAATCTTCGAACTGTCGGTAAACGTTTCCAAAATTTCTGTGTTGGGATTTAATGTGTCAATTGAACCGTTTTTTTTAGTAGTACTTGTCTTTGTAATCGTTATAGGTTTGTTTTTGTCTTCAGTTTGTTTTTTCGTACAATAAAGCAAAATCAGTAAAATAAAAAGAAAGTTTAGTTTCATGTGTTGATTGATCAAAAATTACCGCTAACGTTCCAGCTTGCCGATGGCGCGGTGAAAATACCTACGTCATTCTCCGCTGTGATGTAATTTATTAATTAGGTTTTTAGTTTAAAGTTGCATTTCTGCAGCGCTTTTGGTAAGTGGGTTAGCTGTTGCTGTTTTGTTTCGACTCGGATCTAACCTTTATTATGTTCAATATATTCTTTTGAATATCTCGCATAATTAACTTACTCCAGAGTCCACTGTAAAAATTAAAGTTAGTAGAGAGTCTGAACTTTGAAGTCAGATGTAAGGCAATTTTATTGTTCGTTATTTCTTCAATTTCATATTTACCTTCCATGACATCGAAATACTTTCCGCCAACCATTACATGTTCATCAAGTGCAGTAGGAGGGATTGAATTTGGGTCAGCCTCAATCGTAAAAGTTAAATTTTTGTTAGGAATTACTTTAGTCACTGTTTCAGTAAAGAAAAGTCCTTTGGCAAAAATTGCTTTACGAACACCTCCAACGGCAATAGTATCAAGTTCGGCTTTAATAGGTCTTGGGAAACCCAAAATTTGAAATAATGAAATGTTATTCTCGGGTTCTGATATTTCTTTAACCCTAGTTATGTTTTGCCAAACTCTATCTTTTGATGAATTTATTAATATGGTAGTATGCTCAGTAAATATCTTTTCATTTAACCCAAAGTAGTGTTCTATTGGAGCAATTACGAATGGAATAAACATAATAAACGAAACCATAGCCTTGTTTTTGCGGCGTTTAAACAAGATCATTCCAAAAAATCCACCAGTCAAAGCCATGAGCGCAAATATTGGCAAAGCCATTAAAACACAAATGATGCCCTCCATGCCAAAGAAAAGAGAAATGAATACTACGCCAATAATTGAAAATAAAGGCATCGAAATGGCTACAATTTTACCTGCATAACTGGCCTCTCTATTATAGTAAGCTGTTATAAAACCAATTACAAAAGGGACAATGAATAAAAATGATAATGTCATGAGTCCATTGGTATGAAAGTACTGGCTGTCAATTGCGAATACCCCTCTTGCCAGAAGTCCGTAAGATATTCCGAAAATTAGTCCTTTCCACTCTTTCATATTGTAAATAAGTTGGTTTAATGCTTTTACAGTAGCAACTGACGTTTTGGTGCTTGACGCAGGTGCGAAGAAAGTTCCGTTCCATTGTCCAGCGTGACGAAAGTAATTTAAGGTAGTGAAATTTGCAAGTTGCACCTCCCCCGCATTTGCGGCATAGCGTGTGTTATGTGTAGCTTTTATTTTGTTCTGTCAACATATTCTAGTGTGCCTCCTCTACAATTATTTTCACCAGTCAAATAACCCTTATTGAAAAGAACATGGGCAAACGCCTTCATTTCGTCATCAGAAAGCCAAATTGAAAAGTCTTTGGTCTTTTTAATATATTCAATTGCCTTGTCAAAATTATATTTTGTCTGAATTTTGGTGACGAGGTTTGTATTGTAATCGAAAAATGAAATATTGTCAAGTGCCTTGTTATTCTTGAATTCAAAATATCTGTTCTTTTGGCTTTTTGCAAAACCTAAGACCGTTTGCGCACTTTTTTTGTCATAGTCCGCTTTCAATTCAATATGCAAAGCGCCTAAAACAAAATCTCCTTTTGTACAAATTTCCTTTATCACACCTGTATTAAGGTTTTTCACTTTAATAACTGTGAAGTAGCTAAATGTTGAACTGTTTTGAACTGCTGCAATGAAGTTTAAATACTTTTCATCGTCTAGGTCAAAGGTTTTGTCAACCTTGTGCTGATAACTCAACAAAGGAAGTGTCAAAATAAATGTCAATATGGAAACAAATGGCTTCATAACGTTTTGGGCTTGCCGTTCGGCGCGAAGATAACCGCGTTTAATTGTCAGCCAGTTATTATTTTTTGAATATGGGCTTTAAATAAAAGTCGTCTGACCATTTTATTTTTGATGGGTCATATTTAGTTTTCTTCCTCTTAGCATCCAATACATATTTGGTCTCTTCTGTGATTTTGTCAATCTCATAAAGTCGTTTTTCATTTTTAAAGAGTGATACTTCAATCGCTACCAATTCTTTGCTGATTGAGTCTCGAACATATTGGGCAACTGCTTTGAACTTTGACATATCGATTCCTTGCGATTTTGATTTAATAAATGAATCTAATGTGTCAAGGCTTATAATTTTCAAGTCTTCTGGACGCAAGCCGATAAATTGAGGTTTGCCAATGTTAGCCCCATCACCACATGCAAACAGGCGACATTTTTTTTCATGATAATAGATTTGACCTGTGGAGTCGACAACAAAGTTTAAGTCTCCATAGAAGTTTTTCGGAGGTCTTTGCGATTTAGTTGTGTCGACCACAACACTTTTGGGTGTTTTTGAGTCTGTAGAATTAGAGCATGAAACCAGCAAGCCAATTAAAAATAAAGTAGATATTGATAGTAATTGCCGAATCATTTTAATAATTGGTGCTAACTAGTTTTTACATGCACCCCGGGTGCATGTATATTTCATTTACTGGGACGAAATTAATTATTACAATACCAGTAATTCTGATTTTACCGGCTTGCCAAAAAAGCGGCTTGCATGGGTGTCAAAAATTTCTGTAGAATCAGTGGTTAAGAAACGGCGGCTGCCTTCTTTGCTACATTTCTCTTCAATTTCGGGATGACGTTTCAAATAATCAGCTAAGCTATGGGCCACAATTTCACCTTGCGAAAGCAATTTGATATTTGAGGGTAGCTGTTTTAAAATTTTACCCGATAAGAGTGGATAATGCGTGCAACCCAACACAATGGTATCGATCTCACTAGAATTGTTCAGCAAACGGTCGATATGTTGTTTTACAAAATAATCTGCTCCGGCGCTGTCGTATTCGTCGTTTTCAACCAGTGGAACCCACATCGGACAAGCTTCCTGGTACACATTTACTTCAGGATAAAACTTTTGAATTTCAATTGGGTATGATTTCGAGGCAACAGTTCCGGCTGTTCCCAAAATGCCCACTTCTTTTGAGCGGGTATATTTTCCAATGATTTCGGCGGTTGGTCTGATAACGCCTAAAACGCGTTTGTCGCCATTCATTTTAGGTAAATCATTCTGCTGAATGCTGCGTAATGCTTTAGCCGAAGCTGTATTACAAGCCAACACAATTAGCGAGCAACCCATGCTGAATAAATGATTTACACATTCAAGTGTATAGTGATAAACGGTCTCAAAAGAGCGGGTACCATAAGGAGCCCTGGCATTATCGCCAAGGTATAAATAATCATATTCAGGAAGTTGTCTTACTACTTCTTTAAGTACGGTTAAACCTCCATATCCCGAGTCAAAAACTCCAATTGGCCCTTTTTGCATGTATACTGATTGTTGCCCAAAAGTGATGAAAAAACTTACAGCTGACAAATATCTTTCGGCAGTTTTATTAACTTATTGGTAAAAAAATTACTTTTAGGTTATAGTAATTCAAGTCAAACATTCACCATGAATAACCCTTTACATAACGAACTAAAGAAAGAATTTCAGTTAGAGCGCATGATACTTTTTAGTGATGCGGTATTTGCCATTGCAATCACTCTCTTGGTAATCGAACTTAAAATTCCTGAAATTTCATTGAACGAGCTAACTGATCACAAGTTATTTGAAAGCTTGGTAGAACTTCTCCCTCGAATTATTGGCTTTTTAGTAAGTTTCTTTCTTATCGGGTTATATTGGACGATCCATCATCGAATTTTTGGTTTTGTAGTTAATTATGATCAAAAACTGCTTTGGTTAAATCTGTTCTTTTTATTGGCAGTAGTTCTTATGCCATTTAGTTCAGGTTTTTACAGTGCCTACATTTTTAAACTACTAAAAGCTCCACTTATAATTTATGTTACCAATGTTTGCTTCTTAAGTTTAATGAATATGCTCTTATGGCGCTATATAAGTAATCCTAAACATAAGCTTAGCGAAGGTATCCAGCCTGAATTTGCTCAATATTTTCTTACAAGGGCAGGGATCGTTACAGTTGGGTTCTTCTGCATGGGCTTGGTCTATTTGTTTGCACCAAAATTTGGCGTGTTTGTGCCTTTGATGATCCCTGTATTAATGATTATAGCTAAAAGACGATTCATCCTTTCTTCTAAACAAGCACAAAGTGTGTAATTGATACTTAATCTTTTATAACTAAAATTGTTTTTGCCAGCTCGATCATTTGTGGCTCGCCCGTATATTTCCCTCTTTCGTCAGAGAGTTTAACCACAGGCGTCCATGTTTTATTTTGCGGCATTGCTTCTGTCAGTTTAATAACGATGTTCATTGGTTTTAGGCCCACATCGTTGGTGAGATTAGTGCCTATGCCGAAAGAAACGCCGATCTTGTTTTTGCAATGCTCCGCAATGGCAACTACCTTTTCGTAGTTCAAAGCATCAGAGAAAATAATGGTTTTATAAAGAGGGTTGATGCCCAGCTTTTGATAATGCTGAATGGTTTTGTCGGCGAACTCAATCGGGTCGCCACTATCATGCCGAACACCGTCAAACAGCTTTGCAAACTTTTTATCAAACTGCTCAAAAAAGACTTCGGTTGTATAGGTATCCGAAAGGGCAATGCCCAGATCACCCCGGTAAACATCGGCCCAGTGTTCAAGTCCTAATGAATTGGCCATCTTAAAACCATAGCGTGCTGCATGAAACATAAACCATTCGTGTGCATGGGTGCCAATGGGTTTGGTTTTATAGAGCATAGCCATATGCACATTGCTGGTGCCAATAAAGCTTTTGCCCTCATTTTTCCGTAAAGTTTCAATCACCAGGCGCTGCACCTGGTAGGAGTGTCTGCGGCGGGTGCCAAAATCAGCAACGGTAACGCCCAGCTGATTGTAGTTGTCAATCTTTTCTTTGGTAATGGCCATTACTTCTTCATCCGAAACACGCTTTAAGCCGTTCAACTTGTAGAAAAGCTCACTCACCAACGATAGAAGAGGCACCTCCCATAGAATGGTCCGGTACCAATAACCTTCAATATGAATTTCGAGATTGGTTGCAGATTGTATAATAGTTACTTCCGATGGATCGTATCGGTAGCCTTGTAAAAAGTCGAGGTATGCCGGATCGAGGTAGGGGCAATTGGTTTTCAGAAAGCTCTTTTCTTCTTTACTCAACTGAAGTTCGGCCATGGCGTCAACAGCTTGTCTTAAGGCTTGGTCAAAACCTCCGGGAAATTCATGTTTCCCACGGTTGATAAACTGATACCGGGCTTTGGCATGTGGAAACAACTTTACCACCGCATACTGCATGGTGAATTTATAAAAGTCGTTATCGAGTATAGAAAGCAGCTGAACAGAAGGAATTGGGTCCATTGGCAGTATTAAGGTTTGAGGGTTGGTTAAATTTAAAAACTTAATTCAGGATTAAGGTTAAAAGTTTTAAAGGATTAACACCAAATTTGGTACTGATGGTCGGCCTAGTTATAACCCTTCGGCTACGCTCAGGGTGACGTGTGATTAACGTCAGGCTGAGCGAAGTCGAAGCCTTAGTTCAGGTGAACGTGTGGTTAATGTCAGGCTGAGCCAAGTCGAAGCCTTGGTTCAACTGAGGGCATAAAAGCCCTGGAGTGTAAAATCGGCCTTGGAGCTATTGTCTTAAACAGCCCCTAAGTATGTCATTATTACCCATTTCATCTTTTTAATGGTTGGGTTAAATTTGATCATCAACTAATAAAGACATGGAAATACTTGAAATTAATACCGCCTTGTTGGTGCAATTTGAGCAAACCTTTGATGCTTTTGCCAAACAGCTTAACAGATTTGATTCAAATAATATCGATAAACAGCCTGCTTATGGTGGTTGGTCGGCTGGACAAGTGGCCGAACACATTATCAAAGCCACCAAGGGAGTTCCTGATGAATCAACAAAGGAACCCGGCAGGCCCTATGACCAACATGTGGAAGCTGTTAAAATACTGTTTCTGGATTTTGCCACTAAATTAAATGCTCCTGCTTTTGTGTTGCCTGAAAAGGAGAAGCATGATCTATCGGCACTGCTGGAAGAATTAAATCGCAATAAGAATTTACATATCGAAATCATCCAGACGAAAGACCTTAAGCAAGTTTGTTTGGGCTATGAATTTCCAAGGTTTGGATTTTTCACCCGGTATGAATGGCTGATGTTTGCCCTTTATCATGTGCAAAGGCATACCCATCAACTCAAAGAAATTTATGAATCGATTTGATAAGAACTAATACATTGATTGCAAAACACCGCTTGTTCTTAAAAAGTGATTTAAAAATATCATCCGGATTTCCAGTGTAACTACTTGATTTTGAGTCGTTAATTTTTAATTCAATATTGGTGAAGTCCAAAATTGTACAATCTTAATTTTCACTTATATACGGATTGGAGTTTTTATCATGTTTCACCCAAATGAGTCTAGAAGTGTCGTAGCCAATTTCCTTTGCAATTTTCAGGTATTTTGTTTTTACCTCTTGGGGAATGGATTTTTCTCGAGATAGAATCCATAGGTAATCCAAATTTCTGCCGGCAATTAACGCATATTGATAATTTTCATCCAATGCCACCACATTGTAACCCGAATAAAACGGGCCGAAAAAGCTTACTTTAAGTGCTGCAACCGACTTATCTCCTCGGAATTTTGCTACGCCCTCTGCTTTTGTCCATTTATCCTTTTTAAAATTAAAACCACTATTCAACACAATCACATTTCCCTTTTTATCTAAAGTATAGTGGGCAGAAGTATTATTTAAATCTTTTTCAAATCGAAAATCAAACCGGGCAATTTCGTACCAGGTTCCCAAATAACGGTTAACATCAAAATTTTCAACCGGCCGTGCTTTCGGAGGGATGGAAGTACAGGAATTAAATAAAATACCAATTCCAATAATTAAAGTAACGCTGATAAATATTTTATTCATTGATTTCACAAGGCTTATTTTGAAACATTTTAAAAAAGTAAACCACCAACAAAAACTGCGAATAACCATAAACCGCATCTTCAATAGGAATAGTAAGTATTCTTATGCCTAAAAACTCATCTGGATTGTAATTCACAATTGGTGATTCCAACCCTGTACCGGTAAGCACACCATTAACGGGTAAAAAACCTAACATTAAAATAAAAAACACCACAGAAGCCTTTCCAATCCAGCTTACACGGGCAATAAAATGTAAATAAATTAAGGTAAGGGTGGTTACTACTGCTGTAACAAGGGTGTAAATCTTATTGTGGTGCAATAAGGCCATAACAACACAAACAATTACACTTATAAATACAATAATAGTATTAAATGCATCTGCCCAATTTATTTTAACAAATTTATTAAAACAGAAATAAGTAAATACACAAGAAAAGGGGATGCAAATAAAAAAAAGACATTCTTCAATTGGCAATCCTGCAATAGTTATCCCGATTGTGTATGCTGAGTTGAACCACCAAACACTATGTTTGGTAAACCAAATATCCCAAGCAATAAAAGGGATAGCCACAACAATAGCAGCTTTTACAAAAGCCCCAAAATACTTATAGAATTGAATTCTTTTATCGAATGATGCTATAAAACAAATGATGACCGTGAAAAAGTTAATTAATAAATACGTAAATGGTTTCATTTAATTTAGTTCATTTTGAGTTGCCAGTCATCCATAAGCTTTACGTCTGTATCAATTAGTTTTATGCTCTAACTAAATTTCTAATCAACCCGCCAAAAATCAGTCCATGAAAGGGGTACACTAAATACCAGTAAAACCTCCCCCAAAGGCCAACAGGTCTGAAAGTAGCTTCTTGGTAAAGTTTATCATCCTGAATTTTAAACTCTAACCATGCTTCACCGGGGAGTTTCATCTCGGCAAAAAGCAAAAGTCTTTTCTCCGTCCGATTTGCATAAAGAACTCGCCAAAAATCAAGACTGTCTCCCGGCTCCAATTCAGTTGCATTTCTTCGGCCCCTTCGCAATCCTACACCTCCAACCAATCGGTCTAAATAGCCTCTTATCCTCCATAAAGTATTTGCATAATACCAGCCATTTTCCCCGCCAATTTCAAATATTCGATTAAGCGTAGTTTCATGGTCTATAATTTTCATTTCGTTTTTATATTTGAAACAGCCTTCATCAGGCACTTCCAGGTATTGCCAAACATTACGCTGATGAAGATTGCTGGAAAATGTATCATACCAGGAAGACATTACTTCATTTTGCTTTATCTTGTCAAAGGCAAAACCAATATTTTCTTTATAGGTATTTAGCGTAATCTGTAAATCTTCTGCCAGGTTATTTTTATTGGCAATCACCTTAACTTTCATACTATTAACCAGATTTTTTGCCAAGGAAAATGAAGTAGAAGTAATAAAATATAGCCAGTAGGAGGAAATATGAGGACTGAAAAATGGCACCGTGATAATGAATCTTTTCAAGTGTCGTACTTCAGCATACTGCAACAACATTTCTTTATAAGTAAGTACTTCGGTCCCGGCTATATCAAAATTACGATTGAAAACGGTTCTTTTGAGCAGCACACCTGACAAAAATTCAATAACATTTCTGATTCCTATTGGCTGGCATTTTGTTTTTACCCAAACAGGGGCAATCATTACAGGTAATTTCTCTACCAGATCTCTGATAATTTCAAATGAAGCACTACCTGAACCAACGATAATGCCGGCTCTCAATACTGTCAAGGCGTATTTGTGAGATTGCAACGTCGCTTCTACCTGTTTGCGAGACTCAAGGTGTTTGGATAATTTGTTTTCGTTGATGATACCTGTTAAAAATATTACCTGCTTGCATTCGGTTTTTTCAATGGCTGATCGGAAATTCTGTGCAGCCAATTTTTCTTTTTCCGCAAAGTCCCCATCATCAGATGCCATAGAATGTATAAGAAAATACGCCGCATCTATATCCTCGGGAATATTGTCTAATGTATTTAGCTGCAAAAAGTCATTTTCTATTATAGTAATGTTTCTCTTAGCTTCATCATAAATTTTTGAGCTGAACCGATTCTTGTCTCTAACCGAACAAACGATATGATGATTTTCTTTCAACAAATGGATAAGCAATCTTTTTCCTATATAACCCGAAGTTCCTGTAAGCAGAATTTTCATGGAGTGGGATTTATTTGATGGTAATCATCTTTTTTTGCCTCTTTCGCTTCATTTTTAGAATAACTCTTAATATATTTTGATGGTACATACAAAAAGCCGAAGCATTCCCCTTGTTCTTTACCAATGTGTTTGTGATGTTGCTTGTGCGCCCTGCGTAGCGCTAAAAAGTAGGGGTTTGTGGTATGGCTCAAAAACTTAACTCTTTGGTGAATAAAAATATCGTGTACGAAAAAGTAAGCCATTCCGTAAAGCATTATTCCTAATCCTGCAAAAAACAAATAATTAAAGTGGTGGAGCGAACCAAAATACATTAGCGCTATCGTAGGCAAAGCGAATATCACAAAGAAATAGTCGTTTTTCTCAAAGAAACCTTCATTGGAGTGATCGTGATGATCTTTGTGCAACCTCCACAAAAATCCGTGCATTACGTATTTATGTATCAGCCAGGTGGCTCCTTCCATAAGTATAAAAACACCTAATATTAGTATAAAATTCATAATTCCTGTTTTGCCTCCTTGAAGAATTTTTCTAAAACATTAAATCGATAGTTGAAGATTTTTTCTAATTTATTTTTAACTAAAACTTGGTGCCCCAGGGTGCCTAAAAATCCAAAAGGTAGTTCATAGTCAACTGTATCTTTCATAAAAACCCCCTTTTCATTTGGAATAAATTCGTGGTGATGATTCCAATATTTATAAGGACCCTTTTCTTGAAAATCCGTAAAACTCTTTTGAAATTCAACTTGTGTAATGCGGGTTTTCCATTTCAACGAAATGCCCAAAAACGGGGAAACAGTATAATCAATTTCCATTCCTTCATAAATTTCTTCATCAACAAATTCAGACAATACAACAAACCCCATATCCCTTGGAGTTATTTTTGAAAGATTGAACGGGTTGGAGAAAAACTTCCAAGCTGTTTGTATATCACAACTTTGTTGTTGCTCCCTGTATAGTTGAAATTTCATTCTATTTCTTTAAAATATTATTGATCATCATTTTTACGTGTTCAGATTGTACGTTTTCAATGTGCTCTCTTAAATAGCGCTCATCTTCAAGTATATTTTTATTATATCCTAAAAAATTAGGACAATTTTTCTGCACCGATAACCGTATAAAGTGTATTTCAATATTGTCGTTTTCGTTTTTTATGGCTTTATCAATATTGGTTTTTCCTTTTTTAAATGTGCTTAACTTAGTTAAGGGGTTAATTGTGTGATTTGCCCAAATGGTTTGTAAGGCCCCTAGATATGCTAGTTGAACATTATTCAATGTACTTTGCTCCAATGCCTTAATCATTATTTCACATGTTTTTTTTTCGCTTACTGATTTTTCATAATTATTTCTGATATAATCGAGATCAATAGTTTTAAAAGAGCACAATAAGCAAAAACTAATTAGCAGAACAAATCTGATCATAACATCGCTGTTTTATATTGGATATAGCTACCAATCATTACAGAAAATTTTTGAATATTCGGTATGCGAATACGGTTCTGTAATATATCTTCCGCAGAAGTTGATTTTATTTTTTTAAATAACGATAGATAATATTTATAAGCTAAATACACTCCAAATTTTGATGAATTTGGCAGCATTTTGATTCCAACAAAAGCTTCCTTAAATTCTTTTTCAATTTCTTTTTCAATCTCACATTTAACACAACTATCAAATAAATTCATCTGTATATTCGGAAAATAAGTGCGACCCAGAATTTGATAATCATCTTTTAAGTCTCGTAAGAAATTTACCTTTTGAAACGCAGAACCCAACTTCTTTGCATAAGGTTTTAGCTTTTCATACTCTTCGTTCTTACCTTCTGTAAAGACTTGTAAACACATTAAACCCACAACCTCTGCCGAACCGTATATGTATTCATTATACAAATCCGAATTGTAATCAATTCTGTTCAAATCCATTTCCATACTATGAAGAAATTGGTCAATGAGTATCTTATCAATCCTATACTTATGAACCGTTTCTTGAAAAGATTGTAAAATTGGATTAAGCGAAATTCCTTCTGTTAATGCCTGATCTGTTTCAGTTTTTAATCTGTTTAACAGTGTTTTTTTGTCATAATCATGAAAACTATCCACAATCTCATCTGCTAAGCGAACATATCCGTAAATGGCATAAATAGCCTGACGAATGGAGGGCTTTAAAGCTAATACTCCTAAAGAAAAACTTGTACTGTATTTTTCTGTAGTGCTTTTACTTACTTGGAAAGACAACTCATCGAATAGTTTTTTCATAGTCTATTTTTTTCGCATTTTCAATTCACAAATCATTATTATTTTTTGCTCCGATTAACTTTCATTATGTTATGGCAGCAATACCTTGTCAATCACATGTACTACTCCATTGGTAGCCATAATATTTACCGCACTAATATTTGCAGCTGCAGTATTGCTATTTCCTTTTACAGTTGCTTGACTGCCAAGTCCAATTTTAATAGTAGCTCCGTTAAGAGTTGTTAAATTTTGGCCATCAATTAAATCTGATGAAAAGGCTCTTGCAGACAAAACATGATAAGTTAATATAGCTGCCAACGTATTGGGATCTGCAGCTTGAATAGAAGCAACTGTAGGGAAACCTGCATCAATAAAGGCCTGATTTGTAGGTGCAAATACAGTATAAGGGCCTGCAGAAGATAAAACCTGTAATACATTTGTATTACCCTGACTTGCACGTTGTACTGCCGCCACTAGATAGGTTAAATTACTATTGCTCTGAGCCGTTTCAACCAAGTTGCCTGACGGAGGGGTTAACACATGTTCAATTGAATGGATAATTCCATTGCTTGCGCTAATATCTGCTGTGGTGACTTTCCAGCCATTTACAAAAACTCCCTTGTTGTTTTTAGTAAGATATAAGGTTTCGCCGTTAACAGCGCTCACTTCTGCATTAGGTCCGGCTGGAACATCTGCAGCCGCTACCTTTGAGCCCAGAGTATGATAAAGCAATATGTTTTTAAGTTGATCAGCAGGAATACTTGCAATAACACTACTTGTTATGCCCGAAGAATTGAAGGCATTATCATCAGGTGCAAAAACTGTATAAGGCCCTGCATCGCCAAGGGTTTCGGCTAAACCGGCCTTAACAACAGCGGATTTTAAAAGTGAAAAGTTGTTATTAGTAGATACAACATTTGTTATTGTACCTGTCGGATTGGGAGTAGCATTATCATCTTTATTATCATTACAAGATATAAAAAGAAATAACAGTACAAACGATGCAAAGTTTGCTACGCTAAATTTTGAAAACACGAATCCATTTTTCATGATTTTTAATTTTATGTTATTAGTAACTGTTAATTATTTAGAAATGCATTTATGAATCAGGATAAAGCTCTTAGCTGATTTCCTTCAGACCCATACATCAACACTTTTCTTCATCGTATTTTGTTTTTAGTTTATGAAGTTCATTAGCTACAATTTTTCCTGAAATGATTGAAGGGGGAACCCCAGGCCCAGGTACAGTAAGTTGACCTGTATAAAAAAGATTGCTTATTTTTTTATTCCTGATTTTGGGTTTCAATACTGCAGTTTGTGAAAGCGTGTTGGCAAGTCCATAAGCATTGCCTCCATAAGCGTTGTAATCTTGAACGAAATCTGAAACGCAGTAACTCCTTTTATATTCAATCTTTGAGAGCAAATTTTCTATTTTAGTTAGTTTCTCAATGCGGCCAATCATTATGTTTAGATACTTTTCTCGTAATTCTTCATTGTCTTTAATGTCATTAGCTAAAGGCATTAACAGGAAAATATTTTCACAATTTGAAGGCGCTACACTTGAATCAGTCTTAGAAGGACAACAGGCATAAAACAATGGGTTTTCAGGCCATTTCCTATGGTTATATATCGCATCAATATGCTCATCTAAGTCATTTTCAAAAAATAAAGTATGGTGTTTGAGGTTTGCTATTTTTTCCTTGAAACCTAAGTAGTAAATCAAACATGAAGGCGCAAACGTTTTATTCTTCCAATATTCTTTGGTATAGTTTTTCAAATTTTCGTCTAATAAAGTTTCTGTATGATGATAATCAGACGAAGCGATGACAAAATCAAAAAAATGATTTTCTCCATTAATAAGTAAAGAAGTAACCTTTCCCTTTTTGGTATTTATTTTTTCTATTGTCTTATTAAAATGAAATGTGGCTCCCTGTGATTCTGCAACCTTTTGCATTGCTAAAACCAATTGATAAAATCCGCCCATTGGATAATGAGTTCCCAGAGCATAGCCTCCGTAATTCATTAAACTATATAGTGCTGGTATGTTTTTAGGTGAAGCACCGAGAAAAATAACGGGAAATTCCATTAAAACTCTCAATTTTGGATTATCAAAATATTTGGCAACGTAGCTTCTGAAATTAGTGAGCAAATCAAGTTTTAACGCACTCTTTGCAATTTTTGGTGACAAAAACTCTTTCCAGCTGTGACAAGGTTTATTTATAAACTCCTTCATACCCACTTGGTACTTAAACTGAGCCGCGTTCATAAATTCATCAAACTTCTCTCCAGCACCTACCTCCAATTCATTAAATAGATTTTTTAAATCTTCGTAAGATTTAGGAATGGCAATTTTCTCATCATTAAAAATCATTTCGAATTGTGGATTGAGAGAAACCAAATCAAAAAAATCGGAAGTTTTATAACCAAAATCAGTAAAGAAACCTTCTATTATATCCGGCATCCAATACCAACTTGGCCCCATATCAAAAACATATCCTTTTTCAGTAGTAAATTGCCTGGCTCTGCCACCTGGTTGATTATGCTTTTCAAATACGTGAACTTCATAACCATGTTTGGCAGCATAAGCAGCAGCAGACATGCCTGAAAATCCTGAACCTATTAAGGCTATTTTTCTTCTCATTTTACTATTGTTAATCTTGTTTTCAATGCTTCATTCAACAGTTCCTCAGGTTCTAAATTTTGGCAATAGATCGGATGGTGAAAATCATTGAGTTTCTTAAGCAATCGGATGAGTTCCATTTTTTCAATGTGGGACAAATCACCTGAAACAATATTGGTTGCTTGACGAATTTTGCCCATTTGTTTGTCAAGTGCTTCTAAACCTTTTGATGTTATGTTAATTACTTTGCTTCGTTTGTCCGTTTCTGAATCATTCTGCTGCACCCAATCTTGTGAAATCAAGCGATTGATAATTTGCATTCCAACGGGTTTATCTTGAATGTTCCTTTTTATCAACTCCATTTTTGTCATCTCACCAAAAGCTTTTAGATTGATGAGATAAATAAAATCTTCCTGCGTAGAAAAATCCGAACCATAAATAGCAGACTTAGAATAATTTTTGGCATAGCGATTCATGTGGACGATGAAAGTACTGATTACACTTTCAGGACTTCGACCATTTTCCTTACCCTCCCAGTCGGGTTCAACGGTGGTCTCTGATTTAGAAGAATTAAAAATTACCCATTGCTTAAACCCACTTAAATCATTAGAAAATAGGTTCGATTTGGAATTTGAGTTTTCAAATTCCCACATTAAATCAATGATATCTTTTAATAAATGAAAATCCATTTTTCTTAGAATACTAAATGAGAAACTAAATTAGGATATAAATATACTATTTTAAATTAAAGAAATTAAAATATGGACCAAATTATTATTTTATGGAAATATATAGTTTATTATTAAACTATTTCCGTAAATTAAAACCAACCTGACTTGTACTTCCTCAGAACTTAGTCAACCCAGTTGATAAGGCTGACAAGAAGAGCTTTAACTCAAAATCGTATTGGTTTTACCCCTGGGGAAAATCAGGAACTCATAAAGGCGTAGATATTTTGCTAAAGAAGGGACCTCTGTTTTTTCTTCCATTGGCGGACTAGTAATTTTTAAAGGAGAAATTGAAAGGGGGAGGTAATGTAGTTTTAGTCTTGGGGTCAAAATGGAGACTGGAAGCTATTAAAATACTGTTTCAGGATTTTGCCACTAAATTAAATGCCCCTGCTTTTGTGCCGCCTGAAAAAGAGAAACATGATCTATCGGCACTGCTGGAAGAATTAAATCTCAATAAGAATTTACATATCGAAATCATCCAGACGAAAGACCTGAAGCAAGTTTGTTTGGTTATGAAATTTATATACTTTTATAAAAACGCCTTTGTTAATCTTAACTCTTTTGAAGTATTAATCTTGTTTTGTTTATCTTCTTTTTAAAGTGATAAAAAATATAAAGGTACTTCAGGTAACAATTGCTTCATCTCACTACTAAAGAACTACGATAAATGGAAAACAAAGGACTTTCACAGTTAACAGACCAGGAACTATTAGATGAAGCAAAGAAAATGAAATCATTTTCTCTTACTAATGCTTTATTTATTGGCTTTCTATTGGGTATTGTATTGTACAGTATTTTCAAAAGCACTTTTGGATTTTTAATGCTTATTCCTTTGTATTTTGTTCATAGAATGATTAATGATCCTAAAAATATCCGAATTAAAGAATTGGAAGCATTGTTAAAACATCGAAATTTGAAATAACCAAAATGACAGAGAATTGCAATAACTGTAATACCGCAGTAGCTTCAAAATATTGTCCAAACTGCGGACAACCAGCCCAGCTTAAAAGAATTGATGCACATTACATAATTC
Source organism: Solitalea agri (assembly GCF_023914155.1). GTDB lineage: Bacteria > Bacteroidota > Bacteroidia > Sphingobacteriales > Sphingobacteriaceae > Solitalea > Solitalea agri. The sequence continues at coordinate 536,338 of NZ_JAMWYS010000024.1, read as the reverse complement.
ACGAAATTGAACACGTCTTACATTTTGAACGTGGAATTTTATATACCATTAGAGAGCTTATTTTAAATCCAGGGCAGAACGTTAGAAATTACCTAATAGAAAACAGAAGTCGGCTTGTAAAACCAATAATTTTCATAATTGTAACTTCCTTAATTTACACCTTATGTAACCATTATTTCCACTTTGAAGATGGTTATATTAAATATTTAGATAGTCAACAATCAACGACCACAATACTGTTTAAATGGGTGCAGGGACATTATGGTTATGGCAATATAATTATGAGCGCTTTTATTGCTTTATGGATAAAACTGTTCTTCAGAAAATTTCAATTCAATTTTTTTGAAATTTTAATTTTACTCTGCTTCATAATGGGAATAGGAATGTTGATTTATTCAGTTTTCGGCATTGTTCAAAGCTTGATACATATTAATGTTATGCAGATTTCTGGTGTAGTTGGATTTGTTTATATGACTTGGGCAATTGGACAATTTTATGGAAAGAGTACAATTATCAATTATGTAAAAGCTTTTTTTGCTTACATATTAGGTATGCTTACGTTCATATTGGCTGTAGTGTTAGTTGGGTCAATAACTGATATGTTTATAAGATAAAAATAACAGCAGCTCATTCACATGTTACATGCCGAACGCCAAGTCCCAACGCAAAACCTGAACAGAAATCTAAATGATAGAAAATTTACCAACATATATTTCGCTGATTTTTGCACTGACAACAATTGCAACGTTAGTATTTTTCATTTGGGCAGTTAGCAACTCAAACTCGGCACAGACACGAAAAAAAGCATTGTCGATTTTTATTGGTTTGGCAGTTTGGTTAATATTCCAAACGGTTTTAACTATAAGCAATGTTTACAATTCGGGCACCAATTTTTTTCCGCCGAAAATATTGTTGTTGGGGATTTTGCCAACAATCCTGACAATTATTTTATTGTTTTCAACTTCAAAAGGCAGAACATTTATTGACAGTTTGCCATTAAGAAACCTGACGTATTTAAACATTGTGAGAGTTCCAGTTGAGATAGTTCTGTATTGGTTATTCCTCAACAAAGCAATTCCTGAGCTGATGACTTTTGAAGGTCGGAACTTTGATATTCTTGCAGGCATTACAGCGCCGATAATTGCCTATTTCGGTTTGACAAAGCATAAAATCGGACGAAATGGAATTTTACTGTGGAATTTTGCTTGTCTTGGATTGCTAATAAATATTGTTGTGAATACATTGTTTTCAACACCTTCTCCAATACAAAAATTTGCTTTTGAACAACCGAATATTGCGATATTGAATTTCCCGTTTAGTTGGTTGCCGACGTTGATAGTTCCAGTAGTATTATTTGGACATTTGACAGCAATTCGACAATTATTAAAACATAAAGCGAACTAGGCAACAAATGGCTAACTTATTAGGCTCATTTATTTCCTTTCGAAGAAGGTTCTAATGCCTCAGGTGAGGGTTGAATCATCCAGACTTTTGACATAAGCAGGCTCACCAAAAGCCCTACCAAACATCCAAATATAACCTCAGCCACTTTATGAAGACCTTGCTCTAAGCCAACTCTGGCCTCTCCGTGTGTGACACTTTCGGCTATCACTACTGCGGCTGTGATAGGAGCCTGTCGCCACATGGTTTTAATGCGAACGATATAAGACGAAACGAGCACCGTGGTACCCAACGCAAGCGGCAACAGCCATTCCTTTGCACCACCGATCAGCAGAAAAAACAATCCCACAGCGCAGCCAACCATTACATTGATCAGTCTTGATCTGAACATTTTGCGAGCTTCGGCCGGCTGGGGGTCTGACGCTGCCACCATGGAGGCGATCGCCCAGATAGGGTTAGTATCCTCCAGCGCCCGTAAGGTGGTCCATACGATACATGTTGCTATAGCCACATTGATAGCAAATCGCAAGCCAAGAATATGATCAAATGAAAGGCCAAGCTGTTTCATCAGCACTTCGGCTTTCTTCGATGATCGGTGTGTCATGACTATTCGTGGCTATTAGGCGGATTGCCCATGGACCTGTAAACCACACCAGTTTTGGTAGCATTTAGGGAAATCCAGTCCTTTGCTGCATACTGGAGCATTATAAAATATCGCTCTGCCCTTTGCATGGCTTCGAGTTTCAATTCTTTTCGGTCTTTGAACCTGATTTGGTAGGCTAGTTCGGCAATGAGCGGCCGGTGTTCACCTCTTGTACGCCAAATGGCCATGTTCACCTTCGCTTTAATGCCATCACCCAAATCGAGAATGCCGATGTCTTGTAATACTTCTTCAACGATCATGTCGTTGACGAGTTGAATTCTTTCACCTGCATTTTCCTTAAGATGTTTCAGAACTGGGAATATTTCCGATATGGTATCGAATGAGAACACATCATTGTGAGTGACGCTAGATCTGGGGAATTGCACATTATGCGAATACAACATTCGGATTCCTCCCAAATGATCTTTGAGGGGTAATGCCTGGCACTTAAATTTTACCCTGTAATCACCACTGATTAAAGGACGCACATCAGTTTCGGCAGCTTGCTGAAGGTCCGGATGGCGGAATTTGAACACAATTTCAGGATTTGATGCCGGGAACCCATCTTCATAAGCAATGCGCCTACGCAAAATAAATCCATTATTATAAAGTTTGAAATCTGGGGTATCTACAAAAAGCACTTCACGGATCTTGATCGGCATATTGATAAACCCTTCGGTTTGAAAGTTGCAATGTAGTGCTGCCGCTGGTTTCTTCATTACTTTTACCAGGTCGAAAAGGGAGTTGCGCGAAACAAAACGGTTGGGCTTTAAAATAAGCTTGAATGCCAGATAGTTTAATTCATTATAGGGAAGGCCATCTGCATAGGTTCCTTGTTTGATCAGGGGAACGTTACCCGCCCAAACAGTTGAGTTCATCTGTCCGTTTTCGATCAATGTATCTTTTTTACCTGGTTGAACTTTTCCATTTTTGGCCTGCGAAGCCTCGGTTTCGTTTTTTTCCATAAAGTTTAGGTTTTAAGTGAGTAGTCATACACCAGCGTATCACCTGATCTTAAGTCCCTGTATATAAGTTACGTTTTTTTCTTTATTCTTCCGCTTTGAAGTTTCTTTAAGTCTTTCTTTATGAGGAATCTAACTCTTTTAAGGGAAACGGAAGACCGACAGATATAAACCCTCAAAAAACTGTACGCTTTTTCAGCAGATTAGGATTTATTGGCCTAACTTTAGGAATAGCGATCATTTTTTATCTGCTGTTTGTACAGCTAGTTGTCCATAATATTTTAGGAAAACCGCTTTGATTTTGGATATAATATTCTTCTGGGCGGCATACAAATGATTACTCTGGGCATTCTTGCCGAGCTTAATAGACAGACCTAATTCGAATCATAACAGCAAAAACTGATCAATAAGAACGATTTATATCCATGGAAAAAAAGATACTAGGGGGGTACGTCAAACTGCTAATTAAAATTGGGATCAGTGGACTTTGCCTTTGGCAGGTATTTCGCAAAATAGATCTTAGAGAACTCGTTCAGGCTTTTAAGACAACCCATTTAAACTGGTTGCTAGTGGCCTTTGCTTTTTTTGTTATTTCCAAAATCAGTTCAGCGATTCGTTTAAATACCTTTTTCAGGGCAATAGGATTGAATTTTTCTGATAAAGCCAATCTGCGTTTGTATTGGCTCGGAATGTTTTACAATCTTTTCCTTCCAGGTGGAATTGGTGGTGATGGCTATAAAATATGGTGGCTGAACAAGCAGTTTGACGTTTCGGGAAAAAAGCTTTTCTGGGCAGTTTTCTTTGATCGTGCAAGCGGACTTATGGCATTAGGACTGTTGACTTGCCTGCTTGCGCTTATGTCACCTGTGTTTAGGAATTGGGAGTGGGCCATTATTTTGTTAGGAGGCATTGCTTTAGCCACATTCTATGCAGTCTACCATTTCTTCTTTCCGGAGTTTAAGCCTTATTTCTGGAGTACTAACGCTCAAGGAATATTAGTTCAGGTAGCCCAGCTAATCTGTGTAGTTTGCATTTTAAAAGCTTTAAATATCCATGAGCATTACGTTGATTATTTAATGATTTTCCTGGTCTCGTCGGTGGTGGCCATCATGCCCTTTACAATCGGTGGCCTTGGCGCACGCGAATTGGTTTTTCTTTTCGGATCTCAATATTTAAAACTGGACATGCATTACGCGGTAACCATCAGCTTATGGTTTTATGTGATTACCGCCTTGGTTTCACTTTTGGGAGGCTATTATGTTTTTAATGCGAAAAAGCTGGAACTGAAAGAAGGGTAGACAAGCACTCCCCGAGTGGAAAGGTTCAATATACTATCTTTCACCTTTACATGATTTTTCATCTTATGATTGAAATTAGCTAAAACACGACCTGCATTTGCAGTAATAGAGTAATAGATTGAATAAATGAGGGCAAAATATTTTATGGCGGTTAACAGAAATGGTGTGTATACATCTGTTATAATGCTGTTGGCTGTCTTGTTGTATTTCTCATATTTAGGTAAAACACCTATTTATATTCTTGATGAAGCGAAGAATGCCCAGTGCGCCCGTGAAATGTTTGACAGGAGCGATTGGGTGGTCCCAACTTTTAACCAGGAGCTGCGAACAGATAAACCTCCGTTTCATTACTATTGTATGATGACTGCCTTCAAACTTTTTGGCGTAAACGAATTTTCAGCCCGTTTTTTCTCCGCCATTTTTGGATTACTTACGCTACTGATTACTTATTATTTCGTTAGAAAGCATTTAGGTCAGAAAAAGGCATTTATGGCGGTGCTAGTGCTGCTTTCATCGCTTCATTTTACCTTTGAAATGCGATTGGCCGTTCCCGATCCTTACCTGATTTTTCTTCTTTCTGCATGCCTTTTTTCCATTTTTACCTTTATTCAAACTGAAAAGAATAAGTTTCTATGGTTCACCTACATTGCTATGGGCCTGGGTATTCTTTGTAAAGGTCCGCTAGCGGTTTTGCTGCCCGGTTTAATAGTTTTCGTTTATTTGATTGTAACTAAAGATCTCAGCTTTAAGCGAATTTTGAGTTTCAAGCCTTTGTTGGGATTGTTTGTGGTGCTTATCATTTCGCTGCCTTGGTATTTGGCAGTTGATAAAGCAACTAATGGGGCCTGGGTAAAAGGTTTTTTGCTCAATCATAACGTGCATCGTTTTACTGATGTTAAAGAAGGACATGGAGGTTTCTTTGGTTTAACCACCCTCTATATTCTGATTGGTTTCTTACCATTTTCGGTATTTATTGTTCAAATCATAAAAAAATCGATAAGTAACTGGGCTAATCCGTTTATTAAGTTTAGCGTGGTAACAGTATTGACTTTTTGGTTGTTCTTTACTGTTTCTGATACCCAGCTTCCTAATTATCCGATGCCAGCTTATCCTTTTATGGCTTTGCTTATCGGTAATTACCTGTTTGATGTTATAAGTGGAATCGCTAAAGGGTCATTTCAAATCCCATTGATGGTTTATTTGATCATCACTTTGGTCCTGCCAATGGGTATTTATTTAGCCTTGAAAAATGAGCCGCCTCTTGCCCGATTCACTTATTTAGCGATTCCATTTTTGGTGTTACCCATATCCGCCTGCATTACCCGTCTGTTGTGGTCGAGGAACCAAATAATGGGAATAGCCGTCATGTCAGGGGCATTTATACTTACCTCATTTATTTTTTTCTCCTTTATTTACCCTAAAGTATATAGCCAAAATCCGGTAGTTAAAAGCTTAGGACTTATTCAGACTGGCAGGCCGGTTGTGGCTTTTAAGAAATATAATCCGGGGTATAATTTTTATTTAAACCACCCGATTAAACGTTTTACCGATGTAGACTCTTTGAGAAGATTTATTGAACTGCATCCTAACTGTGTTTTGATCACCAGGGAAGGAACCCTTGCGGATCTGAAGTCGATTAAAAATATTCAAATAGTGTTTTCTGGGAAGGATCTATTTGAAAAACCTGTTACAGTTCTTTTAACCACTACCGCTAGCTATGAAACAAATAATCATTCAAACTAGAACATTTTTGTAGTCCTGCCGCAAGGTTTTTCGAATAAATAAATTGCTTGATTGACAAGTGTTTAATTCGATATAAGATTGTTAAATTACTGTGTTATTAAATAATTCAACATTCGTCAATCCATACTCATTTATCAGCACATGTACTTTCCATTTCAAGAAATAGAGGCGGAAGAGCTAAATGCCAGGGATCCTGAATTTATACGCATTCATTCTTTGGAAACCTTTGGTACGCATGATGGGCCAGGTATACGGATGGTGCTGTTTGTTCAAGGCTGTCAATTCCGTTGTTTATACTGTCAGAATGCAGATACTTTGGATGTGAATGGCGGACAGCAGGTGTTAATTAATGAGCTGGTGGAAAGGGCCAAACGACAAAAGGGATATTTTGGAGCCGATGGTGGCGTTACGGTTTCGGGAGGTGAACCTTTATTGCAGCGCGCTAAATTGATCACGTTCTTTAAACGTTTGCATGAAGAAGGCATTAACACCTGTCTCGATACCAATGGGCGGTTGCTGGATGACCAGGTGAAAGAACTGTTGTCGCATACTGATCTGATCTTGCTGGATGTAAAACACATCAATGAAGAATGGCATCGTAAACTTACCGGTGTTTCTAATAAGCCAACGCTTCAGGTGGCCAACTACTGTGAACAAATTGGGATGCCTATGTGGCTACGTTATGTGCTGGTGCCCGGATGGAGCGATCAGCCCGAATATGTAGAAGAATGGGCGAAGCATTTTTCAGATTATAAATGCGTTCAAAAGGTGGAAATTCTGCCTTATCATAAATTAGGTGTCCATAAATGGGAAATGCTGGGAATGGATTATGGTTTACCCGGCGTAGAAGCTCCTTCCGCAGAAGTTAAAGAACGTACACTCCGTATCTTCCAGAAGTATTTTAAAAATGTACAATTGAAATAAGCAGCTAAAAGCAAAAAATCCCTGCCAGTTTGCCCGGCAGGGATTCTTATTTATTTGGTTTAATGTATTACATGCTTTCGTGGAACGTACGCGCAATTACTTCCAGTTGATGCGCTTTTGAAAGACGTACAAAGTTTACAGCATAACCCGATACACGAATCGTTAATTGCGGATAATTATCAGGGTTGTTGTAAGCATCCATCAACGTTTCGCGGTTGAGCACGTTCACATTTAAATGATGGGCACCTCTTTCAAAGTAACCGTTCATGGTTGTCACCAGGTTTTTTACTTGGTCTTCCTTGGTCGCTCCCAATGATGCAGGCACCATAGAGAAGGTGTTGGAGATACCATCCTGTGCATCCGCGTATTCCAGTTTACTTACCGAATTCAGTGAGGCAATAGCACCGGTTTTATCACGTCCATGCATTGGATTGGCTCCCGGAGCAAATGATTCACCCGCTTTACGGCCATCTGGAGTAGCTCCTGTATTTCTGCCATACATCACGTTAGATGTAATGGTCAGCAGCGATAGAGTAGGCTCTGCGTGTTTATAAGCGTTATGTTTGCGCAATTCGCTGATAAAGAACTTTGTGATTTCTTTAGCAATGTTATCCACGCGGTCATCGTCATTACCAAATTGAGGATATTCTCCTTCTATTTCGAAATCAGTAGTGAGGCCTTGGTCATTGCGAACAGGGGTAACTTTAGCATATTTGATCGCTGCGAATGAGTCGGCGATAATAGAGATACCTGCGGCGCCATAGGCAATGTCAATGCCCGGATTCGTATCGATCAATGCCATTTGTGCTCTTTCATAGTAATATTTATCATGCATGTAATGAATGATATACATTGACTTGGCATATACCCTGGCCAGTTCTGAAAGCACTTTTTTGAAGTTATCCATTACCTTTTCGTAGTTCAACGGGCCTTCTGCAACAGCAGGAACATCGTTAACGATCAGTTTACCATGTGATTCTTCACGGCCTGCGTTCAAGGCAATTAATAAAGCCTTCGGCAAGTTAGCGCGGGCGCCAAAGTGCTGAATGCGTTTACCGATTGGCTGGTACGAAACGCAACATGCAATGCCGTAGTCGTCATACTCACGTACTTCGCGCATTAGATCATCGTTTTCGTATTGAACCGAAGAAGTGTCGATCGAAACTTGTGCGCAGAATTTTTTGAAACCTTCCGGCAAGTGCTCCGACCATAGTACAGTCAGGTTAGGTTCAGGAGCCGGGCCGAGGTTATATAAAGTTTGTAAGAAACGGAAAGATGTTTTGGTAACCTTGGTTCGTCCATCGGCCATTTGTCCACCAATTGACTCGGTTACCCATGTTGGGTCACCACCAAAGATCTCATCATAAGCTCCTGGGCGCAAGTGACGAACCAAACGTAATTTCATTACAAATTGGTCGATCAATTCTTGTGCTTCGGCTTCGGTGATCAGGCCTTCTTCTATATCATGTTCAATATAAATATCAAGGAAAGAAGAGGTATTTCCCAATGACATGGCGGCACCATCTTGTTCTTTCACTGCAGCCAGGTAAGCAAAATAGGTCCATTGAATGGCTTCATGCGCATTTTCGGCAGGACGAGATACATCGTACCCGTATTCTGCAGCCATTTTAATCATGTCATTTAATGCATTTATCTGCTGGGTGATTTCTTCACGTAAACGCACTTTTGAATCATCCATTGCACCGCTAACCGCTGTGAAATCAGCTTTTTTTGCAGCGATTAACGCATTGGCACCATAAAGAGCCAGGCGGCGGAAATCGGCAATGATACGGCCTCGCGCATAGTTGTCGGGCAAACCGGTTAAAACGTGGTTCGATCGGTAGGTTTTTATTTCCGCATCATAAGCATTAAAGACAGACTGATTGTGGTCGTTGGCATAATTGAAAATATCGATCACACGGTCAGAAACCTTTAATCCGCGTTCGGCAACAGCATTTTCAACCAGTTTGATGCCCCCAAAAGGTTTCATGGCACGTTTTAAAAGCACATCCGTTTGCAAGCCGACAATCACCTCGTCATCTTTTTGGATGTATCCAGGACGGAATGCCGTCATGGTTGAAATGGTTTCTGTATCTATATCACGGCAACCGTTATTTTTGCGTTCCTCAAGCAAGGCTTCTTTAGCGGCTTCCCATAATCGAATGGTTTTTTCAGTGGGGCCTACCAGAAAAGAAGCATCACCTTCATAGGGACTAAGGTTTTGTACAACGAAATCGTAAGGATTGATTCCACTGGTCCATTTACCTGTTTTAAACGGGACTACTGTTTTCATGATCTATTTTATTAAGAGTTATTTTGATTAGGATTTATTTAATTAGCTTTTAGCTTATTTTTTCATTTGGAGCCATTGTTTTATGCTCATTTCTTAGATAAATAACGCCGGCGGGATTCTTCTCTTTTCTCAAGTACATAAACCAGGATACGCCTCCCAATAAGATTGCGCCTCCTATAAAGTTGCCAATAGTAACAGGGATAAAATTGTTGAAAATGGCATTGCTTAGGGTTAAATGCGATAGTTTTTCAGGAGTTACATGCCATTTGCTCATGGCCTCGGCAACAAATGCAGGATCGTTTTTACAAAGCAATCCCATAGGAATGTAATACATGTTAGCTATAACGTGTTCCAAACCTAAAATGATGAATAAATAAATTGGAAAGAATGTTCCGAATATTTTGCCGGTGAGATCTTTAGCTCCGTAGCATAACCATACACCTGCACATACCAGCAGGTTGGCAAAAATGCCTGATAATGTTGCTGAAGAGAACGTCAGATTAGATTTGTAAGCGGCTGCTTTTATGGCATATGCACCATACGAACCATCTGCATGATTTACCTGGTTTAGATAATAAAGGCTGAAGACTACTAGCAATGAGCCTAATAAATTGCCGATATAAGCAAGAGAAAGATTTTTAAGGAATGCGCTCCATTTAGTTTTGCCGTCAAGGACTGAAATCATGATAAGGCAATTGCCTGTAAATAGGTCGGCCCCAGCCAAAAGGATGGTAATAAGTCCTACCGGGAAAATGATACCACTTAACAGACGTGCAAAGCCGAGCGAGTCAGGAAACTGTTGGGCCACTACCATGGTGCCATGTCCGGCCAGACCCAGAAAAATCCCTCCCATAAAACCCAGGATTAAGATTTTAACAGAATCGGTGTTCGCTTTTTTAATGCCTACCTGTAAGGCATATTCTGTAATTTCTTGCGGAGCGTGATAACCTGCAGCCATTAGTTGAGCGTTTTGTAAATTCTTTATTTACAGTGATTTAAATGAGGCTGCAAAAGTATGGAGTGTTATTTAGGTATAAATTGATATTAATCAGGTAATTAAAGAAATTTTGTTTTTTATTGTAAGATTTTTTTAACGTGTAGGAATGTTTTAGGCTGATTGATTTTTGGTGGTTTCAAATCCTGGATTGGGCAGGGCTGATTATAAGTTCCTAATCTGCCTACCAGTACTATATTGGCGATAAATATTATTTTTAAGCTTAATACTGTTTACCCATAGCATGTTTAATGATAACCCTTGAAAATTATACTAAGAATAATTACAGATTCAAAGTCCAGGAAATAGAGAAAATAGTTTATTGTTTTGATAGCAAAATCCCAAAAACGACTTTTTTCTAAAAGAAGGTCAATAAGAAAGGCCTTATATTTAAAGACACCGGAGAGTAACATGATTGGAACTATGCTAGTTATGAGCTAAGCTCCACCTTGTTAGTTACTTTCTGTCATTTAAATTAGTTTTAGTACCACTTTGCTAAAAGTCTATAGCATTGGACATTCCTAATCCATTCCCATTTATTGTAATGAAAAATAAAGAAAATAGGTTACAATGTACTCCTTGTCATTTACTAAGTCATGTATTCTATGGAAATGAAAGATGAATTAATTGATCATACAGATAAAGAACTGGTTGAGCTTATAAAAAACAAAAAAAAATCAGAGGCTACGATAAGGTACTTGTACAAACGATATTTTCAGTATACAGCAAACTTTATTTGTGCAAACAATGGCATGCAGGAAGACGCAGAAGATATTTTTCAGGAAGTTCTGGTAGCTTTTATTGACTTGATACGAAAAGAAAAATTTAGGGGGGAAGCTACCGTAAAAACATACTTGTATGCCATGACAAGGAATTTATGGCTAAATGAGCTAAAAAAGCGAGGAAGATCATTACTTAGGGAAACTGTGTATTCCAATGATCTAGAGATGACTAATCCTGATTTTTCTTACGCAATTGCTACTCGTGAAGCCAAAGAGCAGGTTTATGCAATAATGGATCTTCTTGGCCAAACTTGTAAAAAAATATTGATCTTATTTTATTACGATCAATTACCTATGAAAGAGATTATTGAAAAAGTAAATTATGAAAATGAGCAGGTGCTAAGAAACAAAAAACACAAGTGTATGAAACAGCTTAGTGAATTGGTGAATAAGGATGAGAATACTAAACTGATATTTAAAAATTTGTTGAGACATGGAAATTAATCCTGAAGGAGAAAATGCAAATCTTTTTGATAGCTATTTAAATAGAGAACTTTCAGACAAAGAGCTGCTTGAATTCAAGAAAAAGCTGGAAAGTGATATTGAATTTGCTTACAAGCTTGAGAAATACACAACTACTCAAGTTGTATTAGAAAATTATGCACTCCGGGAAGAGATAAGATCTACACTCACTTCCATGAAACTGGAAAAACAGCATGATTCAGTTGATTACACCATTATTCCACTACGGATACCGAGGCGAAGAAACTGGATGAGAATTGCTGCCAGTGTGGCCCTTCTGTTCGTTACTTTTACGGCCTACCAGTACTTTTCAATCACGAACAATAAATTATACGATGAAGAATTTAAACCCTACAAGTTGGCCACTGAAAGGAGCGAAACTAATGCTTCAAATTCAATTGAAACGGCCTACTTAAACAACAATTATTATAGCACAATAAAAAGTTTCGAGCAATCAACAAATCATGCTACCAAGGAGTATTTTCTTGCCGGAAATGCTTATTTGGAAGAAAAGAAAATCGACAAGGCTATTCAATGTTTCGAATATATCTTGAGCCATCCAGAAGGGAAACAACAGTTTTATGAGGATGCGGAATTCTACTTAGCTCTTGCACTTTTGGAAAAAAATGAACCCCAAAAAGCATTAGCAATTTTGGAAAAAATCAATTTAGACAAGAATCACTTATATCATGAAAAAGTTAACAATTGGTTTTTACTAAAGGTCAAAATTGTGCAACTAAAACACTCCTGAGAAAGTCAAAAAATGAACTAATAAAAGCTTAAGTGTATGATCACTTAAGCTTTTGTTGTTGATTATTAATTGTTTATAAATATGTTGCCACTCTTCGGTTACATTTTATTTCATGGTATTTACCAATAGTAAAATCCAAAACCTATTAATTTAACTATCCATTAAACAAGTAAACATGAAAAGTACATTGAATTCATCAATTGGCTTAAGTCTTCTAATCATCAGTTTGACTGCCATCTCTTGCAAAAAGGAAGATAGTGCTGCAACCTTTCATTATCAGATCAAAACAACAAGTGCCCCAGCAGTAACTACTGCTTCTGGAGTAAGTACAGAAAGCACACCTGCATCTATCAAATGGAACGAAGGCTACATTAACGTATCAGAAGTAGTCTTTGAGGCAGAGAAAGACGAACCAGATGGTCAAAACAATGATGTTGATAAGGTAGATTTTGAGTACAATGATTTGGTTAAGGTGGATCCATTTGCAACTTCTGGTAATACTTTCGGGAATGTAAGTATTGTTCCTGGCGCGTATGAGAATATTGAAATACAAGTTAAAGTTAAAAATTCACATTCTGTTCCACCAATTGTTTTAAAGGGTACTTACACTAGTACAGGTGTAACTACTCCTGTTGAGTTGTTTATAAATGAAGACCTTGATATAAACGCTGATTATGGAGATTTTAGCGTAGGAGAAAATCGCGATTACTTAGGACTGATTACTTTACGACTGGATTTATTATCGGCTGGTATTACATTAGAGGAATTAAACGCTGCAAGTAAAGTTGATGGGAAAGTTGTTATTAGTCAAACATCAAATGCCGCTATTTATCAGAAAATAAAAGCTAATATAGAGGCTATTACTGATGTACAGTTTGAAAATTAAAACAATATTTCGGTAAAAAAGGCGACTAAAACAGTCGCCTTTTTTTATGGATAAAGCTGTGAAATAACTAAAAGCATATAGTAGATTTTAGCTTCGTCTTAGGCTTAACAAATGCAAAAGTGTTTTTATAGTAACATTAACCAGTTTAAATGATCACCGTCCCTTGTTTCAGCTGGGCCTTAAACTGGACCTTTTTTTTTCTAACCCCCCAGTATAAAATCACTATCAGAAGCAGGGTCATAAAGAACAGAGATACATAAGTTAAGAGGTTATCATTTGATGATTCTTGTATCTCTCCTACGAATATAAAATTAGCCCAGTAATTGGGTGTTCTAAATCTGCTTTCAATTTCTGGATCATTTAAATAAGTCAATTTGGCTTTTCTAAGAGCCTCTTCGGCGCTATAGCCTTCTTTAAGATACTTATGTAGTAAGATGGAGATCTTTGAAGATGATTCGTCATTTGCGTTCCATAGTGTAGAAATAATATTCGGACAGCCAGCATAGGCAAAAGCCCGAGCGAGGCTCATAATTCCTTCTCCATTTACGAGTTTACCATTGCCGGTTTCGCAGGCGCTTAGAATAACCAGTTTAAGGTTATTTAGTCGCATGTTATAGATCTCGGAGGTGAAAAGCTTGAAGTCACTTTGTTTATTTTGGCTATAAGGATAAAAGGAAATAAAGGCATTCAGGGGGTCATTCACGTCGGTTTTTGCATGTGTAGCCAGGTGAATAATGTTATAGTTGGATGCTATTTTCAGGAAAAGCTTTTTTTGAGCGTCCTTGCCATAATACCGGTCGCCGTTGATGTCTTTTATTTCTTCTCCTGATGCTGGTAAATACAAAAAACCAATGTTTGAATTAATTGAACGATCTGTAAATGGAGCCATTGCCAGAATTCGATCTTGAGTGTTATTGGTTTTTAAAGATTTTATGCCAAGAAAAGAGAATGAATAAGCATAGGCAATTGCATAGTCATGCAAAATGAATTTATCAAATTTAGGAGTAGAATTTAGTGCTTCAAAAGGGATATAATTCAGCTCTCCGTCAGGAATAATCAGGAGCTTTTTATAGGAAGAAATCGATCTGATAAATGGATAAACGAGCTTTTGAAATAAACGGAAAGAAGGAGCATATCCATTGTATTTACTCCCCGCAGGCAATTCGTATAATTCATTCTTAAAACTGTAAAGGTCTTTTATAAAAGCGTTATCAATTGGTTGTCGGCTGGCTGAAAATCCATCTGGAGATAAAAAAAATGTGAATAGCTCTGTACTCCCCATGAAATAAGAAATTGCAGCAGTATTGGCATTTTTAAGATATGATTGAAGGTCTTTTCTGCTTACTGTATTGGAATTATATTTTAAATGATAATACGTTTCGTTTTTCTCAAATTGTTTTTGAACTCTTCCTAACTCTATTTCAAAATCCCTGATTTGGTTTCTTAAATCTAAGCCATTTTTAGTGTCTTGGGATTCGGAAAGTTTAAGCATTAATAGGGTGATTTTCTGCTTTATTCTTTTTTCCTGTTCGATGAGATGAGTAGGGACCCCGGGCACATTTTTTATTTCCAGGTTGCGAATGCTTTCATATAAAACGGCACCTTTACTCATTTCAGAAAGAGTAAAAGCGGTTTCTAAATAAAAATTGCTTTTGTCTCGATCATACAGGTCAAAAGCAGTGTTAATTGCCTGCTCAAAGATTTCATGAAGATCATTGCCAAAGAACAGCTTTGCTTCGTCAGAATCATAACTTTTTCTGATATAATCTGCTAAACCTAAGGCAAGCTGATAGGTTTTCAAGGCCATCTCTAAATCTTTGAATTCCTTGGTTTCGCTCCCCAGTTTACGAAAAACAGCTGCTTTTCTTATTAAAGTATGATAAAGTTCAAGTACTGAAATTGCGTTGTTAGCTACAGGGGGATTTGTGTATATGTTTTTATCTTCAAACGAAAGAGTAAGATTTATGATTGCAAGTTGCAACTCTTCTAAGGCTTTTCGATAATTCCCTTGTTGCTCCTGAATACTGCTCTTGCCCAGGTGGGTTGATGAGCGATCCACATTTTTACCTAAACCAAAAAAAGTTATATTTTCTTTTAAAGCACGATTAAAGTATAAACCAGCTTGTTGATACTCTTTTTTATTAAAATAGGCGTTAGCAAAGTCATTAAAAAGGCGGATTCTTGAAACAGGATCAATTTCACTTCTCACCTGTGACAAATACATTAAAGCACTATCATTCTTCCCCATTCTGAGGTAAGTATGTCCAATGTTTTGCTTTAAGGAGGCTAAACCTATTTCATACGGTAATAAATCTTTATAAAGCTTTAAGGCTTTATTATAATGACCTAATTTTCTGAAAGCTGAAGCAAGATTATTACTTAAATAAACCAATGCATCTTTATCAATACTTTTCTGACTATTGATAATTGAAATAGCCTTCTCGAAGTAATTTTCACTTTGAAGATAATTACCCGATTCATAGTATAAGGCACCTAAGGAATTATAAAGGCGATCTAGGGAAGAAATATTCCGTGTATTTAAACTGATTTTTTCTGCCTGATCAAAATAATATTTAGCCGAATCAAAATTGCTTAAGATATAGTATGCATTTCCTGCATATAGATAATTTTTAAAGAGCCCTGAATCTGGACTGTTTTTTACCTTCTGTGAATGCTTAATCGATTGGAGATACGAGTTTATTGCTTTTCTTTGATCATTGATACTTTGATACAAGGTTCCTGATTTAAAAAAAGCATCTACCAAGCGAGGATAACCCTTTTGTACCCTTAAATAGTCTTTTATTGCATTTAAATAGTTTTTTAGAGCAAGACTATCGGTTTGAGATGTTGGTTCAATTATATTATAATACTTTTCAGCTTTCAAATAATACTTATCTCCCTGGTTGTTTTGACCGGAAACAATCAAAAAAGTTGAGGTGAAAAATACTATTAGCCCTAATCTTATAAAACTATCCTTGAAAGAGAATCGCACAATTTGAAATTTATTAAAACCATCTTTATGATCGTTTACCTGGCTACAATGACCAAATAAGGTGGGCGTTTTTTGACTGTCATAGCTCCTTCAACACTCTTAACTCCAGAGTTTTCAATTGTTTTATTTGAAAAAAAGATACTGGTTGAATTAGATTGTTTTGCTTTCAGTTCTGCTAACAAATTTGCTGGAATATCATTCATGGTGTCAAAATAAAACACTCTTACCGTAATACTATTCAAAGCCCTGTCACTTGCATCATTTAAACGGTAATATATTTTGAAGTCCTTAAAAATGCCATTAGTTAGATTGTTGCCCAGAGCTCCGTTTTCTAATGATTGCTTTAGATCAATTTGTCCGGTAGCTTTACTTATCGCCAATCCTTGCGAGTTAGCCGATGGCTCATCTTGGTTGCCATCATCGTCCAGGTCTGGGTCATCTATCTCACATTGGTTTTGGTCTTCATTGCCATCATTATTCGAATCATTACAAGGTGCTGTTTTATTTTCATCTTCATCAAATACCGGTTTAGCTAAATGGTTATTATTAGTAAACACATAAATACTATCCTTGTAATCCATTCCAGATATTACAAACTCTGTTTTTAGCACCGTTTGTTGGTCTGTGGAGGTAAAAGTAACAGTGTATTTTAATCCTGTTTCGCTTTGATTAATATTGATCTCCCCAGTATTTTCATTAATTACTAATCCCCAAGGTTTAGCAGTGAATTTACCTTCAATAGCCGGTTTTTTAACGGGTTTAATAACAAAATCAATTGGAGTGTTTTTAAGGTAAAATAAATTTGACCCATAATTCAATTTGGGTTCTGCTTCTATATTTCTGCTGCAATTGATCAATGCCAAACTAATCAATCCGGAAAGGACTACTACAAACAGCGTATAAATTCTTCTTTTCATCTTCGCAACTTAAGTTAACCTAAGTGGTTTTTGCATTACATATGTATACGACAAAGTTAGATGATTTGTGCTAAAAAAATTTGATTACATAATATCTAACAATATTCCTTGAGTTTACAGCAAAATTGTCTTTAACGTACTATATATAGGTGTATTCAACATCCATTTTCCCCTTTTTGATTTGAAATAAAATAAAATTTTGAATCCTTGCTTGTTTCAGGAATTTGAAGGGAATTAAGGTATTGCACCTGGCATCAATAAGACAGCTGTTCAAACAGAAGAACTGATAATGAGTGTGAAATAATGGACGGATTGACAATGGCAACCTGTCGTTCACCGCTGGACTTTCGTATTGAGAAGTTGTTCGGACATAATCCTAAACTCTTTTACTATTTTTCCACCAGTCACCCTATCAAAACTTTATTGCGGATAAGTAGTATTTTTAAATTCGATTAGATTTATCTAAAGTCACGATTTAATGATAACCCTTGAAAATTATATCGGGAATAATTACATTTTCAATACCCTGGAAATAGAGAAAATTATTAATTGTTTTGAGCGCAAAACCTTAGACAAAAACGGCTTTTTTCTAAAAGAAGGTCAGTATTGTAAAAGCATTGCATTTGTTGAGTCGGGCATTTTTCTTTATTATACTGTAAAAGATGGGGAAGAAAAGGTATGTGATTTTGCTTTTTAAAATGATTGGATCACTCATTTTAAGAGTTTACGAAACAACAGTCCTTCGGAGATGAATATTCGAGCACTTGAACGTTCAGAAATTAAGATCATATCAGTTTCAAAATTGGAGGCACTTGTAGCTGAAATGCCCTCAGTAAATCAAATACGGGCAAATTTGGCCGAATTATACTTTACACTTTCCTCCGAACATTCAGCTCACCTGGCTATACTGAATGCTACGGTAATCCACGAGCCTTATCCACTAAATCTCTTTTTCAACGTACCCATTGGCTAGACGTTTGGTCACTAGAAGATATACAATGTTGCCAATAAGCTAAATTAATCATTATCGACTCGCAAGGTTGCTTTACCAGCCTTAGCCCAGCACTATCACAATTATCTACTGAAAAAGCAGTAAATTGAATCCATATCAATTCATAATTTTATGGGAAAGTTTGTAACTAAAAAGGGAAATGACGGCCAATATTATTTCAACCTTAAAGCCGACAATGGTCAAATTATTTTGAGCAGTGAAGGGTACAGTTCTTCCTCGGCAAGAGAAAATGGAATTGAATCGGTAAAGACTAATGCCCCAAACGGCGACCATTATGATCGTAAAACCTCAAGCAATGGCAAATACTATTTTAATCTAAAAGCTGTCAATGGTCAAATAATTGGTAAAAGCGAATTATATGAAAGCTCGTCAAGTCGTGATAACGGTATTGAATCAGTAAAGAAAAACGCCCCCGACGCTACGATTGTGGAGGAGTAGATACAAAATGTTTAAAGACAAAAAAGGTGAAATTGTAGTTTCACCTTTTTTGTTTTATGATTAGCATTTCTTCAAACCTCAGAATAAATACCTTTTTTAGTTTTGTTCAATTTCCTTTAAACTATCCATTTTCTTGTAGGCTAAGAATCCTTTGATATCTTCAAAGTGTTCGCGGACACGTTTATTACCAAACTCGAATACTTTGTTTACCAGCCCATCCAGGAAATCCCGATCATGGGATACCAAAATCAGCGTTCCATCAAAATCCTTCAAAGCGTCCTTGATAATGTCCTTCGTCTTCATGTCCAAATGGTTCGTCGGCTCATCCAGAATCAACACATTTACCGGTTCCAACAGCAATTTGATCATGGCCAAACGCGTTTTCTCGCCACCTGAAAGCACCTTAACTTTTTTGGTGGTGTCATCGCCACTAAACATAAAGGCACCCAAAAGGTCTTTGATCTTTATCGTTCCATCGCTTAACGGAATCTGATCAATAGTTTCGAATACGGTTAAGTTCTCATCCAGCAAGGCCGCTTGATTTTGGGCAAAGTACCCAATCTTGGCATTGTGCCCTACTTTTAATCCGCCTGCAAAATCAATCTCGCCCATAATGGCTTTGATCATTGTCGACTTACCTTCACCATTTTTACCGACAAAAGCTATTTTTTCACCCCGTTCAATCACCATTGATGCTTTTTCAAACACGACATGATCTCCATATGTTTTGGTCAGTTCTTCCACCATTACCGGATACTGCCCGGAACGAGGCGAAGGAGGGAATTTCAATCGCAATGCCGAAGTATCTACTTCATCGATCTCAATAATTTCGAGCTTTTCGAGCATCTTCACACGCGATTGCACCTGCAAAGTTTTGGAATAAGTCCCCCTGAATCGATCTATAAATTCCTGGTTATCTGCAATAAAACGTTGCTGCTCCTCATAAGCTTTCAATTGGTGTACTCGACGATCAGCACGCAGCTGGAGATAATGACTGTATTTGGCTTTGTAATCATAAATTCGGCCCATGGTAACCTCAATGGTACGATTGGTAATGTTATCTACAAAAGCACGATCGTGCGAGATCACCATAACCGCCTTTGCCGAGTTGATCAGGAAATCTTCCAACCATTGTATACTTTCTATATCCATATGGTTAGTAGGCTCATCAAGTAAGATGAGATCAGGTTTCTTTAACAGAATTTTTGCTAACTCAATGCGCATACGCCATCCACCTGAAAATTCAGAGGTTTGACGGGTAAAGTCCTTACGTTCGAAACCTAAGCCTTTTAGTACCTTTTCTACCTCTGCATCGTAATTAGTCTCTTCAATCGAATAAAATTTCTCGCTCACCTCCGACATGCGTTCGATCAATTTCATATAATCATCGCTATCGTAATCGGTACGAATAGTAAGCTGCTCATTCAACTCATCCAGCTCTTTTTTCATTTGGTTCACCTCTTCGAAAGCCTTCATCGTTTCTTCAAAAACAGTGACTTTATCCTGAGTAAGCAAATGCTGTGGCAAATACGCTATTACCGCGTCTTTGGGACCGGATACGTTTCCTGAAGTGGGTTTCGCTACATCGGCAATAATCTTTAGGATGGTCGACTTGCCTGCACCATTTTTACCCATAAGGGCAATCTTATCATTCTCGTTTATCGAAAAGGTTACGTCGCTAAAAAGAGTGGTTCCGCCAAATGAAACGGATATGTTATTTACATTAATCACTGTATGGAAAAATTGAATTGGCGGCAAAGATAAAAGAAAGACATCGGATTATGGAGAGAGAAATCGTAGGCTTGCTCGCTAAAATAAAATACGCTGTAAATAATAGATTTACAGCGTATTATGAGAAATCTTGTGACCCCGGAGAGGCTCGAACTCTCGACCCGCTGATTAAGAGTCAGCTGCTCTACCAGCTGAGCTACGGAGTCAATGCTGGTTATTTTAATTTCAATATAGGAAAAAATAATCTCCCAAAGAGAAGCTATAAACAAAAAGAGCGTCCATATTTTCGGGACGCTCTTTTTCTGATTTTATATGGAGGTTAGCTTTGTAACTCACTAAGCTCTAGCCATCTCAGTTCTTTTTCCTCTAAAGCATTTATTATTTGCTCCATTTCGGCTGAAAGTTTTTGCAATTCATCGGCATTTACAGATGGGTTTTCGAAAATTGTCGTGATCTCAGCTTTTCTATTTTCCAAAGCCGCCATGTCTTTTTCAATCTGCTCAAATTCGTGCTTTTCTTTGAACGTCATTTTGCGGGTTTTCTCAACCGGCTTAGAAGTAGGGGCAACAGTTTCTGTTTCTATTTTTTGACTCTTTGCTTCCAATTTTAGGTTCTCAGCATCCGATTTCTTTTCCGATTTTTTAATCAGCATGTAATCGCGGTAATCGCCGTAATCCCCGTTAAAATCAGTAATAATACCATCACCCTCAAAAATGAACAGGTGTGTGGTTAATCGGTCCATGAAATAACGGTCGTGCGAAACGATCAATAAACAGCCCGGGAAATCTTCCAGAAAATCCTCCAAAACCTGTAAGGTCATAATGTCGAGGTCGTTGGTAGGCTCATCGAGAATCAAAAAATTCGGGTTCTTCATCAGCAATGTACACAAGTACAAACGGCGACGTTCACCACCTGAAAGTTTTGAAACATAAGTATATTGCTGATCGCCAGAGAAAAGGAATCGTTCTAACAACTGTGCAGCCGTAAGGCTTTTGCCTTTTGCCATTGGAATAAACTCGGCAATATCTTTCACCACTTCAATTACCCGCTTGTCTTCAGGTAATTTCATTCCATCCTGGTTGTAATAGCCAAAAACAACGGTTTCTCCGGTTACAATTTTACCACCATCAGGTTCCAGTTCTCCGGTAAGTAACTTTAAAAAAGTGGATTTACCGGCACCATTAACACCTACAATGCCAATACGGTCATTACGCTTAAACACATAACTGAAATTGTCGACCATCTTTCGGTCGCTAAAGCTTTTTTTCAAATGATGCAGTTCCAGGATTTTACCGCCCAAGCGATTCATCTGAATATCGAGCTGAACCTTTTTATTTTCTAAACGTTGTTTAGCAATTTTCTCTGTTTCGTAAAACGAATCGATACGAGCCTTTGACTTGGTACCACGTGCTTTTGGCATGCGTCGCATCCATTCTAATTCTGTATTGTATAGGTTTTTGGCCTTATCAATAGTGGCAGCTGAAGTGGCTTCGCGCTCCGCTTTCTTCTCCAGGAAATAACTGTAATTACCTGAATAGGAATATAACTGGCCGTTTTCCATTTCTAAAATTTGATTACAAACACGATCAAGGAAATAACGGTCGTGAGTAACCATTAGTAAGGAAACCTTTTCAGTTTCAAGATATTCTTCCAACCATTCCACCATATCGAAATCCAGGTGGTTGGTGGGCTCATCTAAAATTAAAAGATCAGGGTTTTGTACCAGTGCCATGGCCATAGCCACTCGTTTCTTTTGCCCACCCGAAAGCGAGCCAATTTGCTGGTGCAGATCGAAGATCTTTAACTCTCCCAAAATCTGTTTTATTCGCTGCTCATAATCCCATGCCAGCATTGAGTCCATTTGGTCAATGGCTTTTTGCATGGCTTTCATGTTATCATGGTTTTCCAATGCCAGCTCATAAGCCATAATGGTTTTAAGCAACGGGTTTTCCGCATCATAAACCGCATCAAAAATCGATCGGTCTAAAGGTAAATCAGGCTCTTGGTCGAGGAAAGCAATTTTAATATCTTTCCGAACAGAAACAGTTCCTGTATCGCAGCTGTCTTTACCAGCCAATATTTTAAGCAGGGTAGTTTTTCCGGTTCCGTTCTTGGCAATCAACGCGACTTTTTGTCCCTGGTTAATTCCAAAGGTTAAATTGCTGAACAAAACGCGCAACCCTAATGATTTTGATATATTTTCTGCAGAAAGAAGATTCATTCAATCAATAATTTTGAAGGGGCGAAGTTAGGGATAAGTTTTTGCACTAAAATGTACTTTTTAGTTCTCTTATTCGTATCTTAAAAAGGAAGAAGATACTTTGAGATTAAACTAAAGACTTTATTTTTTGTCTTAGGTTAAAAGGATTTTAAACAGCATTTTTTAAGATATTAGAACCGTTCGAAACAGTTTTGTAAACAAATTCATGAAGAAGTTAGTTTTTTTGTTCGCTCCCGTTTTTATGTTGGTAACATTAGATTCATGTTCAACAAAAACATTTAAAAGTACTTTCAGAACCAAGCCTGTAGTAGCCGATGGTAAACTTGATGATTGGGGATATGCAATTGAAGATGAGAATGTAGATAGAAGTGGAAGGGTTAAGTATGCCATAGCCAACGACAAGGAAAATTTGTATGTAACATTTCGTGTATTTGATAAAACCACGCAGGCTAAGATTTTTTTAGGTGGGATGAAATTGGTGCTTGATACTGCAGCCGAGAAAAAACCGTCAACGGTAATCGAGTTTCCATTATTTGTAAAGCTGAAACCAGGAGAAAAACCTAAATGGGATTTTAAACCCGGAGAGCGTTTAGGGGTTAAAGATTTACATTTAAGGGCAAAGGAAAATCACAAAGAGATGATCTTGAGTGGCTTTTATGCATTTGCCAATGGAAAGCAAGCATTGAACAATAATGTTAGTAATGTGTCGGTAGGTTTTGATTGGGACGAAGATGATGCATTGATCTATGAAGCGGTAATTCCATTTAAAGCATTTTATTCTTCAGCTTTTAAAAAGGGAAAACAAGAGCTAAGTATAGGTGTCCGTGTTCAGGGAATAGATAAAAATATTTTACCGGAGCAAAATTTTTATGCAATGATGAATGGAATGGGTAGAAGAAATGGAGGACGTTCTAATACAGCTAGCCCGAATAATTTACCTAACCCAGCCGAAAACGCCTACGAAATTTATACTGAACCCATTAAATATGATCTAAAGTTGCAGCTGGCAACCAGATAAAAACAACGGGGCCGCTTTCTCAACCGGCCCCGTTGTTTTTGTATGTGCATTTAAACTTCTGCAATAATTTCCACTGGTTCTTCTGTTGGTTTTTCTGCAGGTTTTGCATGCAGCTGATCCATTACTAGTTTATTGATGAAATACATCATGCCAATGGCAATCACCATGGCAATGATAACCACGTAACCTAAAACATTATAATTTTCGAGTTTACCATCCTTGGCTTCCACTACAATTAAACCGGCAACAGTTGCCGCAATACCCCCTGATATTTGCTGAATGGCAGAGTTGATACTCATAAAAGCACCACGATCCTGCGCTTTGGGAACGGCGGTCATCAGTGCAGAAGCAGAGATCATTCTCGATGAAATACCGGCGAATAACAAGATGTTAAGACCAATGACCGTCCAAAGTGGAGTAACACCCAGATTGGTATAAATGGCCACCATAATTATACTGATGATGGAACCGATTACAAACATTTTATACTTGCCAATTTTGTCGCTGATTTTACCACTTAGGGGTCCCAGGATCATAGAGAAAATTCCTGTTACAAAATATAACAATGATAGTTTTTCAATTGGAACTCCCATATTATGAGTTGAAAATGCACTACCGAACGGCATCAGCATAAAACCTCCAGTCGCTAATAAGGTGGTTCCCAAAAATGCCTTCAGGTAATTTGGTTGTGAAATGGTTTGGGAAAGGTGCTTAAAGGCATTGTGCTCTGATCTTTTAAGCTTTAAGTGCTCGTTAACAGGTTGCAGGTAAACTAGCATCACCATTCCTAATACAACACCAAAACCGGCGATCATCCAAAATGGGGCGTGCCATCCGAAATGGTTAGCTAAAACCAATCCTATTGGTAAACCGAGTACCTGGCTTGCAGCGAAGGCCATTTGTACAAAACCCATTACGCGTCCACGCACTTCCATTTTAAACAAGTCGGTAATGATGGCAAAAGAAATAGAGCCAATTACCCCACCGAAAATACCGGTTACAATACGTGCAAAAAGTAAAAAGCCAAAGTTAGGTGCCATAGCACATAATGCTGTTCCCAGGATAAAACCCATATAAAAGAACATTAATAAGCGCTTGCGATCGAACTTGTCGGCAAAACCGGCGGCCAGCAACCCTGAAATTCCGGCACTAAAAGCATAGGCCGAAACCACCAGGCCAAACTGTGAGGCATGCATGTTGAGCTCTTTCATTAAAAATGGACCCAATGGCGATAGCACCATGAAGTCGAGGATAATGGTAAACTGGAGTATGGCCAAAATGGCGATAACGAAAATCTGATATCTTGAAAAAGTATGTTTGGGTGTGTTCATAAAAGTTAATTAAAAGGTAAGTTCTTCACATGAGTAGCCTAATGTTTTAACCAGATCGATATACTCGTCAGGTTCAGTTTGGGTAGATTCTATACGTAGAATTTTATCACAATCGTCGATAGCGACATTCCACTTTAGAATTCCCGGTAAATTATTGAGTGCTGATGCAATGGCATTAACATCAGGTTGGTCATGAATGTTTGTTTTAAAAATGTGAATGGTTCGGTTTTGTAAGAGAGTCGACATAGGATATTGTTTTTTATAGTTAAATATTCATTTGATGGTCTATTGAAATATTAAGGTTTTAACGCTTTTAGCACTACTTGAAGTGTTTGGTCCATCACTTCGTCGGTAAGTTCAAAGCTCGAGGATGCATAACTTTCTCCTTGCGTATGAAATTTCATCAATTGATACAGTGGAGAAAAGGCCACCGACCAATAAACTTCAAATGGCAATTGCACCAGTTCACCTCTGAGGACTGCGTTATGAACAAATTTTCCCATCTCTGCTTTGAAGCTGTTTTTAATGGTATGGGAAATAGTTCTGAAAGCAGGGGAGTACCTCAAATGCTCAATAAATTGAACATCTAAAGGGTTTTCCAGGAAAAAGGCCGCACGATTTTTCCATTGTAGTTTCAGGCCTTCGTCAAAGCTTAAATCAGAACTGAAATTCTTCAGACTATACAACTGCATCTTATTGAAAACTTCCGTACCTAAACTCAACACCAGATCTTCTTTATCCTGATAATAAATATACATAGTGGCAGGGGATACATTGGCCGCTTTGGCAAGTTTCTGCATACTAAAGCCTTCCAAGCCATATTTTACGATCATTTCTATGGCCTGTTGCCTAATGGCTTGTTCCTTGTTTTCGTCTCTGGTTCTCATTTATGAAGCAAATATAAGTGAATGTTCATTTATTTATGAAAAATTATTGTCACTTTATTGATGGTTTTTTATGATGGTTTATTGTAATGTGGTTTAAATGAGTTGTTTTTGAGGTTGTTTGTAATCGCTTTTTTTTTTTAAATAATAAAAGACATTTTTGTCTTTTATTATTTAAAACCTTAATATTGTCGCAGAAACCAAGCAATCAACAGTTATATGCTTCATCCGCCAGCATTACAGCTGGTATCAATTCGTTTCAGGGTGGCTGTTAGATAAATTGAAATTCTAAAGGTAAAAGCACTGCTTATTACTCTTCTTGAAAATTAACTTGCAGATATATTTGGCAATATGTTGACAAATTATTTTCTTATTGTTATTTAAAATTAACTAACAGATATATTTAATAATAAACTAACAAATAATAATATGAACAAGGAAAGACGTTTATGGCTTTTGTTCTCCCTGGTATTAGCAAGTTCATTTGCAGTATTAGGCTATTTTGGCTTTAAAATTTATCAGGAGGCACCTCCAATGCCGGATAAAATTGTTGCCACCAATGGTACAGTTATTTTTACCGCTGAAGAAATTAAAGACGGACAGAATGTTTGGCAAAGCATCGGTGGACAGGAAGTAGGATCTGTATGGGGGCATGGCGCTTACACCGCTCCCGATTGGACGGCCGATTGGCTTCATCGAGAAGCCGTTTTTATGCTCGATCAATCAGCAAGGGCTACGTATAAAACTGGTTTTGAAAACCTGAACGATGAGCAAAAAGCATCTTTGCAAATCAGGTTTAAAAAAGAGATTCGAAAAAATACGTATAGCACCAATGATAAAACCATTACTATATCAAATGAACGAGTGGCTGCTATTGCTGAGTTAAGCAATTATTACTCGAAACTATTTATGAATGATCCTCAGTTTTCTGAATTGAGGGGGCACTATGCAATACCTCAAAACTCCATTAAGGATCCAGAACGGATGAGGAAATTAAATGCTTTTTTCTTTTGGGCTACCTGGGCAACGGTAACTGAACGTCCGGGCTCAGCAGTTTCATACACACATAACTGGCCTGCTGATGACCTGGTTGGGAATGTTGCCACTAAAGAGCTTCTGGCCTGGTCGGGAGTAAGTATTATTTTGCTATTGTTTTTTATTGGAGTGATGGTGTTTTATCATGTTAGATCAGGGGAGGATGAGCATACAGAAGCACCGGCTAAAGATCCTTTGTTAAAACAGGGAATAACTCCATCAATGCTGGCAGTTAAAAAATATTTATGGGTAGTTGCTTTGCTTATTGTACTGCAGGTTGTAATGGGTGTTATCACCGCACATTATGGTGTAGAGGGTGATGGTTTTTATGGACTAAAACTAGGTAATATTATTCCTTATGCAGTAACCCGAACCTGGCATACGCAATTGGCCATTTTCTGGATTGCCACAGCATGGTTGGCTACCGGGCTATATATCGCACCAGCTGTTACCGGTAAAGATCCAAAATTCCAGGTTTTGGGAGTGAACTTCTTATTTTTTGCCTTGCTGATCATTGTTGTAGGATCGATGATTGGTCAGTGGATGGGCGTTATGCAAAAGCTTAACCTGATTGATAATTTTTGGTTTGGTCACCAAGGTTATGAATACGTTGATTTAGGCCGATTCTGGCAAATATTTCTTTTAACGGGGCTATTCATTTGGTTAGCATTAATGGTTAGACCTCTGCTTCCGATTTTTAAGAAAAAAGCCGAAGAGAAGAATTTGATTATCATGTTTCTGGTTTCATGCGCGGCAATTGCAATGTTTTATGGAGCTGGTTTAATGTGGGGTCGCCAAACCAATCTGGCAATTGCCGAGTACTGGCGCTGGTGGGTTGTGCATTTATGGGTAGAAGGATTCTTTGAAGTTTTTGCCACCGTGGTAATTGCCTTCTTATTTGTACGATTGGGTCTTTTAAAAACCAAAACAGCAACCCTAAATGTACTGCTATCAACCATCGTATTTATGTCGGGTGGTATTATCGGAACTTTCCACCATTTGTATTTTACAGGTACCCCAACTGCAGTAATGGCTTTGGGTGCGAGCTTTAGTGCTTTAGAAGTGGTTCCACTGGTGTTAATTGGATATGAAGCGTTTCATAATTACCAGTTGTCAAAATCTTCAACCTGGATGATCGATTATAAATGGCCTATTTATTTTATGATTGCCGTTGCCTTCTGGAACTTTTTAGGAGCCGGTATATTTGGCTTTATCATTAATCCTCCAATTGCCTTGTATTATGTTCAAGGGCTAAACACCACTCCATTACATGGTCATACTGCTTTATTTGGTGTTTACGGTATGTTAGGTATTGGTTTGTTATTATTTGTTTTACGAAGCATCTACCGAAACCAGGCTTGGAACGAAAAATTGTTGAGTTTTACATTTTGGTCGCTGAATATCGGTTTATTGCTGATGGCTGTTTTAAGTTTATTGCCGGTTGGAGTTTGGCAAGCCATTGCAAGTATTGAGCATGGCATGTGGTATGCCCGCTCAGCAGAGTTCATGCAGCAACCCGAAATGGTTACGCTAAAATGGTTAAGAGCTATTGGCGATACTATTTTTGGTTTAGGCTGTCTTACTTTATGTTGGTTTGTTTTAAAATTAATATTCGGTAAGAAACAAACAGGTGAAACTGTTGACAAACCTGTTGCTGCGTTAGTAGAGGAATAAGCAAAGACATCATTAAATGCGCAGCCCCTGTTTTTAATCCAAAACAGGGGCTGTGTATTTTAATTTATAACCCTCTAAAATAGTAAGGTGGTGCTTTTATATCTTATGTCTACAAAAACAGGGCATTAGTCGTTAATAGGATAATTTTATCAGTCTAAAATCTATTTTTGAAATTGGTGAAACAATAAATTGTAAGTGAGAGAGTTTAAGAATATTCGCATCGTTATTTTTCATATTCTGGCATGGGTTGGAGTTTTTACCATTCCTGAATTATTTCGTCCGGATTCGCCGGCAATGCCTGCCCATATTTTTTCATTGCATCGTTTTTTAACGTTTAATCTTCCATTAATTGCATTCTTTTACATTAATGCCTACTACCTGATTCCGCAAATATTACGCAAAAAACAGCTTTATGTATATATTTCAGCGGCAATCGGCATAATGGCAGTCATATTACTTGTTAATCATTTACTACGATTGGAGATGCCTCCACCTCAGCGAATGATGCATGGTAGGGGGCGACCGGGAGCAATGGGAGGCGGAATGCGACTTTTCTTACTGTTTCCATTACTGTTTATATGGGCCACAAGTACCAGTTACCGATTTATTGTTGATCAACTTAAAACCGACCGGCAAAATAAAGAGCGTGAAAATATTCACCTTAAAACGGAACTATCTTTTTTGAGGTCGCAAATCAGTCCTCATTTCATATTTAATATTTTAAACAGTCTGGTAGCGCTTACCAGAAAACGCCCTGAACAAGTGGAACCGGTTATCATTCAGCTTTCGCAAATGATGCGGTATATGCTTTATGAAAACGACGAGCAGAAGGTGAGCATTGAGAAGGAGATCGACTACCTACAGAATTATATTGATCTGCAGCGCCTGCGTTTTGGTGATTCGGTTAAGGTGGTTTTTACGGTCGACAATAGGGCCTCGGACAAAAGCATTGAGCCCATGTTGTTGATCCCTTTTATTGAAAATGCATTTAAGCACGGCGTTGGTTTAATTACCGATCCGGTTATCGAAATTTATTTGCAGGCAAATGCCCATAAATTGCAGTTTAGCGTAAGTAATAAGTTCAATGACGACGATCAGAAGGATGAAAGTTCGGGGATAGGGCTGAATAATGTGGAGCGTCGATTGAACATTTTGTATCATAACCGCCATCAGCTGCGTTTAATGAAAAGTGAGGAATGGTTTATGGTTGAACTAAGTATTGAACTCGAATGATGAACTGCATTGCTGTTGATGATGAGCCGCTGGCACTAGAGCTGTTGGTCGATAATATATCTAAAATTCCTTTTTTGAATTTGGTGGCCACTTGCCCCAATCCTTTTGAAGCAATTGAAGTTTTGAAAGAAAAGCCGGTCGATCTGATTTTTTTGGACATTCAGATGCCGGGGATTAGTGGAGTACAGTTTTTAGAAGCAACACGCCCTAATCAAATGGTGATTTTCATTACGGCCTATGAGAAATATGCGTTGGATGGTTATAACCTTGATGTGGTTGATTATCTTTTAAAACCAGTTGCATTCGATCGGTTTATGAAAGCCGCTACAAAAGCTTATGATCTTTTCAGCCTAAAGAATAAAAGTACACAAACAGAAACAGCTCCTGATTATATCTTTATTAACTCCGAATACAATCTTATAAAAGTCAACCTATTTGATATTTTGTACGTCGAGGGTTTGAAAGATTATGTAAAAATTTACATAGAAGGGCAGTCCCGTCCAATTCTTTCACGAATGAATATTAAAGCTATTGAAGAGAAACTACCTTCTACCGGCTTTCTAAGGGTTCATAAATCTTTTATTATCGCCACGGGCAAAATTACCTCTATTCGTAAAAACCGAATAAAAATAGGGGAGGTAGAAGTTCCGTTGAGTGATAATTTTAAAGATGAACTGATGAAATACGTTCATCCTTCAAATTTATGAAGAGAAGAATGCAAAGTGTTTTGTACTAAAAAGATCATTACTACACCCACCCCAATTCCCCTCCCAAGAGGGGAATCGCACAAGCCCCCTCCTTGGAGGGATTTAGCGGTGGGTAAGTAGGGTGAAATTGCGTGGTCCTTTAAAATTTACTTTTTACCAACCTCTCCCCAAGTTAGGTAATGCTTCTTTCCTCACAAAGAAGGCGTAATCGACACAATTCGGTAATTAGTATGCAAATGCCTTACGGCTGTCTACTTCGTTTCCCTAACCTGTTTTTTCAATTCATTTTTGAGCTTAAACAAGCCTTACATGAATTGAAAAATAGTATTATACCTCATTTTTACACTTCTTTCCACACAGGCGTTAAAAGCGCAAGTAAAACTCAAGGAAGTTTTACTGAATAAATACCACCGATCATGGTGGAGCACCTCATGGTGTAGGCGGTGGTATGCATGGCGGCGGTGGGAGTGGTGCATAGCCCTGGCCAGGCGGCAGGCCTTCTTTTGAATCGATGACAAAAGAGGTGAAATTGGAATTGAAGGTTTCTCTAATTAAATAAATAATGCCCCAGAATCCCGATGGGCTTCCTGATCATATGTATTTGTTAGCGTAGATGTTATAACAAGGATTTTACACTGGTAATTAAACCACGGGATTAACTTTGGGGTCTATAGAAATTATGAAGAAAGTTTTATTATTAGTATTAGCAGGTCTATTAACTTTGAGTTCCTATGCTCAAAAAGGAGGCCCATCAAAAGGAACCGGCACTATAAGCGGTGTAGTTATCGACTCAACCTCAAAAAAACCGGTTGAGTTTGCTACGTTAGCGTTAATGCGCTTAGCCGATTCAAAATCTGTAAACGGCGGCCTTGCCAATGAAAAAGGGGTATTTGCCCTCGAAGGTATTCCAAATGGAGATTATAAGTTGATCGTATCTTTCATCGATTACAGCACTGTAACCAAAAAGGTCACCATAACTGCCGAAAATCAAGATATTAAAATTGGAAAGATTCTGCTTCAGCAAACCGGAAAACAACTGAAAGAAGTTACCGTTGTTGGCCAACGCGAATTGGTGGAGAATAAGATTGATAAAATGGTTTACAACGCTGAGAAGGATGTTACCTCTAAGGGCGGTGACGCTGGCGATATTTTGCGTAAGGTGCCAATGGTAAGTGTTGATATGGATGGAAATGTTGAGTTGCGCGGTAATTCAAACGTGAAAATTTTAATTAACGGTAAACCCTCAACTATTGTCAGCAACAGTGTGGCCGATGCCATGAAAATGATTCCTGCTGACCAGATCAAAAATGTTGAGGTAATTACAAGTCCTTCGGCAAAATATGATGCAGAGGGTTCTGCCGGCATCATTAACATTGTAACCAAGAAAACGGATGTTGCGGGTGTTACCGGAAACATCAGTATGAATTTGAGTAATCGCTTTAACAGAGGAAACGGAAGCCTAAACATTCGTCAGGGTAAAGTTGGTTTCAGTGCCGGCTTTGGTGGTATGTATTTTATTCCACAAGATGGATCAAGTGTTTTTCTGCGCAATAGCTTTTTTCCTGACATGCAAAATACAGGAGTTGATACCGCCCGTTTAACCAATCAGAATGGAACCAACAAAGGTGGCCGAAATGGAGGTAACGCCAATTTTGGTATTACCTATGATTTGAATAAAACCAACTCAATAAGCAGTAATATTAAGTTTAGCCGTTGGAATAATAACAACGACGGGTCAATGCTTGTTTCCAACTCTGATAATATTGATGGATTGCTAAGTCAATATAATCGTATTTCGCAAAATGATAACCAGCGAAAAGGAATTGATTGGTCAACAGATTATAATAGAAAGTTTGCTAATCCACAACAAGAATTAAGTCTTGGGTTTCAGTTAAGCAACGACAGAAATAATACAGATTTCCAGAATTCGATTAATGGAATTGTAAATATGCCAAATACCGCAGGCAGAAGCTTAAATGAAGGAACTAATAATGAGCTTACCTTTCAGGCTGATTATGCCCATCCATGGATAAAAGCTGTTTTGATGGAAGTTGGTGCGAAAACAATTTTAAGGGATATCACCAGCGCTTATAATTATGATTTTAAGGACACAAACGGCGATTATGTATCTGATCTGACGAAATCAAATGACTTTAACTACACTCAAAATGTTTACGCAGGGTACCTTTCGTTTAATCTTACATTAAGTAAAGGGTATGCAATTAAAGCCGGTGGGCGTTTAGAACGTACAGAAATTACTGGTGATTTCAGAAATTCACAGTCGAACAGTATCACTAATAATTACAACAATTTTGTTCCGAGTTTAACTGTTGCTCGTACGTTTAAAGATATGTCATCGGTTAAGATAAGCTATAGTCGCCGTATCCAGCGCCCGGGTTTGCGCTTTTTAAATCCTTTTATAGATTCAACCGATCCACAGAATATCTCTTTTGGTAATCCAAACCTTGCTCCGGAGAAGACCGATAATTTTGAATTAGGATATTCAAGGTTTATGGGACGTTCATCAGTGAATGCCTCAGTATATTATCGTAATACTTATGATGTTATCGAAAGTATTGTTGGCTTATCTGCTGATGGTAAAATATCAGGTTCTACATATGCCAATATCTCCAATAGCTCATCAGTAGGGGTAAATCTTTCAGGATCTGTGCAGCTTGGCCAGCGTATCACTTTGCGTGGAAATGCGAATGTGTATTCGTATAATGTTAACGATCCGAATATTCAAACCACTTACAGCAATAAAAGCGTGTTGTACAATGTAAATGCAAATGCTTCATGGTCATTGCCTAAGGATTTTGCTATTGAAGCATTCGGAATGTTCAACTCGCCGCGCAGAACCATTCAGGGAGAGAATCCTTCGTTTTCGATGTTCAATCTTGGATTTAAGAAGGACTTTTTGGAGAAACGTGCCAGCTTAGGTTTAAACATGTCGAATCCGTTTAATAAGAACCGTGAATTCACCACAAAATTAAGCGGAGATGGATTTGATCAATATCAGCAAAATTCGGTTCCATTCCGTTCAGTAGGAATTTCATTTAGCTACCGTTTCGGTAAAATGGACTTTAGCTCACAAGGAGGTGGTAAAAAAGGTAAAGGACCGAAAAAAGAAGGCATTAATAACGACGATATCAAACAAGAAGAGGATTCACAAGGGGGTGGCGGAGGAGGAAGACAATAGTCTTTGCCGACACTAAGCGAATAGCTCAAAAGGATTTTTATACTTTAAAGTTTATTTACCAAATTACTGTATGTAGTCCCGATCTTCTGATCGGGACTACATGTTTATAAACCTGTCTGTAACCACTGCTATTTTTTAAAACGACAAAGCGGTTCTGGTTAAGAAAAAGTTATTGTTTAGTGTTAATTTAAAAGAACATTTTTAGCAAAAAAATTAGTTTAAAATAGGAAGAAGATATATGAAGAAAGTGATCCTTTCAATAATGTTACTGGGTATTGCAGTTAAACTTCAAGCCCAGTTAAATGTCCCTTATTTTGGAAAGATCCAATGGATTAACGGCTATGCAAAAGAGATAAAGGGTGAAAATATCAATTATGATTCGGCCTATCCTGATTATGCAACTACAGCCTTGCTAACCCGCTGCACAGATGGGAAAAAAGAAATTGCCTGGGAAACGGCACCGGTGCCACAAAAGCTCAGTGGAAAATATGTTTACTTTAGTTGGGTGGCGGCCCATTCATCGGGAACCAGCAAAGGCGATCGCAATTTTGACCTCTATTTGAATGATGAAAAACTCCTCACTTTTACCACTTACCCAGCGCACAAACAGCCTGATTGGAAATTTGTTGCCGCTGATAGTTCTGCATTAGTTTTTCATCAAACTAAAAGAGATGGAGCCAATGATGCCCATGGCCTGGCATTTCTACGTCTGCCGGTAAGTAAAGTGAAACCCGGTCAGTCCCTTAAGTTAAAAATAGTAGGGCAAGCCGAAAACAGCAACGACTGGTACATGGCCTTTAAGTTTTCTTTTCAAGAAAAGGCCGATCTCGATCCAAGACCTTTTCTCTTAAAAAATGGGAAACAGATCATTGCATTAACCGCATTACACTTTGGCAATGATGGGCCACTTCAGGTGAAAATTAATGACAAGAATTCGTTTACTTATACAGTACATAATGGCGTAAATAAGTTTGATATTCCTGTGGATGCGGTTTCAACTAAAGACAGTGCTAAAGTAAAGGTAGTGTCGGGTAAAAATGTGTTGGTCAATAAATATGTGCCCTTAAATCCTGTGAAATATCGCGAATTACATTTCATTCATCATTCGCATACTGATATCGGTTATTCACATCTGCAGCCGGAGGTAGTGAAAATCCACAATAAAAATATTGATGATGCTTTGCTGATGATCGAGAAAACCAAAGATCTGCCGATAGAGGCTCGGTTCAAATGGAATATTGAATCGTTATGGGCGGTGGAAAATTACCTCAATCAAGCTTCGCCTGACCAAAAAGAAAAATTTGTTAAAGCGGTTAAAGAGGGCAGTATTTGCTTGTCGGCCTTGTATGCCAATATTTTAACGGGCTTAAGTGAGCCTGAAGAAATGTTTCATTACACCGACTATGCCGAAAAGCTGAAGAAAGAGTTTGGCTTTAACATGAATAGCGCTATGATTTCGGATGTGCCTGGCTTTGCCTGGACAACGGTCACTGCTTTGGCAAAAGGAGGGGTTCGTTATTTTTCAAGCGGCCCTAATTTTCTGGGTGATACTCACCCTTATTGGGGCGATCGTGCAGGATATTTTGTAAAAACCTGGGGTGATAAACCGGTTTGGTGGGCTTCTCCATCGGGCGAAGAAAAGGTGTTATTCTGGGCGGGGGCTAAAGGTTACTCTTCATGGCATGGCATGGCTCCGGGGGGCATTTTTGAACGTGGCCCTGGAAAAATTGCTGCCTACCTCAATCAGCTCGATCAAAATAATTACCCTTATGAAATGGTGCAATGGCGTTATAACGTCGTTTCCGACAATGGACCAATTGATACGGCCATTTCACGTTTTGTTGATCAATGGAACAAGACCTATTCTTCTCCCAAAATTGTGTTGAACACAACTGATAAATTATTTGAGGAATTTGAAAAGAAACATGGTACAGAGTTAAAAACTGTTAGCGGGGATATTAGCCCTTATTGGGAAGATGGGGCAGCTTCAACTGCAGAGGAAGAAGGGAAGAACCGTGTAAACAGCTTGCGATTACAACAATTGACCACGCTCTATTCAATGGTTAATCCTCAAAAGTATAATACCGATAAATTTTATGAAGCCTGGAAAAATGTGATCATGTTCCATGAACATACCTGGGGTGCATTCAATAGCATTTCCGAGCCAGATGTTCCTTTCGTAACCCAACAATGGGGCATAAAAAAGCAGTTTATGCTTGATGCCGATCAGCAGATCAATGCCCTGGAAAAGGAACTCTTGCTACCCGTGACGGACCAGTCTTCAAAGAAAATTGCGGTATTCAACACTTTATCGTGGAAGCGTAGCGGAGTGGTAATGTTGCCTGAAGGTAGTAATGCAAAATCAGTGAAAGCTGCTTCAGGTAAATTGTTGCCGGTGCAAAAATTGAGTAATGGAACTTTGGTATTTATGGCCACTGATGTTCCGGCATTAGGAACGACAATCTATGAACTTTCAAATACGGAAGTAAAATCAACCTCTAAAATCAAACTGATTGATAACTCCCTTTCGAATGAAAAAGTGTCTGTTCAATGGGATAAAGCCAATGGCAGCATTACCAAATTGGAAACGACAAATGACTTTAATTTTGCCGGTTCATTTAATGATCAGGGTTTAAACAGCTATTGGTATGTACCAGGCTTAAATCCTGCGGATGCCCAAACCAATAGTCAGGTGCAGGTAAATGTGTTGGAAAGCGGCCCGGTGATAACATCTATAAACATCAGGTCTGATGCTCCCGGTGCCAATAAACTGGAACGGAAAATTACATTGTTATCAGATGGGCAAGAAGTAGAGATTGAAAATATAGTAGACAAGAAGGCGATTCGTAGTAAAGAATCTGTACACTTTGGGTTTCCTTTTAATCAATTATTGGATAAAACCTGGTTAGATGCTGGTTATGGTTCAATGCAATTTATTACTGACCAACTCCCCGGTTCAAACATGGATTACTTATATGGCCGTCGCTGGTTGGATGTTACTGCCTCGGATAAAGGTGTTCAGTGGATGTTATTAGAAGCTCCATTGGTTGAGCCCGTAAATATGATTGACGAGCGTCTAACGGTGGCTCCAAGTCATAAGGAATGGAAGAAAGAAGGGAAGCCAACTTCAACCTGGTTTAGCTATGTGATGAATAACTACTGGCATACCAATTACAAAGCTGACCAGAGTGGTGCGATT
Organism: Solitalea agri; assembly: GCF_023914155.1. Lineage (GTDB taxonomy): Bacteria > Bacteroidota > Bacteroidia > Sphingobacteriales > Sphingobacteriaceae > Solitalea > Solitalea agri. The sequence continues at coordinate 499,608 of NZ_JAMWYS010000024.1, read as the reverse complement.
CACTTTAGATACGCGTTGCGTCCGCATGACAAGCTCAGCTTTGCTGAAAATGAAAAAATAGGTACGGAATTTACCCAAGCACTGATAGCCTTGCCGGTAAATGAAAAGCTAATGAGTAAAGGCAGTTTGTTTCATTTGAGCAATGATCGGGTCGTAGTTACATCCATTACACCTCAAGCAGATGGAGGTTTTATAATCCGACTTTATAACCCTGAAGAAGTAGAAAGACAAATCTCAATTGAGTGGCAAAACCTTAAACCAACCACTATGATTGATATCAAAACTGGTAGATCCCTTTCTGTTCAGGATAGTTTCACTTTAAAAGGTATGGAGGTGTTTGAATTGAAGATCTTAAAATAAATCGATTTAAAATACCTTAAAAAGTACCTTGATCGAACTTTCTTATGTAGTCCCGACCTGTAGGTTGGGACTATTTGCTTTATTATTACAGATGCTTCTTTGTAAAATGAGTGTAAACTTGACATTGGTGTTAAATACCAGTCTTGTTTTTTCTGCTATTTTTGCCGCTCGTAAAAAATGAAAGTAGCATGAAGCCGGTTGCTGAAGAAAAAGTAGTCTTACAAAAGGATTCACATTCGCCCGATATAAAAGGCGGCCGGGTTAAAATTGCTTTAAACCGATTGAGATTTTTCGTTCGAAAAATCTGCAACGCTATTCTGGTTTTTTTTAGCCGTGAGCGGGTAAAAGCATTTGTGAACAATCATTTACTGAATAAAGATCAGAAAGATGAAATGAAGGCGCTTTCGGTTGGGTTGGGTGTTTTTATGGGAATTCTACCCATTTGGGGATTTCAAATGGTTGCAGGTATTTTTTTTGCATTTGTTTTAAGACTTAACAAGGTGCTTGTGGCCGTTTTTTCGCATATCAGTTTTCCACCAATGATTCCCTTGATCATCTTTTTAAGCTATAAAATGGGTGGATTATGGCTGGGATCCAACGCAATGACTCTAAGCTTTAGCTCCGAAATCTCAATGGAGGTTATTAAGAATAACTTCTGGCAATATCTATATGGAAGTATTTCTCTTGCCATTGTTGCCGGTTTGGTAGCAGCAACAATTACCTATTTGTTATTAAAAACGGTAAAGCGTAAGGAAACTTCAATTGCTTAGGCCGAGCTTCTAATAATTAATTCTTCTTTACCCTCTTTAAATTCAACAGGTTTAATGCATTGGTGTGATAGCCGGTAATATTATTCTGATACATGTTTACCAGTTGGTCATAAAACAATACTAACACCGGCGCTTCTTCCATTACCAGGTTATCCATTTGATGGTATAGCTGATAACGTGCCGAATCATTGGTTTCATAATAAGACTTTTCAAAAAGCTCGTCAAATCGTTTACTTTTAAAGCTGGTGTAATTTGGTCCAATAGGAACGTAGTTTTTCGAATAGAAAACTGATAAGTAGTTCTCTGCGTCGGGAAAATCGGCTGACCATGAGCCACGGAAAAAGTTAACCCCGTTTTTCGAGATCATTTCGCGCAAGCTGGCACCCGGCTGGACTTCAACCTTGGTTTTAATTCCTACATCACTTAATTGGCCCTGAACAAACTCTATCAAATCGCGATAGGTGGTGGTGGTATGCAAGGTAATTTCTGGCAGACCTTTTCCATTGGGGTAACCCATTTGGGCTAACAGCTGCTTCGATTTTTCAGGTTTAAAGGTATATCCCACAACTTTCTTTTCATCAAAGCCGGGCATGCCTTTAGGAATAAAACCCTGGTAGGCTGGTGTGCCAACACTGTTACGTAAATACTTAACTAGTTGGTTTCGGTCAATTGCATAGTTAATTGCCTGGCGAAAACGCTTATCTTTAAACGGACTGTTTTTTACTATGGCCATATTGCTGTCAACCAGCATACCAATGTATTCGGTGTTCAAATAAGGCCCTTTTAACAGCACGAATTTCCCCCGGTACTTCTCCTGCAACTTTCCGGATTTGGTTAAAATATCATCGCGGTAACTACCATCAATATTGTTAAAGAAATCGAGATTATGCTTAATGAACTCCATAAAGGCCGTTTGCTTATCGGCAATGAAAGTGATCTTCACAGCATCAAGATAGGGAAGCCGGTCATTTCCTTCCTTTTCAAAATATTTTTCGTTTTTAAGGAATACCATGATTTCCCCTTCTTTCCAATGTTTGAATTTGAAAGGGCCCGTACCCACCGGATGATTTCTAAAATCCTTGCCATAGAACTCGGCCACTTCATGAGGCACTACAACGCAGTATTGCCCCGTTAACAAGCTTGGAAAAGCAGGGAAAGGCTTTTTTAGGTTGATGCGGAAAGTAGAATCATTCAGTGCTTCAAATGGTGTTTTATCACTTATCCTATCGTTGAAGATCCATGAACCTGAAGAAGCTACCTTCGGATCAATAATTCGATTGAAACTATAAACGAAATCAGCCGCTACCACCTTTCTTCCATTTCCACCAGCAAAATGCTCATCATCGTGAAAGAAAACATCGTGGCGCAAATGGAAGGTGTAGGATAAACCGTCATTACTCAATTCAAAACTTTTAGCAATGGAAGGAACTGCCTTTAAGCTGTCACTTAGCTGCAATAAGCCGTTAAAAAGCATGTGGTCGCACCAGATATTATTGTTGTTGCGGGCAAATGCCGGATCGAGTGAGGTTACGCCTTGGTCGAGATTGAGATTGAAAACTTTTTTTTCAGAGTTTTCTTTATCTGAAGAGCAAGAGAAACAGAAAAAAGCAATCAGTAAAAAGAGTCCGATACACAATCCACCTTTGAAAGAGGCATGGGGGATGATTTTCATTTTCAAATTGTAATCAATTATTACCTTTGCAGCGAAAATAAGCTAATTCGTAAATAATATGCATAGCCACGAACAACTATTGAGGAATGTTTCTGCCGAACTTCGTGAAGATTTGGAAACCCGTATTGATATTATCGAACACAAGCTTAAATATGTTACCGATAAACCTTCTATTGCTATTATCGAGGGTTTGAACCCATTAAAATTAGCCAGTGTTAATAAAGAGTTGGTGAGTTTGGTGGGTGGAAGTTTGATTGAATTATCAGGTGTTCAGTCATGGGATGATCTTAAATCAATCGATCCAGAAATAATGGTGTTTGCTATAAAAGAATTGGATATACCTCAAACGCTGTCGGCTGTATTCGAGCAAGTGCCCATGAGCAGTTTAGGAGAATTATTTGCAGCGAAAAGCAATCGCTTGTTTATTGTAAATTCAGCTGAATTTTATGGAGCTAGCGATGCTCAGTTGGTCGATCATTTAGAATTAATGGCCGAATTAATTAACCCGAAACAGTTTTATTTTGGATTTGAAGGCGAGGGTTGGGTTAAGATATCTCTTTAGGATTATTTCTATTTTAATTTGCTTACACCGATTGAATTAGGATCGGTGTAAGCAAATTAAAATCAGTAATCTAAAAAACTAGAAGCTTATCGATCTGATCGTTTACAAATTTTAACGTGGTAGGATCAATAATGGCTCCTTGGGTATCTAAAACCGAGTTTATTTTTGGGATATGAATACGAGTAGGTAAAACCGTTATTCCAATATAATTGCAAATGCCGGTGAAGTGTTCAACTCCCCTGATATTGCCATAAGTGCCATCGGCAATGCCGACTAAAGCTGCCTTTTTACCCGAGAAACTTTCCGGAAACTTACATCCATCGATAAATAATTTTAATACACCCGGAAAGCTTCCATTGTATTCGGGGATCACAAAAATAAATTTAGTTGTGGCGCTAACCTTATCCTGAATTAATTGAAATTGCTCGCTGCGGCGGCCATATAAATCAGATTTGAGCATGTTATCCGGTAAATCGCACAAGGAGATTAAGTGAGCGTCAACGTTTTTTTGCGCCAATATCTGCTGGTAAAATTTAGCAACCAGCAGTGTTTTGCTATCATGACGATTGGTTCCGGCTATAATAGAAATCATATGTTGAAAATATACTTTGTTATTCTGTTGAATATTTTGGTTATTGCCAATGTTAATAAGGCCTGTAATTTTTTGTTTAAAGTTGTATCTTTAGGCGCTTTGAAAAGCCGGGGGCAAAACTAACAAAAATATAGACTAAGCCACTAAATAAGCCATAATAAGCACATTTTAACAGTTAATCATACCACAGCTAATGAGTAAAATTATTGCGCTTGCCAATCAAAAAGGTGGAGTAGGTAAAACCACGTCAGCCATCAACCTTGCTGCGAGCCTTGGAGTGCTTGATTTTAAAACTTTGTTGATCGACGCCGATCCGCAGGCAAACAGCACATCGGGTACGGGTTATGACCCTCGTAGTATTAAATCCAGTGTTTATGAGTGTATCATTAATGACCTGGATCCAAAAGATGCTATTATTAAAACTACCACTCCAAATTTGGATCTTCTTCCAGCGCACATCGACCTTGTAGGTGCTGAAATTGAGATGATCAATTTGCCGGAGCGTGAGTTTAAAATGAAAAAAGTATTGGATTCGATTAGGGATCAATATGATTTTATCATTATCGATTGTTCTCCTTCATTGGGTTTAATTACAATCAACTCGTTAGTAGCAGCCGATTCAGTAATTGTACCGGTACAATGTGAGTACTTCGCATTGGAAGGTTTAGGAAAATTATTGAATACAATTAAGATTGTTCAATCTCGTTTAAATACTAATCTTCAAATTGAAGGTATTCTGTTAACCATGTACGACGTTCGCTTGCGTTTGTCAAATCAGGTGGTTGAAGAGGTGAAAACCCACTTCCAGGATTTAGTATTTGATACCATTATTGCACGTAATACTAAGTTAAGTGAGGCCCCAAGTTTTGGAGTATCAGCAATTATGCACGATGCATCAAGCAAAGGAGCTGTGAACTATCTTAACCTAGCTCGTGAATTACTGCGTAAGAACGGCATTGCTACTGAAGCAGGCGCAGAAGCGGCAGAAGTAGGAGACTAATATTTTGATCTGATGGTTCATCAGATCAATAAAATATTTTTAATTTAACTAACCCCGGTCGGTTCGGCTGGGGTTATGCAATATAGAATGGTTAGGCGAAAGCCAATTTATTAACTTAAAACGCAATAGAAATGAGTGCCATTAAAAAAAGTGCTTTAGGAAAGGGTTTGGGTGCCTTGCTGGCAGAAAATGACACTACAGAAATTCACGAAAATTTACATAAACCGTCGCCTGCTTCACCGGCAGCGGCTGTGGCTGGTTCGATTTCGTTTATCGATATCAATAAAATTGATACCAACCCGTTTCAGCCTCGAACTGATTTTGATGAACTGGCATTAGGTGAGCTAGCAGATTCGATCAAAGTTCAGGGGATTATTCAGCCGCTTACCCTACGTAAGCTTAACGATAATCAATATCAGTTGATTTCGGGTGAACGTCGTTTACGGGCTTCAAAAATTGCCGGCTTAACAGAAGTTCCAGCTTATATCCGTACCGCCAACGATCAGGAAATGTTGGAAATGGGCCTTATCGAAAACATTCAGCGTGAAGACCTGAATGCTATCGAGATTGCCATCAGTTTCCAGCGAATGATTGATGAAGTAGGTTTAAAGCAAGAAGAGCTGGGTGAACGTGTAAGTAAAAACCGTTCTACTGTTACCAATTATCTTCGTTTATTAAAATTACCTCCAGTAGTTCAGGCAGGTATTCGTGATGGGCGTATTTCAATGGGACATGCTCGTGCAATTATCAACGTGGCTGATATTGATAAGCAATTATGGATCTATCGCCAGATCATTGAAAAGGATCTTTCAGTTCGTAAAGTAGAAGAGCTTGTAAGAGAGCTTGGCAAAAAAGCGGAGCCTGTTGAACGCAAAGAGCCCACTACTATGTCGTATCAACTTAAAAAAGTACAAGATGAGCTTTCTTCACGCTTCGGAACTAAGATCGCCTTGCGTATTGATGATAACGGAAAAGGCAAAATTGAAATCCCTGTTCTGTCTACTAATGATTTGAACAGAATTCTGGAATTATTAGGTTAAGTGATATTGAGGCCAACTAAATATATTATTCAAGCACGCTACCTTTTGGTGGCGTTGTTTGTACTCATAAGTGCAGGTTCGGTTTGGGCTCAAAATACAACCGACAGTTTAAAGCAGGCCAATCCAATAATTAAAGCGGACACAGTAAAAAAAGGAGAGGTTGAATCTGTTGTAAAAAAGAAAAAGGTAAGAACTCCTAAAGACCCTAATACCGCAGTATTTCGTTCAGCAGTAGTGCCGGGTTTGGGTCAAATCTATAACAAACGTTATTGGAAGCTTCCACTCGTTTATGGAGGCTTTGTTGCATTGGGTTATGGCATTAGTTTCAATCAAAAATATTATACAGAGTTTTTGAATGAATACATTTATAAAACTGATGATGATCCTAATACAGGTAACCCTGATTATGCAAATGTGTCCGAGGCGCAAATTATCGCTGCAAAAGATTTTTACAAACGTAACCGTGACCTTTGTATAATTGGTTCAGTGGCATTGTATGCCGCTCAGGTTATTGATGCCTACGTAGATGCCGAGCTTTCCAATTTTGATGTGAGTGATGATCTGTCGCTAAAAATCGGGCCATCATTAAATCATAGTTTTGCATACCGTGGAATGTCCACTTATTCAGTAGGATTAAGCTTAAAGTTTACCTTAAAGAGATAGGTAAATAATTCTCTTCAATAGATAAAATCTTCAGTTAACATGAAAATAGCATTATTGGGCTACGGAAAAATGGGTAAGGAAATCGAACAGATTGCTTTGCAACGTGGTCATGAAATAGTTTTAACAATTAACGATACTAACCTGGAAGATTTAACGATCGAAAATCTTTCTAAAGCCGATGTGGCAATTGAGTTTAGTACGCCTTCCACGGTATTGAGCAATATCGATCTTTGTTTCAAAGCGTCTACTCCAATTGTTGTTGGAACCACCGGTTGGTATGCCGAATTTGATAAAATCAAGGAGCGTAGCTTGACTGAAGGAAAAGCCCTTTTTCATGCCACCAACTTTAGTATCGGTGTGAATATTACCTTTCATATCAATAAGGTACTGGCTAAAATAATGAATGCTTTTCCGGAGTATGAAGTGCAAATGGAAGAAATTCATCATACACAAAAGCTCGATCATCCTAGCGGAACGGCAATAACTTTAGCCGAAGGTGTTATTGAAAATCTTGATCGTAAACAAAACTATGCTGATTGGTTAAATGATGGAAGCAATGAAAAACCGGAGGTGGCTTCTGATAGTGTATTAATTGAAGCATTACGTCAGGAAGCAGTTCCGGGAACACATACGGTTAGTTATGTGTCATCGATCGATCGTATCGATCTGCGTCATGAGGCCTTTAACCGTAAAGGTTTTGCCACTGGTGCTGTAGTAGCCGCTGAGTGGTTAAAAGACAAAAAAGGTGTTTTCACCATGAAAGACATGTTGTCTTTTTAAAAAATGTTTTGCAGATAAATTTTTCGATTATATTTGGTTGCTAAGCCAAGAACAATGAATTTGAAATTTTGGAAAAAGAACGGCACTACTGCTGCCGCCGATACTAAAAAGAAATCCGCAGCTCGTGAATGGACCGATGCTATCGTTTTTGCGGTTATAGCCGCGACTTTAATTCGTACATTTTTTATTGAAGCGTATACCATTCCTACTCCTTCGATGGAAAAATCATTGTTGGTAGGAGACTTTTTGTTTGTTAGTAAACTTAATTATGGTCCGCGCACACCAATGACTCCGGTAGCGTTCCCTTTTGCTCATCATACTATTTTAGGCATGAAAGCTTATTCAGATGCTGTACAGTGGGGTTATCATCGTATTCCTGGTTTTCAGGATATCAAAAATGGAGATGTGGTAGTGTTTAACTATCCGGTTGATGTGGACCCGGCAACGGGACAACCCCGACCGGTGGATAAGCGGGAGAATTATATTAAACGCTGTATTGCCATTGGCGGAGATACAATTAGCGTAATTAAAGGTGAAGCGTACGTAAATGGTAAAGCTGCACCGATTCAAGATCAAGGGCAAACGGATTATACTGTTCAAACAGATGGCACTGATTTAAACCGTAAAACCTTGCAGGAAATGCATATTTCGGGTGATAAGATCAGTAACAATGTTTATGATTTAACAATGACTCCTGATAACGCTGAGAAAATTAAGCAGTTTTCGAGTGTAAAAAGTGTTCAAAAATTCATTTATCCTGATTCTATCGCCGATCCTTCTATTTATCCTCAAGAACCAGCCTTTAAATGGAACGTAGATAATTTTGGTCCGGTTTGGGTTCCTAAAAAAGGAGCAACCTTAAAACTTACTAAAGAAAATATTGCACTGTATCGTCGTTGTATTAATTTCTATGAAAAAAATGAGTTGAAAGAACAACCTGATGGGTTTTATATCAACGGGCAAAAAACTGACAGTTATACCTTTAAAATGAATTACTATTTTATGATGGGTGATAACCGTCATAATTCATTAGATTCTCGTTTCTGGGGATTTGTTCCTGAAGACCATGTGGTAGGTAAAGCCTTGTTTATTTGGATGAGCTGGGAATCAGAAGGAGGTTTCTTTAATAAGATTCGTTGGAGCCGTTTGTTCCGTGGAATTCATTAATAATTTAGTTGAGTTATAAAGCAAAGCGCCCGAAATTAACCTTCGGGCGCTTTGCTTTTAGGTTATTTTATTTTGATTTCTTGATATTGGCGATGATCAGAATTGGAATGGAAAAGCAACTTACAATTAGACCGAAGTCGATAAGTAAAGCATAGGGTTTGAAACCAAATTCAACATAACTATCTCTTTTGCCAGAAGAATGATTATAAAAAGTCAATGGAAATCCATATTCATCTATGCCATCAGAGGCGCTTTCATATTTACTTGTAAGAATGGAGAGTGTTAGAAATAATATTAGTGTTGCAGCTGATGTTCGTTTTATGCCCTTCATAGTTGAATAGTAAACTCAAGTATAACGTGTTTTTGTTAAATATTTCTACTTACCTTTAATTCTTTATGATGTTATAAATCTCTTCCGAATACATTTATCTGTTAGTTATCGACAGCGCTATCCATTTATTCACCCTTTAAAGTTTATGAAGATTTCTACCAGAATAAGGGCATTTTATTCACTTTTTAAAAAGGCTGTTAAAGGCACTGAAACCGATTTTACCAGCGGCAGTATTGATAAAGCTATTTTATTGCTTTCTGTACCTATGGTTCTCGAGATGGCGATGGAGTCGCTGTTCGCAATAGTTGACGTATTTTATGTGAGCCGATTAGGCAAAAATGCCGTAGCGGCAGTAGGTTTAACAGAATCAACATTATCAATTATTTATTCAATAGCCATGGGTTTGAGCATGGCAGCTACAGCAATGATAGCTCGTAGAATAGGTGAGAAGAATGAAAAAGCTGCATCAGAAGCCGCGGTTCAGGCTATTTATATTGGGCTTGTTTTCGCAGCACTTGTTGGGGGATTGGGGGCTTATTTTGCTACTGATATTTTGCAGTTAATGGGGGCATCTGCAGAGGTTATTGAAGAAGGGCACTTATATACCCGAATTATGTTGGGTGGAAATTTCTCTATCGTTCTGCTATTTCTTATCAATGGAATATTTAGAGGTGCTGGAGATGCCTCTTTGGCTATGCGGTCACTAATTATTTCTAACAGTTGTAATATTTTATTGGGACCTGTTTTTATTTTCGGTTTAGGTCCAGTACCGGCATACGGTGTTACCGGTGCGGCTATAGCAACAACCATTGGTAGAAGTATAGGTGTTGCTTATCAACTTTATCACTTATTTAAAGGGATGGGTATTATTAAAATTCATCTGGAAAATATTAGGGTGCAACTTGCAATAATTGGCCGATTACTGAATGTTGCAGCAGGAGGAGCGGGTCAGTTTCTGATTGCTTCTGCCAGTTGGATCTTTTTAATCAGAATTATTTCCATGTTTGGTAGTGATGCATTGGCTGGGTATACTATTGCTATTCGGGTAGTGATATTCGCCATTATGCCTGCCTGGGGAATGGCAAATGCAGCCGCAACATTGGTAGGCCAAAATTTAGGAGCTGGGTTCCCTGAAAGGGCTGAAAAGTCGGTATGGAGAACTGCTTATTTTAATATGTTGTTCTTGGGGTCTGTGGGTCTGATCTTTTGGATTTTTGCACGAGTAGTCATTCGCTTTTTCTCTGCCGACGAGCAAGTGGTATTGTACGGAACTCAATGTTTGCACTATGTTTGTTTAGGCTATGTGTTTTATGCCTATGGGATGGTGGTGAGTTCATCATTTAATGGTGCGGGAGATACTCGAACTCCAACTATTTTAAATCTGTTTGGGTTTTGGGCTATTCAAATTCCTGTGGCGTATTTTATGGCTGTTCATTTACAAATGGGTCCCAAAGGCGTTTTTATTGCAATAGCCCTGGCAGAATCGATATTGGCTACGGCGGCTATTTTAATGTTTAGAAGAGGCAGATGGAAACTTGTTAAAATATAAATCAGATAATAATAGTTAAATTGATAGGTAATATTTCCTATTTATTTAGGAAATAAGTATATTGGGGTGTTAATACTTGGATATATGTCGGCTATTAAAAAAACAACTTATCAAATAACAGATGATGAACCTTCTGTTTCTATGGTTGCAGAAGCATTGGCTCCTTATCAAACCTTAATGGGTAATCCTCAGGCTCAATTAAGGGTAATACGAGAAGGGTTGCCAGCAAAAGCTTTATCTGATATTATTACCCTTTCAGGCGCCTCGCAAATTGATGTTGCCAACATGTTGCGCATGTCAGAAAAAACCCTGCGCTCATACATTAAAGAGAGTAAACAATTAGATATTGGCGTTAGTGAGCATTTAATACAGCTGTTTGAACTTTTTGATAAAGGCATTGAAGCTATCGGGAGTTTGGATAATTTTAAAAAGTGGTTGCAATCAAAAAGTATTGGTTTAGCTGCTAAGCCCATTGAACTTCTAAATACAATTACAGGCATTGAGTTGATAAAAGAAGAATTGATTAGAATTGAGTTTGGGGCCTTAGCATAAAGCTATGCTGATTTACAGAATTACCTCCGCTAAATACGCTCAAAAACTAGTAGGTTCCGGTTCTGCTGCGCGATGGAATTCAAATGGCGTTTTTGTGATCTATGCAACAGGAAGCGTTGCATTGGCTTGTTTAGAAAATGCCGTCCATAGAAATGGGTCAGATCTGTCGCTGGGAGATTATTCATTAATGGTCATTGAGGTTCCAGATGGACAGGATAAAGAAATTACCATAAACGAATTAATTGCTATTCATAAAGATTGGTATAAGGTAGATAACGAAGCTTACCAACGAACACAGCAAATGGGAGATCAATGGATTGCCGACAGAGAAACGTTGCTGTTAAAGGTTCCTTCTTCTATTGTACAGTATGAATACAATTATTTGATCAATCCCAACCATCCCGAATTTGCTAAGGTGAAGATTCAAGCCGTTCAGAAGTTTATTTTTGATGAACGGATAAAGTCAGGGTAAAGAATATTAAATTAAAGACGCTATCTACTAGTGATAGCCTCTTTAGATGTTTCTAATGTCCTTTGGCTCGCTTTAATTCCAGTCCTTCCAGTACCCGTCGTATATCGTTTATCTTGCCAATTTCAGTGAATAGGGAATCAGCATCGTTATTGGCTATTAACTCTCTAAAGTCTTGCAAGTTTTTTAGGTATTCATCAACCGATTTTAACAGTGATTTTTTATTCTGAAGGAAGATCGGCGTCCACATTTCAGGCGAACTTTTGGCTAAACGAGCGGTAGAGGCAAATCCCGAACCTGCCAACTCAAAAATATTGGTTTCATCTTTTTCAATCTCTAATACTGTTTTTCCCAATACATAGGAAATCACGTGCGAAAGATGCGAAACGTATGCAATATGTCGGTCATGTTCTTCAGCGCCCATATGGATAACATGCATGCCTATAGCCTCGTGAATAACCTTGATTAATAGGACAGCCTTGGGGTCTGATTTTTCCTCTTCGCAAATGATAGTTGTTTTTTTATCAAATAGTCCATCAATGGCAGCTGTTGGACCTGAATTTTCTGTACCTGCAATGGGGTGGTTGGCAACGTAATTACTTCTTTTGCTATGATTTTCCACTGCTTTGCAGATTTCGGATTTAGTGGATCCAACATCCATTACCACAGTTTTGTCTGAAATAGCATCTAGTACTTGTGGTAAAACTTTTAGTGTTGCATTTACAGGTACCGAAACAATTACTAAATCAGCGTCCTTCACTGCTTCCTCCAATGGAAGATAACTATCGATTATTCCTAATTCCTGGGCTTTCTTGCAGTGGTCAATATTTTTATCGGTGCCAATTATATGTTTGGCTATACATTTCGAACGTAAATCTTTAGCTAAAGAGCCTCCGATAAGGCCCAGTCCAACAACGGTTAAATTCATTTGTTTTTAGATGAATTGTAAAACTAAGGGTTTTTATCAAAAGAGGATAACTAAAAAAAGGGAATGTGGGATGCCCAAAGCCTAAAAGAAATTGAGAATTAACAGATCAGGAGGCGTTAAGGTATTACCCACTGATCTGTTATGGCAGTATTTAAAGTTCTTTTGGAAACTCTACACTTAGTTTTGTCGATAGGCACTTTAAGTCTTCAACAACAACCGAAATTAAAGGAATACCTGATTGATTTCGTTCTACTTCAGCTTGGGTTTCAGGTTCACCAGGGATGATAACAGAGTCGTACTCAGCAGAAGTTTTGGCTGATTTAAAGCGCTCTATCCAATTATCCATGTTGCTTTTAAATTCAGAAGCAGGGCGGAAACCATCTACACGCATAGCTCCGAGGAAATGGCCAATTCCTTGTCCGGGTTGGTTTTCCAATGGATCTAAAAAGGCCACAAAAGGAGGGACCCAGGGCCCGTAACTTGCACCTGAAAGCACAGCCGAAAGGATATCGACAATAGAGCTTAAGCAAAAGCCTTTATGGCTTCCATGATCGCGGTCGCTGCCTAAAGGCAATAATGAGCCGCCTTTTTTTAGCCCGTTCGGATCAGAGGTTGAAATGCCCTGTGCATCTTGTATCCATCCCGAAGGAACTTCAACATCTTTACGTTGAGCAATCTCAAGCTTGCCATTAGCCGCTGCAGAAGTGGCCATATCCATAATTACCGGTGGATATTTACCGGCAGGAAAAGCATAGCAAATTGGGTTTGTTCCCAGCATTCTTTCTGTTGAAAAGGTTGGAGCAACCAGGGGTGATGCGTTGGTCATCGACATGCCGATCATATCTTTTTCAATGGCCATTAAGGCATGATAAGCGGCAATACCAAAGTGATTAGAGTTTTTTACCGAGATCCATCCAGAGCCTACTTTTTCAGCCTTTTCCAAGGCAATTTCCATTGCTTTTGGTGCTACCACTAATCCTAATCCGGCATCACCATCTACAGAAGCAGTACTTGGGGTTTCGTAAACTACCCGCACATTAGGAGTAGGGTTAATTCGCCCTTTTTGCCATAAACGTACATAGCCGCTTAAGCGCGCCACACCATGCGAATCAATTCCGCGAAGGTCGGCTTTAATCAATACATCTGCTGCTAGTGCTGCCTCGTTTGCAGGCACTCCCATCTTCAAAAATATATCAATCGTAAATTGTCGTAATCTCTCAACGTCAAAAGTGCTGTAACTTACTTCGTTGGCCATGTTATTTATTAGCTTTTAGTTATTAGAAATTAGTTGTTAGTATCAGGTTATACCGACTTATCGTCATTCAAAACCTTCCATATCAGTATTTAGTCTACTATTCAATAATGGTGAATCTGAAATCAAGCGGGTCAAAGTTATTGGCTAACATTTCAATGAATCCGTTACCGTATTTCAGGTAATGAGGCATAAAGTTTTCAACGCGTTCTTGCAGTGATCCGTTCGGGAAAAGCTTTTCCTTTACTTTAACAATCTGTGAGGTTTGTTGTTCGAATTTTTTCTTTTCGGCTTTTGCCAATTTGCTTTCCAAACCTTTTAATGAGTTGAAAAACTTGGCTTTCTCGGCTTCCACACTTCCGGCTAACGTTGGATCGATATTTTGTGCTTTTAATGAAATCTGAATAAATGCTTTTTCAATTTTTTGCAATTCGGCATCTAAATTCAGTTCATTAGCACTTTGCTGTTTTACGAAAATATCTATTAGCTTATTTGTTTCGGTAAACAGGTTTTTTGTTTCCAGGTTTAATTGCTTTAGTTTCTTTTTCGATCCTTCATCAACAATCAATGCAGAATTACGAAGCACCAACATTGGAAAGTTGAGTTTGTAATGATCGAAGGTTGACTTGAGCTCCATCCAATAACTTATCTCCGCCCCTCCACCAATATAAGCAAGGTTAGGTAAGATGCATTCCTGGTACAATGGCCGCATAATTACATTCGGACTAAATTTTTCCGGATGTTTGTCGATTTCTTTTTCAAGTTCTTCTTTTGAGAAGCCAATGTTTGTATTCAGAACTTTGTAGCAATTGTTTTCAAATACAATCCGTTCACGCAATTGATCATCTAAATAGAAGAAATTGATCTCCCGAGGTTTTACCTGAATGTGATTATCTATTTTCTCCAGTTCGGCTACTGTTTTTGAAACGAGTTGATAGCTTTTCTGATCAAGGATATCTTCCTTAATAATCGGAGCAAACAGTTTTTTTAGTTTAGGGTCATCGGCATCAATAATAATCAGTCCATATTTGCCGAACAGCTCGTTTACAAAAACGCGGGTGGCGTTTGCCAAATTCTGCTCCTTAATATAGGCCGTCTCAAAAAGATTTAGCAACTCATCAGCCTCTCTGGATGTTCCTAATATGCTTTTAAGTTCAGTGATTAGAGGATGTAAAGTTTGTGTAGCCAAACGTCCTGTAGCACCTTTTGCTTCCAGATCCCAGGTTACTTTTTTTCCGAATAAGTTAAAATGGTTGATCTCTTCAAAATCATGGTCTTCGGTAGCCATCCAATAAACAGGAACAATTTTATTCTCCGGATTGGCCTGCTCAACCTTTTTAGCCAGATTGATGGTTGTTATGATTTTATAGATGAAGTATAAGGGACCGGTTCCCAAGCATAGTTGATGGCCAGTGGTAACCGTAAATGCATTGGGCTTGGCTAATGCTTCTATATTTTCATTCCAGGGGCCGCTCCCTAATGAGGCATATTGGCTTTTTAACACTTCAACCAAAACACTCCGATTAATGCTTGCATTAGATTTATCGGCAATTATTTGTTTAAATGAATTGATTTCGGGTTGATAGTTGTAAAAGTTGGAGAGTTGGCTGTCGTTACAAAGGTAATCGGTAAGGTTTTTAGAGAAGAAACCGGTGTGATGGTAGTTGATACAGGATGCTTGCATTAAATTGTAAGTTGGTATGTCAAATTTAATGGTGGAACAAGATACAGGCAATAATGTTTTGTAAAAAGAAGCGTGATATTAGATATGCGATGTGAGCGTTATTTGTTGAATTTCTCACATCGCATAATTAATGTTTTATTTTACAGGGGTTCCGTAAAGGTCGAAATCTTCAGCGCGATCAATTTTTACTTTGCAAAAATCGCCTACTGTGACGTAGTGTTCACGGGCATCAATTAATACTTCATTGTCAACTTCAGGCGAATCGTATTCAGTTCGTCCAACAAAGTAATCCCCATCTTTCTTATCGATTAAAACTTTATAGGTTTTGCCTAATTTTTCTTGATTTTTCTCAAAAGAAATTCCTTGTTGAAGGTCCATGATCTCCTCAAGGCGTTCTTGCTTTACTTCATCCGCAACATCATCTTCTAATGAATAGGCATGTGTTTTTTCCTCATGAGAGTAAGTGAAAACACCTAAACGATCAAAACGGGTTTGTTCAACAAAAGCTAGCAATTCATCATGGTCTTCTTGGGTTTCTCCAGGGTATCCGGAAATAAGCGTGGTACGTAAAGCAATATCAGGTACACGTTGACGGATCTGGTCAACTAGCTCAACAGTACGACGTTTTGAAATTCCACGACGCATTGATTTTAGCATATTGTCGGTAATATGTTGAAGTGGCATGTCGAGGTAATTACAAATATTCTCGCGCTCGTTCATCACATCTAATATATCCATTGGAAACTGCGAAGGATATGCATATTGCAAACGAATCCATTCAATGCCATTTACATCAGAAAGGTTACGAAGTAAATCGGCCAGTTTACGTTCGTTATATAGGTCTAAACCATAATAAGTAAGGTCCTGAGCAATTAACACAAGTTCTTTAGTGCCATTTTTAGCTAGCACTTTAGCTTCTTTCACCAGCTCGTCAATAGGTTTTGATACGTGCATTCCACGCATTAACGGAATGGCGCAAAATGAACAAGGACGGTTACAACCTTCGGCAATTTTGAAAAATGCAAAATGTTTAGGTGTAGTTAGCAAACGTTCACCAATGAGTTCATGCTTGTAATCAGCTCCCAAATTAGTAAGCATTTGTTTCAAATCGTTGGTTCCATAAAATGCATCAACGTTTGTAATCTCCGCTTCCAATTCAGGTTTATAACGTTCAGAAAGGCAACCTGTAACAATTACTTTTCCCACTTTTCCTTTATCCTTCAGTTCGCTGTATTGAAGAATGGTGTCAATAGACTCCTGTTTGGCGTTATCTATAAACCCACAGGTGTTAATGATCACAATATCATCTTTTCCTACTTTCTCTGATTCATGAACCACGTTAAAGCTATTGCCTTTTAGCTGGCCCATCAATACTTCTGAGTCTACAATATTCTTTGAACAACCCAGGGTAATTACATTTACTTTAGGTTGAACTTTTGCCTCTGCTGGTTTTAATCCTTTAGTTCTCATTAGAATAATTACGGGTCCCGAGTTGCGGGTTACGGGTTAACCAATCTACATCTGACCAACTCGTAACTCGTAACTCGTAATTATTAATTTTTAAATAGCGAGTTCACAAACTCTACTTTATTAAATAGTTGTAAGTCGTTGATTCCTTCGCCTACACCAATATATTTTACCGGAATTTTAAACTGATCTGAAATACCAATTACAACTCCGCCTTTTGCAGTTCCATCGAGTTTAGTTAATGCCAATGCATTTACATCAGTTGCCTGGGTAAATTGCTTGCATTGTTCAATGGCGTTTTGTCCGGTTGAAGCATCTAGTACCAATAAAATTTCATGAGGAGCATCAGGCACAACCTTCTTCATCACGTTCTTAATCTTGGTGAGCTCATTCATCAGGCCCACTTTGTTGTGTAAACGACCTGCTGTGTCAATAATAGCCACTTCTTCTCCATGAGCAATGGCCGATTGAAGGGTGTCATATGCTACTGAAGCTGGATCTGAACCCATTTGTTGCGATACAACGCGCACCCCAACACGCTCTCCCCAAATATGAAGCTGGTCAACTGCCGCTGCGCGGAATGTATCACCAGCACCTAATACCACTTTTTTGCCCGCCTGTTTAAACTTATGAGCAAGCTTTCCGATGGTGGTAGTTTTACCTACGCCATTAACACCTACAACCATAATAACATAAGGACGAACTTTCTCGTCGACATTTAATTTGTCGAAATCAGAAGAGTTATTCTCCTCGAGTAGTTCGGTGATTTCTTCTCTTAAGATTGAATTAAGTTCCGATGTGCCAAGGTATTTATCTCTTGAAACACGTTCTTCAATACGCTCAATGATTTTGAGAGTGGTAGAAACACCAACGTCAGAGGTAACTAAGATCTCTTCAAGCTCGTCAAGCACATCGTCATCTACAGTTGATTTACCGGCAACCATTTTGGTAAGCCTTGAAAAAACATTTTGTTTTGTTTTTTCAAGTCCTTTATCTAAGGCCTCTTGCTCGGCTTTGATTTCTTCAGGTTTTGAGCGTTTAAAAAAATCGAATAATCCCATTTTTTATATGTTTTTGAGGTCTGAGGTCAAAATTTGATGCTGACCTCAAAATTATCGCAAAGATAGAATAAAGCCTCCAGATTATATTTCAACTAATGAGACGATATTCTTGTATAGAAACTAAAAAAGCTTCTTTCTACAGAAAGAAGCTCCATATAATACTTTAAGCTATATTATTTAGCGTTAGCGATTATGTCTTTAACGTGATCGTTGTGAACAACCACTTCTTTAAAACTGTATGCACCAGTTTTTGGTGAACGTACGGTTGTAATTACTTTAGAGTATTCTTTACCGGTACCGGTTTTAAGTGTTGCAACTACTTTCTTAGCCATTTTCTTAAATTTTTAGTAGTAATTTGTTGTCAGGTGGATTGTTGTCTCAACAAAAACCTTAAAACATTAAACTGAAATTACTTAATCTCTTTGTGAACAGTTACACGGCGTAATACATTGTTGAATTTTTTCAACTCTAAACGCTCAGTTGTATTTTTCTTGTTCTTGGTGGTAATATATCTTGATGTACCAGGCATACCACTTTCTTTGTGCTCAGTGCACTCAAGAATTACCTGTACTCTGTTTCCTTTTTTAGCCATCGCCTAAATTATTTTAAATCTTATATGTAACCTTTTTTCAGAAATTTCTGAATGCATGATGAAATACCATTTTTGTTGATGGTTTTCAATGCTGAAGTTGATACCTTTAAAGTGATCCAACGATCTTCTTCAGGAATATAAAACTTCTTTAATTGTAGGTTAGGGAAGAATTTGCGCTTGGTTTTAACGTTCGAATTAGAAACGTTGTGACCTTTCATGGCGCCTTTTCCGGTTAAATCACAAACTCTCGACATTGCTCTAAAGTATTAATATGCTAATTATTAGTCTTTTATTAAATGGGACGCAAATATCAGAATAATTTACGAGAACAACAAAATGAATTTCAATTATTCATTCGTTGATTCATAAAAATCTGAGTCCCTTGAATTAAAGGCGCAAAGATAGTGATCTTCTGCTTAATAGTCAATAATTGGGAATGCCTAATGAGTGACAAGCGAGTGAGTTTTCGCAAAGAGCACCATTATTTGACTAATTTATTCGTTTTAAAAATCAGGTATTAATATTCGGGTTTGAGTAAATTTAGGTTTGAAATTTCAATAATTGATGAATATTATGATTGATGAACTTCACAGAAATAAGAGTTTTCAGGATAATAATAGTTGGGTAATGTAAGAGGTTAAAAAATAGATTTGTTTTTAAAATATTTTTAAATGTACTTAGTAAATATGAAATCATATAGATAACTAAGCTATAGGCGTAAAAATTAAGATAGGTTTCATTTTTATAATTTGATAACATAATATTGTATAGTTTTTTGTAATTGCAATACCTCATTGCGATTATTGATAAATTTTCAACCAGATTTACGGAATATGAGTAGCTTTAAAATTAGTTCGTTCGAGGAGTATCAACAGGTTTACAAAAAAAGTGTAGAAGATCCTGAAGGATTCTGGGCGGACATTGCCGACACTTTTCGTTGGCAAAAAAAATGGGATCAGGTGTTAGATTGGAACTTCACCGAGCCTAATGTTAAATGGTTTACAGGTGGTAAACTTAATATTACTGAAAACTGTCTCGACAGACATTTAGAGAAAAACGGCAATACCGTAGCCTATATTTGGGAACCTAATAATCCGAATGATCAGACCGTAAAATATACTTACCGCGAACTTTATGAGAAAGTTTGTCGTTTCGCCAATGTGTTGAAAAAGCATGGCGCTAAAAAAGGTGATCGCATTTGTATTTATATGCCAATGATACCTGAACTGGCCATCGCTGTATTAGCTTGTGCCCGTATCGGTGCTATTCATTCGGTTGTTTTTGGTGGATTTTCTGCTCATTCTATTGCTGATCGTATTCAGGATGCGCAAGCTTCCTTAGTAATTACAGCCGATGGAGGAGTTCGTGGAAATAAAGAAATTCCACTTAAATCGGTGATGGATGATGCTCTTGAACTATGTCCTTCAGTAAAAAAGGTAATAGTTTATACTAAAATTAAAACACCTGCCTACATGCAGCGTGGTCGTGATTACTGGTGGGATGAAGAATTAGCAACTGTTGGGGCCGATTGTCCGGCTGAACCAATGGACTCCGAAGATACTTTATTCGTATTATATACTTCTGGTTCAACCGGCAAGCCTAAAGGTGTATTGCATACATGTGGCGGATACATGGTTTTTGCCCAATACACTTTTGAAAATGTGTTTCAATATTCACAACCTGAAATATTCTTCTGTACAGCTGACATCGGCTGGATCACCGGTCACTCATATATCGTCTATGGTCCATTATTATCAGGAGCAACCTCAGTAATGTTCGAGGGTATTCCAACTTGGCCTGATCCGGGGCGTTTCTGGGATATCGTGCAAAAGCATAGGGTAACCACCTTATATACTGCACCAACAGCAATTCGTTCATTAATGGCATCAGGATTAAAACATGTTGAGAAAAAAGACCTTTCTTCATTGACCAAATTAGGTTCGGTTGGAGAGCCCATTAATGAAGAAGCATGGCACTGGTTCCATGATCATATCGGTAAAGGTAATTGTCCGATTGTTGATACCTGGTGGCAAACCGAAACGGGAGGTATTATGATTTCACCAATTGCAGGTATTACACCAACAAAACCAGGTTATGCAACTTTGCCATTGCCAGGCATTCAACCATGTTTAATTGACGACAAAGGGCAGGAGATTGAAGGAAATGGCGTATCAGGAAACCTTTGTATAAAGTTCCCTTGGCCAGGAATGATTCGTACCACTTATGGCGATCACGAACGTTGCCGTAAAACTTATTTCTCTACCTATGAGAATATGTATTTTACAGGTGATGGTTGCTTACGCGATGAGGACGGATATTACAGAATTACCGGAAGGGTAGATGATGTAATAAATGTTTCGGGGCATCGTATTGGTACCGCCGAAGTGGAGAATGCTATTAATATGCATACAGGTGTAGTAGAGTCGGCAGTTGTGGGGTATCCTCATGATATTAAAGGTCAGGGTATCTATGCGTATGTAATCACCGAAAAAACACCGTCGGACGCTAATTTAATGAAGCAAGATATTTTGATGACCGTTTCAAGGATTATAGGACCGATTGCAAAACCAGATAAAATTCAGTTTGTAAGCGGATTGCCTAAAACCCGTTCAGGTAAAATTATGCGTCGTATCTTACGCAAGGTAGCTGAAGGTGACCTGGCAAACGTTGGAGATACCTCAACATTATTAGACCCGGCAATAGTAGATGAGATTAAGGCGGGCGTTATCGCTTAAAATGAAGGAGCCACTTGGCTCCTTTTTATTTTTTCAAGAGTTGTGGAATTTTTTCTACGGTAAATCTAACCTAAAAGGGGTGTTAAATCAATAATATAATGACTGAAGATTAGAAATTAGGCCTTAATTCAACTATAGCGAATTGTTCAATCCTCTTGGCATTATTATTTCAAGACATACATAGTAAAAGTGGTTTTAACTAAAAACATAATACTATGAACAGTTTATTGTATTTAATCGCCGTAATTTTAGTGATAGGCTGGATTTTAGGCTTTTTTGTTTACTCTGCAGGTGGTCTTATTCATATTTTGCTTGTACTGGCCATTATTGCTGTTTTGGTAAACTTTATCAGAGGCAGGAGCATTTAAGATGTCGCAGCTTTCTGTATCATTTATCTAAATTAAATTTACTCTTGGTTTTATATTGGGCCCCCAGGGCCCTTTTTTATTGCGCAGATTATTTTTACCTGCATCAAACATTTTATTTAGCAATCAAGTTTTTTGTATTCCTTATTTTCGCATCATAAAAAACCATAAATTATGACTAAACAACGCCCTACTATATTAATTACGAACGATGACGGTATAACTGCGCCGGGAATTAAAGTTTTAATTGAATTGATGCAAGAGTTGGGAAATATAGTAGTTGTCGCTCCTGATAGTCCACAGTCGGGGATGGGTCATGCTGTTACCATAGCGAAACCTTTGCGGTTAGATAAAGTGGATATTTACGAAGGGGTTGAAATGTATCAATGCTCGGGTACTCCTGTGGATTGTGTGAAGCTGGCTGTTAATAAAGTTTTACACAAGAAACCTGATCTATTGGTTTCAGGTATAAACCATGGCTTTAATTCTTCGATCAATGTTATTTACTCTGGAACTATGTCGGCGGCTATGGAAGGTGCTATTGAAGGGATTCCTTCGGTAGGTTTTTCATTGGGTGATTTTAAACAAGATGCCAATTTTGAAGCTACACGTCCTTTTGTTACCGAAGTAGCAAAGCAAATTTTGGATAACGGATTGCCAAGCGGAACGTTGTTAAATGTTAATTTCCCTCCCGGGCAGGAAATAAAGGGGCTGAAGGTATGCCGTCAGGCCATTGCCAAATGGGAAGAAGAGTTTGATGAACGATTGGATCCGAATGGACGCCGTTACTTTTGGCTTACCGGTAAATTCGTTTTGAATGATAAAGGAGAAGATACAGATGAATATGCTTTAAATGAAGGTTATGCTTCAATAGTGCCAGTTCATTTTGATTTTACATCATACAATGCAATTCCAACGTTAAAGAATTGGAATTTTAGCGTTTAACCCTTAGATTGAATTTATGAGTGAGAATATTCAACTACCATCAGGTCAGGACCAATCAAACGGATTGTTTAAAAAAGATAGTTTTCTGTTAGGATTTGTATTAGGAATTATAGTGCCGGTAATTTCTTTTATTCTGGTAGAATTTATCCATTTAGGCGACAGAATTGGTGTCAGAGATTCCTCGATTTACCTGCTTGGACTGATCATTAACCTGTTTTTGGTTCGCTATTATTTTAAGAACGGAATAAGTAATGCCGGAAAAGGAGTTTTTCTGATTTCTTTTTTGGTGGTTTTAGCAGTCTTTTTCTTTAAAAGTTAATAAATATACAGTCCATAGTCCATGGTCTATAGTCGATAGTATCGGCAATGGACCATGGACTATGGACCATGGATTTTTGCTATTTATGAAATACTACATAATTACCGGAGAGGCGTCCGGAGATTTACATGGTTCTAACCTGATGCGTGCTTTAAAAAAAGTGGATTCAGCGGCCGAGTTTCGTTTCTGGGGTGGTGATCTCATGCTTGCGGAAAGCGAGAATATTCGTAAGCATTATAAGGATATGGCTTTTATGGGGTTTGTTGAGGTGGTGGTAAATCTGCGCAAGATCTTTAAAAACCTTTCCGACTGTAAAAATGATCTCTTAGCCAATCGTCCGGATGCCTTGATCCTAATAGATTTTCCAGGGTTTAATTTAAAGATTGCTGAGTTTGCTAAAAGAAACGACATCAAAGTTTTCTATTATATCTCGCCTAAAGTTTGGGCCTGGAACCAAAAACGGGTTCTAAAGATCAAAAAGGTGGTCGATCATATGTTCTGTATTCTTCCATTTGAAGTAGATTTTTATGATAAATGGGGAATGAAGGTCGACTATGTGGGAAATCCTTTATTGGATGCAATAGCTGCTTATCCGTTTAATTCGAATTTTAGAAACGATAATCAGCTCGACAGTAAACCGATTGTGGCATTTTTACCGGGTAGCCGTAAACAAGAAATTGAACGTTTGTTACCTGAAATGGTAAAGATGCAGGCTCATTTTCCTGAAAAGCAATTTGTGATTGCCGGAGCGCCAACCTTTACTGCGGAGTATTATGAACAATTTAAACAAGGAACCCAAATTCCAGTAGTGTTTGGTAAAACCTATGACTTGTTAAAAAATGCTGAGGCGGCCATTGTTGCATCAGGTACGGCCACGCTCGAAACAGCCTTGTTAGATGTACCACAAGTGGTGGTTTACAAGGGGAATCCTTTGAGTATTGGCATAGCAAAAGTATTGGTGAAAATCAGGTTTATTTCATTGGTAAATTTGATTGTCGATAAGCTTGTGGTGAAAGAGCTGATTCAGGATGATTGCAATGAGAAAAACCTTAAGGCTGAGCTGGACAGTATTTTAAATGATGAGCAATACAGAAATACGATGCTCCAAAATTATGATGAGCTTGATCAGCAAATGGGAGAGCCGGGAGCTTCGGAACGTACAGCCAAGTTGATCATGGAGTATCTCTCTTTAAAATAATCTTTTCGTTAGATCGAATATTAAGAAGGCCGAAAGGCCTTTTCTTGTTTGAGGTGGCAAATGATCAGGACCTTTATGATTTTTATGTTTTACCGAAAAGGAATCAGAAGACTATAGGGGATAATTTACCAAAGCAGTGTTTATTTTTATTCTAAGAACTGAAGGAGCCTTTCTCCTTAGTGCTAGTAAAGAGAATTGGATTACGCAACAGGTTAAAATAAAAGCCGAAAAGGAGGTAAGCTGATTCTTAAAGCTCCGTTTAAAACACTAATAAAGGAGGGTGAGAATGGCGCAACACTTCATCAGCTTAATAATGGTTTGATCGAAATACAGTTTAATGCAGGTGGTACTATTGTACTTAAAAATGGTTTTGAATAGTCTATAAGAGTTGTTGAGAGTAATTGAAAATTACTATTACTGAAATGCCAATAGTTTTAGTGCATTAATACTGTTTTTGGGATTGTCAGTATTCATGTGTATTTTCATTTAAATACTTGAAAGTCAAATGCAACGAGAAGATAATCAGTTTTTAATGTTTACCCACCTAAGCCAACTCGCTCATTTTGTTTTCCCATTTGGAGGGCTCTTGGTGCCGATTGTATTATGGCAGATTAAAAAGGATGAGATACTTAACCTTGAATCGCATGCCAAAGAAATTATCAATTTTCAAATTAGCTTCAGTATTTACGCTATTGTTGCAGGAATTCTAATCATATTACTCATCGGTCTCGGCTTTCTATTGATCATTGGTTTGATAACGGTTATTGTGCCGGTCATAGGTGCGGTAAAAGCTGCTAATGGCGAGTTTTTTAAATACCCACTAACGATTCAGTTCTTAAAATAGCACTAGGAAATTCATTTTATTAACTGTAATTTTTATAATGAATAACCTGTAAAAATGATATGGAAGAGCATTTCGTTAAAATCTTGCACACCGAGTATGTAACACATGATGTAAAACGATTTAGGGTGGAAAAGCCTGTTGGTTACGCTTTTGAACCCGGCCAAGCAACTGAGGTAGCCATCAATAATGAGAAATGGAAAGATGAGCGCCGACCATTTACTTTTACCAGTTTAAATCAGTGGGATTATTTAGAATTTACCATTAAAATTTACAATGATCATGATGGTGTTACTTACGAACTGGGTAAGCTGAATGCTGGAGGAGAACTGATTATTCATGATGTTTGGGGAACAATAAACTATAAAGGTCCAGGAGCTTTTATTGCCGGAGGAGCAGGCATAACCCCCTTTATTGCTATAATCCGTGATTTAAAAGTAAAAGGGGATCTTCCCGGCCACTCACTGATCTTTTCAAATAAAACCACATCCGACGTAATACTTGATAAAGAATTCACTGAATTGTTAGGCAATGATTTTCATAAAGTATTTACCCGCGAAGCGGTAATGAGCTTTAAAGAACGTTATATTGATGAGCGCTACTTAAAGGAAACGATCAAAAACTTCGATCAGCATTTTTATGTATGTGGCCCTGATAAGTTTATTAAAGATATATGCAAGATGCTTGAAAATCTAGGTGCCAAACCCGATGCCTTGGTGTTTGAAAAGTAAAATTTCATCAATTGAGAAGGCGTAATTGTCTCATCTTTTACCTCTTTAATCTTCGAAAACTTCCGGATTTTCTAGTCAATTGACCTTTTCTAATTTTAATCTATTTTTTATAATACTTATTTGACAAACAGTTGTTTAACTATTTATTAAAACTTAATGCTTAATAATTATGAATCTTAAAAATCACTAGAACTAGGTATTGTAGATAGTTTTTTATATGGCTATTTTTGTCGGGTAAAAACCTCTGCAAATTGGGTAAATAAGAAAATTTTTTAATTTGTTCAGAATCAATCTGGTATCGATTTTACACTCCGTAAAAAAGATATTCGATATCCATTTGCAGAAGAATCTTATTTCAGAATCAATTCTAATTGAGAGTATATGCAAAGAGGTGCAAATTATTCCTATTCTTCTATTTTAGAGAATCGTAACAGCCAGTTGGATGATCCTAAATGGGACAATTCCCATTTAGATGTTTCGTCAATGGAAAAATCAGAGGAATTGTCTAAAAAGTTTCAGGTGTCATTTGTAAGAAGGTCATCCCTTATTGCATGGGTTCAGCTACTTTTAATTTTATTGCTTGCATTTTCAAGCAAATTGTTGAGCAAGGAAGAACACGAGGTACTGGTTGGCATTTATAAAGAGAAGCAAGCCATTTCAATAACAGTCAATAAGAAAGCCTATAATCTTATAAGTCCGGTAAAAAAGAAGCCTTTTTTTGTTCAGTCGTATACCGCCTACGGACACACCTTATAATCCATAAGGTATTAAATAATTAGGTTATGCAACTATGCAAGCAGCATTAAACTTATATGTAACCAATTAAGAATAGATTATCCATTATTATAGTATTCAAAAAAGGGTCGCTGATTGAAATCAGCGACCCTTTTTGCTTCTGCAACTTATAGGCTGTTTTGCGCCTTCTAATGATTAATAAAATGAACTTTTTCTTAAGTGCAAATGGATGTCTATCGATCCAAGCCTTTCTATCGAGAGGAGGGATTGCTTTTATCGATTCAAAAGAAGAGATTTTAACGCTCTTTTTTGAGTTATAAGAATCTTTGGTTAACTGTAAAGCAAGATTTTTTCGTTAATAGTAAATTAAATTAAAAAGTAAATTTTTTGTAACCTTCTGAAAATCAGTTCGTAATAAGATTTAAATAGATGTGAATTAAGGAGATAGGTAGAGAGAAAATTTTAGAGAAAAAGTTACTTCAGAATTCATTAGGAGATGATGGTGAGTGCAGAGATTTTAGATTATTCCTCATGTACACAAAGGTACACTAACTAAGCCAAACAATTCCTCAAACGGGTTCTCTTCCAAAATTAATGATTTCAAAATGACAGGTCTTCAAAAGGCTTGAATGGAAACGCTTTGTCTTCTTTGTTCCCGAAAGTAAATATTATTAACTAAATGTGTAACAATTAAACCAAATCATCATGTCATCGGTATCAGAAATTAACCCAGATGTAGAGAATTTGAATGCAAAACGTAGTAAGAGAGTATTGTCATTGGCATTAGCAGCGATAATTGCCGGAACAGGTATTTTAACTTCGTGTAGTAAAGGGGAAGTAGAGGGAATTTCACCTGAAAAACTATCATCAAAAGTTTTATCCACAGAAGCAACATTAACCGATGGCGTTGACTTGCGAATTGATTTTGGAGGAACTCCTCCATCCAATTATAATGCAGCATCACTGGCCGTTTCTTCTCCAGTTGCTTTAAAAGATTTTAATACAGGAATAGATACGGAGGTAAAGCTTGCCACCGTTGCAGCTTTTAAAGGTAGTTATACAAATTCAACAACCTATCCTGTTGAATTGGGTATTCCACAAACCGCGGCTGCAGATCTATTTTATGGATCGAACACTGCATCAGTATTGGAAATTTCAGGATTAACTTCCAATAGTACTTATGATCTTTCATTTTTTGCTTCAAGAATGAATTTTAGTGGTTCATTAGAAACTCAATATAAAGTTATTGGGGCTACAACACAAACGGTTTTGATCGAACCAACCAATAATACCACCCAAATTGCAAGTCTCCAAGCAATCGCACCTGATGATGCTGGTAAAATTAGAATTGAGGTTACTAAAGGAGCCAAGAATACGGCATCAAGTAATTTTTGGTTAAATACATTAATTATCAAGGAAACTCCTTTTAATTATAGCTATGTTGTTAAAACAGTTGCAGAATTAAAAACAGCTGCATCTAAAGCAAAAAGTGGAGAGATTATTTATGTTGACGATAATGCTGAGATTGATATGACTGGTCAAGGTTTTATTAAAATCCCAGCAGGCGTTACGTTAATGAGCGGTCGTGGAAAAAAAGGCATCCTTGGCGGTATGATTTATACTACTAATGTTTCTCATGGTAATTTACTACAAGCAAATGGTGCAGGTGTTAAAATAATTGGCCTACGAGTAAGAGGAGCATCAACTACCACAGCTCGTAGTAGCTCATCTTATTGCCGTGGTATCTATTCGATATTCAGCGATCTTGAAGTGGCTAATTGCGAGATTTTTGGATGGAATCATGCTGGGATTTATTTAACAGGAGGAGCCTCTAATGTTCAAATACATGATAATTACATTCATCACAATCAGCAAAGTGGTTTAGGTTACGGAATCAGTATTGATAAAGCTTATGCAGTAATAACCAATAATTACTTTGATTATAATCGTCACGGTATAGCAGGTTCAGGTATTGCAGGTTCGGGTTACGAGGCGGCATTTAATACAGTAATGCCAAACGCTACTGAGCATTCATTTGATATGCATGGAAACGGAGGTGATGGAGCTCAGTATACAGCTGGTGATTATGTAAATATTCACGATAACACGTTCTATATGGGGGCCTATAAAGCAATCACTGTACGTGGTACTCCAAAGAATGGTACAACTATTAGCAGTAATAAATTTGTGCATACTTCACAAGCAGCTGCATTAAATTTATATGCAACCAACAATACAATTACCGGAAATACTTATTCTACAGCTCTTGTTACTGTAAACCCAGGACCAGCAACAGCATTGTAAGCTTATTTTAAGATTAGATTATCTCTTATAATATTAAAAAGGGGCACTGATTTAAATCAGTGCCCCTTTTTTGCTTCTGGAACTTCTGTGATTCAAACCATTTAAGGTTCATTGAAAGGAATCAGAATTGTTTTCACCAGCTTCTTTCGCCAGCAGGTCCAAGGTTTTATATAAACATACATCCACAAAATAGTATATAAAGTGGATAAAAAAGCTGGGGATATTTAAATACAAAATGTAGAATAATATAATCGGTTTGTGAATCTGATAACACATTCATAGTTAGTGTTTTAACTGCATCGAGGGTTTTTGTAAAGTATTCATGAAAGGTATTTTTATAAAATAAAATGAAATTTATCTTAATTATAAAAGATGTTTTTTAATTAATAGTAAAATAAATTGAAAAGTAAATGTTTTTGTAACATTCTGAAACTCAGTTCGTACTAAGGGTGGATTAAACATAAAATGAGGAGATAGGTAAATGCAAAAATCTTAACAAAAATTTACTTCTATATATCCATTAGGAGATGAAAATGAGAGTAGAGATTATTAGATCATATCTCTCGTACACTTAAGTACCCCATACCAAACCCAAACCAAACAATTCGTAAAAGGGGGTACTCTTCCAAAATTAATGATTTCAAAATGACAGGTCTTGAAAAAGGCTTGAAAGGAAGTGCTTTGTCTTTTTTGAACAAAAAGTAAAGATAATTAACCAAATGTATAACAATTAAACCAGCTGATCATGCCATTGGTATCAGAGATTAAACCCGTAGAAAAATTGAACTTAAAGCGCAGTAAAAAAGCATTGTCATTGGCATTAGCAGCGATTATTGCCGGATCTAGTATTTTAACATCCTGTGGTAAAGAAGAAGCAGAGAGCGTTTTACCTGAATCTTCATTAAACGAAGAGTTATCAACAGGTAATTTGGCTATAGATGCTACAAGTACCGGCGTTGATGTGCGTGTAGACTTTGGTGGATCAACAGCTCCAACCAATTATAATTTAGGATCAATGGGAGTGTCTACGCCTGTTGCCTTAAAAGATTTTAACAAGGGAACAGTAACAGCTGTAAAACTTGCAACTGTTGCAGCTTTTAAAGGAGTTTATACCAACTCAAACACTTATCCAAGTACATTAGGTATTCCACAAACTGCAGCAGCCGATTTATTCTATGGATCGGTTACAACTGCAGCAATTGAACTTTCAGGATTAACGGCCACCAGCAATTATAATCTGTCATTCTTTGCTTCAAGAATGAATTTTAGCGGCTCATTGGAAACTCAGTATAAAATTATTGGAGCAACCACCCAAACGGTTTTGATTGAGCCAGCAAATAATACTACTAAAATTGCAAGTATCAATGCAGTAAAACCGAATGCTTCAGGTAAAATTAGAATTGAAGTTTCAAAAGGCGCAAAAAATACAACTTCACCTAATTTCTGGTTAAATACCTTGATCGTTCAGGAAACAATCGAAACAATAGTGACGCCACCTACTACGCCTACAACGCCACCTTCAACTCCTACTACACCAACCACGCCTAGTATTTCTTATAATTACCTTGTTAAAACCGCCTCAGAATTAAAAACTGCTATATCTAAAGCAAAAAGCGGCGAGGTTATTTATGTTGATGATAATGCTCAGATTGATTTGACTGGTCAAGGCACCGTTAAAATTCCTGCAGGTGTTACCTTAATGAGTGGTCGTGGTAACAATGCGATCCTTGGAGGTATGATCTATACCACCAATGTTTCTCATGGTATTATGTTACAAGCTGGAGGTGCAGGTGTTAAGGTAATTGGTTTACGTGTTCGTGGAGCATCAACCAGTACTGACCGTAGCTCATCAACTTATTGCCGTGGTATTTACTCAACATTCAGCAATCTTGAAGTGGCTAATTGTGAGGTATTCGGATGGAATCATGCCGGTGTTTACTTGTCGGGCGGAGCCACCAATGTTAAAATACACGATAGCTATTTCCACCATAATCAACAAAGTGGTTTAGGTTACGGAATCAGCATTGCTCAAGCCTTTGCAGTAATCAACAATAATTATTTTGATTATAACCGTCATGCTATTGCAGGTTCAGGTATTGCAGGCTCAGGTTACGAGGCAGCTTATAATGTGGTAATGCCAAATGCTACTGAGCACTCATTTGATATGCATGGTGATGGTGGCGATGGAGCTCAATATACAGCTGGTGATTATGTAAACGTACACGATAATACCTTCTATATGAAAGCTTATAAAGCGATCACAGTTCGTGGTACTCCTAAAAATGGTACAACTATTCAAAACAACAAGTTTATTCACACTTCACAGTCGGCTGCATTGAACTTGTATGCAACCAATAATACAATTTCAGGCAATACCTATTCTATTGGTATGGCAACTATAAACCCAGGACCTTCAACTTCTTTGTAGGTTCTTATTAAGATTATCGTATTAAAAGGGGGTCCTGATGCAAATCAGGAACCCTTTTTTAATACTAATATATAGCCTGTTTAAGGATAGGAAGAGCAGATTAACGCCAATAAACACAAAAATAATATAGGCTCTTCATATTATCCGGTCCAGCTAAACTGCCAAAAATGCCATTATTATTCGGGAGTCACTCCTTCTTTTAGTTCAATATCAATGGCTTCGGATAGGCTAAGTCATTGGCCTCCTTTGATTGACATTGAGATTAGTAGTGCGATTATTTAAAGGAAAATTAGGATAGGATAAGCTATTTCTAGGTGAAATAATAGCTCAATAGTTAGTGTACGTGTTACATTATCAGATGATTGTCACTGCTTTGTAAGGCTATTGGAATCTTTTTTATTTAAGCGAAACGAATTTTTGCTTAACTACAAAATACAACTTATGCTTATTAGTATAAAAAATGGAAAAGTAAAATTTTTTGCAACCTTCTGAAACTCAGCTCGTAATAAGGTCTGACTAAAGTGAATTAGGAATATTAATTAAACAACCATTTGGATAAAAAATTACTTAGAAATTCATTAGGAGAGTAGAGTGAGAGTGGAGAATAATAAATAATTCTTCTTATACACCAGGTACCCCGATACCAAACCAAAAATTCGCCAAACGGGGTACACTTCCAAAATTGATGATTTCGAAATCGATGATTTCAAAATGACAGGTCTTGAAAAAGGCTTGAAAGGAAACTCATTGTCTTTTTTGATCAAAAAGTAAAGAAAATTAACAAATGTGTAACAAGTTTAACTAAATGATTATGTCATCTCTATTAGAAAGTAAGCAAAGTATAAAAAGATTAAATCCGAAACGTAGCAAGAAAGCATTATCATTCGCATTAGCCGCATTAATTGCTGGATCAAGTATTTTAACATCGTGTAATAAAGACGAGGTAGATGGACTCTCAACTGAGACTCCAATAAATGAGGGGTCAGATATGTCGACCGAGGCTACAGCCACCGGTCTTGATCTTCGTGTAGATTTTGGTGGGAAAACAGCCCCAACTAATTATAATTTAGGATCAATGGCGGTTTCTTCGCCAGTTGCCTTAAAAGATTTTAACAAAGGAACAGCAACTGCTGTAAAGCTTGCAACTGTTGCAGCTTTTAAAGGAGTTTATACCAACTCATCAACAACTTATCCAGGTTCATTGGGTATTCCACAAGCTGCAGCTTCCGATTTAGTTTATGGATCAGGTACAACTGCTGCCATAGAACTTTCAGGACTAAGCGCTACCAGCACCTATAATCTTTCATTTTTTGCTTCAAGAATGAATTTTAACGGTTCGCTGGAAACTCGTTATAAAATTATTGGTGCAACAACCCAAACGGTTTTGATTGAGCCAGCAAATAATACTACTAAAATTGCAAGTATCAACGCCGTAAAACCTAATGCTTCGGGTAAAATTAGAATTGAAGTTGCTAAAGGCCCTAAAAATACCACCTCACCTAATTTCTGGTTAAATACCTTAATGGTTAAGGAAACAGCTCAAACAGTAGAAACGCCACCTACTACCCCTACAACACCAACAACGCCAACTACTCCACCTGTAACTGCTTATAATTACTTGGTTAAAACCGCTGCAGAATTAAAAACTGCTATATCTAAAGCAAAAAGCGGCGAGGTAATTTATGTTGACGATAATTCAGAGATCAATTTGACGGGTCAAGGAACCATTAAAATCCCTGCAGGTGTTACCTTAGCGAGTGGTCGTGGAAAAAATGGTATCCTTGGAGGTATGGTTTATACTACCAATATTTCTCATGGTATTATGTTACAAGCTGCTGGTGCAGGAGTTAAAGTAACTGGTTTACGTGTTCGTGGAGCATCAACAGGTACTAGCGGTAGCTCAACTTATTGCCGTGGTATCTATTCAACATTCAGCAATCTTGAAGTAGCTAATTGTGAAGTATTCGGATGGAATCATGCTGGTGTTTATTTATCAGGCGGAGCCACTGGAGTTAAAATACATGATAACTACTTCCACCACAATCAAAAAAGCGGTTTAGGTTACGGAATCAGTATTGCTCAAGCTTACGCGGTAATAACCAATAATTATTTTGATTATAACCGTCATGCTATTGCAGGATCAGGTATCGCAGGTTCTGGTTACGAAGCGGCTTATAACGTGGTAATGCCAAATGCTACTGAGCACTCATTTGATATGCACGGTGATGGTGGCGATGGAGCTAAGTACAGAGCAGGTGATTATGTAAATGTTCACGATAATACATTCTATATGAAAGCTTATAAAGCGATCACTGTACGTGGTACTCCTAAGAATGGTACAACTATTAAAAACAACAAGTTTGTACACACTTCTCAATCGGCTGCACTGAACTTATACGCAACCAATAATACCATTACTGGAAATACGTATTCAATTGGTGTTGCAACTGTAAACCCAGGGCCATCAACAAAATTGTAAGTTTTTTAAGGTTAGAATAATAATAAGAAGGGTCTCTGAATTTAATTCAGGGACCCTTTTGTTTCTAAAGCATCGAGGTTAAATTTTGTAAAGCCAATAATCGAGTATAGGCTGCTTTGTACAGCCGCCTATAAAAAGTTAAATATCAACATTGTATAAGCCGTCTTTGAAATTATACTGGAAATGAATCAAGCCTTTCCAACGGGGTGCTGATAATTGCTTTTCCCAATTCGAAAGCTCAGTTTTTAATTCTGTTACCTTTTTTGGGTCTTTCTGAACAAGGTTTTTCTGCTCGTAAGGGTCGTCCTTCAAATTGTATAAATATTCTTTGTTATCCATTTTACTGATAATCAGTTTCCAGTTTTCACTGATAACCGCTGAGTTTCGGCCCACCCGCCAAAATAGGTTTTTGTGAGGAATCGTCTTAATAGTATTGTTCAAATAAGGAATAAGGTCAACTCCGTCGTAAACCCTGTCGGTGGGTAATTGTGCTTTGGTAGCCGCACTAACTGTACTGAAAATATCGAGCGATGAAACGCGATTATCAAAAGTAGTGTTAGAGTGTATTTTTTTTGGCCATTTTAACAACATTGGAACATTAATACCACCTTCAAAATGTGCAAATTTGCCAGCCTTTAAAGGGGCATTATCTGTAGCATTGGTATAGGTAGCACCACCATTATCACTTAAAAAGAAAATAATCGTGTTCTTATCGAGTTTTTGGTCCTTCAGTGCTTGATTTAATCGGCCAATACCATCATCCAAAGCCTTGATCATCGCATAATAAGTACGCTTATTTGGGTCTTTTACATCCTTATAATAATCATAATCACTTTTTTTAGCTTGAAATGGTGAATGTGGAGCGTTGTAGGCAAGATAAAGGAAGAATGGTTTATTCTTGTTCTTATCAATAAAGCCGATGGCTTCAGCTGTTAATTTATCCGTTAAATATTCTTTATCATCTACAATCACTTCATCATTCCGGATTTGTGCTGGTCCTTGTCGACCGGTTTTCCAAATGTGCTTGTCCGAAAACTCATCATGATGATAATTTACCAACGATGAATCATCAGGATGACCGTACAAAGAGTAAGCCTCGTAAAATCCATAATGATGACCGAATCCACGTTGCAAGGGTAATAAAGGCTTTTCATAACCTAAATGCCATTTGCCAATAAGTGCAGTAGAATAGCCTTTGGCTTTTAATAATTCAGAAAGCATAATTTCAGAAGCAGGTAAGCCAATATTTGCCATACTTGATTTTCCGGGTAATTCATCCTCCGGAATATCATTAGCCTTCATTTGACCAAGGTTTAAAAAATGCGCAAAAGCTAAATATTGCAAGCGATTACTAACGTACTGCCCCTGAATCTGAAATTCATAACCAAAGCGTTCCTGATACCTGCCGGTCATCAACCCGGCTCTCGAAGGACTACAAACGGGAGCTGAAACATAAGCGTTATTAAATTTTACCCCTTCGGATGCCAATTGATTAATATTGGGAGCGTTCACTTGTCCCTGGCCGTATAACGTTAAGTCATATTTACCTAAATCATCAGCAAGAATCACAATTATATTTGGAGCAGAAGTATCGGCAGGAGTTTGAGATGCAAGAAAGTCTCTTTTAAACTTTTCAGCTTTCGCCGTTGTACTAGGTGGAACTTGAATGCCTTTTATTGGAAACAATAAATAAAACGCAACACCTGTTAAAAATATAAACAGGATAAGCAATATGATCTTGTGTCGGCTCATAAAGTACAATAAAATATAAGGTAAGAATAAATCTGCTGGAATTTAATAAGCTCTTTACACAGCAAAACAGCTCTCGATCTGGTTTAGAGAGAGCTGTTTTTGTGATCTATATATGGAATTGTTTGCCCTATTTGGTATCAGATAAGCATTTAATAGAACGAAAAATGTCCTTGGAAACGAAAGAGCTTACTTTGCTAAATCGCTTCCTTCTTTGTTCGATTTGAAAATAGGGTACAGTACCTGGGCATACCATGGGTCTTCCGGATAATCCTCTATTCCATATTCTTCAGGGTATTTTCGGGTAATTTTAGCGGTTCTAAAGATTACATCCCACAGGAAAAACATGTTACCATAATTGCCATGATAGTTTCCAATGCCATCGCGTTCATGCGCTGCATGGTGAGCATGATGCGTGGCAGGCAATGAAATGGTTCGTTCCAATACCCAGGCTACCGGATGTAACCATTTGATTGAATACAAAGGTTTGTCCCATTTAATACTCGAATGAGCCATGGTAGTGATTAATCCTTTGATTCCGAGCACAAATAAAGCGGGTAAACCTAACCCTAGGAAAGTAAGCGTAATAGTTACATATAATTGCGGGAACAGTAAGGTGTAAATAAAATTCTGGCGACTGGCCATAGCCATTCCCATGTAAGGTGCAGAATGGTGAGTACGGTGAAATCTCCATAACCATTCCACTTCGTGATGCAGACGGTGATACCAATACTGCGTCAAATCATCGGCAATGCATAAAATGAAAAAGCCCCACCAAAACGGTACCCATGCCAATACATTTTTATATTGAGGAATTACTGAGGGTAAAAACTTTAGCGCAAAGTAAGATAGAAAAACAGGAATTACTAAGCGACCGAAAAGCAAACTGCTTAAGTCGGTGAGTTTTTCATTCAGCTTCCAGTTTCGGTATAACCCTAACGAAAACTCAGCAACTCCGGTTGCGAGTAATATAACGGTTAGTCCCCAACCATTTAAATGATCAAATATGAGTTTTAATGTTTCCATGTATAATTAAGTTGATGGTTTTTGATCGTTCTATTTATCAACAAACACTTCTGTTGATGTCGATTGTTCGGTCTGTTCACTGTTGTCTGAAAACTGTTTTACAATCTCAAGACTTAAAATAATGGCCAGTAAAGGCAGAATGAATAATAAAATACTTACGCCCAGTTTTTTGGCTAAAAGAATAGTTGTTTTCATATTCAAGAGGATTTTAATGACACCATGCTTGTACTTTACACTTCAGTTAATTCCTTGCCCATTGCCGGAGCGGGGAACTCCGGCAGGCAAGGATCAACCAACTTATTATAAAATGAAGCTCTTATTAAATAGGGAAGAAATATTTTTCGCCATTAATGGTAATTGAACTATTGAAAGTATTTGGCCAGGTCGGGGTTTTTACTTTGCTTTCCCATACTTGTAAGGCCGCATTAAGTTCTTTTACTAGCTCTGGATGTTGCGCCGAAAGGTCAGTAGTTTCTGAACGGTCTTTCGACAAATCGAACAATAATTGTTTATTGTTACGGGTGTTGATGTAGAGTTTCCAATCGCCTTTACGAACAGCCTTTGAATAGCCATTGCGCCAGAATAGCACATCGTGTGGACGAGCTTTGTTGCTTCCATTAACGTAAGGCAGCAAATTGGTTCCATCATATTCAACATCTTTAGGCAACGGAATATTAGCCGCAGCAGCAACGGTGCTGAAAATATCGAGGTTGCTTACCGGTAATTGATAAACCTGACCAGCCGGTACTTTACCAGGATATTTAATGAAGAATGGAATGTTTACACCACCTTCAAAGTGTGAAAGTTTGCCACCGCGTAAAGGATAATTATCGGTTGCACGGGTATAAGTAGCGCCTCCATTATCACTTGTAAATACGATGATGGTGTTTTTGTCAAGTCCTAAGGCTTTTAGTTTACGGTGGATGCGGCCAATAGCATTATCCAAACCGGTGATCATACCGTAGTAAACTCTAACAGTTGAGTCTTTAACAGAAGCATATTTGTCGAAGTCGCTTTTTTTAGCTTGGAAAGGATCATGTGGCGCATTGAAAGGCAAATACAAAAGGAATGGTTTGTTTTTATTGCTTTCGATATAAGAAATAGCCTCGTCGGCAATTTTATCGGTCAAAAACTCTTTGTCATCAACCACCGGTTTATCATTGCGAACAATACGATTCGAACCGTCACGGGTCCAGGCAACACGTTCGCTTAAAGCCCAAGGTAAGTGGTAGTCAACAATTCCCGGAGTATTCGGATAGGCATACAAGCTTAAGCCGCTGTAAAATCCATAGTGATAATCAAAACCTCTTTTCTGCGGCTGAAAACCATCTGTTTCTCCAAGGTGCCATTTGCCTATAATAGCCGTTTGATAACCATTTTGTTTAAACAGTTGTCCAATGGAGATCTCTGATTCAGGCAAACCTTTTTTAATTTGAAGGAATTCATCCTGAGAAATAGGTAGTTTCTCAACTGAACCACCTGTTTTCGCCGCGGATGCTACAAATTGTTGAACTTGCTCTGGTGTAGGCTTAACCCCTTCGTTTTGAGGTACCAAAAACTCAAAGCCGAAACGTTGCTGGTAACGTCCGGTAACCAAACCGGCACGCGATGGTGAGCAGATTGGAGCAGAACTATAGGCCTGTGTAAATCGTGTACCTTCAATACCTAAGCTGTCAATATTAGGGGTTTTCAAAACATCATTTCCAAACGAAGAAAGATCATGGTAGCCCAGGTCATCTGCCAAAATCACAATTACATTGGGTTTTGTTGCAGCTTTTTCTTTGGCAGCAATTGTTTTCTGTCGTTTTTTATCGCCTGGCTTTGAAAGAGTAGCCGATAGGAGTGTAGCTGTACCTACAGCCAGAATTCCTAAAAGTAAATAATTCTTTTTCATAAATATACAATGTCTATAGTTTAAGTATTTTTATTTGACAAATTTTTTTGAAGGCTTTAATCCTTTCATATAGCTTCTTTTTATGGCACTAAAGTTTACCAATACTGCTTCAGTTAAGGTGATTACCACTAACCAAATCAGGGGTTGCTCAGTAAAAACAGCGATCATACCAGAGGCCAGCAGAAACCGGGCAAACTCAAGATTGAACACCCATTTTTTCTGCTCCAATATGGCTCCGCAATTGATCAGGGTGATGAGGATGATCAATGATACGCTGGTGGCAATCAGTAAATTCAGCTGATTGTAGAAATAAAGCATGGCAATTAAAACCATAATGATGAAAATAAGTTGAACCACCACATAGGTTTTAAATTTCTTTGCAAGCGGTAAGCGTTTTGAGCGTGAAAGGAAAATTAGTTCAAGTTGCTCCCTGATCGAAGGGTCAATTTGTTCGGGACCGCCAAACAGTACTTTCAGTTTATTTCCGAAGCCTTTTGTGAGTTTTGCTGCGTAATACAGCTCCAGAAAAAAGTGAAAGAATTGCCATAACAAACTATTCGTTTGCAGCTGGTGGGTTAATCCATACCGGACCTCTTCGGTTTCTTCGGCGTAAGTGCCAAACATCCTGTCCCAAATGATAAAGAATCCACCATAGTTTTTATCCAGATACGTTTCATTGTTGCCATGGTGAACGCGGTGATGCGAAGGTGTTACCAATATATATTCGATCCATCCCAATTTGCCGATTAACTGGGTGTGTACGAAAAAGGGATAAACTCCCTGAATTAGCAAAACAGGCATAATCATTAGGGCAGGAAAACCGATAATGGGTAAAATGGCCCAGAACAGCAATCTTGCCAGCGATTGAAATATGGTGATCCGTGTGCCAACCGAATAATTAAATTCTTCGCTTGAGTGATGGATCACATGAACGGCCCAAAACAAATTTATTTCATGACTGCTTCGATGGTACCAATACCATAAAAAATCAACCAATAGGAATAATAGCACCCAGCTCACCCAATTTTGTTGTATGTTGATTATGGCGAATCGTTGATGCAAAAAATCATAGACAAAGAAGAAAAAACCGGCAGTAAGCAAACCCGCCACACGATCGAGAATGCCTATGCTCAAGTTGCTAACCGTATCATTAAACTTATAAACAGCCAGTTTTTTTCGTTTAGCAACGTAATATTCAATGCCTATTGCAAGCAACAAAACAGGTAAAGCCAGTGCTATTGATTCCATAGTTTCTTCATTATTGTTGTTAGTTCATAGATCATAGTTGATAGTCCATGGTCTATAGTTCATGGTCCATGGTCTATAGTCCTTAGTATAAAGTCGTCAGGTCTAGATCTTAACTTCGTACTTCTAAATTTGTACTTCGAACTTCTACAATCGTCAATCCCAATCGTACTTTGTACTTCTAACTTTGTACTTTAAATCGTCCTTCTACAATCGTTAATCCCAAATCTTCTCTACTTGTCCCAATACAGTCGTGGCGTTTGATAATTAGCCGGTTGTATATTGGTGTTAAGCACCTGCTCTGATTGCGGGTAAGGGAATCGGCGAGGGATCAGTCCATCGGGATTATTAGTGTTGGTGCCGTTCACCGAAGGTTTCAATGCCGGATAACCGGTACGACGGTAATCGGTCCAAACCTCAGCCTGCGTAAACAAGGCAATATATTTTTGAGTGATAATCGTTTTTAAATCCGATTGAAGGTCGCCTGTAAGGGTTGTTTTTGCTGCCAGGTAAGCATCCCTGTTTGCTTGTGATGCATTAGGGTCGGCTGGGTTGGCAATCTTATTGATTGAGGCCAAAGTGGCATCTTTCAGCGCTTTCTCTGCATTTGTGCGATCATTCAGTATTAATCGTGCTTCGGCTTCAATAAACTTGGCTTCAACATAGGATAAAAATACTACCGGTGAAGTTGAGCTAGCATAATATGAGCCGATCACCGAAAATGCTCCCGGTACTCCGGCTACGGAACCCCTGTACTTACCACTCGCCGCCGGATATTGTGTGGCGAAAACCGAGCGACGAGGGTCAACAGGTGCCGTTTCCGGTTTGGTCGACGGATCATCAATTGCATTTCCATTCAGCAAATTCACAAACGAGGCTCCCAGACCTACCCACCCTGGACGATTAGTGTTTTGCTGATAAAATGGATTGGAGTTGCTTACCGCCGCACCGAAAACAATTTGCAAGTCGTTGGCATTTGAGGTAATGCCACGATAATTACCATTTGCATCATATAAATAATTCAAAGCTGTTTGAGCCGCAGTATTGGCATCAACTTTACTCAAATGTATAGCTAAGCGCGCTTTTAATGTCCAGGCTGCAGCCAGCCAGTTTTGTGTATTACCTCTGAAGAACAAATCATCGGCACCCGGAGCTGGAGCAGTGAAGCTGTTGGCCGGTAGACTTAGTTCAGTAATGGCTGAATCCAGTTGTTTTTGCAGGTCGGCATAAATATCTTGTTGTTTGTCAATTGCAGGGGATGCATTTATTTCAGCGTGTAGTGCCTGCTTGTAAGGAATATCTCCAAAAATATCTGATAAGGTTGAAAAAGTGTAGGCGGATAAAATGCGCGAAATACCGGTGTAGTAGGGCGAGTTCAACTCCTTACTTTTAGTGTAAACAATGTTCAGGTTTTTAAGTCCGTTGGTATAAAAACTACCCCAGATAGAGTTGTAATAGGTGGTGTTCACATTGTAATTGTCAAAAGCCACCGCATCTCCGTTAGAACCTGCAAACTGTTGAATGGTAATACCTGTTTGAATACCAGCGTCAACTCCTTGGCTAAAGGCTAGCGTACCCTCCGCGCCCGATAAAACGGTAGATATAGGAGCATTGTTGGAGGCATTGGGATTTACATTCACCTCCGACAAATTGCAACCTGTACTCAATCCGAAAATTGTGAGTACCGATGCGAATGCTAAAAGCTTATGTTGATTTATCTGTTTTTTCATGATGATAATGCTTAAAAGGTAAGGGTTAAAGTGGTTGCGTAGCTTCGAGTATTAGGCGTGGTCCAAAAGTCAACTCCCAAGGCATTCGACAAGCCATTACGTGAACTTAAGTCAGGGTCAGAACCAGAATAATTAGTGCTGATCAGGAAGTTACGACCGGTAAGTGTAAGAGCAGCCTTTGCGATTCGAGCCTTTTGAATCCATTTTAATGGAAGATCAAATGTTAAGTTGATATCGCGGATGCGTAACCAGTAAAGATCTTTCTCAACATACATTCCTGGGATGTTAAAGGTTTGGCGATACCAAGATTGAGAAGCAATTGCCGTGATATCATTTTTAGCTCCATCACTTTTCTTTACCCCGTCAAAAACCACTTGCTGACCTCTGTTAGCTGTTTCTTCGGCTACACCATTAAATACCATTTGCAAGCGCGGTGCATTCGCAATGTCAAATCCTCCACGGTAATCCAGAAATAGTGATAAGGTTGCGAACTTGTATCTGATCTCGTTACGGAATCCTAAATTGAAATCTGGATTTGGATCACCAATAATTTTTGGAGTAGCATCAATTAGTGGATATCCATAGTTCGCATTCGGAGCTCCATTGGCTAAAAGTTTCTGATCATCGATAATTGGCTTACCGGCGGCGTTGCGTTGTAAGTCAACACCGAACAATGCCCCATAAGGCTGACCAACGATCGCCCGAGAATCGCCGAATGGAAATCCTCCTGAAAGTGAAATATTATTTAAGCCAGGTGCCAGTTCTTCTACTTTACTATTGTTTTTCGAATACAGCACATTGAAATCCCAACTGAAATCTTTGTTTTCAATCGGATTAACATTTAATGTAAGTTCAAGTCCCTTGTTGGTTATTCGGCCTGTGTTTACCAATGCAGCATTGCTACCGGTTGAGCTTGGTAATGATACCGGAATGATCTGGTCTTTACTTAATGAAGAGTAGTAAGTGGCTTCTAATCCTACGCGGTTTTTAAAGAATCCTAAGTCGGTACCTACTTCCCAGGTGTCGATACGCTCAGGCTTTAAAGCCTGATTTCCTAATGTAGATCCATAGCTTAAGCCTGCAGTATTGTTAAACGGAAAACTCAAACTCGATTGAATCCATCCACCTGCCGAAGAATTGGTAAAATAGGTTTCCAATGAGTAGGGGTCAGCATCGTTACCTACTTGAGCGTAACTTGCACGTACTTTACCCAAGCTGAACCATTTTTTAGTGTCTTTATCTAAGAATTCCGAGAATACCAAACTGGCACCTGCAGATGGGTAGAAGAACGAGTTGTCACCATCGGGTAGGGTAGAGGTCCATTCATTACGGCCGGTAAAGTTTACAAACAAGTAATCTTTGTGATTAACAGCCAAGCTGAAATAACCCGCTGCTAAACGCTTGCGAATAGTTTGATTATAAGTATTGGTGGTAGAGGCGTTTGAAATGTTAAACAGTCCAGGGATAATCAAGCCATCGCCACGGGTATTGATCTGATTTTTGTAAGAGTCGTAATAGTTACTTCCT
The DNA here is from genome assembly GCF_023914155.1 of Solitalea agri. Lineage (GTDB taxonomy): Bacteria > Bacteroidota > Bacteroidia > Sphingobacteriales > Sphingobacteriaceae > Solitalea > Solitalea agri. The sequence continues at coordinate 456,866 of NZ_JAMWYS010000024.1, read as the reverse complement.
GCAATAGCGGTTAAATCCCAGCCTTTGGTAATGGTGTGCTGTGCTTTAAGGATTATATCCGTATTTAAGTCTCTGCGGAAGTAATTCACATCGTTAATAGCACCGGCAGCAACACCCGAAGTTCCGCGGCTGAATCCGCCTTTGCGCTGATCGCGATAGGTGTCGTAACCAAAACGGAAGGTTCCGCTTAACCATGGAAGAAAATCATAATCGGCCTGGGCAAACCCTAAGAAACGGTTGATATCATCTTTCTGCGGATTCATGTTCAACGACCAGTAGGGACTGTCCCAGCCGCGACCATTAGCGTAAGAGCGTGAATCGCCCCAGGGTTTTGCATTGGTAGCTGGCAGTAAATACGAATCAGGGTTATTTGCCGGGTCACTTAAGCCATTGGTTATATCAAAGTTAGCCGGACTGTTAACCAGTGCACGAACAACATTGGTATTGAAACCACCCATTAATGCACGGTTATCAGAACCTGAATTAATATAGTTTAAACCTGTTGAAAGCTTTAAGCCGTCTGTTACTTTGTAGTCGGCATTGGCTCTGAAGGTGTTTCGAAAGAAATCGGTGGTAGGAATGATACCAGTTTGATTTAAATTACTGTAGGAAAAGTAATATCCTCCTTTATCCAGATTACCTGTAACCGAAAGATTATTGTTCCAGGTTTTTCCGGTTTCAAAAAAGTTATCAATATTATCATAATAATTTACTGGCTTGCCGTTCGAAGCTGGTGAACTTTGCCCTACTATCAGACCATTTTTATCGAATGCGCTCGAAACTTCAGAATAGGTTAGGGTATCAATTCTAGCGCCCCAATTTTCATCAGATCCCGGTTGACCTGGAACCACATATTGTCCATTCAGTCCGTTTGAATAGATATTTTGACGCGGTTGCATTCTACGGTTTACCTCATCAAATGAAGCCGAACCGGTATAGCTCACCGAAAACTTCTTGTCAACATCACTTCCCTTTTTAGTATTGATAATAACAGCTCCGTTAGCTGCACGAATACCATAAAGAGCCGCAGCAGCAGGTCCTTTTAGTACAGATACGTTATCAATATCTTCCGAATTAATATCTATAGCACGGTTGGAAGGAGTTGCCAATGAAAATGAATTGGTAATGGTAGGCAGAATGTCCTGTACCGAATTGTCGACCGGAACACCGTCAACTACAAAAAGTGGTGAGTTATTACCCAATACAGAGTTGTTTCCGCGAATCCGAATGGTTGATGAACCGCCCGGAGAACCACCACTATTTTGGACCTGAACACCAGTCACTTTTCCGCTAAGTGCGGTAACTACATTTGGTTCTTTGGCAGCCAGAATCTCTTTTTTATCAATACGGGCAATACTGGTATTGATCGATTTACGATTACTCTCAATACCTAAGGCCGTAACCACCACTTCCGATAATTGATTACGTGAGCGTAATAAGATATTGATCTCTCCATCTTCCAGGTCGAAAACCTGTACTTCCTTGGTAATGTAACCTACGTATTGTATTACCAGCTTAAATGGGAATTTGGCTTTGGTGCTTAGTTTAAATTTACCGTCTGCATCAGTTTGAATGGCATCACGAGTGCCCTTAATTGCAACGGTAGCGCCGGCAACAGGTATTTTGGTGCCGTCTTCTAAAACGGTCCCACTGACTAGTGTTTTCGTTTGTGCTAAAGCGGCTTGGCTCCCAAATAAGGTGAGCAGAGCCAGCAATAGATAGGTATAGAGTAGTTTGTGTTTCATTTTAAGTATAGTTAGTATATAGTTTAAGTAGATTAATGAGTCAAAAAAATATTAATCTTTGGCACAACGGAAACCGGTATGCATTAAGCTGGTTTCGGGAGTTGACGAAGAACTGCCCACGATAAGGAAACCATGGCAAACATTCGGATCGCAAAGAAAAGAGCCGCCTTTACTTACCCGACGTTGGGCGGTGTCGTTTTGGGCTTCTTCGGCCGTTGGAGCCACTTTATCAGAGCACCATTGCCAAACGTTTCCACCCATGTCGCTTAACCCTAACTGGTTTCTACCAAAATATCCTACGGGTGAGGTGGTCAAAAAGCCATCTTCCTCGGTGTTTTTTTCCGGAAAGGATCCCTGCCAGGTATTGGCTTTGTATTTACCACCCTCAACCAAGTGTTCACCCCAGGTATAAGTTTGACGCGCGTTCGATGCATTTCGGGCGGCCCATTCCCACTCCAATTCTGTTGGTAATCGTTCGCTTTTCCATTTTGCGTAAGCTTCAGCATCATTCCACGAAACCTGTGTTACCGGGTGATCAAGGTTTGCTTGGGCTTTATCTTTTCCTTGCGGATGTAAATAATCAGCTGCATTAAGCATTTTCCAAGTTTTCTTTTCGAAGTCAAATACTGCTGAGTTACCAAATTTCTGGGCATCGGTGACATAGCTTGTAGCTTTTACAAAATCATCAAATTGCTTAACGGTTACTAAGTCGGCATCGAATAAAAACGATTTTACAGTGATGGTACGCGTAGTTCCGTCATCAAACTGCTTGAGCATCGTTCCTCCAGGAACACGAATCATCGCAGCATGAGCAACACTTTTATTTTGTGTTTTTTCCAGCTGATGGCAAGCGGATGAGGTAATAAGTAAACCGATGAGGAGCGTCATAGTAAAGTGCTTTTTATTCATTAGTTCTGTTTGGCAATAGTTTTGGCTGGTGAAACAGGGTTGAGCTTAGTTTGAAGATCCTTCTCACTAAGCAAAGCATAGCCAAACTCATGGTTATTCAACTGACCTTTCGATCTAATCCAGCTGATGAACTCTTCGATCGATTTGGTATTATTTTGTCCTTTTTTATAAGAAAGGGTAACCTGTTCGAAAGGCAATCCTGGGTTAGTCGTACTTTCAAGATAAGTGATCAGCTGGTCAATAGTGCCATAAATTTGTTCATTCTCATCAAGTTTTCCATTGTTGTTCAAATCCAAAGGAATAATACCCAGCCCTTCTTTTACCTTGCGTGTATTTAGGTCATAAATGAAACTAAGAACATTATAGGTAACACCTGCCGAATCACTCAGCACCGCCTGGATAAGGTGTTTGTCGTCGCCACCCAGTTGGTTGCCTACCAGGTTTTCTTGCTCAAAGCCATAATAAGCAGCGAAAGTAATAGGAGCGCATGCTTTTTGAGCTCGTGTGTAAAATACAGGCTGATAGCCTTTTAGTTGTTTATTGGGTTTCTGTTCAGCATCAGGTTCTGCGGGGTCGTATTTTTCGAAAAAAAGTTTCTTAAGCTCTTTTGATTTAATTCCTCGAGAGCCATAAATACTAAGTAGTTTATTTTGACTGTTGGCAACAGGTAACAGTGCGTAGCGAGCAATGGCTTCGGTAGTTAAACCCGGTAGCTCATTGTCGGTTAGACGATGTGCGTTGATAAAGAGGTTAGCGCTATCGGCAGATTTGGTGCCTTTAGATGCTATTCGTATGTGCAAGTCAGGGTGTTCTTTTTTATATAGCGAAATCCATTTTTCGAAAAGCGGATAAGTAAAGCGTGTACCTGTTATCACGATCTCGTTAGTGTTGTTTTGAGCCTGGGCTGCGTAGCAGGATATCAAAAGAGCAACAGCCGTTAAGGTATGTTTTAATGTTTTCATGTTAGTATTTTTAGTGTTCAACCAATGCAAAGCCCTGATGTAGGATACCTTGTTTACTAGTGAATAGATGGTTTGAGATATTTCCATCATACAACTCTTATAATGGAAAAGGGGAGAGTATTACATGCAACAGCAGCGCTGCATGCAGGTGGTTGCAATGCAAAAAACAAGTAGTTGTTGATTAGGGTTTTGTAGGGTGCTGATGTTAGTCATGATAATAATGTTTAAATCATAAATATACTTAGTCTATAGGATATATAGACAAATATAAGATTGAAAATTTAAATTCAAAAGGAAATGTGAAAAAAATTGTAACGGATTATAAAACTGACTTTTCCTTGCTCATTCGGATTTCAAATCCCAAAGTAAGCTGGTTCGGGCTTTTAAATCCCGAACAGAGTGAGAGCTGAAGCTATGCAGCTAAGTGTAAAAGAATGTTTTAAGATCTTTGAAATTCAGAATAATAGCGAAAATTCCCACAAGAAAAGCTGTAGGTTGAAAGTTGATTTTGAAGCTTCCGATTTCCAGTGGCCATATAAAGTCGAAAGGGGTAAAGTTTATAATGCAAAAAAGTCCGAGCAGAAGTGTAAAGGCTAAAATGTAGTTGAAAAATTGTCGGAATGCGAAGTAAGAAATAAGACTTATTGCTACCGCTATAAAAGCGCCATAATGTTTTTTAGTAAGGTTAAACTCCAAATTGAATCCGCTAATTTCAACTGTTCCACGGATAAATGTCAGCAGGGTGTAGGCACAAAGCCCTGTTAATATCAATGCAGGCATTAACGTTTTATATTTCTGATATAGCTGTTTGGCAGTTGTCATAGGGTTAGCGTTTGCATTTCGATCTTTTGATTCCATCAATCCTCAACCCTTACATTTGGGTTTTCATATTTTGTACGGCAATTTCACCTTCTTTGGTAATGCCCATAATTTCAGTAAAAACGCCAATCTCAATGCGTGTGTCGAAAAATACAATTTTGGCAATTGGTGTATCAAAACTGCTTATTATTGAAAAACCTCTATTTTTAAAGTCTGATATAACCTTGTCAAGATTAGCAATTGGTGTGCTGTAGGCAATATGTTGAACTCCGCCTGCCGGATTATTATCTATGAAATCTTTAAAAATACTTTTTCCCGAAATAGGCTGAATGAGTTCGAGGAATACTTCGTCAGTATAAGCCAATGCAACATAGTTTTCGGCATCAGAAGGCTCACCATAATAGGTTCCATCACATTCCTTTAAACGTGTGATCATTGTTTTGCTAAAATTGCTAATGCCAAACATTTGCTGAAAAAACGATTTTGCTAACTCAATGTCTTTTACCACCCAAGCGATTTGGGTAAGGTTCAGGTTCATATTAGTGTTGTCCATGGAATTAGTTTTAAGTGTTAAACATTTTTTTACACCATGAAATAGTATCTTGCTTTTTTCGACTTACCGGAGTTGAGGAGATTTATGTCAAAGGTTGATTCAAAAAGCTAAATCATGATTGTGGACAAAAGTGTCATAAACGCCCCTTTCATGTTTAATAATATCTTGTTATAGTGGTTCGTCTTTTTGCTTGTTTATTGTTAATTCACTGTTTCGTAATGACTTGGTAGCTCTTTTGCAATTTTAGTTTTGTGAGGTCGATCTATAGAATTGTAAAAGTGCCATCAAAAACATTGATATTAGGTTTCTATTTTAATTATTTCAACAAAATTGTCAAGATTTCCGATTTTTACAATATCTCCAATAGCGTGTCCAAGTAATGAAACCCCCAAAGGTGATTTGTGATAAATTTTTTGAATACCATTTGATGTTAGTTTGTTGTTTTCTGTAGAAACAAGTTGAACATTGATATCTTTGCCAATATTCATATACTTTATTTGGACTTTACTGTTTAGTTTTACAACATCGTTAGCAAATATTGGGGTTTGAACAGGTGTAACTTGTTCTATCGCTTGAATAGTCTCTCCGTCTTTCTCTATGTCAATAAATGAATTTTGGGTAACATATTCCTCCAAAATTTCAATGTCGTCAGTAAATGCGTAAGCTGTTTTAGAATAATCTTTGATTTTCCCGTTTACTGTTGCTTCAGTTTGCTTTATGAAATCAACAAGTCGTTTGGTTTCTCTGTTTGAATTTCGCCACCAATTTGTGCTCCAAATTCGATGAAACACAAAGCCGTGATTTTCTAAAATTTTCTGTCTGTGCCTATCATATAAATAGGCTTCTCTGCTGGAATGGTATTTTGCTCCGTCACACTCAATAGCAATTTTTGGAACACTTTTTATTTTCGGGTCATAAACTATATCAATTCTAAACCCTGCAAATTGTAATTGTGGAATTAGTTTTTCAGTTCCGAAATGATCAGCCAAACTTTGATAAACTTCTTCTTCAAAAGGAGATTCTAGTTCATTAAAATCTCTTGAATTGATACCTGCACTGTTTGATGTATTTTCTGCAAGAGCCGTAAGAACAGACAATCGTGAATCGTTGTCTGCTTCGCTTACTGCTTTGCAGTAGGCTAAATATGCATACATCACGGCTCTTTTGTTGTTTGAACCTTCGATTGTCAGGTATTCTTTGTAATTCATAAAAACCTGTTCAGGAATTGAAGAACAACAATAAACTTTATACTTTGCTCTTGTGATGATTACGTTCAATAGTTTGTAACCTTTTGAATGGTTGATTGGTCCAAATCTTTGGGCAAATTTTCTGTCTTTACCAATTCCGTAGGTTGTTGAAAGAATAATTACATCTCTTTCATCGCCCTGAATGTTTTCTAAATTCTTTACAAACATTCCGTTTTCTTCCAACTCCTGAATTTTAGCATTGAATTCTGAATATTTTGAAAATTTCTGTCGTTCTAAAATTTTACTCTTTATCAGGTTGCGTTGTGCAATGTTGAAAGTTGCAATTCCAAGAGTCGGATATTCTCCGTTTGGCAAACGGTTAATATTCTTATCAATGATTGATAAAACCATTTCAGCTTCAGCTTCATTGGAGTGGTCAGAGAAAGTGCCATTTACTTGAACATATTTTATTGGGATATAGTCAAAATTGTTAGGCAACGGTTTTAGTCGTTGATTGTAAAAAGCATAGTTGGAAAAATCTATCAAATGCGGGTGTCGTGAACGATAGTGAAAGTCCAAATGCTTCTTTTGAAAATTCAGCTCTGTTCCAAAATCAAGCAAAGATTCGCAAGACAATAAAATATCATCTTTATCAACTCTTATTACGTTTTCTTCTTCGTCAATATCTTCTTCATCTTCTACTGCACCGTCAAATACTTTGCTGAAATAATTAGATGGAGGCATTTGATGTTCATCACCTGCAATGATAATTTGTTTTCCTTTTAGAATAGCAGGCAAATTATCTTCAAGTCGTAACTGGCTGGCTTCATCAAACATTACAATATCGAAGTAGCGATTCATCCCTTTGAACAAATTACTTGCAACATCAGGCGAAGTGAGGATGATAGGGAAGAATGTAGAAAATAGATCAGCATCCTTTTGTACAATCTGCCGTAATGAAAGTCGTTTGAAACGGTGGCTGCTTCTTTTGTTGTAAAGATTTTCTACAGATAAACCACTATTGTTTTGAACAAATGATTGAGTTGTGTTAATCTGTCTTGAATACCAAAATTTTTTGATGAATTTTAGTTGTTCTTTTTCAAATCCGTTTAGCGTAGTATCGAGTTCTCTATGTTCATCATCGTTTACAGGTAAATCACCGCCGCTAGCCGAAAACCGAAGTAATGAATCCAAATAAAAAATCAAAAACGGTTTTCTCCAATTTTTTTTTGACTTCAATTCATCTACAATCGTTTTTTCATTTTCTGTTAAACCATTATAGAATTGGAACCATTTGAACTCTGCTAAAAAATCATCTTGTTCAGAATTAAAGTATTCATTCTTGGCTTTGAGGTGAGATTCCAATTCAGAAATGAAAGAATAAAAATCATTTGTTTTAAGTTCATTTTTTACCCAGTTATCAGAGTTAAATTTGCTTGATAATCCGCTTACTTTTTCTTGAAGAATGGGCAAACTTTTAATGTTAATTTCTGTTTTGTTGGTTTTCAGTAGATTGATTTTATGAAACTCGTTTTGAATTTTTGTTTCAAATTCGTTTTGAACATCTACAATGTTATTTTTTAATGTGATTAAAGATTTTAGCTTATCATCTAATGTTCCTGCAAACAAAATGGGTTTTAGGTCTTTTGTGAGCTTCAGACATTCTTCAAGTTTTTGGAATATTGTTTGTAACTCTAAATAATCGGAAATGGTTTGCTTTTTTGCTTTTGAAAAAACAGACAAGAATTTATAGCCGTACCCATTTAGTTTATTTTCATCAGTTAGGTCGGCATTACTTTTATTCTTGTCAAAAATCGTTTCTACTTTTGTTGTTATCTGTTTAGTTTCTTCTATTTGTTGGTTTAATTCATTTTTTCTAAGAATAGCGAATTCACTACTGTTTGTTTCTAACAGATTTTTTATGTCTTGCAAATATTTGCTATAATAATCAAAATCGTCATTGATTGTTTGTTCAATTTTGTAAGGATTGTCGCCAACTAATTTTTTTGAATTGATAAACGATTTAGATTCTATCTGTGAAAAATTAGTATATAGTGATTGTCCTTTATGAACAAGGTCAAGTAATTTATTCAGCTCTTCTGGCAAATAAGTAAATCCTGATTTTTCAATATTCAACCTGCTGTCATCGTCATTATTTCTGAGTTCTGCCAACAAATCACCAACTACATCAGTCCAGGATTTGTTGCCGATAATTTTCTGGTCAAGTTTCTGATGTTTACCGTTTATATTCGTGATTAAATTTTTGGCTTTATTGACAATGTTATCTAAATGATCTTTGGAAGATTTGTATGTGTATGATTGATACTCGAAATTATCTACTCGATCTCTTACAGAATCAACAACCGTTTTGCGGTCTTTTACAATATCTCGGATTAAAACGCAATTATAGTTTAGTCCTTTTTCAATGAGGGTATTATGAAGCACTTCAAGGGCAGTTCGTTTTTCACAAACGACAATCGTTTTTTTGTTGTTTTCAAGTGCATTAATGAGAACGGCTGTCAGCGTTTGGCTTTTTCCTGTTCCCGGTGGTCCCTGTATTAAAACATTTCTAGTCTTTTCTAAGGAATGAAGTATGCTTTGTTGTGAAGGGTCGGTTTCAACCGATGAAATTGGCTGAAACGAATGTTCCTCTAAATCATCAAGAGGAATGTCAATTCCTTTCAACTCCATAAGATTACTGTAATCATTTATGATATTTTGCTTTTGAACTTCAAAAATTGAAAACAGTCCACCAAACTCAATAAAAGAATTGGTAGAGTTCATAGGCAGTTTTTCGTAATGTGCTTTATCGCCGATTGAAACCACCTTCCCTAATTTCGTTCTGAAGGTGTCTTCTAAATCATCAGGTGAAATAGTGTTTACAGTTCGTATGAGCTTCGCGCAAATTTCGATCAGTTCGTCTTTTTGAATTAGTCCGTCATCGAGCATTTCGCTTGGTATTTGTTCTATTTCAACATTTGAATCATTTTGCAGATGATTGATTAAAACTTCGTTAATGTATATTGGGTCTTCTTCGTTTCGTATGATTTCCCACGTATTAAATTCTTTAGTTCGCTTGATTCTCAAACTCCAAATTAGAACAGGTGCAACCGTCAGCTTATTGTCTGTTTTATCTCGTCTCGCTAATATAGGGAAGCCAAAACCGAAAGTGTTAATCCCTTTTTCAGATTCGATTGTATCAGTTTGGTTTATAAGATTTTCAAATGCTTTTGTGATTCTGACTAATTGGGTTTGTTCGTCTTCAAATAATGAATTCAGGTCAGGTACATTTTCTTTCCAACTGATTCTGAATTTTAGCGGTTGTTCTGAAAGTAATGCCTTTATGAAATTGTCTGGTAAGTTTTTGTCAATGTGAGAAAGCCTGTTTAAGTCAAACTTGTAACGTGAGTTTGAAGGAATGGCGTTTAAGTGAACGCCCCTACGATTTCCAATTTTTAAACGTCTTTGAAGTTCTATTAAAAGTTTCTCTGTTAATTCCATATAGGTCTTTGGCTAATCATTTATTTTATGGCAGCTAAGCGCTACAGTCTTTAAACTATAGCGGTTTATTGATTTTCACAAAACCGAAATTAATCTTTTTAGCCAGATGTTCAACTAATAACTAAAAAAGTCCTGATGCCAGGACTTTTTTAGTGAATATCTTTTTAGAAAGAAAAGGATAGCAACAGCTTGTTAAGCTTTTCTTACAAACTCTGACTTCAACGCCATGGCGCCAAAACCGTCTATTTTGCAATCAATATTATGATCGCCCTCTACCAAACGTATATTTTTTACCTTGGTGCCGGCTTTTACAGGTCCTGAAGCACCTTTTACTGGCAGGTTTTTAATTACGATCACCGAATCACCATCTTTCAACACGTTTCCGTTCGAATCTTTTACCACTAACTCGTTTTCTTTGCTCAATTCTTCCGGATTCCATTCATGACCACATTCCGGACAGGCATATACACCATCTCTTAAAAAGTATCCGTAAGGCGAATTACATTCCGGACAAGGTTGCATTTCTTCTGACATAACAGTTTTATTATAACGAGGTAAAATTACCACTCTAAATCCGAATGAGTTGCAAAATCCGTGTACTATTTCAACACACATTTTATTTTGAGCATCAGTTGCAGTCCTTAAATTTTTCAACTTAAAATAAATTGCTGGCTGCCAAAAGATTAACAATATATCTTAAATTGTAATTACAAAAAACATCAGAATGAATCCTAACAAAGAATTATGGGAAAAGGGCGATTTTACTCGTCTTGCCGAAACCATGAGGGAAAGTGGTTCGGCATTGGTAGCCTCATTGGGCATAACAAAGGGTATGAACGTTCTTGATCTTGGCTGTGGTGACGGAACCACTGCCATTCCGGAAGCCAAGCTGGGTGCGAATGTTTTGGGTGTTGATATAGCTAGTAACCTGGTGGCAGCTGGAAACATCCGGGCAAGAGCCGAAGGTCTCAATAATTGTACTTTTCAGGAAGGTGACGCTACCGATCTGCATGAGTTGAAAGATCATCAATTCGATTTGGTGGTAAGTATTTTCGGGGCCATGTTTGCACCTAAACCGTTTGAGGTAGCCAAAGAAATGGTTCGGGTAACCCGTCCCGGTGGAAAAATTGTGATGGGTAACTGGATTCCAGGAGATCCAACATTGGTTGCACAAGTACTAAAAACAAGCGCTGCTTATACACCACCGCCACCTGAAGGCTTTATTAGCCCTATGCTATGGGGCGTTGAGGAGAATGTTGTTGAACGATTTGGCGCGGCAGGAATACCCAAAGAAAACATATCTTTTTCCAGGGAAACGTTTACGTTTTCTGCTCCTTTCTCTACTGATGCATTTGTGAGTCGGTTTAAAAATTATTATGGCCCTACTATGAATGCTTTTGATGCTGCCGGAAAAAACGGGAAGGCCGCTGCTTTAGAGCATGACTTGAATGAACTTTTTAAAAGTCAAAATAAAAGTACAACCGAGGGTTATACCGTAATTCCGGCTACTTATCTTAAGATAACGGTGAAGGTTTGATAAGACATAATTGATATTAGCCGCTGAGAGTTCTTTCTATAATTCTCAGCGGCTTTTTTTAAAGGAATGGAGTAAACCCTATCTTCAGAGCCAGTTTTTAGAAACCGTTAAATACGCCCAGCATCGAGTTTAAAGCTTCTTCTGAATGCATCATTTGTCCATTTTCAAGCGACTCTTGTGCGGCCATTGCGGCCCTTTTACGCATCGTTGTTTCATAAAAAGAAATGGATTCTTTCAAGTCGGTGAACTTATCCGAGGTTAAACATTCACATAGTTCCAGGGCATCAAGCATGGCCATGTTTACGCCCTCTCCCGCAAATGGAGGCATCACATGTGCCGCATCGCCAAGCAGCGTAAGGTTGGCCTGAGGTTCCCAGGTTTGGTCTAAAGGCATACAATAGATCAGGCGTGGTATAACTGGAGTTGCCATGTTTTCAAATAATTCATGCCAAACAGTGCTCCATTCAGCATATTCTTTTTTAAACCAGGTTAGCAATTGTTCTTTATCGGCATAATTTAGACCATTGTTTGCCGCCCAGCTTTCCTCTGCCTTAATGCTTATATAAAACCCTAGCTCATTGTTGCCTTTTGAACCCATTAGTAAACATTTAGAATTTCCAAAAGCCATAATCTTACCGCCATTTAACAATGCATGAATTTGAGGTGTTATTTTTTTCGCATCATATACATTGGCTTCTAACATGGTAATACCTGAATAAAAGGCCTTGATATCAGTAAGGTAAGGACGAATTTTAGAGTTGGCTCCATCAGCTGCAATAATAATATCAGCATCCGCAGTTGAACCATTTTTGAAATGCAGTAACCACCCTTCATGTTGTTTTTCCATTGAAATAAACTGGCTATCCCATATCACCGTTTCCGGTTGTAATGATTCGAGCAATAAATTTCTTAATGGACCTCGGTCAATCTCAGGACGAAAATGTTCGCTACCAAAATTTTCTTCCGGGTGGGATTCATGATCACTGAAAAGTATTTCTGCATGTTCATTTACGATCAGCATTTTATCAGCCCCCGGGCGATAATGCTTTTTAAACTCTTCTAATAAATTAGCTTTGCTCAAGGCTGCCAATCCCGATTCATGATGCAGATCAAGTGGTGAACCTTGCACGCGTGCATGCTTGTTAACATCTCTTTCATATACCTTTACATTAACGCCCTTAAGCTGTAAAAGCCTCGCTAAGGTTAATCCTCCGGGACCTCCACCTACAATAGCGATCTGTTTATTTTCTATCAGCATTTTCAATTTAGTTTTACACTTGCAAAACTATTGCTGCTTCCAGACGGATAATAGTAAAAATCGGTCGTTTTGGTTTTGGGATAATTCTTTGGGATGTTATGCAACTCACCCGAATATCCATAACAAAGGTTCAATTATCAACATCCTATTGAAAAACTGCTTAATGAACGCTCTTAAGCATAGTCGAATTGTCGATCACCCTCATTTGGATGTTTTCATCCTCCTTTATCAATCCTTGAAAATTCAGGTTTGGTCCTCATTTGCTGCTTTCAAATGCTTTCGAATTTGTGTATTTTAAAATATCAAATTTTACTAAGCTCTATGGAAACTCTTAAACTCTACAAATGGTTTTTTACTGTTTTTCTTTTTGCGTTTGCTGGTTCTGTTTATGCTCAAAATGACACTACAGTAACCGCTAAAACAGATACCGCTGTTGCCTCAAAAAAGAAAGAAAAATATCACCGAAATGATGCTTTTATCCTTTATGCAGGTGTTAATTTCAACAATCTTAGTGTATCATCCAATACTTATGAATCTTCCTCAGGAACAGGGTGGCATGCAGGGGTTTCATATAAGCGCGAAGGCTTTTTTTATTGGCAGGTAGGAGCCCGGCTAAGTGATTCACATTATATCCTTTCTAAGTTTAATACTTCTGATACCACTCACGACTCCTTTAATGTCACCAACCTCGATATTCCGTTAACAGTGGGCATCAACTTTTTGCCCATCGCCAAAAGAGTATTTAATGTTCATGCGTTTGTAAGTGCTGTTCCAACTTTTGCATTCAAAGTGGGCGATAATACGCTGGGAATTACCAAAGACAATATCAATACCTTCATTTTATACGGACAAGCAGGGGCAGGGGTAGATGTTTTGTTTTTTGTAATTGATGCGGGCTTTAATTTTGGCTTTAATGACCTAATAAAAGATGCACAAAGTAAACCCAATCAATTTTTTGTAAGCCTTGGTTTTCGGTTTTAGTTCCAGGGAACTTGGAAAAACAAATCCCGCCAAACGATGGAGTTTTAATATGAATATCTGAATTTGAACTGTTGAGCTTCCCTGTTTTTGGTAAGCGCAATTTGCTGTGGAGAAATTTGGAAGTAATACGGAAAAGGAGAACTAATGATTAAAATAATATGAAGCGTCTACTCATTTTAATGCTTTTAGGGCTATTAACAAGCTCTGCAATTTTTGGGCAAATTATCTATAAAAACGGAAAGGATAGCCGCCTTGGTCTTTCGATGTGGACAGGAAAATATGACTCCGATAAAATCAACTGCTTTTATTACTGAAATGAAGTTTAACGTAAATAAAAAAATCCGGGTTATTAATCCCGGATCTCATTTACCTAGTTTCTTAGCTACTACCAAAACGAATCAGTAGTTAGCACTACCACTGTTCCGGGATTTTCCACATTATTATCATCTTCGGCGGTAACAAAAATTCTAACTGGCTTATCCGAGCTTGCTGTTTCAATTGAGGCCTTCTTGGTTTTTGAAAACATGGAACTCGAGCTATTTATATGACCAACGCTTTTGATTCCTTTTTCTGCAGTTTCCATCCATACAATGTAGACTTTCTTAGGAGGTGTTAGCCCCTTAGGTTCTGCTAAATTGACAATATTAATGTCGATCGCATAGTTTCCATTCTTATCCTTTTTTACCTTTACGGTACCTTCAGCGCCAGGTACAACGCTTGATGTGTTAAAAGATACTTTTTTCGATTGTGCAGATGAACTAAAATAAGTCCCTGCCATTAATAAGAACAAGCAAATTGTCAAGCGTAATAATTGAGGTTTCATATTTTTAGTTTTAAAAAAGTAGTTCAACTGTAATTTAATAAAATATTTCAACATTATCATTGAAAGAAGGTAGTTTAACTCTATGATTTGTTTTTGCTAGTTGTCTCATTATAAGGAGAATAGATTGTTGTTTTCTATGGTTTTGATTTAGCGTATTTCCAACCTTTAGTATCCGGGTGATGTGGCATATTTTGCTTGGCTATTGACTTTGGATAAATAGTGTAGGCGTAAAAAGGTGGTGGTAACAAAAAATGTTGTGTGACGGGACTTCGTGGAGAATACTAAAGTTGATCCGTTTGACCTCTTATATGCCATGAAAGCACCTAGTCAGCCTTGTTTTATGGTCCTCAATTTTATTTCAAAATATAAGTAAGTCGGAGTATGCAAAAGGGTACACTTCTTATTTGCTTTTCATGAAAGATAGAAAATGAACTCGCTAACATTAGCTGCCAGATGATTTTTCGATTGATTTGTTGTTTTTCATTCCATCAAACACAGGCTGATAGCCTTTGCCATATAGAAGCTGATAATGCCGTTCGCCAGTGTTTTTCAGTGCGCCCTTTAGTATGTCTGCCATCGAAGTATATTCTTCTTTATCTTCGGGGATGCGTGTACGTCTGATATCAAACAGACTGGCAATATTATGTACTGCTGCATCCATCTGATTATCTTCAATCGTGGCAATCCAGCCTTTTCTTTGCAGTTCCACAAACAATTCCGTCAAATGGCGCAAGCTTCCTTTCCACCTGAGTTTGTAAGTCTGAACTTTTGACTCATTGCCATAGAAGGAAGGAATATCCAATTCGAGGGTTATCATATTGTATACTAATGAGATTGCATCATAGCTATAACTGATTTGACCGTCAATAAAAACAAGTAGGTCAATCTCTTCAAGTTGCTTGACGGTGGCTCCTTCTACGTCAATGTGAACGTTCATTTTTTTTAATTGCGGTAAAACCGTTCTATATTCAGCTATTTTGTTAGATAGCAGGGACTGTAATTGCGCCAGCAAATCGCGGGTTTGCAACAAAAACTCATCTATTTCAGTAAGCTGAAGCTGCAATTCTTTCAGAAAATTTACACGCTCCTTATCTATCGGAATGCCTTTGAGGTGTGCGTACAAATCGGTGTTGAATTGCAGGTAAAGTTTTTGAAGCCAAACTGCATACAGTTTAGGGCTCAGATAACCATTATAGGTAACAACATTTTTTGAAATGTTAATGTCAAAACGCTGCAGCTCGTAAAGAAAATTTTTTATTCCGCTCATGACTTCCCGATTTTTAGAATTATTATTTTGATTTAACTGTTTTGTCTCAGGTGAAATTCTTTCTTTAAACGCTTTTCGTTTTTCCCTGAGCAGAGGAACTAGTTTATTATGATCTTTCTTAGGATTTTTGATTTATATCCCCTCCATTACTGCAAGGCGGCCAACAGGGGGCTGTTGCCTGCCTTGCTGCCAGAAAGGGATAATTTTAAGAAATCTTAATGGTGCGCGGAGCTTTTGCCTTTGCCTGTTCTGATTTCGGAAGCGTTACATGGAGGATACCGTTCTGGTAAACGGCAACCACTTCATCCTGCTTTACATCTTCCGGCAAAGAAAAGGATCGCTTAAAGGAATTGTAAGAAAATTCTCTCCGGGTGAAATGGTTGTTGTTTTCTTCGCTCTGGGTTTCTTTGTGCCCGGAGATAGTCAGCAAACCATTTTCCACCGATACTTCGAAATCTTTTTTATTAAGTCTGGGAGCCGCGACTTCCAACTCATAGTTATCAGGGTTTTCCCTGATATTGACCGCCGGAGTATTTGTTGCGCTTGTTCTTCCCCAATCGAAGTTTGGAAACAAGCTGCTGCTGAAGAAATCGTCCATCCAACCACCACGGGAAGGAGAAGACGGGTTATACTTAACCAGTGTCATAATGACCTCCTTTTTAAAGGGTTAAAGAATAATTTTTTTTCAGAAAACTTGAAATGCAAGTCAAATGCCAGCAGGCTGACGGCTGAAAACTTGGCAAAAAATCTGTCAGATTTTAAGTTGAAAAATGAAATTTT
Organism: Solitalea agri; assembly: GCF_023914155.1. Taxonomy (GTDB): domain Bacteria; phylum Bacteroidota; class Bacteroidia; order Sphingobacteriales; family Sphingobacteriaceae; genus Solitalea; species Solitalea agri. Next base: position 440,544 of record NZ_JAMWYS010000024.1, on the reverse strand, counting down.
TTCAGCATCAGGAGGATAGGATTGCCGCTAACGTTCCGCCGCTTGCCTTTAGGGCCATTTGCAGTGGTTCTTTTTTGTTAACATAATGAAAATGGTTGATAAGAGATAGGATGAATTTGTTAGCATGGACTGAACGCAAGAGCCCTTGCGAGTTGAGCGAGGTGTCAAAGCAAAGAAGCCCGCTTGGGCGATGGTGCGATATGTTCGCAGAACACAACTTAAAATCCAAAGGATTCTGAGGATGATCCATAAGGTGCACTACCATACTAAAATCCATTAAAAAAGCCTATATCTGTCGTTTGTTAAACTTCAAATATAGGCTCTAAATCAATTTAGTTGTGGAGAATACCGGATTCGAACCGGTGACCCCTTGCCTGCCAGGCAAGTACTCTAGCCAGCTGAGCTAATTCCCCTTTAGCGCCTGCAAAACTAAACGTTCAGATTTATTATCCAAATAATTTTTTAATATTTCGCAGGAAGCCCTTTTGTAAATAACTATTAGAATTAACCCACTCTTTTGTGGTATGACGAAAAGGCTTATTAATTTTAAGCCTTTAATAATTTAATCTTGAACTTACTTTTCATCTGTAGTAAAAATCAATGGCGCAGCCCAACAGCGGAGGCCATCTTTAAAAACCATCCTTATCATCACGCTCAATCGGCTGGAACCGAAAATGGAGCGCGTATAAAAGTGTCGGAAAAACATATTCGCTGGGCTGATCTTATTTTTGTGATGGAGAAAAAGCATAAACAGCGGTTGCAGCAATATTTTCCAATGGTAATTGTCGAAAAGGAAGTGATTATTCTCGACATTCCGGATGATTACCAGTTTATGGATGCGGAACTTATAGAAATGATCAAGGTTTCGGTAAGTCCATATCTTGAGGAATAAACCAGATGTTAGAACTGTTACATTTTTATTCGCAATCGCCCCCCGAAACTGTCGTTTTGCACCATTTCTTATCTGTTTTCTCTGCTTATTTTAGCCTTACAAAAACTAGGGTAAAATGGAAACGGTAAAAATCGATACTGATATTAAGGTAATGTATGTTACGGCAAAGTCATTTCCCGATGGCGTTTTGGCGGCCCATCAAGCCCTGCATTCTAAAATTCCTTTTACTACTCAACGGAAATACTTTGGCATTTCTCGTCCGGAAAACAATCATGGTATTGTTTATCACGCTGCTGCCGAAGAATTAAAACCCGGTGAAGCTGAAGAATTGGGCTACGAAACCCTGGTTCTTAAAAATGGTAATTACATCAGCCAAACGATCACCGATTATATGAAAGACCTTGAAAGTATTGGTCGTACTTTTCAAGAACTATTAAAGCATCCCAATATCGATCCGCAAGGATATTGCGTAGAGTTATATCTGAACGATAAGGATGTAAAATGTATGGTAAGATTGACGGATTAACTGCCCACTAAAATTATCGCCTAGTCCTTTTTATTAAATTTATACATCAATAACACATATATCATGACAATAGAAAACAGAACTAAAGTAACAGTAGAAACCATCGTAAATGCTCCGGTTGAAAAAGTATGGCAGTATTGGATCGGCCCCGAACACATCACTAAATGGAATAGTGCATCTGATGATTGGCATACACCGCATGCCGAAAATGATGTGCGTATAGGAGGTAAGTTTTTGGCACGTATGGAGGCTAAAGACGGGAGTATGGGTTTTGATTTCGGGGGTGTTTATGACGATGTGAAAGAAAATGAACTGATTGTTTATTCGCTGGGCGATGGTCGTCAGGTGGAAGTTAAGTTTGCCGGTAGCGGTAATGAAACGCATGTGACCGAAATTTTTGATGCTGAAACAGAAAATCCGGTTGAGTTACAAAAAAGCGGCTGGCAGGCAATTTTGAATAACTTTAAAAAATATACAGAAGAAAATTAAGTAAAGTACAAAGGGAAAAGTACAAAGTACAAGGGGAAGGAAGATTATAGATTTACGATATTAGAAGTGCAATAACACTCACGCTGTGTGGAGTCAAAGTGTATCTGTCGCAAGCCTTCGACTCCGCTCAGGCTGACCTCATAAACAAGGTTCATAATCTTATTATCGATTGTCATCTTCAGCGAAGTGGAAGCGTATTTCTCGCAAGCCTTCGACTCCGCTCAGGCTGACCTCAAGAAGCAGGTTAAAACTCTGTGAAACTCTGCGTAACCCTTTGGTTTATTAATCCATCATCAACCATGGACTATGGTCTATGATCTATTAACTATTCACTATGGCAAAGCTCAATATTTTCAATTTCATTACGTTGAATGGCTTTTATAAAGGGCCCAACGAAGATATTAACTGGCATAAGCATGGTTCAGAGGAGAATGAGTTTGCCGGTGACATGCTTCAGTTCGACAGCGTTTTATTGTTTGGTCGTGTTACCTATGAAATGATGGCGAGTTACTGGCCAACACCGTTTGCAATGGAGAACGACCCTGTTGTGTCCGAAGGCATGAACAAAGCTGAGAAAATCGTATTCTCTAAAACCCTTAAAAATGCTGCATGGGAGAATACGAAAATATTAAGCGGGGACTTAGTGGAAGAAGTGAAAAGTCTGAAACAAGCATCCTCGAAAAGTCTGACCGTTTTGGGTAGTGGAAGTATTGTATCGCAATTGGCAGAGGCAGGATTGATCGATGAGTATCAGATCATGATCGACCCGGTTGCTATTGGCAATGGAATCCCAATTTTTAATAACGTAAAACATCAGCTCGATCTTAAACTTATCGATACAAAAACCTTTAAAAGTGGGGTGGTGATGCTAACCTATCAACCAATCAATTAACTTTAGCGCTTCATATTTAATCAATGACTGAAATAAAACCACCAACTGATAGAGAAATTATAGAAGGCGAAATCGCCACTTACTGGATGGATGAAGGGATTTTAGTATCGCTTTCAAAAAGTATAAAACGAACGGTGGCCAATATTGGAGGGAACGTAAAGCTAGTTAAAGAAATTACAGGAAATAAGCCGGTTCCTTTATTGATCTACCTTGCTAATTCACCAATGCCGGATAAAGCTACCCGTAAGTTTTCAACCGAAAAACTGCCGGAGATCTATACTGCCATGGCCATGGTTTCAAAACCCGGATTAGCGCTGTTGATTATGAATATCTTATTTAAATTAAAGCAGCCGCCTATTCCGATGAGGAATTTTCAAAACGCAGAAGAAGCGAAAGAATGGTTGAAACAGTATTTATAAAAAAGTGCAAAGTCAAAAGTCAGAAGTACAAGATTAAAAGTACAAAGTACTCTTGTGGCTTTTGTCAAGCCTAGTCGAAGCTCATTTGTTAAAAGCCTTCGACTCCGCTCAGGCTGACTGCATTGTTAAGTATTATAGAATTTGTTGGATAGTCACGCTGAGCGTAGTCGAAGCGTAAAAGTATAACATAATTAACCACTGTATTATGAGCAAGATCTTTGTTAGTGTTGGCGTTTCATTGGATGGCTTTATGGCCGGCTTAAATGGCGGCCCTCAAGCGCCATTAGGCGAAGGCGGATTGGCCATTCATGAATGGGTTTTTAAACAGCAGATTTTTCGACAGCATTTGGGTTTAGGTGATGATGGTGAAACCGGGAAGGATAACGACATTGCCAAAGTAATATTCGAAAGGATAGGAGCTAATATTTTAGGCAAAAATATGTTTGTGGAAGGTGAAGCGAATTGGCCCGAAGATGCCCCTTTTCATTGCCCGGTATTTGTATTAACCCATGAAATCCGTGAACCTTGGGTGCGAAAGGGTGGCACAACTTTCTACTTCGAAAATGATGGAGTTTATAGCGCTCTCGAAAAAGCAAAGGCAGCGGCAGGAGATAAGGATATTCGCATTTCAGGCGGAGCGAACGTTATTCAACAATACTTAAATGCGGGATTGATTGAGGAGTTGATTATTCATCAAGTGCCGTTGTTACTAGGTAAAGGTGTTCGATTATTTGAAAACCTAGATACTGATAAGTTTTCTTTTGAAATTATCGAAGCTATTAATTCTTCGGAAGTAACTCACATACGTTATAAAGTGATTAATAAATAATAGACTCGCAGAGACGCAAATCCGCAGAAAATAGTGATGCTTCTTCGGCCTTTGCGTCTTAGCGAGAGATCTTAGATAAATACCCTCGATCCATTTGTGTAACTGTCTCGGAATTCTTTAGGAGTACAGTTTTTCTTTTTCTTGAAAATCCGGTTGAAGTTTGAAATATTGTTAAAACCACAACGGTAGGCGATTTCGGCTACAGTTTGGGTGCTGTCAATCAGCATGCGAGTGGCATGTCCCAGCCTGATCTCATTTAAACTATCGATAAAGGTATTTCCGGTACGTTTCTTTATAAACCTGCTGAACGAAACTTCAGGCATATTGGCCAGTTTTGAAACTTCTGCTAGCGAAATCTGCTTGCCGTAGTTCACATTCATGTACTCAAATACCTTTTCAATACGGCGACTGTTATAATTAAACTGTTCGTTATTAAAGCTCGCATCAGACAGTGTACGCATATTCCGCGACGAAGAAAGATCGTGCAAAATGGATAAAAGCTCTAGCACTGAATCAAAGCCGTTTTTTTGGTTGAGTGTTAAAATGCGCGTTTTTAAGCGGTCGATGGTTTCTTCTGAGAAAAGAATGCCCTTTTGCGAATGCTCAAACATATTGCGGATCAGGCTCAATTGGTTTCTCCTCATGAACTTGGCGTCAAATAAATCCTTATGGAACTGGATGGTTACCTCCACAATGGCCTGGCTGGTGCATTGGTGTGTAAACCATGCATGCGTTAAATTGGGCCCCACAAATACAAGTTCTGCATCGTTAATCACATCTATATGATCGCCAACAATTCGTTTGGCGCCTTTTGCATTTAATATTAAGTTAAGCTCGTATTCCTCATGGTAATGTAGGGGGAAGTCAAATTCTTTCTTGGTTCTCGAAAAAATGGTAAAGCAATCACTCTGGGTTAACGGTGTAATTTCTCTAGTGATGTTATTATTCATTAGTTGACGATAAATAAATACATAATAGTTTGTGAATATACAGCTATTATTGAGTAAAAAAAGTATTGCTTAAAATAATTGTTAATTAGCATTGTAATAAGCTATTTTGATTTCTTAGTATAATTAAAAGTTAAAATAATATTAATCTTTTAGTTCAAACTAGCTTATGTTTGACATAACCAATTTATTGTTTTCAACCGATTTAGTATTTAATGATTGTGGTAAAAAAAGTATGCGCATTTATTGTGCTGTGTGCAATAGTCAGTAGTGGTTGTTTTGCTCAAAGAAGCAATCAAACAGCAGATAGAAAAGCGAATCCAGAAACCAAAGCTCTTTATACAAATCTTAAGAAACTTGCAGAAAAATATACTTTGTTCGGTCATCAGGACGATTTGGCATATGGTGTTGGATGGAGAAATGAAGAAGGCCGTTCAGATGTGAAAAGTGTAACAGGTACTTATCCGGCTGTTTATGGATGGGACATGGGCCACGTCGAACTGGATAGTTTGAAAGAACTGGACGGCGTTCCCTTCGATCGCTTGCGTCAATTTATTAAAGATGTGTATAAAAGAGGAGGCATTAATACAATTAGCTGGCACACTACCAATCCAATAGATCATAAATCGGCTTGGGATACCACTCAGCATATCGTAACACAAATTATTCCGGGTGGTGCTAAGCACGAGTTATATAAAGCTTACTTAGATAAGGTTGCTGCTTTTGTAGGCAGCCTGAAAACCGACGAAGGCAAGGCTATTCCAATTATCTTCCGTCCATTCCATGAACATACCGGAACCTGGTTCTGGTGGTGCGAAAATGTTAGTACCGTCGACGAATTCAAATCGCTTTGGCGCTTTACGGTTGATTACCTAACTAAAACGAAAGGTTTGCACAACCTGCTTTTTGCCTATTCTTCAGCCGATTTCTCTTCAAAAGAAAAATACCTCGAACGTTACCCGGGCGATGATTACGTAGATGTTTTGGGCTTTGATATTTATTGCTTCGATGATTTACAGGCTTATCAGAAAAAATTGGATGGCCAGTTGAGCTTGTTACAACAAGTTGCTGTGGAGCACAATAAAATTCCGGCTTTAACTGAAACAGGTTATGAGCGTGTTCCTAATTCAACCTGGTGGACGCAAACATTGATGCCTGTATTGGTCAAGTATAATATGGCTTATGTATTGGTGTGGCGAAACGACCGTCCTGCTCATCACTATGCTCCTTATCCGGGTCAGCAAAGTGCTGATGATTTTAAGAAGTTTTATGCTGATCCTAAGATTATTTTCGAGGATAAGCTAACTCCGTTATCGATTTATAAAAACCAAAAACTTTAAAAAAGAATCCAACCAAATTATATGAAACTTCAACTCATTGACGTGGCCATTGTTGTAATGTATTTGATTACAACCGTTTTAATAGGCCTATGGTATCGAAAAAAAGCGAAAGAAAACAAGGATAGCTATTTAATGGGTGGTAAGTCCATGCCGTGGTACAAGCTTGGACTTAGTGATGCTTCGGATATGTTCGACATCAGCGGAACCATGTGGATGGTGAGTTTATGTTTTGTGTATGGTATGAAAAGCATCTGGATTCCATGGCTGTGGCCGGTTTTCAACCAGGTGTTCCTGATGATGTTCCTTTCGAAATGGCTGCGCCGTTCTAATGCCAATACTGGTGCCGAGTGGTTGGCAACACGTTTTGGAGTAACAGATAAAGGAGTAAACCTCTCGCACAAAATAGTAATTGCATTTGCCTTGTTAAGTTGTTTGGGGTTTTTGGCTTACGGCTTTGTGGGCTTAGGAAAATTTGTGGAAATCTTCATTCCCTGGGACTTGGTTAAAGCATATGTTCCCTTTGACGTTGCTCCACAATATGTTCCGCATTTCTACGGAATCATATTCACCCTGTTTGCCATGTTCTATTCCATTTTGGGTGGAATGCACAGCATCGTTTTGGGCGATATGATCAAATACGCCATTATGACGGTTGCATGTATCGCTATCGCAATTATCGCGGTTATCAATTTAAAAGGTCATCAGCTTAATGTTCCTGAAGGATGGTATAGTCCGTTCTTTGGCTCTCACCTTGATTTAGATTGGAGCGGAATTATCGCTGATGTTAACCAAAAGATTAAGAGCGATGGCTTTTCGTTGTTTGGTATTTTCTTCATGATGATGACCTTTAAGGGTGTTTTTGCTGCTTTGGCCGGTCCTGCGCCAAACTACGATATGCAAAAAATCCTTTCAACCCGCTCTCCTGAAGAGGCCAGCAAAATGAGCGGCTTTGTGTCGATTATTTTATTGCCTATCCGTTACTCACTGGTAATTGGCTTAACGGTTTTAGGTTTGCTGTACTATAATCAAATGGACCTTAAAAGTGCCGAAGGTGTGATTGACTTTGAACGTATTTTACCTGCTACTATCAATAATTTCCTGCCGGTTGGCTTAATGGGTTTGGTGTTAACAGGATTATTGGGGGCCTTTATGGGTACATTTAGCGGCACTGTTAATGCTGCACAGGCTTATATCGTTAATGACATTTACCTGAAACACATCAATCCGAAGGCATCTACTCAAAAAATAATCTCCATGAATTATGTGGCAGGTGTGGGTGTAGTAATCGTAGGAGTTACCTTGGGTTTTTTTGCTAAAGATGTGAATAGCGTATTACAGTGGATCGTTTCGGCGCTTTACGGAGGTTATATCGCTTCAAATATTTTGAAATGGTACTGGTGGAGATTTAATGCCAACGGTTTCTTCTGGGGCATGCTTACTGGTATTGTATCTGCCTTGGTATTTACTCGTTTCTTTGAAGGTATTGAGTTCCTTTATTTCTTTCCTGTATTGTTCCTGCTTTCAATGGCTGGTTCTGTTATCGGTTCCTACATGGCTCCGCCAACTAATAGTGAAACATTAAAAAGCTTCTATAAAACTGTTCGTCCCTGGGGTTTCTGGAAACCGGTTCATAACCTGGTAATTGCCGAAGATCCAACATTCGAAGCGAATAAGAACTTCAAGAAAGACATGTTTAATGTAGTGTTGGGTGTAATTGCTCAATTATGCCTAACCATCCTCCCAATGTATCTAGTGTTAATGATGAAAGTGCCTTTGCTGATCACCGTGGCAATATTGGCTGTTATTGTTTTCATTTTGAAGAAAACATGGTGGGATGAATTGGAGAAAGAAACCCGGAAGGTTCAAAATGCTAAAAACGAACCCGCTCTAATAAACTAATACTGAACAACAAACACAATGAAGATAGATTTTGAAAAGAGATTGCAAGAACTGACTGTTGCTCATGAGAAGCTGATCAGTTTGCCGAATGAAGAGGCTGTTTTGGGGAATGGCATCTTCCATCGTTATAAAAATCCAATTCTTACGGCAGGCCACGTTCCGCTTAACTGGAGATATGATCTTAACCCGGAAACAAATCCCTATTTAATGGAACGTATTCAAATGAATGCTGCTTTTAATGCAGGAGCAATCAAATGGAACGGTAAATATTTAATGGTGGTAAGGGTAGAAGGCGCCGACAGAAAATCATTTTTTGCTGTAGCCGAGAGCCCTAATGGAATCGATAATTTCAGATTTTGGGAAAAGCCAATTGTGATGCCTCAAACTGATGAGCCCGATACCAATGTTTACGATATGCGTTTAACAGAGCACGAAGACGGCTGGATCTATGGTTTATTCTGCACCGAACGCCGTGATCCTTCGGCACCTGAAGGTGATCAATCGGCGGCTTTGGCGCAATGTGGTATTGCCCGTACAAAAGATTTTGTAAAATGGGAACGCTTAGCTGACTTAAAAACCAGTTCTCCGCAACAGCGTAACGTGGTGCTTCATCCCGAGTTTGTAAATGGAAAATATGCTCTTTATACCCGTCCGCAGGATAGCTTTATTGAAGCCGGAAAAGGTGGAGGTATTGCTTTCGGATTAAGTGATTCGATGGAGAATGCCGAAGTTTTAACCGAAACTATTCTTGATAAAAAAGTATACCATACCGTTTACGAAGCTAAAAATGGTCAGGGACCGGCTCCAATAAAAACCGAAAAAGGATGGTTGCATTTGGCGCATGGCGTTAGAAATACAGCTGCCGGACTACGTTATGTGCTGTATATGTTTTTAACAGATCTTAATGATTTGGGAAAGGTTACTCATAAACCTGCAGGTTATTTTATAGCCCCTGAAAAAGAAGAGCGTGTGGGTGATGTTTCTAACGTGGTATTTAGCAATGGCTGGATTGCAGACGATAACGGAGAGGTGTTGATTTATTATGCTTCTTCAGATACTCGTATGCATGTAGCAGTAACCACAGTTGATCAACTGTTGGATTATGTAATAAATACTCCGGAAGATGGCTTAACATCAGCAGCATCGGTAAATCAGATCGTGAAATTAATTGATCAAAATAAGCGCATCAAGGTAAATGCATAGCGTGGAGATAGCAGTCGATATATATTATGCTGAGTTAGAGCGAATACTCAACTACTGGAAAACGTATGCCTTTGATAGAGCAAAGGGAAGGTTTTTCGGTAAGGTTGACAATGATAATGTAGCTGACTCATCAGCAGCATTGGGTTCGGTGCTTTATTCACGCATTTTATGGTCGTTTTCAGCTGGTTACAATCTAAACCGAAACCACCATTACCTGCCTTATGCAAAAATTGCATTCGATTATATAGCCAATAAGTTTTGGGATAAAGAGTTTGGAGGTGTTTACTGGACTATTGACGCCAATGAACAACCTGCTGACGATAAAAAGCAAATTTATGCCCTGGCATTTGCCATGTATGGTTGTACCGAATATTATGCTATAACCAAAGATAAAAAGGCACTAGAATTATCAGTTGAGCTTTTCAACCTGATAGAAAAATATAGTTTCGACTCTGAGAAAGGTGGGTATTTAGAAGCTTTTAGTCGTGATTGGGGTAGCGCCGGTGATTTACGATTAAGTGCTAAGGATGAGAATGAGAAAAAAACGATGAATACTCATCTACACATTCTTGAAGCCTATACCAATTTGTATCGGGTTTGGCCAAGTGATAAGGTAGCTGTGCAAATAAAAGGTCTTCTGGAGGTCTTTTTCGATCATGTCATAGACTCAAAAACTGCTCATTTGCTATTGTTTTTTGATGAGAACTGGATTTCTAAAACCAATTTGACATCCTATGGACATGACATCGAAGCTTCATGGTTGCTCTTAGAGGCTGCAGAGGTTTTAGGTGATGAAAAATTAATAGCCAAAACCAAAGAGTTTTCGATAAAAATGGCCGAAGCAGCATCCGAAGGCATGGAGGCTGACGGTAGTATGAACTACGAGTTCGAGCCAGTGGATAATCACTTAGTTCGAGAGAAACACTGGTGGGTGCAGGCAGAAGCTGCGGTAGGTTTTTTAAATGCCTGGCAATTAACCGGTGATGATAAATTTCGTTCCTATTTCGATCAGGTTTGGGAGTTTATTGATCGACATATTCTCGATAAGCAAAAAGGGGAGTGGTATTGGGGAGTGCATTATGACTACACTTTAATGCTTGGAGAAGATAAAGCCGGATTATGGAAATGTCCGTATCATAATAGCCGTGCTTGCATGGAAATTATTAACAGGTTGACGAAATATTATAAAAGTGTTAATTAAGTATGGTGCAGATGGTAAAAAAAATATCGATGATTATTTGATGATTTACCGCTTTCTATCAATTGCTTAATTGGATGTTGTGCAGGTGATAAGTATTTGCATATTAATAAATGATAAAATAGTATTATATGTTATTCCTTATAGCATATAGATTTGAAATGACCAATTTATGTATAAGAACATGCGAAAATTTCTACTAACAGTAATGCTGTCGGCAACGCTGGTTGTGTGTTTTCAGCTTTTCGCCCAGGCGCAAAACAATACGGTTACAGGAACCGTAACCGATGGGCAAGGCGTTCCACTTCCAGGAGCAACCGTTTTAGTGAAAAAATCTACGGTTTCAACAGCAACCAATCAAGATGGTAAATATTCCATCAATGCATCAAAAGGCTCAACGCTAACATTTTCCTTTATTGGAATGGTAACCAAGGAAATTACAGTTGGAAACTCCAACGTGATTAACGTGGCAATGGAAGACGAGAGCAAAAAGCTTCAGGAAGTGGTTGTAGTTGGTTACGGTACTCAAAAAAGAGCCGATGTAACCTCTTCAATTGCCTCAATTTCAGCAAAAGATTTAAAAGACCTTCAGGTTGCCGGTATCGATCAGGCTTTACAAGGTAAAGTATCAGGCGTAACAGTCACCAATAACGGTGGACAGCCGGGTGGAGGGGTATCCGTACGTGTACGCGGTATTACCTCTATTAATGGTAATGAACCATTATATGTGATCGACGGAGTTCCGATTTCGGCCACTAAAATGACAACTGCGCAAGATCAATTAGGCGGTATGCCTGGTCAAACTACTCAAAGTGCCATTGCAGGTGTCGATCCTAATGACATTGCGTCAATCGATATTTTGAAAGATGCATCAGCACAGGCTATCTACGGTTCTCGTGGTGCTAATGGAGTGGTGATCATCACTACTAAAAGAGGTAAATCAGGCGAAGGAAAACTTTCTTATGATTTTTATATCGGTCAGCAGCAAACTCCTACTCGCTTAAACATGATGAATTTAAGTCAGTACGCTACTTATCAAAATGAAATCATGAAAGAAATGGCTGATGTAAACGGTACAGAATATTTTCCAATTGGAGAATTTGCCAATCCTTCAATTTTAGGTAAGGGTACTGATTGGCAGGATGCAGTTTTCCAAACAGGCTTAATGCAAAATCACCAATTATCGTTTAGCGGAGGTCAGGAGAAATCAAGCTATTACCTTTCATTAAACTATTTTGATCAGCAAGGAACGATCATTGGATCAGGATTCGACCGTTTATCATTACGTTTAAATTTAGATAATCAGTTAAAAAGCTGGTTAAAGGTAGGTGTCAGCTCGTTTTTAACGCGCACCAACCAGAGAACCACCTTAACCAATGGATCAGAAGCAGTTGTTAACTGGGCAACCGGAAACAGTCCTGCTGCTCCAGTAATGTCAGGTGATGATTTTGCCGGTCCGATTAACGTGGGCGGTTACAATTACGGCAGTCCATACAACCCGGTAGCGTACGCAACCTTGCGTGATGTTGGAGGGGTAGATTCTCGTGCAAATGGTAACGTTTATGGCGATATCATTTTCAATAAGCACTTTACTTTAAAAAATCAATTTGGTTTCAATTACAGTGTAACTGAAAATAAAGCATTCCAGCCTTATGCTACTAGCGGAAGTTTCATCATCATGTCTCCAAGTAAGCTAGTTGAAGACAGAGGTGTTGGAACATTCTGGCAGTTAAGTAACTATTTAGATTATAACCAAAGCTTCGGAAAACATAATGTAAATGCTCAGTTGGGTCACGAATCGTCAGAGTCTCATTATAATGGTTTAAATGCTGCTCGTCAGAATCTGACAATGAATTTCCAGTCGATCAATGCAGGTTCTGCAACTGATCAGTCAGTAGGTGGAGGTATTTATGAAAATGCCTTAGAATCCTACTTTGCTCGTGCAGGATATTCATACGCTGACCGCTATTCAGCGAACTTCTCTATTCGTCGTGATGGTTCTTCTACATTCGGACCAGATAAGCGATATGGTTATTTCCCTTCTGGCTCACTTGGATGGACAATCACCAATGAAAACTTTGCCAAAGACTGGAAAGGACTTAACTATTTGAAATTTAGAGCTGGAGCTGGTGTGGTTGGTGGTCAAAACTGGCAAGGATCGAATGCATATGCTACCAATATTCGTTTGTTTCCTATTGCTCCGTTTGGCCCAGGTGGTATTCCTGATAATGTTGGTAACCCTGGTTACCAATGGGAAGAAACAGTTTCTTATAACACCGGATTAGATTTCGGATTTTTAAGTAATAGGATCGAATTATCGGTAGATGCCTATAAGAAATCAACTTCTAACATGTTAATGTTTGCCAAATTGCCGGTTTATTCTGGTATTGGAGACCAATGGAATGATATTAAGGCACCAGTTGTTAATGCCGGTGAAATGACCAATACCGGTTTCGAGTTTAAATTAACTACTTACAATATTAATAAAAACAATTTCTCTTGGCAGTCGAACTTAGTTCTCTCAACTTATAAAAACAAATTGAATAAGTTGAATAACGAATCGGCCGCAATTTACACTTATACAGAGTACTCAAATGCGGTAACTTTAACCAAGTCCGCTCCAGGTGGTCCTGTAGGTCGTTTCTTTGGTTACGTTACTGATGGTTTATTTACTTCAGAAGAGCAAATCAGAAACAGCGCTGATCAGCAAGTTGGTATCGGACCTAAAGGCACCTGGTTAGGTGATGTTAAGTACAAGGATATAAGTGGTGACGGTAAAATTGATGCTGCCGATATGACCTATATTGGTAATCCTAACCCTAATTTTACTTTCGGTTTTACCAATTCATTTAAATACAAAGGATTTGATCTGTCATTGTTCTTACAAGGTAGTCAAGGAGGCGACATCTTAAACTATTCGAAGAAAATTACTGAAGGTATGGTGGGTGTTTATAACAATCAGCTAACTGATGTAGCAAACCGTTATACATCAACCAATACAAGTACTTCTATTCCTCGCTTTAACCCTTGGCATCAACAGAATATTGTAATGTCTGATCGCTTTATTGAAGATGGTTCATACTTACGTATTCAAAACCTGACCCTTGGTTATAATTTACCTGCGCGTATCATTTCTAAGGCAAAACTTTCGAATGCGCGAATTTATTTAACAGGCCAGAACTTATATACTTTCACCAAGTATACCGGTTTCGATCCTGAACTAGGTGCGTTTAATAATAATGCCTTGATGATGAATGTGGATAATGGTAATTATCCTACCCCACGTACATTCACCATGGGAGTTAACCTAACCTTTTAATTCTAATGACGTTTCAAATGAAAACAAAAATATTAGGCTTAACAGCGGCAGTACTGCTTTCTGTTACATCATGTAAGGAGGATTTCTTAGATCGTCCTTCACAGAATGCGCCAACCCTTGATACCTATTATACTAATGCCGAGCAGGTTAATGCGGCAACGGGATTGTTGTACAATACCATTTGGTATGAATACCAGGATAAAGCATTCCATTCTATTGGAGAAGTGCTAAGTGGTAATATGTATACTAACGATTCGAAGTACGCTACTTTTTACAATTTCACGGTTTCAGGCAACGATGAACAGGTGAGCCGTAGTTGGTACTCTTTCTATAAGCTCGCCGGTAATGCTACCGTACTAGTGAAATCTTTTGAGCAGAAGAAGGGACAGGTTAGTGAGGGATCTTACCTTGATAAAGGTATTGCCGAATCCCGTTTTATGCGTGGTATGGCTTATTTCTACCTGGCACGTGTTTTTAAAGATGTGCCAATTGTGGAGGACCCTGTAAAACTTGCTACTTCTGGCTCCTATAACGTTCCGCGTTATCTTCAGAGTGATGTTTTAAAATTTGTTATTGAAGACTTAAAAGCAGCCGAGGCTGGTTTAAATGAAACAGATGCTCCCGGACGTGCTACAAAATATGCTGCAAAGGGAATGTTGGCTAAAGTGTATTTATACATGCATGATTATGCCAATGCAAAAGCCTATGCTGAGCAGGTGATCAATTCGGGTAAATATCAGTTGTACAGTGATTATAATAAAATGTTTACCAGTTCAACTGCTAATAACAATTCTGAATCATTGTTTGCTCTTCAATGGAAAGCTTCAGGAGGTTATTCAATAGGTAACCCAATTCAGGCTTATTGTGGTCCTTCAACTTTATTGAAACCTACCACAGGAGCAGGCTGGTCGGCGATTATTCCTTCAATTGATGTTTTACGTTCTTACGAACCTGCAGATAAACGTCGTCAATGGTCCGTTATGGAGCATGGTTTCTCTCGCCCTGACTGGAAAAACGTAAACTTCCCTAATGGATTTACTTATGATACCACATGGGTTAACTCAAATGACGATGCTACGAAAGTTAAAACCGGTACCCGTTCTAATGCACTTAAATACGTAGTTGGTCCGGGTTCAAATGGCGAAGCTGTTAATGGTACTTCAACCGATATCTGTACTTACATTTTACGTTATGCTGATGTATTGTTGATCTATGCTGAAGCAGTATTAGGTGATCAGGCAAGTACTTCTGATGCAAGCGCTTTAAAAGCCTTTAATGATGTTCGTCATCGTGCAGGTTTCTCGCCTTCGGTTGATAAAACTTCGCTTACCAAAGATATTATTCTTCATGAGCGTCGTGTAGAGTTTGCTTTCGAAGGCGATTATTGGTTCGATATTCAACGTCAGGGCTTTGCTAAGGCTAAGCAAATGATCGATGCGCAAGAGCGTGGTATTTACAATTGGAATGGAGTAGTGGAGCATGTTGGTGTTACCCTAAGCTCTGAAAGTCAGTTGTACCTTCCAATTCCGTCGAACGAAGTTGCAGCTAATCCTTTGTTGGCTCAGCCTGCCGTTCCTTATTATTAATAGATATTACTCATATAAGTATTTAATATGAAAAAAGTAATTAAAAGTATAGCCATCTTATCAATAACTGCACTTGCTATTGCAGGTTGTAAGAAAGATGATCTAGGTGTAGAGAATCCAACCATAAAGGAGATAAGCGCAAGTGAAGGCTCTGGAGGGGATGTGATCACTATTACCGGAAGTGATTTAGCAGAAGTGGAATCGATTGTTTTCGATAATCACAATGTTCCTGCAAGTTTTAACCCTGTGTTTAACAATCCTGGTGCAATTATTTTCCGTGTGCCAGATACAGCTTACGGGGGTGCCCAGAACATTTTGATTAAAAACTCAAAAGGTCATCAATTGACAGTTCCGTTTTCTGTAATTGCATTACCTACCATTACAACGGCTTACCCAACTGATTTTGCAGCGGGTTCAATGGTAACAATTACAGGTAACAACCTCGAAACTGCTGAGAAGGTGGTACTTGACGGTACTACTTCTGAAGCTACTATTGTTTCTAAGTCTCGTAAAGAGTTAGTAATCAAAATGCCTTCGTCAACCTTAACCAAGGCGAAACTTAGAATCACCAACTCTTCAGGTGATAGGGTATCGACAATGGATTTCATCAATGTCGACGCTGCTTATTCAATATTTACTGAATCATTAACTTTTGATAACTGGTCATGGGGTGGAAACTATACACCTTCTTCAGAGACAGCAGTAACCGGTGAAAAAGGTATTAAAGGTGATATGGTAGGCAACGCATGGGGAGCTCTATCATTGCATTCTAGTGGAGTATCTTTAGCACCATATAATTCAGTAGGTTTCTGGATCAAAGGAGGTACGGCAGTTTCAACCTATCGTTTCTACGTAAACTGGCAAGAAATGCAAACCATTACTGTTCCTGCCAACCAATGGACCTATTTCACTTTCCCTCTTTCAATTTGGAAGAATAAAGGAATTACGTCGATGACAGATATTATCTGGCAGGTTGAAGGCGATGGTCAGTTAATCTACTTTGACAACGTTGTTTTAATAAAATAGTAGATACAATACATTTAGAAGCCTGTCCCATTATGGTTACAAATCGGTAATGGGCAGGTTTTTTTATGACTAATAAATTCAAAACGTAGTAAAAAATTAGTGTATGCGCGTAATCCGAAGCTCCTTTTTTGTGCTTATAGCTGCATTGTTTGCTTCTGCAACCTTTGCCCAATCTCCGTTTGTAAAGGTTAAAAACAACCAGTTTGTAGTAAATAATCAACCTTACTATTATATCGGCACCAATTATTGGTATGGCGGTTTACTGGCTTTGGTAAAAGACAAAAAACACGGCAAGGAACGACTAAAAAAAGAGCTCGATTTTTTAAAAGCGCATGGTGTTACCAATTTAAGGGTGTTGGCCGGTTCAGAGGGCGTTGGATTAGTGAACGGTGTTGAACGGGTTAAGCCTACCTTGCAATCTAAGCATGGCGAATTTGATGAAACCTTGTTAGAAGGTTTAGATTATTTATTGTTTGAGATGGGTAAACGCAAAATGCATGCGGTGCTTTTCTTGAGCAATAATTGGGAATGGAGCGGCGGCTTTCTTCAGTATTTAAGCTGGAACAAAGCAATTACCGACTCTACAATGAAAAGTAAACTCAACTGGGATGACTTGAGAGACAACACCAGTAAATTTTACAGTTGCGATGCTTGTATAAGCGATTACAAAAAACAGGTGAGCCTGATTGTAAATCGTGTTAATAAGTACAGCAAAATAGCTTATATAAACGATCCAGCTATTATGGCCTGGGAGCTGGCCAATGAGCCAAGACCAATGCGCACTTCAGCGGTTGAGGCGTATAAAAAATGGACCTCAGAAATGGCATCGTTTATTAAGTCAATGGATAACAACCATTTGGTAACTCTTGGAACTGAAGGCATCATGGGTACTGATGAATCGGCAGAATTGTTCGAACAGGTTCATCAGCCTAAACAAATAGATTATCTCACATTGCATATTTGGCCAAAAAACTGGAGCTGGTTTAAAGACACCAGCATTGTTCAAGGCCTCGATTCAGTGATTGCAAAATCAACACGATACATTATTCAACAGCAAAAAATAGCCGATAAACTTCAAAAACCTCTAGTGGTAGAAGAGTTCGGATTGCCAAGAGACCTGCATTCGTTTTCGCCTCAGGCAACTACTACAGCGCGTGATACTTACTACAACGCCATATTTTCTGAATGGCAAAAAAGTGTGGTAAATGCTGGTTCGGTAGCCGGGTGTAATTTCTGGTCGTTTGGCGGTACAGCACGCCCAGTAAAAGGACAAACATTTTGGAAAGAGGGAGATGACTTTATGGGTGATCCTCCTCAGGAAGAACAAGGATTAAATACAGTATTCGATAGTGATAAATCAACCTGGAAACTAATTAAAAAGTTTACCAGTGCAACAAACAACAAATAATGAAAAGAAAATTGCTTACATACCTGTTTTCTGCATCAATGTTAACAGGATATGCTCAAAATAATCCGTCTACCATGATTGATCAAAAAGTGAATCAGTTGGTTGGGCAAATGACATTGGAAGAAAAAGTGGGGCAGATGACCCAAATCAGTGTTGAAGCTTTATTGAAAACAACCAATGGAGTTGTTAACGAACCACATGAAATTGACCCGGCAAAACTTGCCATTTGTATTCAGCAACACAAAGTAGGCTCAATTTTGAATATCGGTGGTGATGCTCAAACCAAAGAGAACTGGCAAACACTTATTCAAACTATTCAGGCAATGGCCTTGAAAGAGCGTTTGAAAGTTCCTGTTTTATATGGTATTGATGCTATCCGCGGAAATAATTATACGCTTAATACCGTTCTGTTCCCTCAGCAAATTGCACAGGCGGCTTCGTTTAATCCATCGATGATACAGAAAGCATCACAAATTTCGGCTTATGAAACTCGTGCTTCTTTTATTCCATGGACTTTCAGCCCGGTACTTGACCTGGGTCGTCAACCTGTATGGCCACGCATTTGGGAAACCTTTGGTGAAGATCCGTATCTGGTAGGAGAGTTGGGTAAAGCTACTGTTGAAGGCTTTCAGGGAAATAATCAGGTAACAGACAAGTATCATGTTGCGGCCTGTTTAAAACATTATATGGGCTACAGCATGCCATTGAGCGGGCACGACCGTACACCAGCCTGGATACCGGAACGTGAAATGCGTGAATACTTTCTGCCACAGTTTGCTACTGCTGTAAAGTCAGGTGCCAAAACCGTAATGGTAAACAGTGGTGAAATAAATGGGCTTCCGGTTCATGCTAACAAACATATTCTGACCGATATCCTAAAAGGAGAGCTTAAGTTCGAAGGTTTTGCTGTAAGCGACTGGCAGGACATACAATACCTGTATCAACGTCATCGCATTGCAAAAGATAATAAAGAAGCGGTGATGATCGCAATTAACGCAGGGATTGATATGAGCATGGTACCAACGGATTATACTTTCTGCGAAGATTTGATCGCTTTGGTAAAGGAAGGGAAAGTTCCAATGAGCCGTATCGACGATGCCGTAAAACGTATCCTTAAGGTAAAATATGAGGTAAACCTGTTCGATAATCCAAGCGGAAATAACAAAGATTATCCATTAGTGAACAGTGCCGAGCATAACAAGGTAAATTATGACGCTGCCGCTGAATGTATCACCTTGCTGAAAAACGCTAACAACGTCCTTCCTCTTTCTAACGGTAAAAAACTATTGGTTTGCGGACCGGCAGCTAACTCAATGCGTGTATTAAATGGCGGTTGGAGTCGTAACTGGCAGGGAACTAACAGTAACGAAACTGAAAAAGACAAGAACACCATTTTAGAAGCTATACAGAATCGTTTTGGTGCTGCCAATGTTGAGTATGCCGAAGGTGTAACGTTTTCTGAAGAAAAGAACATTGACGAAGCGGTGTCTAAAGCAGCAAATACGGATGTGATTGTGCTTTGTATAGGTGAAAACAGCTATACCGAAACTCCGGGAAATATTGATGATCTTACTATTTCGGCTCCTCAGATTGCTCTTGCCAAAGCTTTGGCTAAAACCGGAAAGCCGATCGTTTTTGTCTTAACAGAAGGTCGTCCAAGAGTTATTTCGTCAATTGAAGGATTAAGTTCAGCAGTTTTACATACCTATTTGCTGGGTAATGAAGGCGGGAACGTGGTGGCTGATGTTTTATTGGGTAAAGTGAATCCAAGTGGTAAACTGCCATATACCTATCCTCGTCATCCAAACAGCTTGCATAATTACTACCATAAATACTCCGAAACGTTAGAGTTTGACCAATGGGGTGGATTTAACCCTCAATGGGAGTTTGGCTTTGGTTTGAGTTACACTTCATTCAGTTATTCAAATCTTAAACTAAGCAGTAATCAATTAACCGATGCTAATGCCATTACGGTTTCTGTTGATGTGCGCAATATCGGCAGTGTTGTCGGAAAAGAAACGGTTTTACTTTTTGTAAGCGATCAAGTGGCATCCGTTACCCCTGAAGTTAAGCGTCTGCGTGCATTTGATAAGATTGAATTGAAACCGGGCGAAACAAAAACGGTTTCGTTCACAATTGATAATGACAAACTTTCATTCATCAATCATTCATTGCAGCGTGTTACCGAAAACGGCGATTTCGTGCTTTCGGTTGGTGGCCTAAAAGCTGATTTTAAATACTTAGGAAATCTGTAACCCTCTAAAGGGTATGCTTAACGTGCTTTCGTAACAGTTTTTAATACAACCCAAAATGAGAAAACATAATTTATATAAATCGATAGCTGCAACCCTCCTAATGGGGGTTGTGCTATTGGCTTCATGTAAAAAAGGATCCGATGATCCAACGCCCGATGATCCAAAGGTTGATCCTCCGGTAGTGGAACCTCCACCTTCACTGGCAACTGTTCGCTCATGGTTAACGGATAAAAACGCTACAGAAGAAACGGCAGCCCTGTTTTATAACCTGAAGAAAATGGCTAAAACCAACGTTCTTTTTGGTCATCAGGATGCTACCAAACGAGGTGTTACCGATGCGAGTACACAATGGGCCAATGAACAACAGTTTTCGGGTGTGTCTAGCTTAAAGTCGGATGTGAAAGATGTTACCGGGGCCTATCCGGCTGTATATGGTTTTGATTATTTGCAGATTTCGGGCTTCTTTGATGATACCTGGGGTTGGTTTGGGTATGAAAAGCAAATCGCACGTCAGTTATCTATTGAAGCATATAACCGTGGTGGAGTTTGTACCTATAGCTGGCATTATGGTAACCCGGTTTCAAAAGGGAGTTTTTATTGGAGCGATTCTCCGGTGGAAGCGGTTAGTAAAATATTGCCGGGCGGTAGCGAACATGAAACGTTTAAAAACTCATTGAAAGTAGTTGCCGATCATGCTAAAACATTAGTTGGAGCTGATGGCAAACTGGTGCCGGTTATTTTTCGTCCGTTTCATGAATTTGATGGTGATTGGTTTTGGTGGGGCAAAGCACATTGTACTGCCGAACAATATAAAGCATTATACCAGTTTACGGTTACCTACTTACGCGATGAGTTAGGAGTGCATAACTTTATATATGCCTGGTCCCCTGGAGAGTCGTATACTTCGGAAGCGCAGTATTTAGAGCGTTATCCGGGTGATGCTTATGTTGACTTGGTAGGAACTGATAATTACGGCGATATGAAAGTGATCAGCAATCCGACAGCTGCTGCCAACAAATTTAAAATCGTTTCAGATTATGCCAAACGCCAAAACAAACTGGCTGCATTAACAGAAACCGGTTTGCAAAAACTTACAAAATCTGATTGGTACACACAGATCTTGTTAAAATCGCTGAAACAAAATAAGCTGGAGTTTTGCTACGCCATGGTGTGGGCCAATACTAAAGACGCTTATTGGACACCTTATAAAGGTCATCCGGCGGAGAGTGATTTTAAAATGTTTAAAAACGATCCATACATGATCTTTGGCGACAAGCTAACCGCCACAACGATGTATAAAATCAAATAAAAGATAAGAGTTTATTATACTCTGTGTAACGCTGTGCCACTCTGGGGTTATATTCTCTCTCAAAAGTTGAATCACTGGGTTACACAAAGTAGGTTATACCAATATAGATTAGATGAAAAAGTTTAGTTTTTTAGCACTGCTCATTTCAATAACCATTACCGCATTCTCTCAAGGAAACAATTACGTTCAGAATTACAATAAGTACGAAAACCTTGCTTTAACTCCGCCAATGGGCTGGAACAGTTGGAACAAATTCGCTTGCAATGTGGATGAAAACATGATCAGGCAAATTGCTGATGCCATGGTTTCAACTGGAATGAAAGATGCTGGTTATACCTATATCAATATTGATGATTGCTGGCATGGAGATCGTGACAGCTTAGGTTTTATTCATCCTGATCCTTTACGTTTTCCTTCAGGTATGAAAGCCCTTGCCGATTATGTTCATTCCAAAGGATTAAAAATCGGTATTTATTCTGATGCTGGTTCTCAAACCTGTGGCGGCAGACCTGGTAGTCGTGGATTTGAATTTCAGGATGCCATAACTTATGCGGCTTGGGGAATCGATTATTTAAAATACGACTGGTGTAATACCGAAGGTTTAAAGGCCGATGGTGCTTACAAAACTATTACCGCGGCATTACGCAGAGCAGGAAGACCTATTGTGTTAAGCATTTGCGAGTGGGGAAATGATAAGCCTTGGGAATGGGGCCCGCAAGTGGGTCACTTATGGCGCACAACCGGAGATATTTACAATTGCTTTGACTGTATAAAAGATCATGGCACCTGGAAAGCTTTTGGTGTAATGCAGATTCTGGATAAACAGGATGGTTTAAGAAAATACGCCGGTCCGGGGCATTGGAACGACCCTGACATGATGGAAATCGGAAACGGACAATTAACGCCTGCTGAAGATCGTGCTCACTTCTCGATGTGGGCCATGTTGGCAGCACCGTTGATCGCCGGAAACGATATTCGTAGTATGGACAAAGAAACCCAAGACGTATTGACCAATAAAGATGTTATTGCCGTAAACCAGGATTCACTGGGTGTGCAAGGCTTTAAACATGAAACCCGTGATAGTGTTGAAACCTGGCTAAAACCAATGAAAAATGGAGCATGGGCGGTTTGTTTCCTAAACAGAAGCACGAAAGTTAAGTCGATTGAATTTAACTGGCAGGAAAAGCCTATTGTGGATGAACTTTCGAAAAGAGAATTGAACACTGCCGTTCGTCAATATAAAATGAAAAACCTTTGGACGAAGAAAGATGCCGGAACTACTAAAAAAGTGTTAAAGGCAACAGTTCAGGGCCACGATGTTTTGATGCTTGCTTTAACAGAAATTAAATAGCAGATGAAATTGAACCTTCGAAATATACTTTTAGGAATTTTGATGATGATCGGCAGTTCGGTTTACGCAGCCTCCGTAACAGATTCATTGGCTTTTTTTAAGGCAAGTGAGGCTGTCATTCAATACACCGGCCGCATCGATTTCTCAAATCCCAACTTGCCTCGTTTCTGGCAGCCTGGAGTATATATTAAAATCGGATTTAAGGGCCCGTATTGTCAGCTTCATATCAATGATGAGGTGCTTTACGGTTCGTCGCACAACTACATAACCATTGTAGTTGATAATGGCAAGCCTCAGCGCATGCAATTGAAAGAGAAGAGCAATGTGATTAAGGTTGCCGAGAATTTAAGTGAGGGTGAACACACGGTGCTTATTTGTAAAGATACTGAAGCCAATATTGGTTATATAGAATTTGCAGGGATTAACTGCCTGGAACTTACGGCTCTGCCCGACAAACCAAAACATTTGATTGAGTATATCGGCGATTCCATTACCTGTGGTACCGGAGCTGATGTTTCAGAAGTTCCTTGTGGAAAAGGAGCCTGGCACGATCAGCATAATGCTTACTTAGCTTATGGCCCGATAACAGCCCGGGCGCTTAATGCGCAATGGCACTTATCGTCGGTTTCGGGAATTGGTTTAATGCACAGCTGTTGCGATATGAACATTATCATGCCCCAGGTTTTTGACAAGGTGAGCATGCGTGATAATAAGATCAAGTGGGATTTTAAGAATTATCAGCCTGATGTGGTTTCGGTTTGTTTAGGGCAAAATGACGGTATTCAGGATGCAACTGCGTTCTGCAATAATTACATCGCATTCGTTAAGTTGTTACGAGTATATTATCCAAAGGCCACTATCGTTTGCATCAGCAGTCCTATGGCCGATGAAAAGCTGCGTAACTTCCAGAAAGAGCAGTTAAGTGCCGTTGTTTCAGCTTTAAAGGCTTCGGGTTTTAAAGATATTTACATGCATTGTTTCGAAAAAAGTTATAACGCTGGCTGCGACTGGCACCCGAGTTTAGCCGAACATCAGGTAATTGCTGCAGAATTAACGGATTTCTTGAAGAAAATTATGAAGTGGTAATTATATTTAGTGTCGAAATAACACTATAGTATGTACACACCTTCAACTACTCGCTACAAAGACATGAAATACAACCGCTGCGGTAAAAGCGGTTTATTATTACCGGCTGTTTCTTTAGGCTTATGGCATAATTTCGGATCGGTAGATGTTTTTGATAACGGACGATCGATAATCAGACAAGCATTCGACAGGGGCGTAACCCATTTCGATTTGGCTAATAATTACGGACCTGAACCTGGTTCGGCAGAAGAGAACTTTGGCGAGATCCTGAAAAAGGATTTTAGCGGCAACTTGCGCGATGAACTGATCATTTCAACCAAAGCAGGTTACACCATGTGGCCGGGTCCTTACGGCGATTGGGGTTCAAGAAAATATTTGATATCGAGTTTAGATCAGAGTTTGAAACGCATGAAACTCGATTATGTGGATATCTTCTACTCGCATCGTCCTGACCCTGAAACCCCGTTGGAAGAAACTATGGGAGCCTTGGATACTGCCGTAAGAAGCGGTAAAGCTCTGTACGTAGGACTTTCGAATTACAAAGCCGAGGAAGCGCAAAAAGCAATTGAAATTTTAAAACAATTGGGTACACCTTGTCTTATCCATCAACCTAAATACTCCATGTTTGAGCGTTGGGTAGAAGGCGGATTACTGGATGTGCTGGAGAAAAACGGCGTGGGCTGCATTCCGTTTTCACCATTGGCGCAGGGAATGTTAACAGATAAATATTTGAAGGGAATTCCTGAAAATTCAAGGGCAGCTAAATCACATGGATTTTTGCAAACGAGCGATATTACGGAACATCGTTTACAACAGATCCAGCAATTAAATAACATAGCACAACAACGTAAGCAGTCGCTGGCACAAATGGCGCTGGCCTGGTTACTGAAAGATAATCGAATTACAACCGTATTGATCGGAGCTAGCTCGGTGGCACAGCTCAACAACAACCTCGATAGCTTGAATAATTTATCGTTTACCAATGATGAATTAACGGCCATTGAAGCAGTTCTCGGTCAGAAAGAATAAACAATGAGAAAAAAACTATTTCTTTTCGTTTTTGTAAATGCCGTTTGTGGACTTATCGCAGCGGCATTTGCACAAACTGCTCCCAGTGCAACTGATCAGCATGGAGCTTTAAGTGTTCAGCACAATATAATTGTCGATAAAAATGGTGTTCCGCCTCAGCTAAGAGGAATCAGCATGTCGTGGAGCATTTGGGCTGGAAAGAAATATTACAATAATAATGTTGTCGATTGGCTGGTGGATGATTTTAAAATCAGCGTATTGCGTGCTTCCATGGCGGTGCAACCTGATGATGGTTACCTGCAGCAACCCGAGCAGCAACTACAGTTAATTACGCAAACCATTGATCGGGCAATTGAAAAGGGTGTGTATGTATTAATTGATTGGCATGATCATAATGCCGAAAAGCATCTTCAGGAATCAAAAGCATTCTTTGTCCAAATGGCAAAACGTTATGCGGGTAAACCAAATGTGATCTATGAGATTTGGAACGAGCCCGAACATCAGTCTTGGCCGGTGATTAAACAATATGCAATAGAGGTTATTAACGAAATCAGAAAATACGATGCTGATAATTTAATAATTGTTGGCAGTACCAAATGGGATCAGGAGGTGGATGTAACCGCCAAAGATCCAATTACAGGCTTTAAAAATATTGCTTATTCTTTTCACTTCTATGCTTCTGATCCAAATCATCAGGATCGATTACGTTCAAAGGCGGAGAAAGCCATGAAGAAAGGCTTGCCGCTTTTTGTCACCGAATGGGGAGTGGGCGAGTCTAATGGCGACGGTGTTTTCGATTTGAAGAAAACAGAAACCTGGTTCAATTGGATGGAAACACATAAACTAAGTTGGGCCAACTGGAACATTACCGATAAAAAGGAAACTACCGCTTTGTTAAAGCCAGGGGCTAATGTTAACGGTGGCTGGACTGAACAAGAACTAACTCCTGCCGGAATTTATATCCGCGAGCAGTTAAGAAAGTTTAATAATCCTCAGAAATCATCCGAAACACAATCCAACAACTAATGAAAAAAGCCGCCTTACTTTTCGTTCTGTCTGTTTTTGCTAGTACGCTAAAAGCCGAAGTAAAATTACCTGCATTGGTGGGTGATCATATGGTTTTGCAACGCAATAGGCCTATAAATATTTGGGGATACGCCAATTCGGGTGAAGCTGTTACTATCGACTTCGCTAATAAAACAGTAAAAGCTACAACTGCCGCTAATGGTAAATGGACTGCTCTTTTACCGGCAATGAAAGCCGGAGGGCCTTATCAAATGAAAATTAAAGGAACGAATGAGGTCCTTTTAAACGATATTTTAATAGGTGATGTGTGGATCTGTTCAGGGCAGTCGAATATGGATTTCCCTTTGAAAGATGCTAGTAACGGTACCGTTGCAGTTGAGCATTCAGCTAATAATCAAATCAGGCTGTTTACGGTTGAAAAGAAGATCTTTTTACAACCACAGGAAGAGGCGAGGGGACAATGGTCGGTTTGTTCTCCCGAAACAACTAAATGGTTTACGGCGGTAGGTTATTTCTTTGGAAAAGAGCTTAATCAAAAACTGAACGTTCCAATTGGTTTAATTCACTCATGCTGGGGTGGAACAGTGGTGGAAAGCTGGATCAGTGTGGATGGATTGAAAGGTGAAGCAACTTTTGGCAATAAAGCATTACAAACGGCCACATTCGATACATTAAGCTATAACAACGAACATCGGAAACTGAATGACAATTGGATGATCAAATTCGATAATAGTGATTTGGGAAAATTGGATGGAAAATATGTTTGGGCTGGCAATAATATCAATACCAGCGACTGGAAACCAATTCAATTGCCAACAGTCTGGGAGTTTTTAGGTAAAGGTGTGTTTGAATACCTGGATGGAGTGGTTTGGTTTCGTAAACAGTTTTATTTAACGGCCGAAGATTTAAAATCAGATTGCATGGCCAGCTTAGGCTATATCCAAAATAGCGACATAACTTTTGTAAATGGAATTCAAATCGGTTCTTCGACTGATAAATGGGGACTGATGCGTAACTACACTATTCCGAAGAATTTACTGAAAGAAGGTGAAAATACCATAACCATCAGAGTGAACAATTATGGAGGCGACGGTGGTTTTGCTGCAAAAAAAGAAGATTTCTATATTAAAACTTCATCCGGAATTGCATCCTTAGCCAGCACTTGGCAGTATAAGGTGGGTTATAAATTGTCGGTTTATGACAGACCAGAGAAAGAATTTGGTCCGAATACATCGCCTTCAGTTTTATATAATTCGATGATCAGTCCCTTAGTAAACCTTTCTATCAAAGGAGCAATCTGGTACCAGGGCGAATCGAACTGGGATAGAGGCTATCAATACCGCGATCTGTTTCCTCGGATGATCACCGATTGGAGAACCCAATTTAAACAAGGCGAATTCCCCTTTCTGTTTGTGCAGCTGGCCAATCATCATCAGAAACAGGATCAGCCGCAAAATGCCTATTGGGCAGAGGTTCGTGAAGCGCAGGATATGACACTAAAGCTTAAAAATACCGGAATGATTACCGCTATTGATTTAGGAGATGCCGGTAATATTCATCCAACCAATAAACAGGATGTAGGTCTGCGCCTAGCTTGGGAAGCCGAACGAACAGTTTATAAAGTTTCACAAGTTGGTCCGGGGCCTCGTTTTAAATCGGTGGAGTTTAAGGAGGGTTTTGCATTAGTTAAATTCGATAACGTTGGTTCGGGTCTTAAAATGAAGGATCAGGCTTCGTGGTTGGGTGGTTTCGCAATAGCTGGTGCAAATCAGCAATTTGTTTGGGCCGAAGCTACTATTATTGACAAAAACACCGTAAAGGTTTATCAAAACGGTATCTCGCAACCAATAGCCGTTCGCTATGCCTGGGAAGATAACCCTGCCGATGCAAGTTTATATAGCAGTGAAAATTTACCTGCCTTTCCTTTCAGAACGGATGATTGGAAGCGAATGACGGCTGAAAATAAATAGGTATTGAATATTAGTAAAATCACTATAAGATGTTAAGAGTTGAAATAACTTATTTATTCAACCCTGCAATAATATTAATAGTGAGCGCCACTACAAACGTGTTTAAGCAAAAAGAAAGCAAACCATGTAAAAGTGCAGTTCTTCGAATAATTCTTGATGATATCTCAACATCCGAAACCTGGAAAGTCATTCCGATAACGAATGAGAAGTAAGCAAAGTCAATATAATCGGGTTTCTTTTCTTTAGGAAACTCCAGGCCTTCTCCAACAGGACTTCCCATTTCATCGTCATTATAAAACAGCTTTGCATAGTGAAAGGTAAAAGTTGTATGAACCAACGACCATGATGATAGGATAGCGACAATGACGATAATCAGGTAGGAGAAAGCAGAAATTTGCGAATAATCTTTTGAAAGCATTAGCAGTAAAACTGTGAACATACTCGCAAAAGAAGAAAGTAAAACGATTACAAAAACAAATATTCGACTGCCGTCTTCTTGCCGGGCATGGTGTTTTATATCATCCACCGAAAAACTAAAAAAAACTATCCAGCTGGATGCTACAAAGCTAAAAGCAAATATATCCCATAAAAAAACGATTAGGATCAATAAGCTATGAATAGCATTTTTAAATATGAAAAAGGCTGCCAATGAGAATAGCAGACTAATTAATACCCTATGTAAAGGCTTCAGGAGTGCATTAATACTGTAATGTACCTTTTTATTTGCAGACATATGATTTGTTGAATGCCTCAAGTTAATAAGTTTTATCTAAACGCAACATAGCCCATACTTTTAAGGCATGGGCTATGTGATTTATATTGATTTAGGAATTAGACACCAAACAGATCGGAAGATAAATAACGATCGCCTCGGTCACAGATGATACATACAATCACGCCTTCGTTTATCTCTTCTGCCAAGCGTAAAGCTGCTGAAACAGCTCCGCCCGAGCTCATTCCACCAAAAACACCTTCCAGCTTAGCGAGTTTACGAGTAGTATCAGTGGCTTCTTCCTGCGAAATATCCATTATCCGGTCAACACGTTCAGGTTCAAATATTTTGGGTAAGTATTCTTTTGGCCAACGACGAATACCCGGTATCCTTGAATTATCAGTAGGTTGGCAGCCAATAATTTGGATATCAGGATTTTGTTCCTTTAAGAATCTTGAAACTCCCATAATCGTACCTGTCGTTCCCATCGACGAAACAAAATGAGTAACGGTGCCCTGGGTATCGCGCCAAATTTCAGGTCCTGTAGTACGATAGTGCATGCCGTAATTATCAGGGTTGGCAAACTGGTTAAGCATTAAATAACCACCTTTGGCAACCTGTTCATGAGCATAATCAATTGCCGCTTCCATAGAGCCTTCGGCTGGAGTAAGCGTAACCTTAGCCCCAAAAGCTTCCATAGTTAAAACGCGTTCCCGGGTAGAATTCTCAGGCATAACCAGCTCAATATTCACATCAAATAAGCAAGCAATCATGGCTAAAGCTATTCCGGTGTTACCACTGGTAGCTTCAATAAGCTTCATGCCCGGTTTTAACTCACCACGGTCCAAAGCGCCTTTTATCATACCATAGGCCGCACGATCCTTTACACTTCCTCCAGGATTATCGCCTTCTAACTTTGCTAGAATTTTAACACTTGGTTTTGTATTTAATCGAGCCAATTCAACCAGTGGAGTATTGCCAATAAGGTCAACTAACTTATTTGTCTTTAATTCAGTAATTGTATTCATAATTAATGCAGTTGAATTATTCATCCATTCCCATTTCAATGTATTTATTCTGACTCTGATGGTAAACCTTTGAGTAAGGTGCTATACTTGATGTCAGCCAAACGT
The DNA here is from genome assembly GCF_023914155.1 of Solitalea agri. GTDB lineage: Bacteria > Bacteroidota > Bacteroidia > Sphingobacteriales > Sphingobacteriaceae > Solitalea > Solitalea agri. The sequence goes on along the minus strand of NZ_JAMWYS010000024.1, from coordinate 410,700 downwards.
TACCCCCAATAATAGAATCATGGCCAATAATGGTTTCTCCTCCTAAAATGGTGGCACCTGAATAGATTACCACATTGTCTTCTATTGTTGGGTGGCGTTTCAACGATGCCAAATTTTTGCTTACACTTAATGCCCCAAGGGTTATGCCTTGATACATTTTTACATGTTTGCCAATTTCACAAGTCTCACCAATGGTAATTCCTGTGCCATGGTCTATAAAAAAGTGTGTGTCGATTTGTGCACCGGGATGGATGTCAATACCGGTTTTAGAGTGTGCATGTTCCGTTAAAATTCTCGGAATTAGTGGTATATCGAGTTTATGCAGTTCATGAGCTAATCGGTAATAGGCAATAGCCAAAAAGCCCGGATAAGTTCGCACCACCTCAAACTCGCTTCTGGAGGCCGGGTCGCCTGTGAAAATTGCATTCATGTCAGTGAGTAACACTTCATAAACATAAGGCAACCGGTCCATAAATTGTTTAACCAAACGTTTGGCATCCGCTGGTAATACATGTTGCATGGTAGAGAGCATTTCCACCCACAACTCTTCTTGCTTTGCAAATTTATTGGCAAGATCATCGGTGCATAAATAATGCTTATTGGTCTTCTCCGGAAACATTAGTCGGAGTAACTTTTTTGCCAAACGATAAATCTCCGTGTTCGAAGGGTAAGTTCCTGTCGAACGATGCTTGTCGAGTAATATTTGAAGAAATTGTTTGTCCATTACTATGATAAATACAAATATCAGGCTAAGCTTGTTTAAAATAGAATATAAATTTTTCTTTCTGCTTGAAAGGCAGTTTGTTATCTGTTTCCGATTAATTTTATAGTTAAAACATCGGCTTAGTGGGTTATAGAGTTCTGCAAATGTATTTGTTTATGTATAGCATGACAAACATTTTGTTTTTTTAAGTACAATAAAAAACACAATTGAAAATTGTGATGAATGGGGAGTTCATTCATTTTTCATTATAAAATGGTTAATTTGAAACATGTTTACTATTAAATGGGTTCGAAAACCTATCTTTTGGCTCAAGCAAAAACTCTCCAGAAATCAATTTCTTATTTTTTCAGGAATCATTGTTGGGCTTACAGCGGGAATGGCTTCCGTTATTCTAAAGACGCTGGTTCATTATCTGCATCTATCCTATACGATCGATCTGCCTTATAACTCCGACCGCATTCTAGTCTATTTTCTTCCGTTGATAGGATTGGTTTTGTGTGTGTTTATTACCCGTTATTTTTTTAAAGGGCGTGATGGCCGCGGCCTTGTGAATATTTTAAATGATATCGCAGTACGTTCAAGCTTGGTAGAGCGTACGAAAATGTACTCTCAAATTTTTACAAGCTCAGTTACTGTTGGTTTGGGTGGTTCCGCAGGTTTGGAAAGCCCGATTGCAGTAACAGGTTCGGCAATAGGTTCTAATTATGGTAGGGTATATGGACTCAATTACAAAGACCGGACACTTTTGCTGGCAGCTGGTGCAGCAGCTGGTATTGCAGGCGCTTTTAACGCACCTGTAACAGGAATTATGTTTGCAGCCGAAGTTTTGCTTGCCGGTATTGGTATAACGGAGTTTATACCCTTGATCATCGCTTCTGTTTGTGGCGCACTCTGCACCAAAATCATTTTCAATGAAAATATTCTTTTTCAGTTTAAATCACTGCAGGTGTTCAATTACTGGAATGTGCCTTTTTATCTTGTTTTGGGTGTTTTCTGTGGATTATTGTCAATTTACTATGCAAGTATGACCGAAAAAGTTGAGCACGCTTTATCCAAATTAAATTCAATGCCTTATGGTAAAGCTGTTGTAGGTGGATTGATTTTGATAGGGCTTTATTTTCTTTTTCCACCCTTAATGGGCGAAGGATACGAAAGCATTAAAAAGCTTGCCGACGGCGACGCTGCCAATGTATTTGCATCAAGCTGGTTGGGGACTAAGTTTAGCCCTTCTGTTTGGATTATTACCTTATTTATTGGTGTGGTTGGTTTGATAAAGGTTTTTGCCACATCTGTTACTATTGGCAGTGGCGGAAATGGAGGAAACTTTGCTCCTTCATTATTTGTGGGTGCTTATGTAGGATATTTCTTTTCCACTTTTTTTAATTTACTGGGTTTTGATCGTCAATTACCGGTTTCAAACTTTACCTTAGTAGGCATGGCCGGTATTTTAAGCGGCGTAATGTATGCTCCCTTAACAGGAATCTTCCTGATTGCCGAGGTCACCGGTGGTTATGATTTGATAATACCGTTGATGATCGTTTCAGTTTCGGCTTATTTAATTGCTCGTACCGTCCATAAGTTTTCCATGGATACCCGTAAACTGGCTGAAAAAGGAGAGATATTTACCGATGATCGTGACAAGAACTTGTTAAGTGCAATTAAAATGGCCGAGTTTATTGATAATAGCCAGCAAACATTGAAACCAACCGATAATTTAGCAGAGCTGATTCGCTTGTATCGAACCGACAAACAGGACCGGTTTGCCGTGGTTAATGAGGAGAATCATTTGCTAGGTATTGTCACTTTCGATATGGTACGCGATGAAGTGTTCAATATTGATGATCAGGAAAATGTTTTAATTGGAGACAGAATGTCAAAGCCTTTAGCAATTATTCATATAAACGAATCGCTCCATAAAATCATGAGTACATTCGACGCAACCAAAAGCTGGTATTTGCCGGTTGTGGAAGATGGTGTTTTTAAGGGTTTTATTTCTAAATCAGCTATTTTAAACAGTTACCGCAAGCAACTGATCGTTCACTCCGGATACTAAAATTTTGATTCAATGCGACATTCAAAAATTATTTTATCTATTGCCATTATGCTGCTTACAATAAGCGCCGGATTTATTGCACCTAAGAAAAAGGTGGTGTTTTTTGGTGATTCAATTACCCAGATGGGAGTTAATCCCGGAGGTTATATCTGTCGATTAGACAGTTTGCTGAAAACAAAAGTACAGGGAAATAATCATGAATTAATTGGCGCTGGAATTGGCGGTAACAAAGTATATGATCTTTATTTACGAATGGATGATGATGTACTGGCGAAAAATCCGGATGTGGTGGTGATTTGGGTAGGCGTTAATGATGTATGGCATAAAGTATGGGGAACAGGAACTGATGCCGATAAATTTGAAGTTTTTTACAAAGCCATCATCAAAAAACTGCAAGCGAGAAATATAAAAGTGATTCTTTGTACTCCAGCTGTAATTGGAGAGAAAACCGATTTTACCAATCAAATGGATGGAGATCTGAATAAGTATTCACAAATAATACGTGATCTTGCCAAAACCAATAATTTGCCTGTTTGTGATCTGCGTAAAGTATTCCTGGAGTACGATAAGCAAAATAACCCTGAAAATAAGGAATTCGGGATTTTAACCACTGACAAGGTTCACCTTACTGATAAAGGTAATGAACTGGTTGCTGAAGAGATGCTAAAAGTAATTGCTGGTTTTTAAACTGAATTTCATAAAAAAGCCCAAAACCCTGTAGATATTCAACCGGGCTTCGGGCTTTTTCACTTAACGAACAATGTTATTTTGCTTTATTACTTGTTTTGGTAAAGAAATAAGTAATACGTGAAGTTTTATAGTTCAGGTTTACAGTTTCGTTCCACACCATGTTTTTTCCATCAATTGACTGGATTGGCATTTTAAACCCCTGGGTGATTTGTTTCCCTTTTTGTCCGGCTAGTAATGGTTTTATACCGAAATAATTGCCAGAGTCGGCTTTGCCAGTTGACCATACAAGGGTTTGTGGAGTGGTAGGGCAACCTTCAGCCATTGGCGAAAGAATTTTTCCATCCCAATTTCCATAAAAGGTCCAAACGCTGTTTATCATACAAGCGGCATCAACGTCACCAAAAACCTTAATGGTTGAATACGCTTTAATATTATCGTAAAGGATACTATCGAGACGCCAAACTCCCTGAACCGTTTTACGTTTAATTTCCTGGGCAGAACCTGATTGAAAAGTCAGCATAAGTCCGGTAAGGAGCAATAATGAAAATATAATTCGTTTCATAAGCGTTTTAAATTTTTTAAGGTGAATGATGGGATAATTAAATATAATAAACTTGCCGCTGATAAAACCCACATGAATAAAAAAATCATCAACGGCTTTGAAAATTAGTTAGTGTCCCGATAATTATCGGGATTGATGGCCTTTTAAATTAAACTTTCAGAAAAAAAACAGCGCTTCAAATTTACTATGATGGAATTTAAGATAGATGCGCTTCAAAAAAAATTAGCAGTCAGACATTCAGAAAGTTGTGAAAATGTTGAAATTTTTAGCAATCTTGGGCGCCACAGAAAGATTAGATTTGTTGGTTGAACTTAGAAAAAGAGTGTCTCATCAACGTCTCTTTATCATTTTCAATTCTTTTATCTTGATTCTTTACTCTTGTATCATATAAAATATGGCTGAAGAAAAAATTGGTTATAGCGAAGACGATATTAAATCCCTCGATTGGAAAGAACATATTCGACTTCGTCCGGGAATGTACATTGGTAAACTGGGCGATGGATCGGCCTATGACGATGGTATTTATATCTTATTGAAAGAGATCGTCGACAACTCTATTGATGAGTTTGTGATGGGGTCTGGAAAAACCATTGAAATCACCATTTCTGATCATAAAGTTTCGGTGCGTGACTATGGCCGTGGAATTCCGTTGGGTAAAGTGATCGACTGTGTGTCGAAGATCAATACCGGGGGTAAATACGATTCAAAAGCATTCCAAAAATCAGTGGGTTTGAACGGTGTGGGAACCAAAGCAGTTAACGCCCTGTCTGCTAATTTCACTGTTCAATCATACCGCGACGGAAGAACCAAATTTGCTGAGTTCAGCAAGGGTAATATCGTAAGAGAAGAAGCTGAAAAGGAAAGCTCGCAGCGTAATGGTACTGCTATCAATTTCATTCCCGACGAGTATATTTTCCGCAACTTTAAGTTCATTCCAGAGTTTGTGGAGAACATGATCTGGAATTATGTGTACCTGAATTCGGGCTTAACCATCAACTTCAACGGAAAGAAGTACTTTTCAGAAAGAGGTTTGTATGATTTGCTGGATAAGAATACAGATTCCGAAACCATTCGTTACCCAATTATCCATCTTAAAGGACAAGATATAGAGGTTGCCTTAACGCATGATAACCACTATGGCGAAGAATATTATTCATTCGTAAACGGCCAGCATACAACACAAGGGGGAACTCACCAGGCCGCGTTTCGTGAGGCTTTGGTGAAAACCGTACGGGAATATTATAAGAAAGAATTCGACGCTACAGATATCCGGGCTTCGGTGGTTGCTGCAATTAGTATTAAAGTTCAGGAGCCGGTTTTCGAATCTCAAACTAAAACCAAATTAGGTTCATTGAATATTGGTCCAGATGGCCCAACGGTTCGTACGTTTATCAATGATTTCCTGAAGAAGGAACTGGATGATTACTTGCACAAACATCCCGATGCAGCCGATGGATTATTGAAACGCATCATGCAGTCGGAGCGTGAACGTAAAGACATTGCCGGCATTAAGAAACTTGCTAACGAACGCGCGAAGAAGGCCTCATTGCACAATCGTAAGTTGAGAGATTGCAAAGTTCACTTTGATGATGATTCAAAGAAAGAGGACGAGCAAAAATTCAGAACAACCTTGTTTATCACTGAGGGTGATTCGGCTTCTGGTTCAATCACAAAGTCAAGGGATGTTGCTACACAAGCGGTTTTCAGCTTAAAGGGTAAGCCTTTAAACTGTTTTGGTTTAACGAAGAAGATCGTGTATGAAAACGAGGAGTTCAACCTTCTTCAGCATGCCTTAAATATTGAAGACGGTTTAGATGGATTACGCTATAATAACATTGTAATTGCTACCGATGCCGATGTGGATGGTATGCACATTCGTATGCTGTTAATGACGTTTTTCCTTCAGTTTTTTCCGGATGTGGTAAAGAATGGTCACTTGTATATTCTGCAAACACCATTATTCCGTGTTCGTAATAAGAAAGAAACCATTTACTGTTATAGTGACGAAGAACGTAAGAACGCCATTGAAAAGCTGGGCAATAAACCCGAGATAACCCGATTTAAAGGATTGGGAGAGATTTCTCCGGATGAGTTCTCGCTGTTTATTGGTGAAGATATGCGTCTTGATCCGGTGATTTTAAAAGACTCTCACATTAAGAATGTGTTAGAGTATTACATGGGCAAAAATACTCAGGAGCGCCAGGAATTTATTATCAGCAATCTAAGAGTAGAAAAAGACCTGGAAGAAGAATTAACCATTGTTTAATAATTTACGAGTCAATACATATGTTTATCACCCTAACGGTTGGCAGTTACTTAATTGTACATGGCTACGACGAGCATAATAAGGAGATTGTTGAAGAAGTAACTGTGCAATCGCCAGCCGAAAAGGTGGTGGCAGTAAGTCGTATTCAGTCTATTTCAGAAAACTATGTTTTAGTAACCGGCTCTCACGGCCGATTGATGTATTGGGAGTATACCGACGGTTATGCCAACTTAAAGCGAAAGCTGCATTTGGCAGGGCTAATGGTGGACCAGAACAGAACTTAATATTGATTGTATTACCAACTTTTAATTGATTAACAAGAACTCCGTTAGGAGTTTTCTATTAGTAGTAGAAATTATAATATTTTGCTAAAAGCCTCGTGGAGGCGACCTGTTAATTAAGAATCAAAGTATGCCGAATACCTATTCGAAAATCTATTTGCAAATAGTGTTTGCTGTAAAGGGAAGAGAAAACCTGGTTGCAGAATCGATTAGGGTAGAGCTACAAAAATATATTACAGGAATTGTAAGCAATCGTAATGAAAAGGTTTTGGCAGTAAGCTGCATTCAATCTATTTCAGAAAACTATGCTCTCGTAACCGGTTCTCACGGCCGATTGATGTATTGGGAATATACCGGTGGTAACGCCAACTTAATGAGCAAGATGCATTTGGCTGGGTTAATGGTGGAGGTTTTAAAGAATATGAGGAATGGGTTATAATAAGATAAAAATATCTACGGAACCTTATGGTTATGGAAGCAGTTCTTTAATAATTTCCAAAAGACTACATAAATATTTTTGTTTGAATGAAAAATTTTATAATTCTCTAATTTATAATAGTCTTTGGTTTGCTGATCCTCATACATATAATGATCCATTTGATTGTAGTTTAAATTATGACTTTGAAAATACCCAAGAAGAAATAGTTGAATTCGCCAAAAGCATATTAAAGCGTGAAAGAAGGGATATGGATTCAAAGGAGTTTGAAGAGAAGATCAATCAAATTCATACTGACCATGAATATTGTAGAGAAATGATAGATTTTGCGCAAAGTGAGCTTATAAAAGGTGTTGGGTGTTGTTGCTTAAGTGAAATTGATGATAGTTTATTAATGTGGGCACATTATGCAAATTCGCACCAAGGAGCTTGCTTAACTTTTGATATTGAGAAGGACATGGAGTGTTTTAATAGACCTTTTGCAATTGAGTATTATAAAAAATACCCCAAAGTGAACTTTATAAAAGATCGGTATTTTAATGGTGTTAGATATTCGTTAGCTACAAAGAGCAGTGAATGGGAGTATGAAAAAGAAGTAAGAATTATTAAGGATATTTCTACACATAGACCGCCATTAAGAGAAAGGATTGCTTTTAATAAAGAAGCTCTTGTTGAAATAAAGTTTGGTCTTCGTGCAAGTCACAAAGAGATCGAGAAAACCAAAAAAGTACTAAAGGATATTGGTGGATACGAACATGTAAAACTGTTTAAAGCCGAAAAAAAGATTGATGAATTTGGAGTTTATTTTGTCGCTTTAAATCTGTAGAAAAGTAAAATGATTAACGAAAACGATATACCAAACGAAGAAAACCAGGGCAAAGGCCATTTAGATGATGTTGTCAAAGTGGACGGCTTGTATGAAAGCTGGTTTTTGGACTATGCATCATACGTAATTCTTGATCGTGCGGTGCCAAACATGTACGATGGATTGAAGCCTGTACAACGCCGCATTCTGCATTCATTAAAAGAGATGGACGACGGTCGCTTTAACAAGGCTGCCAACGTTATCGGTAATACCATGAAGTACCATCCGCATGGTGATGCTTCAATTGGTGATGCCATGGTGAATATCGGCCAAAAGCAATTGCTGATTGACACCCAAGGAAACTGGGGAGACCCGGTTACTGGAGATTCTGCAGCAGCTCCTCGTTATATTGAGGCTCGCTTGAGCAAGTTTGCCAACGATGTTGTTTTCAATCCGCAAACTACCGATTGGCAATTATCTTATGATGGTCGTAATCAGGAGCCTGTAACCTTACCTGTAAAGTTTCCATTGGTGCTCAGCCAGGGTACTGAAGGTATTGCTGTAGGTTTGGCTACCAAAATTTTGCCGCATAACTTTATTGAGCTTATTGATGCCTCAATTGGTGTATTAAGAGGAGTTCGTCCTGACTTAGTACCTGATTTTCCTACAGGCGGATCTGCTGATGTTTCAAAATATAGTGAAGGTCAGCGTGGCGGACGGGTTCGTGTTCGTGCAAAAATCAACGAGAAGGATAAGAAAACGCTTGTTATCAATGAAATTCCATTCGGTACCACTACCATCGGATTGATTGACAGCATTATTGCCGCAAATGATAAGGGCAAGATCAAGATCAAAAAGATTGAAGACAATACCGCTAAAGATGTGGAAATCGTCATTCATCTGGCTCCGGGAATTTCTCCTGATATTACCATTGATGCACTTTATGCATTTACCAACTGCGAAATGTCATTGTCGCCGAACACTTGCGTGATCAAGAACGACAAGCCACACTTTATGAGTGTGAACGACATTTTAACAGAATGTACCCAACATACCAAGGAGCTTTTAAAACAAGAACTGGAGATTCGTTTAGCTGAATTGAAAGAAAAAATCTTCTTCAGTTCATTGCTGAAAATCTTCATTCAGGAAGGAATGTATAAGCATCCTGAATATGAAAGTTCAGGTACTTTTGATGTGGTTGTGGGAGTGCTGAATAAATTGTTTGCACCATTCTTCTCTCAATTCTACAGAGAAATTCTTCCTGAAGATTACAAAAAGCTGATCGATAAGCCAATGAGCTCCATCACTCGTTTCGATGTGAAAAAGGCTGATGAGCAGATGAAGACTTTACAAGAGGAAATTGATGAGGTGAACCACCATTTGGCTCATCTGATTGATTATGCAATTGATTATTTCGAGCGTTTAAGAGCTAAATACGGTAAAGGCCGCGAGCGTAAAACCGAGCTGAGAACTTTTGATACTGTACAAGCGGCTCAAGTTGCGTTAGCAAATGTGAAGCTGTACGTTAATAAAGAAGAAGGTTTCGTTGGAACCTCACTTAAGAAAGACGAATACGTTTGCGATTGTTCCGATATTGACGATATCATCGCTTTCCGTGCAGATGGTAAGTTCCTGGTTTCGAAAGTGAGTGAGAAAGCCTTTATGGGTAAAAATATTGTCCATGTGGGAGTTTTCAAGAAGAACGACGACCGTACGGTTTACAATATGATCTATCGTGATGGAACCAGCGGAACTTCATATATGAAACGTTTCCCTGTTGGTGGTATCACCCGTGATAAAGAGTACGACCTTACTAAAGGCACCAAAGGATCTGCTGTGTTATGGTTTACGGCTAACGCAAATGGAGAAGCGGAAGTGGTAAATCTGCAGCTTAAACCACATTCAAAATTAAGGAAGCTGCAGTTTGATGTTGACTTCTCCGAATTGGCCATTAAAGGTCGCGGTTCGCAAGGAAATGTGGTAACTAAATATCCAATTAAGAAGGTTGCCTTTAAATCGGCAGGTGTTTCAACTTTGGCAGGCCGAAAAATATGGTTTGATGATGTTTTGCAACGCCTGAATGCCGACGGTAGAGGAAAGTATTTAGGATCGTTTAGTGGAGAAGATAAGATCATTACGGTTTATAAAAACGGTGAGTACGAACTAATGAACTTCGATCTTACTAATCATTTTGATGATGGTTTGTTGATCATTCGTAAGTTTGATCCTGAAATGGTGCTTTCTGTTGTTCATTTTGAAGGAAAAGCTAAAAACTTCTTTGTAAAACGCTTTGTACCGGATAACGTGACAATTGGTAAAAAAGTAAGTTTTATAAGCGATGAATCAGGTTCAAAATTGGTATTGATCAGTGCTGATGATCAACCTCGGATTGCTCTTACGGTACTTAAAGGAAAAGCCAAAGATCAAGAGCTTTCGGAAATTAACCTTACCGAGTTCATCGATATAAAAGGACTTAAAGCAAATGGAAACCGTTTGAGTCAGTTTGAAATTGCCAAAGTAGAGTTATTAGAGCCGGTAGAGGAGGAGGAAACGGATGTAGCTGAGGATAATAATAATGGTTCAGATACTGAAACATCTTCGACTGATGAGGCTACGCCTTCAAAAAAGATTGATCTTGAAATAACCAATCCTGAAGATACAGATCTGGAAGATGATGGTCAGGGAAAGTTGTTTTAGCATAAGATTAACTTAATAAAATTTGACAAGGGCGCAAAGAAACAATCACTCTCTGCGCCTTTGATTTGAAATAAAACCCAAAAAATAAATATTCACCGATTGTCATGAAAGTTAATTTTTGGGTTCTTGATGGCCTTTGAAAAAACAATTAGATTTTCAGAAAAAAATGATACTTCATCATTTCAAATAAATCAATATTTTAAACACAAATTCAATACATATAAAAGCAAACCAAATCATGATCAGAAGAGTATTTTTTACTATTGTTTTAGCACTTACAATCACTTCATGCGATTCACAAAGTCTTTTAAAACAAGCTGCCGATATTTATAAACAAACCACTGCAAATGGTCAGCTAACTAACACGGATGTTGCAAGCGGATTAAAACAAGCATTGAATAAAGGTATTGATACTGCTATAGCTCAGGTGGCTAAACCTGATGGTTTTTTTAAAGATCAGGCGGTTAAAATTTTATTGCCTGCAGAACTTCAAAAAGTTGATAAGACACTACGTAGCATCGGCATGTCGAGTTTAGCTGATGAAGGCTTAAAATTGATGAATCGTGCAGCTGAAGATGCTGCCGGGAAAGCCAAAAACATCTTTGTAAATGCCATTAAACAAATGACTTTTCAGGATGCCTTTAGTATTTTAATGGGCGAGAAAAATGCAGCCACTCAATATTTAAAGAAAACGACCACAACGCAACTATATTCTGAATTTAATCCGGTAATTAAAAATTCGTTAGATGTAGTGGGTGCAACGAAAATATGGGGGCAGATCATTTCAAAATATAACCAACTGCCAATGGTTTCAAAAGTTAACCCTGATTTAGCTGACTATGTTACCAATAAAGCCATGGACGGTGTTTTCTACAAAGTAGAGAAGGAGGAGTTAGCCATTAGAAAAGATCCGGTTAACCGTACCACCGATTTATTGAAAAAAGTTTTTGCTAAGCAAGATAGTAAGTAGTTGTTTGTATGGTAATTGTGTTGAAGAAGGTCTTGTTTATTGTAGGAGCGGTAATGATTGGTCTTGGCTTATTGTTACTTGTTTTGGGTTTTCCGGGTAATATGGTTTTTGGCCTTTGGGGCATCACGCTGGTATTTCTTTTTATATTTCTTGTTCTTTTTGGGGTAACTCATTTAATATCAGGAGTGAAAAATAAAAAGGCAAAGAAAACGGCTAAAAAGCCAGCATTGGCAACAGTAAAAGCTAGAAGATAATTTTTTAAACTTTTAATAGCGTAAAAAAAAATTTGGGTAACTATTGCATTTGTTTTATTTTATTTCTTAATTGGGAAAATAAACCAATTAAACCGAAACATGAAACAAACTTTACTTATCCCTGCCATAGCGTGTTTAATTTCGCTGATTACCGGCACCTGCTTAAAATATTTCGAACTACCGGGAGCAAATATGCTGATCTTATTAAGTTCAGTTTTATTGATAGGCTTAATTTTATTATTTGGTTACTCGCTGATAAAAGTAGCCTCTTCCGAACCAAAGAAAATTAGTGTAAAATAAAATACTAGCTAAATAAAAAAAGGATCAGATTTAACCTGATCCTTTTTTTATTTACTATGTTTTGCTGGTTGCTTAACATGGCCGGGCCCAAAAAGAACCTTTCCGTTTCGTACTCCTGTATGCTTCCCATTAGCCAGTGTAATGGCTCCATTAACAATCACGTATTCAAAGCCTGTTGAAAAGGCGTGTGGCTTATCATAAGTCGACTCATCCTGAACTTTTGTTTCATCAAAAATAACGATATCGGCATCCATGCCTTCTTTTATCATTCCTTTGCTTTTTAGTCCGAAACGTTGAGCCGGAGCAGAAGTCATTCTTCTGATGGCATCTTCCAGCTTAATTACCTGGCGCTCCCGTACATATCTGCCTAAAACCCTGGCATTAGTGCCATAACTGCGCGGGTGCGGCATTCCTTTGCCGAACTCACGGATTGAACCATCACTGGCTACCATGGTAAATGGATATTTCATAATGGTTTCAATGTCTTCTTCATTCATGCCATGAAAAACCATTTGTATCCAACCCTGATCAACCAGATCAAGCATCGTGTTGATCTCGTCTGTTAAATTCTCTCCACGTCCTTTTTGTTTATTTATCAGTGTGATGCTTTTTCCATTAAGCGTAGTATCGGCATTGCAATAAGCTACCACTGCATATGAAAAGTCTTTATTACCTCTTCTAGCGGCATCACCTAGCATTTCATTGATGATTTTTTTGCGGGCAGCGGAATCAGTTATACGCATATGGTAGGTGCTGTCATTACCAACAAATGCCCAAGCGGGAATTAAAGACCGTAACGAAGTACTGCTCGCAGAATAGGGGTATTGATCACAGGTTATATCATAGCCTTCGGAACGAGCTTTTTCTATGAGTTTTAAGGTTTCTGCCGATCGATTTAGATTAGGCCGGCCAACTTTAATGTGTGATATTTCAACGGGAATATTGGCTTGTTTTCCAATGTTTATAGCTTCATCAATTGCTTCAAAAACTTTGGCTGTTTCACTGCGCATATGGGTAGTGTAAATACCATGATATTGAGCAACTATTTTGGCTAAGCCCACAATCTCTTGGGTGGTGGAATAAATCCCTGGAACATAAATTAAACCGGTTGAAATTCCCATTGCGCCGTCTTTCATTGCTTTTTCTACAATTGCCTCCATTTCATTTTGTTGTTCAGCCGATGGCTCTTTATTGGAGTCATTCATCACCAAACTTCTTACACTTCCCTGACCAATCAGAGACCCAATGTTGATAGATGTTTTTAGTTGTTTGATTTTATTAAAATAGCTTTTCAGATCGATGTTAGAACTGCCGCAGTTACCGGTTATAACCGATGTAACACCGTCGTAAATAAAATTATCGGCAGTAGGCGTTTTATCTTCGTCATCTTCAATGTGGGTATGAATATCAATAAAACCAGGGGCGACTATAAGATTCTTGACATCAATAACTTTTTTTGCATTTTTTATGTTGAACGTGCCAATTGAAACAATTTTACCATTTGCAATTCCCACATCACCTCTAAACCAAGTATTGCCAGTGCCATCAACAATTCGTCCGTTGGTTAAAACCAAATCATATTGTGCCTGTGCAAAACTGAAAACCGGAAATAGGAGTAGAAATACGAAATACAGAGCTCTCTTCATTAAAATAACTTTGCTGAAAAATAAGAAAAGAGTTCTGTTTATGTAGAAGATGAGGTTATTTTATAAAAAAGAGTCTGCAATTTATATTGCAGACTCTTTTTTTATCCTTTTCCGATAACGATCAATAATTATTGATATTGAATGTATAAAGGTTGAGGGTAAAGCGTTAATACCTGTGATGGTGTCATGATTGGTTTACCACATTTAATATCGTTCTTATAAAATAATTTGAATCCGGTATATTGAACTGGCTCTTTATATACATAGCTTTTGTAAGAGTCTCTCTTCAATGTTGAAGGTCCCCAGCCATCCATATGCATTACCACCTGAACTTCACGATTAAGTTTAATGTTTTGGGAGTTGGTCACCATTTTACGAGTGAAGCGGTGTACAACCAAAATTTTAGGAGGCAGGTTATAAGTTTTAACAAGGTTTTGTAAGAATTCACTTGCATAGTTTATATCAGCTGCATCATATGTACCGATTTTCTTACCTGGTAACGAACCATCTTTCATCGAGAACTCAGGGTCGATACCTAAGTGAACATTAGGTAATTTTAAGTAAGGCTCCAATAATGGAATTTCTTCTTTAAGTGTACTGTGACCTACCTGAATATCTAAGAAAACAATGGCATTACGTTTTTTTGCAATCGACAAGGTACTGTCGATCATTTTAAACGGCATGCGTAAGCTATAACGGTTTTTCTTACCTGGAGCACCTTGAGCGGTAACCACAATCAGGTGAAGGGCTGGTTTTACAGGTGTTTTAGGGTCAGCGGCCTCCCAGCTTTTTACTTCCGCATCCAATCTGCTTAACATATCGTTGGTTGGATATTCGCCCAACACACCCATTTTCTTTGAATACAGGTTTCCGTAGTAAGCGATAATACGGTTGTTTGGTAAAATAGCGCCTTCTTTAGGTTTAGGGCCATTAACGATCCATTTGCCGGCTGTATCAATTTTAATTGGCTGAAAAGGGATTTTATCTTCCGGATCTTCCTTTTTTACCGATTCACTTTCGGTAGAACCTGAAAGGTTAGCGGCATCGGCATTGGCCGAGGTTTTACCATTAATCACTGAGCCAGTTGAAGCTTTGCTCGAACGATCACAGCTTGAAAAAAATGCTGATGAAAATGCAGAAACAACTAATAACGTTAGTAGAGGAATTCTTTTACTTAAGTGCATGACTGATTATTAAAATGATATTCACAAATCCGTAACTGTTTCATGCATCTTCAAGACGAAAGCGCTCATAAAGAAGGAAAAGTTTGGTTTTTGGAATGGTTTCTAGATGTTTACGATTTGAATGGGCTTAGGGTTACAGTCTTTTGTAATTAGTTTCAAAAAAATAACCTTCGTGTTTTTTATTGATACTGCATGTAAAGTGGTCGAGGGTAGAGTTTTAAAACCAAAGAAATTAGTCTGTGTACCTCACTCTTTTTAAAAAGCAGCAATGCCACTTGGGTGCAGGTGACATTGCTTTATGAATAGGTTTTAGTTTGCTTAAAATGATCTGAACTTACCCCAAACACCCAAAGGCAGTTTGCAACCGGCAGTAGCCTGCAGGTAAAGCTCACCAATGTCTAAATTTTTTACAGTTGGCATTGAGCTTTTTACCAGGTTTTCAACAATTAATGAGGAAAATCCGAGTGAGTAGGTGTTTAAAATCAGAAAATGCTCTTGTTCATCTAATAGCTTCACAACGTCTTTCATCATTTCATTTATCTGATCTTCCAATTTCCATTTCTCCCCTTTTGGGCCATTCCCATAAGCGGGCGGATCGAGAATAATTCCGTTATATTTTTTACCACGTTTAACCTCACGCTGAACGTATTTTAAGGCATCTTCAACCACCCAACGGATATCTTTTAAACCCGAAAGCTCCATGTTCTCATTCGCCCAAGTAACTACTTGTTTAATAGAATCAACATGTGTTGTGTCTGCACCGGCATTTCTCGCAGCGATAGATGCCCCACCTGTGTAAGCGAAAATATTCAGGAATTTAGGCTCTGGGGTTTTCATCATCTTAATCGACTCGGCAATGTAATCCCAGTTGGCAGCCTGCTCCGGGAAAATACCAACATGCTTAAACGAGGTTAGGCCTAGTCGGAATTTAAGGTCCAGATCTTTGGTTTTATATTCGATATGCCAGCGATCTGGAATTGATTTATCCTTTCTAAACCAATCACCCGAAGTGGCCGTTCGTCCTCTGAACTTAATATGATGAAGTTTTTGCCATTCTCCTTCACTTAATGTTTTGTCCCAAACTGCTTGCGGCTCAGGGCGTATAAGGATATATTTCCCGAAACGCTCCAGCTTTTCAAAGTTTCCGCAGTCAATCAGCTCATAATCTTTCCAGTTTGTAGGAGTGAGGAGGTTTATCATTTTTTATTTGGATTATACCGATTATTGAGGATTACACCAATAATCGAAAAGGTTCTATTAATCTAAAATTGTACTTCTATTACTACCGCATTTCTTTAAAATGCTCGCCGCAAATATTGATGATTGCACCGATAATCGAATCGTTCAATTAATCTAAAATTGTACTTCTAAAATCGTTCTTAATATTACTTCTGCATCTCTTTAAAGTGTTTCGAAGCAAAAACGAATTCATTAAGTTCAGGATTGTCTGTATGTTTAATTTCTTTATTACTGCCTTCCCACCATTTTTGACCCTGGTGCAAGAACACAATATTGTCACCAATTTCCATCACCGAGTTCATATCATGGGTGTTAACAATGGTGGTAATATTAAACTCATCCGTAATTTCCTGAATCAGGTTATCGATAACAATAGAAGTTTTAGGGTCGAGGCCTGAGTTGGGCTCATCGCAGTATAAATACTTTGGATTCATGGCAATTGCACGGGCAATTCCCACACGCTTCTTCATTCCTCCGGAAAGCTCGGCAGGGAATTTCTTATTTACGTTTTCAAGATTAACTCTGTTTAAGCAAAAGTTAACACGATCAAGCTTCTCCGAATGTCCCATATCGGTAAACATATTTAGGGCAAACATTACGTTATCTTGAACAGATAATGAATCAAATAGTGCCGACCCCTGAAAAAGCATTCCAATTTCTTTACGTATCGGAATCCGATCTTCAAAATTCAATTTAGTAAAGTCACGGTCATCGTATAAAACTTCGCCTGAATCTACTTCATGAAGTCCCACCATGCACTTAATTAAAGTAGTTTTACCTGAGCCGCTTCCTCCAATAATCATATTACATGACCCTGATTTAAAAGTAGCCGAAATACCTTTTAAAACTTCTTTATCGTCGAAAGATTTCTTAATGTCTTTAATTTCTATCATAGTAATAGTTGGGCCACAATATAATCAGCACAAAGAATTAAAATACAACTTACCACCACTGCGCGTGTACTTGATTCACCTACCTCTAAGGCACCGCCACTGGTATAAAATCCCTGGTAAGCTGAAACCGAAGTGATGATGAATGCGTAAATAAATGATTTGACCATACCGGCAACCAAAATGGTATTGTTAAACTCGGCCTGAACACCGGTAATATAA
Source organism: Solitalea agri (assembly GCF_023914155.1). GTDB lineage: Bacteria > Bacteroidota > Bacteroidia > Sphingobacteriales > Sphingobacteriaceae > Solitalea > Solitalea agri. The sequence goes on along the minus strand of NZ_JAMWYS010000024.1, from coordinate 393,481 downwards.
TCGGTTTGACTTAATGCTCCGGATAATACACCTGCAACACCACCGCCTACAATACTTAAGGTTATTGAGATAATTACCAGTAAAGGAATCATGGTAACACCGGCAATAATTTTTGGAAAAATCAGGTAACCTGGTGAGTTTACACCCATAACTTCCAAAGCGTCAATTTGTTCGGTAACTCTCATGGTGCCTATTTGCGATGCAATATTTGAACCCGTTTTTCCGGCAAGCACTAATGCTCCAATTGTCGGACTTAGTTCCAAAATAGAGTTATCGCGTGTAATTTGACCTATTACTGAACTGGAAATTAAATTACTAATTAGCTGAAATGCGGTTTGAACAGATGTTACTGCACCCATAAAAATAGAGATGATACTGATGATCCCCAAAGAACCAACACCAATCGAAACCATTTCACGTGCAATCTCTTTCCAATAAAAACTCCATTTTTCAGGGCGCTTTAACGCCGCTTTCATCAATAAAACGTACTTTCCTAAATGGTAGAACAGCATAAAGAATATTTTTGCGAAAATAAGGAAAATATAGTTAATGGTTCCTAACTCATGGTCATAGTTAATAACGCATTGAAATTATTGAGATAGTTTTTTCATGAACGACGATCTATAAGTTATGAACTATAAAGCAAACATATTACTTTTACGTTATGCTGGCAGTTATAACAGGAGCCTCAAAAGGTATTGGCAAGGCAGTAGCAGAAGCCTTGGCCGCTGAAGGTTACGATTTGGCCATTTGCGCCCGTAACGAACAGGACTTAAACATGCTTGTGAATGAATTGAAGGAAGGTTATCCTGCCATTCAGATTTATCAAAGTGCGTTTGATTGTGCTAATCGCGAGTTGTTGTTAGCTTTTGTTGACAAAGTGCTCGATCAGTTTGAATCAGTTGATGTATTGGTTAATAATGTTGGATTATATGTTCCGGGTTCTATCATGGATGAAGAAGATGGTGTGTTGGAGCATATGATCAACACCAATCTGTATGCCGCCTATTACCTTTCCAAATATTTTGCCGGTGAGATGATTGAACAACACAAAGGGCATATTTTTAATATCTGTTCAACCGCATCTATAAAACCGGTAGTTGCTGCCGGGTCATACAGTATATCAAAATTTGCTTTGATGGGGCTTACTAAAGTATTACGTGAAGAACTGATGCATCAGGGAATTAAAGTTACCGCTGTGTTACCAGGCTCAACTTTGACTGCTTCGTGGTCGGGAACAACAATTCCTTCCTCGCGGTTTGTTTTACCTGAAGATGTGGCCTCTGCCATTGTAAATGCGCTAAAAATGAGCGAAGGTGCGGTAGTTGATGAAATATTAGTAAGACCAATGTTGGGTGAAGTGTAACCTCTTTTTAATTAATAGACTCTAAATAATACTAAACAAATAAAAACTGATGGAAAAACGATTGTATAAAAACCCTGACAATAAAGTTATTGGTGGTGTTTGTTCGGGTTTAGGCGAATATTTTAATATGGACCCTACCATTGTGCGCATTATCTTCTTGATTTTATTTTTTGGACTTGGTACCGGTGTACTTATCTATTTGATTTTATGGGTAGTAATGCCTGATAAACCAAAATATGTTCAATAAGCATAATAGAAATTTCAATAGAATTTTGAGTTAGCCCGAAGCCAGAGCTTCGGGCTATTTTATTAAGGTTTTTATTACTTTTGCCTCATGAATTCGGTTGTAGATTTAAATCAGTTAAAGGCATTAAAAGGGAAATATTGCAATTCATTAAATAGCTATTCTCGTTTTGTTACCCGTGAAGTTAAGATTGGGGATATTGCAATGGGTGCGCACCACCCAATTCGTATCCAATCAATGACGACAACCGATACAATGGATACTATAGCGACCGTTGAGCAAACCATTCGTATGGTGGAGGCCGGCTGTGAATATGTTCGTATTACAGCTCCTAGTATGAAGGAGGCTCAAAATCTTGCCGAAATCAAAAAGGAATTACGCAACCGGGGCTATAATGTTCCTTTAATAGCTGATATCCATTTTACACCAAATGCCGCCGAATTAGCTGCCCGTATTATTGAAAAAGTTCGGGTAAATCCAGGCAACTACATCGACAAGAAAAAATTCCAGCAAATAGATTATACCGATTCTGAATACATGCAAGAGGTGGAACGTATTCAAAAACGTTTTTCACCTTTAGTGAAAATTTGTAAAGAGTACGGTACAGCAATGCGTATTGGTACCAATCACGGTTCGCTTTCTGATCGTATCATGAGCCGTTACGGTGATACACCAATGGGTATGGTTGAATCGGCCATGGAGTTTATGCGTATTTGTGCCGATCTTGATTACCATAACCTGGTAATTTCAATGAAAGCCAGCAATCCAAAGGTAATGGTACAGGCATACCGCATGCTGGTAGAGAAAATGGTTACCGAAGGTATGAATTATCCACTGCATCTAGGTGTTACCGAAGCAGGTGATGGTGAAGATGGACGTATCAAATCGGCTGTGGGAATTGGTACTTTACTCGAAGATGGTTTGGGTGATACTATTCGGGTTTCGTTAACCGAAGAACCGGAATTTGAAGCTCCTGTTGCTGCAGCTCTTGCTAAACGTTATGAATTACGCGCTAAGCAGTATGAGTTGATCAAACCTGAAACTGATAATCTTCAACCTGAAATCATTCTTCCGGCTACATTCGATCCTTATTCTTATAAACGACGCAAAACACATTCAGTAGAAAATATTGGTGATCACAATGTGCCACGAGTTATTATTGATCTTTCAAATCAAAACCTGAAGGACCCATTCATTCTTTCAGCCATTGGTTATAACTATTCGGCAACGCTCGATAAGTATAATATGAATGAGCAAACCGCTGATTTTGCTTATTTGGGAGATGCATTGCCTTCATTTAGTTTTCCAGGTAACTTAAAACAGATTTATAATTATTCAGCCTGGAAGAGCTTGTCGGATAAGCAAAACGCCCATCCGATATTTTCTGTGGAAGAGTACCTAAATGCTGATCAAAGAGATGCCACGTTGAATTTTATTGAAACAGATATTAAAGTATTCTTTGAATCATCTGATGAAGTTTACAATGGATTTGTTAACGCTCTGAAGAGTGATAAATCGATAGTATTGATCTTAATAACGGATAATATTCATGGTATGGCTGAACAACGCCAGTTTATTTTCGACTTGTTAAATCAGCAATTGGAGGTGCCTATAATTATTAAGCGTAGCTATTCAACGATTACTGAAGATGATTTCATGTTAGATGCGTCTACTGATATTGGAGCGCTTCTTACAGATGGTTTAGTTGATGGTTTGTGGTTGCAGGCTGATGAAATTTCTTCGAAAATCATCAATTCAGTTGCCTTTGGAATTTTGCAGGCAACCAGAACCCGAATTTCTAAAACCGAATATATTTCTTGTCCTTCATGCGGACGTACCTTGTTCGACCTGCAGGAGACAACTCAACTTATCCGCAGCCGTACTGATCACTTAAAAGGTATTAAAATTGGCATCATGGGCTGTATTGTAAACGGACCGGGTGAAATGGCTGATGCTGATTATGGGTATGTAGGTACCGGTCCGGGTGTGATTACCCTCTATAAAGAAAAGGAAGTGGTAAAACGCAACGTGCCTGCTGAAAAAGCCGTTGATGAACTGATTAACCTGATAAAAGAACACGGCGATTGGGTGGAACCTTTGTTGTAAATTCCCGAAAGAGGAGTAGCTAATTTCTAACAGTTACTAGCTATCCTTCCTTTACAAAATATATTCACCTTCACGGATAGTTTTTTCTGGTGCGGGAATATCGGTTTTTTCTAAAGCCTCAAGCAAATTAATTTCTATTGTTCTCACGATGCTGTTTAATGGAATGCACGAAGGATCAAGATCGAAAGGGTTCATAATCGTCATTCCGTTTATATGGGTAGCATGGAAAACAAAGCCTATTAGCCAGCCAATAATGATAGCCGCGTAACCTATTGCGTTACTGCTGGTTAAGGTAATTAAGGTCACCAGTATCCAAATGAATAACCGGGTAAAATAAACATAGGTAGTAGGAAAAACCGTATTCTTTATGCGCTCTGATTTACCCATTCCGTCGCAAAAATTGGTGAGTAAGTTATTCAAAGCCAGAAATCTGAATCCATCTATTCGGGGTTCTTCGGTAGCTAAATATTGAAGGTCTTTTGCCTGCAAATCCATTATGGCATTAGGGGTGTTGCTAAAACGGTCTACAATTTCAATTTCTTCCTGTGATAAGTATTTCCGGTAAGAAAAGTCTTCCACTTTACGTAATGAAGCTTTTAAGGCATACAAAAAACCAATATGACGGAAAATCATTTTACGGGCGCATGCTCTGTCGTTGGTGTAGTGAAGCAAAGCACGAGTCCATGATCGGGAATCGTTTACTAAGCCTCCCCAGATAATCCGGGCTTCCCACCAACGGTCATATGCCTGGTTATTGTTAAATGCCACGAAAAAAGCCAGGGCTGTACCCAATAATGCAGGTAAGTGAAAAGGAATTTGAGATTTTGGGAAGAAATTAATATCGATATAACAAACCACAGCACATAATAGCAGCATTCCGAGATCCACTTTCCAGGTAAGTTTTAAGATGCGGTATAAACTTAGGTTTTGTTTCAGCAGCATTACGTTAACGGTGTTAAAATAATTGGCAGACGCCCTTCAATACAGTTGGATATAAATTACTTAAAAAGTTAGAGATTAGGCCATCATTATATATCATTATGAAAAGAAATCAGGGTATAGTTGCTTATTTAAATTCTTTCTAAATAATTCGATTTACAATAAGGTGACACTAAGAAAAGGCACGATTCATCATATTTGCAAGGTGGAAAACCATGTTACACCGACAGTCTGATTTATAAGAGGAAATCAGATGTTTCCACCGCCATTTTAGGCAAAGGGTTTATTTAAAAGTGTTTATTTTGAAAGCGCTAAAGGTTATTGCTTATACATTTAAAAATTGTACGTTAGATGAGGTTGGAAGTTTGGTTCTTGAAAAAGAAACACGTCCAACTCGTTTAAAATCTTTAAAAGAGAAGTTTAATTTCGACGAACTTTTTTATATAGCTACCTGTAACCGTGTAGAGTTTGTTTTTACCACTGACAAAGAACTCGATTCAGCACTCACCAAAAAAATAATCAAATTCTTATTTCCTGAGTTTACTGCCGAGCAGCATGACTACTATTCTGTTAATGCGGCAATGTATTCAAACGTGTCGGCTTTAGATCATTTGATGCGTATTTCATGCTCGCTTGAGTCGTTAGTAGTAGGAGAGAAAGAAATATTGGCCCAAATCAGGGAAATGTATGAAGAATGCCGTGATTGGGGGTTAACGGGCGATTTTATGCGCCTAACAATGAACAGTGTGGTAAAAGCATCAAAAGAGGTTTATACTAATACCAAAATCTCTGATAAACCAGTTTCTGTAGCTTCATTGGCTTGTCGTATGTTGCGCAATCATAATATTGGTTTCGATGCCAAATTTTTGATTATTGGTGCCGGAGAAACTATTCAGTTACTAACGAAATATTTGCAAAAGCATGATCTTAAAGATTGTGTAATATTTAACCGTACACTTTCAAAGGCACAGGTTTTAGCTGATGAAATTGGCGCAAAAGCGCTTCCGTTAGAAGAGTTGAAAAATTACCGTGGTGGCTTTGATGTGATTCTTACTTGTACCGGGGCAACAGAACCTGTAATTACTAAAGAAATTTATGAAGGGTTGTTAAACGGATCCACCGATAAAAAGGTGATTGTTGATTTGGCTCTTCCAAATGATACTGCTGCAGAGGTTGTAGAACAGTTTTCACCGGCTTTCATTTCAGTTGAGCAAATTCAAGAGATTGCCAACCGTAATTTAGAAGAACGCAAAGGGGAGTTGGTGTATGCCGAGGCCATTATTGAAGAAAATATCCGCGAGTTTATTCCAATTCTAAAACAACGTAGAGTGGAACTGGCCATGCGTCAGGTTCCGGAGAAAATAAAAGAGATCAAAGCAAAGGCTGTTGATACAGTATTTGCCGATGAGATCAATGCATTGGATGAAAATTCGCGCGAGGTACTTGAAAAAGTGCTAAATTACGTCGAAAAAAAATACATCAGTGTTCCAATGGTTATGGCCAAAGAAATTCTGATGCAACAATAAATACGACAAAAGATTTGCGCTTTTACATCTCTAATTACATAGCATGAATAAAACTATCGTTATAGGCTCAAGAGGCAGTGATCTTGCTTTGTGGCAGGCCAACCATGTGAAGGCCAGACTCGAGGCAATTGGACTGCAATCAGAGATCAAAATTATTAAAACACAAGGCGATAACTTTTTCAATTTGTCGTTCTCTAAACTTGAAGGAAAAGGTTTTTTTACCAAAGAGCTGGAAGATGAGTTATTACAGGGGCATATTGATCTTGCTGTCCACTCACATAAAGATTTACCAACCGAATCTCCAGAGGGCTTAACTATTGCTGCCGTTTCTGAACGTGAAGATCCGACAGAATTGTTGATCATTCTTAAGGATTGCGTTGACTTAAGTCTTCAGTTTTCAGTTAGATATAACGGCATTGTAGGTACCTCATCAAATCGTCGGAAAGCACAATTCAGAAGTTTACGCCCTGATATTGAATTTGAAGAATTACGTGGTAATGTGCCAACACGCATTCAAAAATTGCGCGATGGTGATTATCATGCAATCATATTGGCAAAAGCTGGTGTGCATCGTTTGCAACTGGATTTAAGTGAGTTTCATGTCGAAGAAATTGATCCTATTGAGATGGTTCCTGCTCCGGCACAAGGAGTGCTTGCCCTGCAAACTCGCTCAAATAACTTTGAGCTAATTGAGGCTCTGCAACAAATACATAATAAAGAAGTGGCCGAAACCATTTCTGTTGAACGGAAGGTATTGAACATGTTCGATGGTGGTTGTCATATGCCATTAGGTGTTTATTGCAAGAAAGAAGACGGACAATTTGAGGTATGGACTTCCAAAGCCACAGATGATGAGGATTTTCCGGAACGATTATTCCTTAGAGCAAAAACATCAGAAGGTTTAGCTGAACACATTGTTGATCATTATACAAAAGAGAAGAACACAGTTAAATCCTTGTTCATCTCTCGTGAACTTTCAGAAGAAAGCTTCTTACGTCGTGCGCTAGAGAAGTTTAACCTTGATATTGAGGATCGTTCATTAATACGCACTTTCCCAATTATTAACACGTTTGATTCATTCATTTTAAAGCAAGTCGATTGGATTTTCTTTAACAGTAAAAACGGTGTTGAAAACTTCTTCCGTTTGGAGCCGGTTATCCCTAAAAAAGTTAAAATAGGGGTAATGGGCCGTGGATCAGAAAATGAACTGCGTCATTTCAATCGTGTACCTGATTTTGTTGGAGAATCTGGCGATATCAGGGAAGTAGCTGAAAGTTTATTGCCAAAGGTGCAAAACCAAACCGTTTTGTTCCCGCAAGCCAAAGATTCATTGCGTACCATTCAGGTGCAGTTAGCTGATAAGATCAATAGTATTGACTTACCTGTTTACGAAACAGTTAAGGAAAAAGAAATAAATCAGTCTTCGGCTGATATTTTGGTGTTCACCAGCCCGTCAAATGTTGAGGCTTACTTATCAAATGATAATGTGATCTTCATGAATCAAAAAGTAGTAGCCATTGGTAAATCAACCGGAAATAAATTGGAAGAGTTTGGCTATACCAATTATGTAATCCCTTATTCACCCGACGAAATCGGCTTATCAGAAGCCGTTTACGGGTTGCTATAATTAGTTATTTTCCGAGTTACGGATTACGAATTTCAAAACCATTATTCGTAATCCGTAACTCTAAATTCGAAATTCATTATGCTGTACCGTCCCCGCCGTTTAAGAAAAAATTCCGTTATCAGAGAAATGATTGCCGAAACACGTATCTCAAAAGATATGTTTATGTACCCTTATTTTGTGGTGCCAGGTAATAACATTGTTCATCCGATTGATGCCATGCCGGGGATCAGTCATTTTTCAGTTGATACATTATTGAAAGATGTTGAAGAAGGCTTAAAGTTGGGTATCAATAAGGTGTTGCTTTTCGGTGTTGGCGAAGAGAAATGTGAGGATGCTCATTCGGCCCATTCACATGATTCAGTAGTTTACAAAGCTGTAAAGGCCCTTAAGGAGAAATTCAAAGACGAATTATACGTAGCAACTGATGTTTGCACTTGTGCTTACACTACGCATGGTCATTGCGGTATTTTAAAAGATGATTATGTACAGAATGATGAAACTGTAGAAGTTTTAGCTAAAATGGCGTTAAGCCATGCCGAAGCTGGAGCTGATATGGTTGCCCCTTCTGATATGATGGATGGACGAATTGAAGCTATGCGCAATAAACTTGATGAGCATGGATTTGTAAATACGGCCATCATGTCTTATTCTATTAAATTTGCGTCAGCTTATTATGGTCCTTTCCGCGAGGCTGCCGATTCGGCTCCAAACAAAGGTGACCGTAAAGCCTACCAAATGGATTTCCGTAATCCACGAGAAACAATGCGTGAGGCAGAGTTGGATGAAGCGGAAGGAGCAGATGTATTAATGGTTAAGCCCGCTTTGGCTTACCTTGATGTTATCAGAGATTTGCGTCAAAATACTAACTTGCCGGTGGCATGTTATAATGTATCGGGTGAGTATTCAATGATTAAAGCTGCCGCTCAAAAAGGATGGGTAGACGAGCAAAAAGTGGTGATGGAGAATATGTATGCCTTTGCCCGTGCAGGAGCTAACATCATTATTACGTATCATGCCCGCGATATTGTTGCCAACAAATGGCTGTAATTACAGACATTTTAGTCTTTTAATTTGTAGTGGAGATAAGTTTTGGCGAGGTAAGGCGTTTTAAAACAAAGTTCATCTTAATTTTTGCGTTTCATTTATGTTTGGATTATTTAAGAAAGGTTCAGAAGCTGATCAGCCGGTAGCAACTACTGGAAAGGCGGATATTTCGAGGGAGAAATCAGCTGAATTATATGAGAAATCAAAAGAGTATTTTCCGGGGGGAGTAAATTCACCGGTACGTGCTTTTAAATCGGTTTATGGAACTCCTTTATTTATCGACAAAGGTGATGGTGCTTATTTGTGGGACGTTGACGGAAATAAATTTATTGATTTCTGCTGTTCATGGGGGCCGTTGATTTTAGGTCATAACAATTCTAAAATACGTGAAAAGGTAGCCGAAACAGCTTTAAAAGGTATGTCGTTTGGGGCTCCTACTGCTATTGAAAATGAGCTAGCCGAACTGATTCTTAAAAACAACAAATACATACAAAAACTTCGTTTTGTAAGCTCGGGTACAGAGGCCGTAATGAGTGCCATCCGTTTAGCCCGAGGATATACCAAACGTGATAAAATATTAAAATTTGAAGGCTGCTATCATGGTCACATCGATAGCTTATTGGTAAAGGCAGGTTCGGGTTTGGTTACTTTTGGAGAAACCAGCTCAGCAGGTGTTCCTGAATCATTTGCCAAAGAAACCATCGTTGTTGAACTGAACAATATAGAGGCCGTTAAGCAGGCTTTTAAAGAATATAAAGATCAGATTGCGGCTGTAATTATTGAGCCTATTCCGGCTAATAATGGTTTATTACTACAAGAACCTGAGTTTTTGCAGGCTCTTCGAGATATTACCAGTAAAGAAGGTACTTTGTTAATTTTTGATGAAGTTATCTCTGGTTTCAGAGTAGGTTTTGAGGGAGCCGCAGGATATTACCAGATTCAGCCTGATATTATTACTTATGGTAAAATTATTGGTGGAGGTATGCCGGTTGGGGCTTATGGCGCAAGCCGTGAGATAATGGCAAATGTATCACCTGAAGGCCCGGTTTATCAGGCGGGAACTTTATCAGGAAACCCAATTGCTATGGCTGCAGGTATTGCTCAGTTAACCGAACTTAGTCGTTCTGGTTTTTATAAAGATCTGAACAACAAAACACAGGAGTTTGCTGAATCCATTCAGCGTTTCGCTTCGGCAAGAAGCTATAAAGTGAAGGTACAGCAGATCGGTTCCATCTTCTGGATTGCTTTTACTGATCTGGAGAAAACACAAGCTGCTTCGCAGATAGACCCTGCCAGTATGGAAAAATTCAAACTTTTCCATCGCGAATGTTTGAATAGAGGAATTTACTTTGGTCCATCAGGCTATGAAGTCGGTTTTGTTTCCTCTGCTCATACTAAAACTGACTTAGAAGTTGCTAAACGAGCGATTTTCGAGGCATTAGATATTACTTTTAAGCATAAATAAATGAATGGGGAGACTCTAATCTCCCCATTCATGATCTTTTTAAAAAGATGAAACATAAAATTCCTCCTCTAACATTATTTTATGTTTTGATTGCGTATGTACTCTTCCAACTCATGTGGTGGGGACAGCTGCTTATTAATGCGCAACCACATAAAACTTCAATGGTTGTAGGCGAATTTTCTGTTTTTGTTGTTATTCTATTTTGGGGCGCCTACTCAATTAAGCGTTCTATTCAGGATGAAATAGCGCTCAACCGGCGACAGAAAAATTTCCTTCTTAGTGTTACCCACGAACTAAAGTCGCCTTTGGCATCCATCAAATTATATCTTCAAACTATTTTAAAACGCGATTTGGATAAAGAAAAGCAACAGGCGTTTATCCGTAATTCATTAACAGATATTGAGCGTTTAGATGATTTAGTAGAGAATATGTTGATGGCTACCAAGATTGAAAACAACTCATACAGTTACCCGAAAGAGCAATTCAATTTATCTGCTGCAGTGCAGGAGGTGGTGCAACGACATCAGGGTATTCTGCAAAAAAGAATCGTAAGGGCTGATATTGCCCCTGATATATTGATGATTGGTGATGAATTTACCATTGACTTAGTGGTTTCTAATCTTTTGGAAAATGCAGTTAAATATTCTGATGAAGGCACAGAAGTAAATCTTGTTCTTTGCAGGAAAAATAACCGAACTGTATTGATGGTGAATGATCAGGGAGTGGGAATTACGGATGAAGAAAAATCGAAGATATTTGATAAGTTTTATCGTGTAGGACAGGAGGATACGCGCAAAACAAAAGGAACCGGTCTTGGCCTCTTTATTGTAAAGCAGGTTTTGGATAATCATGGCGCTTCAATACAGGTGAAAAATAATCAACCGCAAGGAACTGTTTTTGAAGTCGTTTTTTAAAGGTTAAATGCCTGGTTTCTTTGAGTTTGTGAAGTAAAATGTCAGTGAACATTCAGAACTTTGCTTATCTTTCTTAAATGAACAGCATGAAAAACGAACTGCATGAACCCGATTTTACCTACGGTGGTCAATATACTTATGCTGATTATCTGCAATGGACTATTGACGAACGTTTGGAACTCATAAAAGGTAAAATATTTAAAATGAGTCCCGCGCCTAACCGAGTGCATCAAACATTAACTGGTTCTATTTATGTTTTCCTTTCCAATTTTTTAAAGCATAAGCCTTGTAAAGTATTTATTGCCCCTTTTGATATTCGTTTGCCAAGAAAATCTAAAGAAGATAAAGATATCATTACAGTAGTACAGCCGGATGTATGTGTGGTGTGTGATTCGGAAAAGATAGATGATAAAGGTGTGGTTGGGGCTCCTGATATTGTAGTGGAGGTTCTATCACCAGGAAACAATGCAAAGGAACTAAAAAACAAATACGAAGTTTACGAAGAATCAGGCGTAAAAGAATATTGGATCGTATCTCCCCAGAATAAAACTTTTTTAATTTATACGCTTGTAGATGGTTTGTTTCAGCCCTCAAAATTGATGACGGGAGGAGATGTAATCATTACTCCAGTTTTGCCCGGCTTTGTTTTAGATTTAAACGAATTGTTTGAAGATCTGGAGTAAAAATGACATTCGCATTACCGAAAAGCGGCATTCAATTTCATAAACTTGCATTTAAATTAACATCCCTCATATGAGTCAATCACGCATATTATTGGTTGAAGATGAAGAGCATTTGCTCGAAGCTATTAAACTAAATCTGGAGCTGGAGGGCTATCATGTTACCACAGCTATGGATGGGAAGAAAGCACTTCGCTTAATCAAGGAAGAGCGTTTTAACCTCGTGTTGCTGGATGTGATGTTACCAGAAATTGACGGGTTTCAGGTAGCTGAGACGATTAGGTTGCAGAATTATGATGTGCCTATTTTATTTCTCACTGCCAAAAACACCAGCGAAGACCGTGTGATGGGGTTAAAAAAAGGTGCCGATGATTATCTCACTAAACCATTTAACCTCGAAGAATTAATTCTTAGGGTAGGGATCTTGGTGAAACGAAGTCTTAGAAATACCGAAGAAGGAAAATCGTTAAATACTTACAAAATTGGCGATAAAGAGATCAATTTTACCAGTTTTGAACTTACTACCGATGATGGAATCACTACCATGCTTACCAAAAAGGAAGTAATGCTCTTGAAATTATTGATCGAGCGCAAAGGTGAAGTTGTTTCTCGAGAGCAGATACTTGAAACGGTTTGGAATTATGACGTATTTCCATCTACCCGAACCATTGATAATTTTATCCTCTCTTTTCGTAAATATTTTGAACCGAACCCCAAAGAACCTCGTTACTTTCATTCGATAAGAGGGGTTGGGTATAAGTTCACTGATTAATAAATTAAAATTTCGAGTTTCAAATTGCTAGTTGCGGGATAATGCTCCAATTCGTAATTCACAACCGGTAATCCGTAATACATAATATGAGTAATTTATTTATAGATGCTGCCTTTTCGCGGCCAACAGAACGTCCACCGGTTTGGATGATGCGTCAAGCAGGACGATTCATGAAAGAATACTGGGAGATCAAGAATAAATATTCGTTCCTGGAAATGTGTAAAACCCCTGAAATTGCAGCCGATGTAACGATGTTGCCGGTTGATCTTTTAGGAATTGATGCTGCCATATTATTTTCAGATATATTGGTTACGGCTGAAGCAATGGGTGGTCAGCTGTCGTTTGAGCAAGGTGTTGGACCCCAGTTTGCCAATCCTGTGCGTACCATGAAAGATGTGGAAGCACTTAATGTACCTCCTGCAAAAGAGTCGTTGAAATACGTTGCTGATGCCATTAAGATCATCAAGGAACGCTTGGCACCACATAAAACTCCATTAATTGGCTTTGCAGGTGCTCCGTTTACGGTGATGAGTTATTTGGTTGAAGGAAAGTCGTCAAAGAGCTTTAAGCAAACCAAATTAATGTTGCACAATGAGCCGGAAACAGCCAAGGCATTATTGTCGAAACTGGCCGTTATCACTGCCGATTATTTGAATATGCAAATTGAAGCGGGTGTTGATGCAATTCAGATTTTTGATAGTTGGGCAGAGGCCTTAGCCTGGGACGATTATAAAGAGTTCTCGCATTTTTATATTACCGAAATCATTTCGAAGTTAAATCGTAAGGATATTCCGGTTATTTCTTTCTGCAAAGGAAGTTCAGTGTTTGCGCCGTTAATGGCCGAAGCTAAGCCGGATGTAATTTCAATTGACTGGAATGTAGATCTGTTGGATATCAAAAAACGTTTGCCATCTAATATTGCGGTACAAGGTAATTTCGATCCTCATATTCTTTACGCTGATAAAAAGGTGATTAAAGAGCGCGTTTTGCGATTGATCGAGCGTATGAGAGGCGAAAATGGCTTCATCTTCAACTTAGGTCATGGTATTATGCCTGATCTTCCGTTTGACAATGTGAAGTACGCAATAGAGGTGATTAAAGAGTTTAAGTATTAATAGCACTAATAGCACGAATTATTCGAATTACACCAAAGTCTTCGTGTAATTCGTGCATAAAATACGTTCAATTCGTGTACTTATACATTAAAGCCGTTCATATCATTTTTGTAGTAAGCTGGTTCGCCGGCTTATTTTACATGGTTCGTTTGTTTATTTATCATACCGAGGCTAACGAACGTGAAGAATCGGAACGGAAGGTTTTACAAACGCAGTTCGAATTGATGGAATCCAAACTTTGGAACATCATTACTGTACCTTCCATGATTCTTACTGTTGGCAGCGGCTTGTGGTTGATGATCGAGATGCAATGGTATCATCATCCGTGGATGATGGTAAAATTCCTCTTTGTACTAGGTTTGCTTTGGTATCATTTCAAATGCCAGGTAATTATGAAGCAAATGCGAGAGGGCTTGTTTAAATGGACTTCTACTCAGTTAAGGATTTGGAACGAAGTAGCTACCATTTTTCTCTTTGCGATTGTTTTTCTGGTGGTTTTGAAAAGTGCACTTTCGTGGCTTTGGGGCTTTGTCGGACTTATACTTTTTAGTATGATTATCATGATGGCCGTTAAAATCTACAAGAAAGCCCGTATGCGAAAAGGTTAAACCTTAGGTATTAATAAACTATTTTTATTTAAAGGCCTGTCATCGATTTAGATGACAGGCCTTTATGTTTATTTCTTTTTAGGTTTAGCACTCATGTAGAACACCAGTTTACCACCATTCATAATATCTGCATGTTTTAATGCATAACCTGTAAGAGGTTTTCCGTTCAGCTCAATTTTTTGCACATATACATTTTTCTCGCTTTGGTTAACAGTTGCAATGGAAAACGTTTTACCGTTTTCTAATTGTAACTCTGCTGATTTTACAACAGGACTTCCTATCGAATATTCATCAGATCCTGGAGCTACTGGATAAAATCCTAGTGAGGTGAAGATATACCAGGCACTCATCTGTCCGCAATCATCATTACCACCTAAACCATCAGGAGTTGGTTTGTACTGATGCTTGAGGATCATTCTTACTTTGTCCTGCGTTTTCCACGGTTGATTGGTCCAGTTATAAAGGTAAGCTACATGATGAGCTGGTTCATTACCATGTACGTAATTACCAATAATGCCGTCGCGGGTAATATCTTCAGTTTCAGCAAAAAACTCATCCGGCAAATGCATAGAAAATAACGAATCAAGATGTTTGGTAAATCGGTCCTTGCCGCCCATCATCTCGATCATTTGCGCAGGGTTTTGAGGTACATATAAACTGTAATTCCAGGCGTTTCCTTCAATATAACCTTGTCCGTGGGTGCTCAACGCGTCAAAACCGCTTTTCCAGGTTCCGTCATTAAGCTTAGAGCGCATGTAACCTGTGGACGAATCGTAAACGTTTTTATAGTTTTCTGATCGCTTGATAAACTCTTCATAAATATCATTGCGTCCAAGTTTTTTGGCCATTTGTGCAATGCACCAATCATCGTAGGCATATTCGAGGGTCTTAGAAACAGATGAAGAGTTTTTATCCTCCGGAATATAACCCATTTTCATATAGTAGGATAAACCGTCGTAATATTGATTTCGGGCAGTTGTTACGCAGGCATCTAGAGCTTTGTTTGCATCGAAGTTAGCATTATCCTTAATAACAGCATCAGCAATTACCGAAACGCTATGATAACCGATCATACACCAATTCTCGTTTGCATAGTGCGACCAAACCGGCAGCATTTTATGAACGCTTTGATCATAGTGAGCCATCATCGATTGGATCATATCCTGGTTACGTTTGGGCTGGATAAGATTGAAGAACGGGTGTAAAGCCCGATAGGTATCCCAAAGCGAGAAAGTAGTGTAATTGGTGAAATTTTCAGTTTTATGAATGTTCTGATCTAAACCTTTATAGCTTCCATCTAAATCCATGTAGGTAGTTGGGCTCAAAAACGCATGATACATAGCCGTGTAAAAATTGATCTGCTCATCGTTGGTTAAGCTTTCCACCTTGATTTTATTTAATTCTTTGTTCCATTGCTGTTGGCCTTCGCGTTTTACACGGTCAAAATCCCAGTGAGGAATTTCAGCCTGTAAATTTTTTAAAGCTCCTTCGGTGCTTACCGGCGACAAGGCAAACTTGATCTTGATCATTTCTCCTCCTTCGGTATTGAAATCAAACCATGCCTTTATTTGCTTTCCCGCTATTTCAGGGAAATTTTTAGACTGATCGAATTTTCTCCAGAAACCTTTGTAAACATCGTTTGCCTGATTTTTAAAGCCATATTCTTTAAATGGCTTTGAGAACTTCATGGCGAAATAAACAATACGAGTACGAGCCCAACCATTAGTTTGACGATACCCAGTTATTGTTGAATCATTTTCAACCCGAACAAAGGTCCATACATTTTTATTTTCATAGTTATATATCCCCGATGTCAAATCGAAAATAATATGGGCGTTATCTGATTTAGGAAAAGTGTACTGGTGAAAACCAACTCGTGTTGTAGCAGTTAGTTCAGCCAAAATAGCATGATCATCGAGCTTAACTTTATAATAGGCAGGCTCGGCAATTTCGTTTGCGTGTGAAAATTTAGAGCGATATCCATTTTCCGGATGATCAGCAGTGCCAGGGTTTAATTGTAATGGACCTGTTGTCGGCATGATTAAAAAATCACCCAAATCGGAGTGACCGGTTCCGCTAAAATGAGTATGACTAAAGCCTACAATCGTTTTATCGTCATATTGGTAGCCTGCGCAATATTTATAAACATCGCCATTGTATTTTCCATTTTTTTCATAGCTCAGTGTATCCGTTTCAGGGCTCAGCTGAACGGAACCAAAAGGCACTGTTGCTCCGGGATAAGTATGTCCCATGCGCTGTGTACCGATTAGTGGTTTTACAAATTGGATGAAGTTTTTCTCTTGGGCAGAAGCAAAAAGAGGCAATAAAAAAATGGCTAGTAAAAGTTTCTTCATGAGTTATTTATCGATGGATAG
Organism: Solitalea agri; assembly: GCF_023914155.1. GTDB lineage: Bacteria > Bacteroidota > Bacteroidia > Sphingobacteriales > Sphingobacteriaceae > Solitalea > Solitalea agri. The sequence goes on along the minus strand of NZ_JAMWYS010000024.1, from coordinate 376,700 downwards.
AGCTAAAGTAATCACAAACATTAATTATTGGATTTTAAAAATACCGTAAGCAACACCATTCATTTTTATTTCGGCACTATTATTTTTAAGGTTGAAGCTGCAGTTTGAACTGTAAACAGGAACAAGCGACCTGGCATTTTTTATTTCAAAGTTGGCAGTAACATTACCTGCTGATGGATTTATTGCAATTACATAGCGTTCAGTTCCTGACGAACGCAGATACACAACTGGGTAGGTTTTCTCTTTAATATACAAAGCTTCAATTCCGCCATTATTGCCTAGAGCAGGTGAGGAAGATCGCCGTTTTATCAGTGACTTTGCAAAGTTTAACAGCGATTCTTTATCTGTAGTTTCCTGTTCAACTGTTGGCCGATTAGGGCTAGGGTCAATTGGTAAATAAGTAGTTGATGCTGTTGAGAAACCAGCATTTAGGGTGGAATTCCATTGCATGGGTGTACGAGTTCCGGCTCTGTTGTTCCCATCCGGAAGCACACTGCCTTCCACATCTGGTAAATCTTCGATATAACACATTCCAATCTCATCTCCATAATAAATAAAGGGAATTCCCGGCATAGTGAGCAGAAAAGCCATAACGGTTTTTAGTTCCTGAACAGAATTTCTACTTCCACAATTAGGCCGCTGAAAATCATGATTAGCGGAAGGAATAGCAACATAACCATTACCTTTTGTGGCATTTATCTGTTGAAGATAATTTATCCAAAACAATAGGAAATCACCTTTACCACTTTTATCAAAAAATGGATGTTCGCCTTTAAAAGTCCCGTGTTCATTAAAGAATAATGAGGGATAGCCTGCCACCCCAAAGTGCATCATAAAATCGATATGGAAACCTGCATTAATGGAATTCGTTGGGTTGCTCCATTCGGCGATTAAAACACCTTCTGAATACTTTTGCTCAAACCAGGTACGTGTTTCGGTCCACAGTTTTTTTGTTTCAGTCAGATTGTTATCATCTTTAATTAACGAGAAAGCCATATCAACCCTGAATCCATCTATGCCTTTATCCATCCAAAAAGCAATGATCTTTTTCAATTCATTACGCGTTGCTTTAGGGCCAGAAGCATCAACCGATTCTTGCCAGGGTTTGGTTTTATCAGGATTAGCATAGCCGTAGTTTAAGGCTGGCTGATAGTCGAAAAAATTCTTCAGATAGTTACCATTGCGCGGATAATTGTTTTTAATAAAGAAACTACCCGGAACGATATCTTTTGAAGGTGTCCAAATGTAGCGATGCGTAAATTCATTTGAATCAGCACGAGCAGAAGCCTGAAACCATGCATGCTGATCAGAAGTATGTCCCGCTACCAAATCAAGGCATATTTTTATCCCTCGTTTATGTGCCGCTGATAAAAGTTGTTTTAAATCTTCGACCGTTCCGTATCGGGGAGCAATTTTGTAAAAGTTGCTAACGTCATAACCTGCGTCTCTAAAAGGTGATTCGAAGATAGGATTCATCCAAATGGCGGTAATTCCTAAGTTTTTCAAATAATCCAGTTTTTGTTCAACACCCTTTAAGTCACCAACGCCATCTCCATTTGAATCTTTAAAACTTTGGGGGTACAGTTGGTAAAAGACCGCTTTACTCAACCATTTTGGGGTTTTCCATTGAGCATTTACTCCGGTAAAGTATAAACTGAAAAATATAGTGAGTGTGATTTTAACAATTCTACTCATATGATTGATTTAAAAATAGAGACGGGCTAAAAGTCTTGACTTAGTTACCTAGAGCGAGGCTTCGACTCCGCTCAGCCTGACATTAACCAGTTAGTCACCCTGAGCGAAGTCGAAGGGCAGACTATCTGGTTATTGTGACTATTTAGGCAGCCTCTTTATTTGATTCTTATTTCTCGTCTTTGCTAAATGAATAAGGTTCGTCTTCAATACGAGTTCCTTTAGTCGTATTAGGAGTATCGCTCATATCAAATGAAATGGAACCTCCTTTTAGTAAATCAAAATGATTGATCCAATTTTTTGAATAAGGCTTAGTGTTAAACAGAGCAGATTTAACATATAAGTTTTTATCGCTGTTTTTTGGAGCCTCGATTACAAATGATTTTCCGTTTTCTAGTTTTAGTATGATTTTCTTAAACAAGGGAGCCCCTAAAACGTATTGATCGGTTGCGGGACAAACAGGGTAAAAGCCCATTGCCGAAAATACGTACCAGGCTGAAGTCTGTCCATTGTCTTCGTCTCCACAATAACCATCTGGCGTAGCTTTGTAGAAATTATCTAATACTTTACGTGCCCAATACTGCGTTTTCCAAGGCTGACCAGCAAAGTTGTATAGGTAGATCATATGCTGAATAGGCTGGTTGCCATGGGCATATTGGCCCATATTCATGATCTGCATTTCTCTGATTTCGTGGATCACAGAACCATAATAGCTTTCATCGAAAACCGGTGGCATTACAAAAACGGAATCCAGCATTTGGGCAAACTGGGCTTTCCCGCCCATTAAATCCGAGAGTCCTTTAATATCATGAAATACGCTCCATGAATAATGCCAGCTATTACCTTCGGTAAAGGCATCTCCCCATTTAAAAGGATTGAATGGAGATTGGAAAGTTCCATCCTGGTTCTTTCCTCGCATTAGCTTAGTTTCAGTATCAAACAGATTCCGATAATTTTGCGAGCGTTTCGCATACAGCTCCTGTTCTTCTTTAGGTTTGTTTAAAGCTTTTGCAAGCTTATAAATGGTGAAATCGTCGTATGCATATTCCAGTGTTCGGGCAGCATTCTCATCGATTTTTACATCATATGGAACATATCCCAGTTTGTTGTAGTATTCAACGCCTCTTCGTCCTACCGCATCCATTGGACCTTCATTGTTAGCTCCATGTTTTAGGGCTTCATAAAGTGTATTGATGTCATATCCTCTTAAGCCTTTTATGTAAGCATCAGCCACGACAGCTGCAGAATTATTACCTACCATAACATTTCTAAAACCCGGACTAGACCATTCTGGTAAAAATCCGCCTTCCCGGTAAGCATTTAATAAACCTTCCTGCATTTGTTTGTTGATGCCCGGATACATGAGGTTTAAAAATGGGTACAGTGCTCTGAATGTATCCCAAAAGCCCGTTCCGGCAAATAAGTAACCGGGTAAAACCTTGCCGTTATAAGGACTATAATGAATAACCTTATTGCTGGCATCTAATTCATAATGTTTCTGCGGAAACTGAAGTGTCCGGTACATACATGAATAGAATGTGCGAGTCTGGTCAACTGTACCACCTTCTACAGTAATGCGGCTTAGTTCTTTATTCCAGGCTGCTTTCGCTTTTTGTTTGGTCTGCTCAAAGTTGTCGGTTCCAATTTCTCGCTTCAGGTTAAGTTCTGCTTGTTCAAAACTGATAAATGAGGATGCTACTTTTAGGTTTACTTTTTCTCCTTTAGAAGTTTTGAAACCGATAACCGCTCCAACATGATTAGCCTGATATTCGAGTGTGTCTTTTGCTAATTGTTTATTATGCCAGGCTGCTGCCAACGTAAATGGCTTATCAATATAAACGACAAAGTAGTTTTTAAAATTAGTGGGTACTCCACCACTGTTTCTGGTTGTGTAGCCTATTATTTTGTTCTCCTTAGGCAGAATTTTGATATAAGAACCTTTATCAAAGGCATCGATTACAACAAAAGAACTGTCGTTTTTGGGGAAAGTAAATCGAAACTGGGCAGCTCTTTCGGTAGGAGTAATTTCAGTGGTTACATCTGCATCGGCTAAATAAACGCTGTAGTAGTAAGGCTTAGAAACTTCAGCTTTATGTGAAAACCAACTCGCCCTGGCGTTTTGTTCAAACTTTAAGCTTTGCGTAACAGGCATTATCGCAAACTGCCCGTAATCATTCATCCAAGGTGAAGGTTGATGGGTCTGCTTGAACCCTCTAATTTTATCAGCTGCATACTGATAAGCCCATCCATCGCCCATAACATTGGTTTGGGGCAGCCAGAAATTCATGCCCCAGGGTACGGCAATGGCAGGGTAGGTGTTCCCGTTAGATAAACTCACCTTAGAGTCGGTTCCCATTAAAGGGTTGATCCACTCTACCGGATCGATAACTTTTGTAACTGTTTGGGCATTTAATGAAAAGCTGTAAAAGAAGAGAGAGAGGAAAATAAGGGTATGGATTTTTTTCATATTAATCGTTAGCCAGATTTGAAATGTACGAAAGAAACATGGGTTTTTAATTGCCAAGCAAATTTTGTGAGCGTAAATAGGCTATCAGTGATCTTTATAAATATAAGCTAAAAAACGTTTTAGCTACAGCGATTAAATATTTCCAATCATTAAAACACTGTTGCTTACAGAATCAATTTGGTTATTGAAATGGTCGGGGGATGACCTGGATGCGTTTAATATTTCCAATCGTAAAAAACATCCTGTATATCTTATCCTCATTTTGATCCTAAACAAGGCTAAAACGTTTTAGCAAAAATATAAAAAATTACGACTCAATACATTGAATGAAATAAAAATTGATGTTAAATTTTTGTTGGCTATAATTACCATTCGCTTAACAATCAAATAATACCATTGAATGTTAAGCATTATTTCCTGCCGAAATCATCCTGTAATCTAACTATATCATCTTCATCAGAAGGATGGTCAACGTCTGTATGCTGCCATATTTCAGCAACCACGCCCCATTCATTTAAACCGATTAAACGATGGCGCTGGCCTTTTTGTAAAACAATTATTTCGCTTGGCTGATAATTGTCGATGTTCTTTTCTTCATCATTATCACTGGTTGCTACAGCCACCTTACCATTTACAACACGCCATATTTCGGCCCTGCGGAAATGATATTGCCATGATAATCGCTTACCAGGAGCAACCAATAATATTTTCGGACTTAGTTTGTTGCCAATTAACAATTGCTCTTTACTGTAACCCGGAAAATAATTCTCAATGAATTTTTCTGCGTCATTTTCGTCAAGTACGAAAAAGCCTCCCCACGGGCGTTGATCGTCTTTACTAACAATTGTAAAACCCTGTTCTTTCAACTGGGCTTCAACAGAGCTGAATAAGTTTGAATTAGTTTGTGTTTGCATTTTGTGTTTGTTGTATAAGAGAGTTTAATTGTTATTTAATTCGATACCGTTAAATCTGTTTGAGTAGGGCAGGTTTCTGAAGCCATGTTTCATAAATTAACTCGCCAAATAAGGTATTTGCCCAGGCAAACCATTTGCGAGTAAAGTTTTTAGGATCGTCTTTATGAAACGATTCATGCATAAATCCAGTACCTCCATGCGTTTGAATTAATGTTTTTATGCATTGTTTAATTTCTGTTTCGTTGGATGAGGTAAGTCCGCGCATAATAATGCTGAGTGGCCATATCATGTTAATACCAGCATGCGGGCCCCCAATGCCTTCAGCGGCTTTACCTTTATAAAAGAATGGATTGTATTCGGATAAAACTAATTTGCGTGTATTTTGATAAATGGTATCGTTTTGAGCCACACCGTTTAAATAAGGTAATGATAATAATCCTGGTACATTGGCATCGTCCATTAGGTTAAAACTGCCAAATCCATTTACCTCAAAAGCGTAAACTTTACCTTTTTGAGGATGAATTACAGTAGAATATTGTTTTAATGCATTGCTTACTTCTGTTGCCAACTCATTGCAACTAGTGGCTAAAGTTTTATCACCATGAATTTTTTCTACCATTTCAGCAGCTTGCTTTAATGATACAACTGCAAAGAAATTGGACGGTACAAGGAAAGGGTAGATAGTAGCATCATCACTCGGACGGAAAATAGAACAGATCAATCCTACCGGTTTTACAGGATATCCGTAGCCTGCCAGTGGAACGCCATCAGTCGCCCAGGCTGTGGTACGCTGAAATGAATATGGTCCGTTTCCGTTCTTCCGTTGCTGCTCTTTAAATGTTTGTAAGGTTAATTGAATCCCTTCTTTCCAATAAGCATTAAAAGGGGAGGTGTCACCTGTAAGTTTCCAATACTGGTGAGCCAGCCTGATAGGATAACATAATGAATCAATTTCCCATTTGCGCTCGTGCACACCCGGTTTCATGTCTGTTAAATCAGAATGCTTCCATTCGCTTACTTTGGTTTCATCCTTATAAAAAGCATTGGCGTATGGATCTTTATGAATACACTTTGTTTGTCGGTTAATAACGCCGGCAATAAGTTGTTGGAGTTGGGCATCCTGAGGCATTAGCGATAAATACGGCCAAACTTGTGCTGTACTGTCCCGCAACCACATAGCATCGATATCTCCGGTAATTACATACGTATCAGGCTTACCATCAATCATTTCAAAATCAACTGTAGTATCCAGTGTATTGGGAAAGCAGTTTTCGAACAGCCAGCCTAGTTCTTTATTAGGTAATTCGGCTTTAATTTTTTTGATGGTTTCTTCAACGGCTTTGCTGGTAAACTTTCGATCCGAAAGGGGAGGACGTTTACTCTCAAAGCCAGCGTCTGTAAAAGCAAATAATTCTTTAGGTTGAAGAGCCAAGCCTGCACCTACAATGCCTGATGTTTGAATGAATTTTCGACGTGAAAGCATGTTAAAATGATTTATCAGGTTAAATATAAAAAACTGCACCCACAGAGCTAGTAAAGTGCAGTTTAATTATGAGCGATTTAATATGTTTTAAGATTAGTTAACTCAAATAATACCTCCGCCGAAGCGGAGGTATACCAAAACAACCAATTGTTTGTATGAAAAAAACTAACCAACTTAGTTTTAAACTATTGCCTTTTAGCCCACCAAAGTGGAGTTAGAACAGCGTCTGCACCACCCAAGAAACCAACTGCCTGGGCATAACCGGTGGCATTTGCGTTTTGTAAGCTCGATGGATATTTCAAACGCTGAGGGAAGAATTCAACCTTGCTGCTCATGTAGTTACCCGAATTTAAAGCTGGCAGATTCACTAAAGGTGTTTCGATTGCAGGATTCTCGAAAAACGGTAAGCCTAACCTTCTTTGGTCATTCCATGATTCCAATGGTAACCATGGCGTTTGAGCAATGAACTTTTGGGTAATGATTTTGGTTAAATGGTCGTTTTTCACCGTTCCATTTTTGTACAGATCATTTTTAGGATATGAAATGGTAACTACGCCCGGAGCATCGGTATATCCATTTTTGTAATTCATGGTATATGTTGCTGACGGTTCAGTAGTGTGATCCCAACTTACCGAAGTTCCGGCTCTGTTAAAATCCTGAGAATTTAAATAAGTGCTTAAATATGAGTTCACACCCCAATAATCGAAGCTGGCTTTGATACCCGCTTCGTATGCGCTTTTTCCAGAAACAGGAGTTCCCCAGCCACGCTCTGCAGCTTCTGCCAATAAGAAATAAGTTTCCCATGGAGCAAAGAAAATGCGCTTGTTTTGGCTTTTTCTGAAGTTACTTGCCAAACGAGGCATGGTTCCTTCATAGGTTACCACCTGATTTTTTGTTCCTTTAGCACCCCATGCACCAGCAACGCGAGCATTCCAGGTGTATTTAGCATCTATTTCTTTAACAACATCACCAGTAGCGCTTACAAGATTTCTTTTAGTATTCACCGCATCATCACCGCTATTGGTGAAATCTGGGTTGTTCACATCGCCAGGGATAATAAAGGTTTTGTAAGCACGAGGATCAATGGTATAAGGTAAACCATCAAACCAGAAACCGGCCGATGGGTCGTTGGTTTTGCTGGTAAAGTGCTCATCGAATTTTAAGCCCATCCAATCGGCAGGTTTAATATTTGAATAGAACGCTTCAGAAAGCTGATCTTGTGATTTTACTCCTCCTAAGCCTAAGTACAAATTGTTTAATGAAGCAGAAATTGGCTGCGTATTCCATGGACGGCTCATTACACCTGTTAAGGCATCCCAACCATCTTTCTCCTGAACCTGGAAGGTTTCATTTGAAGTAATGATCAGGTCAGTTAAACTTGCAGCTGCGTTTTCAAATTCTGTTTTAGCTTTTGTAGCGTCAACTTCTGATAAACGCATGGCCAAACGCATACGCATTGATTGACAATATTTTTTCCATCTTTTATAATCGTATCCATAAGCAGGATCTTGTTTTTCTAAACCAGCTGGATTAACAATGTTTACATCCAGTTTAGTGCCTGCATCTTTAAGTTCGGCTAAAAGGAAATTGTAAACCGATTGAACATCAGAGAAATTGGGGTTAGCTCCCTGAAATGCATTGATTGGAATAGGGCCAAAATTATCTGACATTTCGCTCATCAAGTATGCACGCCAGATACGGGCAACCTGTATTAAATTGCTGGTATAAGGTTTTTGCTTACCTGATTTTACCTGGTCTTCAGCAACCTGGATAGCGGTATTAATAGAGTTCAACCATCCCGAAACCTGGTTGTAGTAAGCTGTCGTCCATCCGTCATCATAATTACCAGCCGAAATTGCGGTTACGCTGTGCTGGTGACCTGCAGTTTTCCAATATAAAATGAATGAACGTTCTGCCACATCAGGATCCATTTGTGCCCCAATAATTGAGTTGTTGATGAAATATTCAACTTGCACTTGGTCAGGGCTGGCAGCTATGGGATCGTAATTAAGTGATTCAAAATCTTTACAGGCTGTTATGACAACGCTTGCAGCCAATAGCATGCACGATTTTTTTAATATATTTTTCATTGTTGATTTCAGATTAAGTGGTTAAAAGCCTAATGATAAGTTAAATAAGAAGGTGCGGGTTGTTGGAGCACTGGCATTCTCAAAGCCTACTGCGTTTGTACCGGTCGCATAAACCGATTCAGGATCAACACCGTTCATATGGCTCTGAATTAACCAAACATTGTTGCAGGTAAGTCCTACTTTTACTTTTTGTATTGGAGTTTTAGCTAAAAACTTAGCAGGTAGATCATAGCTCAACTGAACGTTTCTTAAACGCACGTTAGAAGCATCGTAAATATTGGCTTCAGTAATACCCATATTACCTAAACCGGTAACGGTTTGCCAGTAAAGCTGAGGGGTAACTGCTTTTGCGTTTTCTTGATAGCTGTTTGTAGCCTGATTAAATACAGCACCTTTTACAATCATCTCCTCGCGACCACCATTTACAACGGTTGCTGCTGCAGTTCCGTTTTGTTGCATAGCAACGTTTGTTCCTGAGAATATTTTACCACCAAAACGTGCATCAAACTGAAACGATAATCCGAAACCTTTATAGTTTAAAGCATTGTTAATTCCTAAAAGACTGGTAGCTTGCTGATTACCCAGTTTAGCATTTTGCTCTCCTTTTTGAGGTAATCCATTTGCGTCTAACAATAACTGACCATTATACGGACTGTTAGCATCTTCAACTCTTAAGAATTTGCTTCCATAGATTTCGCCGTATTTTTGACCGGCAACAGCCAATATTTTTACATCATCATAACCACCTAAGCGGTAAGCAGTAACTTCATTACCCAACGAATTAACTGTATTGTTGTTAGTTGAATAATTTACTGAAACTGTCCAGTTTACAGATTTTGGATTGTTTAAAATGCGGCCATCGGCAGTAAGCTCAATACCCTTGTTTTCAATATCACCAACGTTAATTTTTTTCGAGCTATAACCACTCAACGGGTCCATCGGAAGGTCAATTAATTGATGGGTTGCATTTGATTTATACAGGGCGAAGTCAAATCCGAAACGGTTAGAAAAGAAGCGCATTTCAGTACCGATTTCATATGATTTGATCAACTCATTTCTAACGTTTGGATCATACAGAACATCGTTTCTTCCTGCTGTGGTATTACCATTAGGATCTTTTCCAATTTTATAAGTATTGTATAACTGATAAGGAGGAAGGTCATTACCAACACTTGCAAGCGAAGCTCTGATTTTACCATAACTCATCCAGCTAGGCAAGGTTTTGCCAAGTTTCTCAAGCATGTCGGTATAAACCAATGAAACGTTGGCTGAAGGGTAGAAGTAAGAATGGTTTGCAGGACTTAAGGTCGACGACCAGTCATTTCTGAACGTTCCATCAACAAATAAGTAACCATCCCAGTTTAACTGTACCGAGCCATACACTGAGTTGATTTTCTTTTCAGCATATTTTTGTTCGATGGTAGGATTGCCTTTGCCATTATTTAGAGAGAATAAGTCTCTTGCATTTAATTCACCAGCACTACTGTTAATTGAAGTAAATTTTTGAGCCATGAGGTTCCCCCCAACAGTTGCCAAACCACCTAATTTGCCTATTACGTTATCCTTTTTTGCGGTAAATAACGTACTGAAATTGGTTTCTTTAAAGCTTTGCTCACCTAAACTGTACTGACCTGTTGATGTGATTGGACTTCCTCCGTAAAGCTTAGCTTCAAAGTTGGTTGTGTACATATCAGCACCACCTTTAACTTCGGCATTTAACCAATTGGTAAACTCATATTTTAACGCTCCATTTAAAATAAAGCGATCGCGGATATCCTGGTTTAAGTTGTATTGACTTCCCCAGTATGGATTCACCTGATTGGTATTGTTGTACCAATACATATTATTGTTTTGGTCCAATGCCTTGCTAAACTGGGTAATATCCATTGAGCGTGGCAATAAATACGTCACAAAAAAGGCGTTATCTCTGCGTGGGCCCCCTTGAGGACGGTTATAGGCTCCAGAGTTAGTGTATTGAACTTTTGTGTCCACCGTCCAGCGGTCTCCTTTGCCGAATCGGCTTAACGCTTTAGCCATTAAGTTTAATCGGTTAAGTTTTACCCCAGGAATCATACTTTGATCATTTAAATAGTTGAATGAAGTATATACTGAAGTTTGATTGTACTGCTGTTGAAATGAAACATTTTGATTGTATGAAACTCCTTGGTCCAGGTAGTTAGAAACGTTATCATAGGCAGCCATTTGCATGCTTTTTCCGTCCCAGTTAGTTACATTTTGACCTTCAATTTTTGGTCCCCAGCTTAAGCCTGATAACGCATCGAAAATGTTGTTATCGCCCTGTCCAAAATTATTTTGCATTTTAGGATTAGTGAAAACGTTTTCAAATCCGATAGATGAAGAGGCGGTTATACCTAAACCTTGTTGTTTTTTACCTGTTTTGGTTGTAATTAAAATAACACCATTACCTGCTCTTGATCCGTAAAGTGCTGATGCTGAAGGCCCTTTCAGAACTGAAACGTTTTCAATATCATCCGGGTTGATATCAGAAATACCGTTACCCATGTCCAATCCCGGATTCCAGAAATCATTATTGGTCGTACCGGTGAAATTGTTAACAGGTACACCGTCAATCACAATTAAAGGTTGATTATCACCGGTTAATGAGTTATTTCCTCTTAGCACCATTTTTGATGAACCGGCAGGACCGTTGCTCGAACGAACAACCTGTAAACCTGCAATTTTGCCTGTTAATGAGTTAGCAAGGTTTACTTCGCGTGTTTCAACAAGGTTTTCTCCTTTAACTTCTTGCATTGCATAACCCAATGACTTTTTCTCGCGTTTAATACCTAATGCAGTCACTACAACTTCGCCAAGTTGCTTGTTGTTTTGCTCCATGGCGATATTGATAACTTTAGCTGTACCTACTTTTACTTCTTTCGTAATGTATCCAACAAATGAGAATACCAGCGTAGATTCATTAGAAACCGAAATACTGTATTTCCCGTCGAAATCTGTTCGGGCAGCTGTAGAACTCCCTTTTACCATTATTGTTACCGAAGGAATGGGCTGATTGTCTTCGGCCGATGTTACTGAACCAGTTATGGTTCGAGTTTGAGCCAGGGCTCCAAAGCCTGAGAGCAATAATAGCAGTAGGCCCATTGAGATTTTTGTAATGATTTTTGACATAAGCACTCTTGTTAAGTTGTTTTATTAATTGGGTAAAGTGTTTCAATTATTTATTGCTAAATCGTTTTAGCTAAACTATCATAGTTTGTTCGATCTATATGATAATTTTTAATAAAAGATTGCTATTGCAGGGTAGGAGAGATTAATTCATCTTCCTTTCCCTGTTTGTGTTTTTAATTGGTTGTTATTTTCAAGAATAAGATCTTGATTATTCATAAATGCAATAGGAAAAACTATATCGTTTTAGCTATTAAAAAATCAATAGTTAATAAAGGCTAAAATCAATGTTGCCTAATTTTTCCTTTTCAATTCGAAATACTGTTTTGCTTGTATGTTCATAATTGGTTGTAAATGCTATAACGATTTAGCATTTTGTTCAAAAAAAATCAGGAAAGCATGCCTGAGTTTTTTATAATATTTAACTATTAAAATTGCTTCCACTATAGAGGGTTATATCATACAGCCTGGCAGTAAATTAAATATAAACCCAATATTAAATATGATAAATCGATTTTGCAAGTTTTTTCTTTGTTTTCAGAATTTTATTATGTTGAGCCCCTGATAATTAATTTTAATGGCAAGCTCTGGTTAGTGGATGTAAAAGAATAATTTGTCTTTTCAAGCATATCGGTTAATATTCCGGTTGCTGCTTTCGCTATATCTTCTACAGGTTGTCGAATACAGGTAATGCCAGGTGGATATAAACGAAATAGATCGTGGTCATCGAAGCAGATCATAGCAACATCATTCGGAATGCGTAAGCCGAGGTTCAGAATACTTTCAAGTCCAATAATTCCTAAATAGTTAGTGGCAAAAAAGATGGCATCTAAATCAGGGTGATTACGGATCCAGTTACTGATCATATTCAGAGCGCCCTCTTTTTCATAGTTATAGGGAAGCTGTAAAATATAACTGTTATCGACTTCGATTCCATTCTCTTTTAATGTGTTAATATATGCCTTGGTACGGTGCTGCATGTGTTCCAACTCAATATCAATGGTTACAAAACCGATTTTTTTGTAGCCTTTGCTTATTAAATGATTCATACCCATTTGAGCACCCGCATGATTATCAACGGCAATATAAGGAACAGTAAAACCAGGGAGGTTACTATCTACGAACACCACAGGTTTTTTGTGAGTGATCAGTTGGTTAATAGCATTTTCCATCCCCAAAGCCGGTGATATCAAATAACCGTCAACCTGGCGTTGAGACAACATGTTAATGATGTCACTTCCTTTCTCACTATTATTATCAGTGCTGCTTAAAACTACTTTATAGCCATGTTTTTGCGCCTCGGTTTCAACAGTTTTAGCCAATGAACTAAAAAAATCACTGGTAATGGTTTCAACAATCACGCCCAGCATTTTTGATTTTCCCGTACGCAATGAAACTGCAACCTGGTTAGGTTGATATCCCACCTCCTGGATCACAGCCAAAATCTTATTAGTCATTTCTTCACTAATGCGCATTTCTTTGGCTTTGCCATTAATAACAAATGAAACAGTGGAGGGTGAGGCTCCTGTGAGTTTGGCAATATCTTTAAGAGAAACTTTTTTCATCCTTGCTAACAGGTATTAAAAATGGTGAAGATAACATATAACAATGTTAATGTGTAAACATCAATTTATAAATCTGTGCTCACAAGTTTTTATTTTAGTGAAATAAATAAAAATTATTGTTAGTCGTGCAACCATTATAAGATCATGGTCATCTTATAATCGAAACCAAATGAAACTGATGCATAAAATAGGGGTGGATGAATTAGTGGCCGGCTGTCGGAATGGAAACCGAAAGTCGCAGGAGGCCTTGTATAAGCATTTTTCATCCAAGATGTTGGGAGTTTGCTTGCGTTACACCCGAGATAGAGATGAGGCGGAAGACGTTTTGCAAGTAGGTTTTATAAGGATGTTTGAGAAATTGTATTTGTATAAAGGAGAAGGGGCTTTTGAGGGTTGGCTACGTAGAATAATGGTAAATACAGCTATTGAATTCTATCGTCGCAATTCGAGAATGTATCCGGTAGTGGATTTAGAAGAGGCCGAAAATCAAAGCAGTAGTGATCTGCCAATAAATAATTTGAATGTGCAGGAACTTTTAAACCTAGTACAAAAATTACCACCGGGATACCGGATAGTGTTTAACATGTATGCTATTGAGGGTTATGGACATAAAGAAATTGCCGAACAATTGGGTATTTCAGAAGGAACATCCAAATCGCAACTAAACAGAGCCCGCACACAATTAAAAGAATGGATATTAAAAATGGAGGGAGGCAGTAATGTCGCAACTATCAGATAAAGATTTCGATAAGCTTTTTAGTGAAGCATTTGAGAATTTTAACGAAGAACCATCGGCTAAAGTATGGTTTTCGGTTGAAAACGATCTTGAACGCCAGCGTTTAGCCGGCCGGAAAATACGATTAGCACAATGGTCAATTGCGGCTTCTGTAGTTTTATGTCTGGTAGCTGGGGCTTTGTTTTTAACAAACAAGCAACAGCTCAAGGGTGATTCAATAGTAAGTGTTGGCAATAATGACCCTAATCCTGATAAAGAGATAAAAAGTCGGGCGGTGATCATTCAATCTCCAAAAGCACAGTCGGCTCAACCAGCAGAACCTGGTACAGAAACAAAAGAACAGAAGACAGCACCTGTTCGTAAAAAAACACCTGCTAAAAATAAAGTAAAAGCAGATGTTGAAATGAGTGATACACGGTTGGCTCAGGTTTCGAATACCGAACCAAGCTTTATCCAGGCAAAAAATAGTACTGGTGCTATTCCTTCAGATCAATGTATTCCAGTGGTAGAACCGAAACTTTTGCATCAGGCGTTGATAGCTTCTAATGATGCGACAGATGAAGGCGGAATTCCAACAATTGGAGATGCATTAAATTATATTGCCGCCAAAGTTGATAAACGGGATAAGAAGTTTTTAGCCATCAACAAAAAAAGCAGCAGCTTTTCGTTGAATCTGGGGGTGATAAAATTTGAACGTAAACGTCAGGCGGAAGAAGAAGAAGAACAGGGAAATTCGGCAGAGAATCAAACTCGCTAAACTCAAAAAACTTAATAATTAATTACCAGGCTTGCTTATTAACATAACGCAAGGAGGTTTCCTTTTGTCAAACGATTATTGAAAATAGAATGAAACATTTACTAACACTGGCAGTACTACTAACGATTTTAGGAGTCAATGGAACAAGTGCCCAAACTGTCGACACGGTCAAGAAAGATACTATAAAGGGCAAAGCCGATTCAACCATTATAAAGATGGGCCCCACAGATAATGTAACAATTATCATCCGTTCGGGTGAAAGTACCGGATATAATTCAAGTCATAAGGATAAAAGCCCGTTCCGATTCACTCTTTTAGGTGGTATTGACTGGGGGTTTACCAATTGGCTTGATAATGGAAGCTTTACTACCTCTGATCCAAACCTGGAATTGCGCACCAATAAATCGTCGAACTTTACTTTAAATATTGTTTCAGGAAGTTTAAATATCTACAAAAAGAAATTTAAACTAAATGCAGCTTTGGGTATCGACTGGCAAAACTATCGTTTTAAGAATGATATTACTCCACAAGCAAATCAAACAACCTTTACCTACGTTCAATCAGATGTTGAGTTGAGTAAAAATAAGTTGATGTCGAAATACATTATCCTTCCGGTAGTATTTCACTACCAGCCAAAATCGTCAAATAGAAATAAAGGCTTTTTTGTTGAGGCAGGGATGGACTTTGGATATTTGTTGATGGGACGAACAAAACAGATTAGTGATGAGCATGGTAAAGTGAAAGTAGAGGATGATTTTAACTTTAAGCCATTCAGATATGGGGTATTGGGTCGCATCGGATACGATTGTGTCTCTATCTACGGTAAATATTATTTGAGCGATGTATTTGCACCCGGTCAAGGTCCTGAATTAAATAATATTTCATTCGGAATTTCATTAAGTGGTTTTTATTAGGATTCAAATTATGTGGCAAAAAAGAAGCCTGTCAGCAACGACAGGCTTTCTTTTTTGTAAAAGTTAATCAAAATGCATTATTTTTAGCTCCCATGTTAGCTATCCGTAATCTTCATAAACAGTATCCTGGTAATGAACAGTTTTCTTTAAAAAATATCCATCTGGATATTAAGCGAGGAGAAATAGTAAGTCTGGTTGGCGCTAGCGGTGGTGGAAAAAGCACTTTGTTAAAATTAATTTATGGAATACTGGATGCCGATAGTGGAGAAATTCTTTTTAATGATAAACGAGTTTATGGGCCTTCAGTAAACCTATTGCCCGGTGCAAAAGGAATGCATTTTGTACAGCAAGATTATAATCTGAATCCTTATGCCAAGGTTTATGATAATATAGCTCCAGTATTACCTAATACCGATTTGGAGTTTAAAAAGAACAGGATCCATGAGATTTTGGAGCTTCTCAATATTTTTGATTTAAAAGATAAACAAGCCATTAATTTAAGTGGTGGGCAGCAACAGCGTGTTGCCATTGCTAGAGCATTGGCTTCGGGACCTGATTTGTTGTTGTTGGATGAACCATTCAGCAACCTCGATGTGATCCTTAAAAATCATTTAAAAAGAGATTTGGAAGCATTAGTAGAAAAAACAGGTATTTCTATTTTGATGGTCACGCATGATTCAAATGATGCACTTTCGCTGTCTCATCGGATCATCGTTATGCAAAATGGCCAAATTGTTCAGGTGGGTTGCCCAAAGGAAGTTTATAACCGACCGAAATCTACGTATGTGGCCCGCTTATTTGGTGCTATTAATATTGTTGATGCAGCAGCGTTTTCAACCGTTTTCAATAGGGAAGTGCCTAAAAGCGGTAAGCTGTTAATTCATCCACATGATATTGGCATTTCATCAGTTTCTGGTATTCCGGCTAAAATTCTCAAAACCGAATACAATGGCAGTTTCGAATTGATCATTGTAGAGGTTGAAGGTTTAGGTAGAAAACTACAGATCAATTATCCATATATCGGAAGATTTAAAGCAGGTGAGCAGGTGTTTATTAGTGTAATGAGCTTTGCTGAGGTTGAAGGCTAAGTTTATTTACAAATTGTAAGGTAAAGTTCTTCAACTTTTTGCCTGGCCCAAGGGGTTTTTCTCAAAAATTTCAGACTCGATTTAACACTCGGATCGCTTATAAAACAGTTAATTCTGATTCGGTAACCCAATTCCTCCCAACCAAAATGGGCAACCAGTTCATTTAAAATCATTTCGAGGGTTTTTCCGTGTAAAGGATTGTTTTTTTGCTGCTCTAACATAGGTGCAAAAGTACAAATGAATTGATTAGTTAATACCTGAAACAAACTCATTGTTTCGTTGTCTTTATAAAATATCTTTTCTAAAGAATTTCTTTTGAAAGATTCTCCAAAATAAATTCCATGGCATTACGATTAAGTGTTTTAGATCAGTCGCCGATACGAAAAGGTGGAACTGCTGAACAAGCAATAAAAGAAACGGTTGAGTTAGCTAAACTAACCGACAAATTAGGATATACCCGTTTTTGGGTTTCAGAGCATCATAATACTAAAAGCCTTGCCGGGTCTACCCCGGAAGTATTAATTGCCCATTTAGCCGGAGAAACTAAAAAGATAAGGGTTGGTTCGGGTGGAATTATGTTACCCAACCATAGTGCATTAAAAGTGGCAGAGAACTTCCGTATGCTTGAAACTATCTTTCCCGGCCGTATTGATCTCGGGATGGGTAGGGCTCCGGGAACAGACCGAATCACGGCCTCGATTTTAAATCCTTCAAATACGTTTAGTGAACAGGACTTTGTTGAACAGTTGTCGGATTTGCAGCATTATTTATACGATACGGCTGAACCGGGAACCTTGCTGGGAAAAATTAATGTTACCCCTAATTCACAGTCGGTTCCTGAACAATGGATCTTAAGTTCAAGCGGACAAAGTGCTGTTTTTGCGGCTCACTTTGGTTTAGGGTTTTCGTTTGCTCATTTTATTAATCCGGTAGGCGGATCAATGGCTGTGCAGATGTACAAGCAGCGTTTTAAAGCAAATGGAAACTTTAAAGAACCCGAAGCCAACGCGGCATTCTTTGTGTTTTGTTCTGAAGATGAAGAAAAGATCAGGCAGCAACGCGAAATTATGAACTATCGTTTTGTTCAATTAGAAAAAGGACGATTTGAGCCTGTTTCGTACGAAGATGTTAAGAGTTATGATTACACCGACTATGAACAGCAACGAATAAAAGCGAATTACGACCGGATGATTTGCGGCACCCCCGAACAGTTAAAAGTAAAACTAGAACAATTGGCTGCTGAATATGAAGTAAATGAACTAATGCTGGCAAATATTGCCCTCGATTTTAAAGACAGACTACGTTCGTATGAATTACTTGCCGAAGTTTTTGAACTCAAGGCAAATAATTAGCGCATAAAAAAAGCGGTTAATGTCAAATTTAACCGCTTTTTTATCTGTTAATTGTATTGTTCATTCTACCATCAACAATCTATATCACATTTCGCCCTTCAATTTCCAGACTTTCTAAAAGTGTTGACGCAGGTATGTCAAATGTGTCAGCAAGTGAGAGAAGGTGATCAATTGATAAACCGGTTTCTCCATTTTCAATTTTCCAATAAGCGTTTTGGGAGATATTCAACCGTAATGCTACCCCATGCTGTGAAAGCCCTTTTTTAATTCTGATCATCCTTAAATATTGCCCTCTTTTTTTGTGAATGCTCATTTACACTTTTCGCCTTTCCTTCCCATACACTCCCACTATCGTTTTTACCCCAGCTTTTAATTAATATTTTATTATAGCCTATGGCTATTGAGTAGGATGTGCTCTTTAGTTACTTTCCGTGCTTATAAAGTAAATAGTTCAATAAACCTATGAATGACTTTTTAAGAACAGTAAGGATGCTTTACAATAAGCAAACTAATTTTTTGAGCTTGAAAGCCTATGATTTTATAAGAGTAAGGGTGCTCTCCACGCTGCTGTTTTCTCTCGCATTTTTTAATGCGGCCTTAGCACAGAATAATCTTAAGTTTTCAGGAACCATTGAAGATTGTGCAACAAAAAAGCCTTTGGCAAATGCATCAATTGAGTTTTTAAGTAATACTCCCGGAAGTAAGCCAATGATTGGTAACAGTGACCAGTTGGGTAGGTTTACTATTACAGTTCCCAAAAATGCAGTAGCAATTGCTGTAAACTTATTGGGTTATGAAGAGTTTATAGCGGATATAAAAAGCCTTAAGCAGCTTAGTGTAAAGGCTGATACGGCTTTTATAGAAAACATTTGCCTGAAAGCCAAAACCAATGAACTCAAAGAAATAACAGTAGTGGGTAAAAAGGATCTGTTGGAGTTAAAAAACGACAGGATCGTGTATGACGTCAAGCGCGACCCCAAAGCGGCGGCCAACAACCTGCAGTTTTTAATGAGTATGCAGCCTTTCTTCTCCATTTCGCCTGAAGGCAAATTAATGTATAAAGATAGGGTAGGAAACTACCTTGTTTACGTTGACGGAAGACCAAGTGGATTGGCACGTTACGATCCGAATGCTTTTTTACAGCTAACCCAGGGACGCACGGTTGATCATATAGAAATTATTACTTCTCCTTCGGCAAAATATGAGATGGGCGGTGCTTCCATTATCATTGATGTTAAAACCATTAAAATTGAAAACGGTTATACTGTTAATTTAAATACCAATGCTGATAGTTTTGGTGGCCGAAGCTTAGGTTTATCAGGTTTAGTGAGAACCGGAAAATGGGGCTTTAATTTTTTATCCGGCTTAATGAAAATGGCTAATCCTTCCGAATATCGCAATGGTTTCAGTAATGATTACTTGAATAAAACAATCGTGATCAATACCTCTAAAAATGAAAATTCTAATCGTTCGTTTAATAATAGCTTTGCAGTTAGTTATGAGTTGGATAAACGGCATTTGTTTAATGTTGGAGCTTCCATAACGAAAATGAGTTCATTAACCAATGGATTGACAACAAACAACATGTTTAATGCAGAGAATGTGTTTCTATATAATTATACCAATAATCGTAATTTTAAAAATGATCGGGATCGGTATTCCATTGATGCAGATTATCTGTACACATTTAAGTCTGATACCTTAAAAAAGACAAGCGCCTCGCTGAGTGGTGCATATCGTTATTCGGATGAGGAATCAGCTGATTTAGGAACTTATCTGATCAGTGGGAGAGCAATTTCATCGGGTCAAAAAACAGTACAGAATGGCAAGGATGGTGAACACACCTTGCAGTTTGATTATTCCTACACCAATAAAAGTAAAAAAGAATACACCATTGAAACGGGCTTAAAGTTCATTAGTCGTGGTAATGATGAGCATCAATTGTATTATCCTCAAAATGAATTAAGCTATTTCGCTTCTATCCCCACAAACACTTCTGATTTTGATTATGATCAGCAGGTGTATAGCGGCTATTTAAATTTTGCTAAAAACTACAATAAGCTAAAGGTGTCCATCGGATCACGTGCTGAATGGAACAACACTAAGGGCTTACCCACCTCTTTGGATCAGCATTATCAATCCTTTTCCTCTTCTTATGTTTATTTAATGCCTGTAATGAATTTGTTTTATTTGGTGAATCGTTCCAACCGGTTTAGTTTTTCATACAAATCTGATATTCAAAAACCCGGTTCCGGATTAGTTAATCCAAATATTACGGTTATGAATGATAGGCAAATTCAATATGGTAATATTAATTTAACTCCTGAGCGAAAGCATGTGTTAAATACCGATTATGCTTTTATGGGTAAAAATGGCTTAAATCTGAATTTTACATTAAGTTATGAATTCTGTAATAATGCTTTAGAGCGATTTTCATGGATGGATGCAGATTCGATCACCAATACTACCTGGTATAACTCAGCTACCTATCAACGAATACCACTATTGATAGGTGTCCGAAAGTCTTTCTTAGATGGTAAGCTCTCCTTCAGCCTGTCTGCAATGCTAATGAAGACCTGGTTTAACAACCGCTTAAGTGAACTGAAATCGGATGCTTTGTACTCATCGTTTTCCGGAACGCTAAACTATTCGTTTGCCAAAGGCCCAATACTTTATACCCGTTTCAGTTATGACGGCAGTAACACTACACTCCAGAATAAAATGGGAAGCATGTTTAGGAACTCAATGGGTTTATCTCATAGTTTTTTAAATAAAAAATTGGGCGTATCGTTATCTGTAACTTCTCCTTTTCAATCGCGGTTAATTACAGAAACCAATAGTTATGGCCTAAATTTCGAATCCTACTCTTCTTCAGTTAAAGAAAACCGACAATTTAGTATTACCCTAAATTACAGATTTGGTAAAACGTCTGTTCCTCAAAGGCGAAACACAAAAAAAATCAATAATGACGATTTAAGAAATTAAGACCTCTAGATAGTATGCCCAAATTTTTAAGAAAAACGATATTATTATTCTGTATAGCCTTAATTGGTTGTAGTCCGAAATCGGGAATAGAAATAAGGGAAGGCTCCATGCAACAAGCCATTAAAAAGGCAAAGCGGAAAAACAAAACATTAATTGCAATTACTACTCAAGGGGAGAATGCGATTTATGATATTCTCGCTAAAAATATTACTGATAATTTTTATAAGGAGTCTAATCCTTCCAAATACCTCTTTTATAAAATTAATGCAGGAAATCCTGAGAATAGGTGGGTAAGTCAATGGTTATATAATAATGGATATCCCTCCACGTACATTATATCTCCGAAAGGGAAATTTATTACAACTATCCAGCATGGTTATTATAAATGTTTTTTGGAGGTATTAAAACAAGTTGATCAATCAAAAACAGACTCCCTTTACAAATATTGTTCAAATCAATGGAACATTGAAAAGAAAGAACTTCCCTTATTTTTAGATCAGGTTTTACAGGTGAAATATGCAGAATTGAAGGGTCAGCATAAAAAAGAGTGGATGAAAGACAGTTTGTTAAATTCAATAGCTAAAAAGCCTTATTTCTACAATAATTACTTGCTTAGTAAATACTATTTTGCTGTTGGGGATACTACTCAGGCAAAAAAATATGCTCAAAATGCCCTAACCTTTAATGAAAAGCTGGATACGCTCTTGTATACCTCTCTAAGGCCTGAATTAAAATTTATTGAGGATAATAGCTTTCTGCAGAGTAATGAACCGGTTTTGGCTCTTGATAGGCCAAAGTATAGCCTTCGCGAAAATAAACCCGGAGAAGAGAAAGAAATTATAATTTACTTTATGAATAAAGGGAAAAGGACCTTAGTGTTAAAAAAAGTAAAATGCTCAGTTCCTTCAACCCGCTTAACCTGGGATAGAAAAGCAATAGCTCCCGGGGCACAAGCTTACATTAAAGCTCGCGTCAAACAGACCGGTGTTTTCGAAGACCAAATCCAAATTTTTTCAAATGCAAGTTCTGAACCTGTTGCTTTTTCTGTGAAATCTTACGACGATGTTAAATCTTATGCTGAAAAGCCATAGAAAATTGGATTGGGTGTTAACGAAAGCTAGCATATTGTAAGGTCCTGAAATAGGTTGACTATTTTTGTGATACAAATTTTTATAAAAAACCTCAAACATCTACAAAAATGCTTGAGGTTTTTTTGTAGGTTTATCACAGCTCAGATGCGGTCTTAGACTGTTATAATAATTAACACCTTGGTGGGTTAGCTTAGCCGCTTGTTGATGGTCTTCTAGTTCTTCACCCAAACCAAACTCATCTTTCAGGATGCCGTTCATCCGTTCGGCGATCGCATTTTCATAAGGATCACCATTTTCTGTCATGCTAATTTGAATCCCGTTTCTTTTCAGCTCATTGACATAGAGTTTACTGCAATATTGCAAACCGCGATCAGAATGGTGAATCAGTTGTTGATGAGGATATTGCCTGTTCTTAAGCGCCATTGTCAAGGCTTTCAATGAAGAAGCTGCTTCTAAGTCAGCACAAAGCTCATAACCCATTACCTGCTTGGAATAGGCATCGGTAATCAGATGCAAGTAAGCATTACCCTCTCGGGTGGCCAAGTAGGTAATATCGGCTACCCACAATTGTTCAGGTCTGTTCAAATGAATGTCTTTGATCTTGTTAGGGTATTTATGCATCCAGTGTTTAGAAAAGGTTGTTACGGTATATTTCTTTCGTTTACTAATCAGCAAGCCTTCCCGTCTCAACAGTCTAAACAACTTATCCCGTCCTATTTTCAACTGCTTGCAGCTAAACTCCTCCTTCAGCAGGAAATGCATTTTCCGGGTGCCTAAACGCGGTAACTGTCGACGTAGCTGCACCACTGCTGCCAGGGCCTGCTTTTCGTTACCTGAAGCATCTTTGAAATTGCTACACTGTTTGTAATAAGCTTGTTTAGTATAGCCAAACAACTTGCAAAACATGCTCACTTTCCGCGGGTAGGTTTTGACAAGCTCTTGAATTGTTTGGCTGCGTCGTTTTTTAAAATACGGATGCCTTCAGCTTACTCTGCAATGGAAATGAGCTTTTCATAGGCCAATAGTTGCAGCTTGGCTTCTTTCAATTGTTGTTCAAGCTCCTTGATACGCTGTTTTTGAGGGTCTTTCATAGGACGGCCTGTTGAACCTTGTTCAGGGTAGTGTAACTTACCGTATTTTCGGCACCATTCCAATACCCGGGAATTTCCTCCTATGCCATATTTTAACTGAATCTGATCTTTGTTCAAGATCCCCTTTTCATACTCGGCTACAACTGCTCTTTTGAACCATTCCCCATACTTGACAGAACGGGCTCCTGATTTGATTTTGTTCTCTTTGATTTTCATTTTGTTGACTAGTTTTTAGTCAACTTTTTTCAGGACGAGACATATAAAAGCAAAAAGCCTGCTTAATTTCTTAGGCAGGCTTTGTCATTTCTTTTTATAAATTTCTTCTTCTACAACACCATCGGCAAGTACAACTACTTTGTTTTTAAGTACTTCTTCAATCAGGCCTCCTAGGGAAGAGTTTGCCCTTTACAAAGCTTCTTATTAATAACCTAGCTCATTTAGTAATTCACTTGATGTTATTTCAAAAATTGCTGCTAGCGAATTTAATTGATCTACTGTTAGGCTCGTTCTACCATTTTCAATCTTCCAATAAGAGTTTTGGGATATATTGATTTTAAATGCTACGGACTCCTGTGATAATCTTTTTTTATTCTAAGTGCTCTCAAATAGAGGTGACTTTCCTCTGTTTTTGATAATTTGTCGGACATGCTGTTGTTTTTTAATTTGACGAATTAAGTGAGGTAGACGGGGTAGTCGTTTGTGATTTTTTTGAAGTCTTATTTCAAAGCTAGAATTCAGACTGTTAATGATACAGAGGGGCCCTGTTGGGCGCAAATTAAGGTTCTTAACGGAAGGTCAATATTTAGGCATAAAAAATCCCGCTAAATTTGATTAGCGGGATTTTTTATTTCTTTAGAAAAATTATTTCTTATTCTTCTACAACACCGTCGGCAAGTACAACTACCTTGTTTTTAAGTACTTCTACCACACCACCTTTAATGTTGAATAATTCCTGAGATTTATCAGTTAAGCGAATTTCTACTAAACCGTTATCTAATGTAGAGATAATGGCAGCGTGATTTTCCAAAATCTGGAATGAACCCGCTTTACCAGGTACGGTTACCGAAATTACTTCGCCCGAAAATACTTTTTTATCAGGTGTTAAAATGTCTAAAATCATAGTATTAAGATTTGAGATGTGAGATTTGAGATATGAAATTGAAGACCTTTTTGTCTCAAATCTCATATCTCATATCTCAAATCGAAATTACGCGTTTGCTTCAGCTAATAATTTTTTACCTTTTTCGATAGCATCTTCGATGGTACCTACAAGGTTGAATGCTGATTCAGGATATTCATCCACTTCACCATCCATAATCATATTGAAGCCTTTGATAGTATCTTTGATATCAACCAATACACCTTTTAAGCCGGTAAACTGCTCAGCTACGTGGAAAGGTTGTGATAAGAAACGTTGAACACGACGAGCACGTGATACAGTTAATTTATCTTCTTCAGATAATTCATCCATACCTAAGATCGCGATGATATCTTGTAACTCTTTGTAACGTTGTAAGATGTTTTTAACACGTTGAGCGGTACCATAGTGAGCATCACCTAATACAGCTGGAGAAAGGATACGTGAAGTAGAATCCAATGGATCCACCGCAGGATAGATACCTAACTCAGCAATTTTACGACTCAATACAGTAGTTGCGTCCAAGTGGGCGAAAGTAGTAGCAGGAGCAGGGTCAGTTAAGTCATCGGCAGGTACGTATACAGCCTGTACTGAAGTAATTGAACCACGTTTAGTTGAAGTGATACGCTCTTGCATTAAACCCATCTCAGTAGCAAGTGTTGGTTGGTAACCTACCGCTGAAGGCATACGACCTAAAAGCGCTGATACCTCAGAACCTGCCTGAGTGAAACGGAAAATGTTATCGATGAAGAATAAGATATCACGACCACCCGATTGCTCATCACCATCACGGAAGTATTCAGCTACAGTTAAGCCTGACAACGCAACACGAGCACGTGCACCAGGAGGCTCGTTCATCTGACCGAACACCAATGTAGCTTTAGAGTCTTTAAGTTTGTCTTTGTCAACTTTAGAAAGGTCCCAACCTCCGGCTTCCATAGAGTGTTTAAACTCATCGCCGTAGTTAATTACGCCTGATTCAATGAACTCACGTAATAAGTCGTTACCTTCACGAGTACGCTCACCAACACCAGCAAATACCGATAAACCTGCATATGCTTTAGCGATGTTGTTTACCAACTCCATGATCAATACGGTTTTACCTACACCGGCACCACCGAATAAACCAATTTTACCACCTTTTGCATAAGGCTCTAATAAGTCGATAACTTTAATACCGGTGAATAATACTTCAGTTTCGGTACTTAATTCGTCGAACTTAGGTGGTTTATTGTGAATTGCGTAACCGCCTTCATTAGAAACTTGGTCAATACCATCAATCGCTTCACCAACAACGTTGAACAAACGACCTTTGATAGCGTCACCGATAGGCATTTTAATAGCTGAACCGGTATCAACAGCGTCCATACCGCGTACTAAACCGTCAGTAGAGTCCATCGCTACTGTACGTACACGATCCTCACCTAAGTGTTGCTGTACTTCTAGTACAACTTTCTGTCCGTTCTCTTTTGTTACGATTAACGCGTCGTAAATCTTTGGTAAAGTAGCATCGTTTGCAAAGCTAACGTCAACTACAGGACCGATGATCTGAGCAATTTTCCCAATATTTGGCATAATTTTGAACTTTTTTCTTTGTTATTAAGCCTTTTAAGGCTGAATTTTAAGTGTCGCAAAGATAAATTTTTTTAAAGAAATGCAAACCCCTTTTTTCATCATTTTTTAACATTCTTATACAAGCTCATTATAAAATTTAGTTAATTCGAAAAATCTATTCTAGATAATCCTGTTTGTTTTAAAAAAATGGCAAAATTTGCTTCCGAAACAATAAAGAATAGGAAACTAATTAGGTCTTTCTTTCAGCACTATATAATATGTCAAAAAAAGTATTGATAACGGGCAGCAATGGCTTGTTAGGTCAAAAATTACTGGATAAAATCCGTAATAATTCACAATTTGAGGTTATAGCCACTGCAAAAGGTGAGGATCGCTATTGTGAGGAGGGGTACATCTACGAAAGTTTAGATGTAACCAAAAGAGATGAAGTATTGAATATCATGAATATATATAAACCGGATCATGTTATTCATACTGCTGCTATGACCAATGTGGACGCCTGTGAAGCTGAA
Source organism: Solitalea agri (assembly GCF_023914155.1). Taxonomy (GTDB): domain Bacteria; phylum Bacteroidota; class Bacteroidia; order Sphingobacteriales; family Sphingobacteriaceae; genus Solitalea; species Solitalea agri. The sequence continues at coordinate 350,106 of NZ_JAMWYS010000024.1, read as the reverse complement.
AAGGAGTTGTGTAAGCAGTTAAACGTTGACTCGGTGGCCTATTTTATTGAAGCGTGCAAGGCAAACCAATCACACTTTGTTCATCTTTCAACTGATTTCATTTTTGATGGAGCTAACGGGCCCTACGACGAAGATGCAGCCCCGAATCCCTTGAGCTACTATGGACAAACTAAACTTGAGTCGGAAGAACTGTTGAAGCAAAGTGATATTGACTATGCAATATTAAGGACTATTATTGTTTACGGTGTAGTAAAAGATATGAGCCGAAGTAATATTGTACTTTGGGCAAAAGGAGCATTGGAAAGCAAAAAATCAATTAATGTTGTAAATGATCAGTTCCGTAATCCTACCTTGGCTGAAGATTTAGCTGATGCTTGCATTCTTGCAGTGGAAAAAAAGGCTCAAGGAGTTTTTAATGCTTCAGGAAAAGACTTTATGAGCATTCTCGAAATAGTGGAGAGAATAGCTGATTTCTGGGGTTTGGATAAATCATTGATCACTCCAATTTCTGCCGAAGGCTTAAATCAACCTGCTAAACGCCCGGTTAAGACTGGTTTTATTCTGGATAAATCAAACGCTGTACTAGGATATCAACCTCATACGTTTGAAGAAGGCCTGGCAATAATGGATAAGCAATTGGCTCTAATTAAGTAGTTGATCTGAAATGTTCATAATTAATCGTATTTAAATAAATTCGTAGTATAAACTCTTAAAATATGTCATTAACTATCGGCAGCAAAGCACCAGAATTTAAACTTTTCAATACCGAAAAAGCAGAAGTTTCACTAAGCGATTTCAAGGGTAAAAAAGTAATCATCCATTTTTTTCCATTTGCTTTTACCAGTGTGTGTACCACTCAGTTGTGCACTATGCGAGATAATTTCGGTTACTATGAGGGAATGAACGCACAGGTTTTAGGAATCTCAATTGATACTCCTTTTACCTTAGCTAAGTATAAGGAAGAAAATAACTATCAGTTTCCATTACTTTCTGATTTTAACAAAGAGGTATCAAAAGCCTTTGGCGCGCAATATGAAATATTTGCAATGGGCTTAAAAGGAGTGGCTAAACGAGCTGCTTTTGTGATTGATGAAGAAGGATTTGTTAAATACGCAGAGGTGTTGGAGAATGCAGGTGAGCTGCCAAATTTTTCGGCAATAAACGAAGCACTAAAATAAATCTTTCGTAAAATATTAAACGAGCCGTAGCCATATTGGTTACGGCTTGTTTTTTATAATCAAGGTTAGTTTGATTTTTTATTGCATATTTAGGCATCAAACAATCTATCGTTTAAATCAGATATAATCAATGGAGCCAATTACCCTAATATTATTTGTTGTAGGCGCAATTATAGCGCTTTTCGTTTTTCTTTACCTTTTTCCTGTAAATCTTTGGTTTACTGCCTGGCTTTCAGGAGCACCGGTGAGTTTAATTAATTTGGTACTGATGCGTTTACGTAAAGTGCCACCTGCATTGGTAGTAAATGCGATGATCACCTCCACAAAAGCCGGTTTGAAAATTACCAGCAATGACATTGAAACACACTATTTGGCTGGTGGGCACGTGAATAATGTAATTAAGGCCTTGATTTCTGCGGATAAAGCAAATATTCCTTTAGATTTTAAACTGGCTACAGCTATTGATTTGGCTGGAAGAGATGTGTTTGAGGCGGTTCAACTTTCAGTAAATCCTCGTGTAATAAACACTCCCCCTGTGGCCGCTGTGGCTAAAGATGGTATTCAGCTTGTAGCTAAAGCTATGGTTACTGTTCGTGCTAATATTAATCAGTTAGTAGGAGGGGCTGGAGAAGAAACAATTCTTGCACGTGTGGGAGAGGGAATAGTAACTACTATTGGTTCAGCTGTAAATCATAAAGAAGTATTGGAGAATCCTGATCGTATTTCTAAAGTGGTTTTGGGAAAAGGATTGGATTCAGGAACCGCCTTTGAAATTCTTTCTATTGATATTGCAGACATCGACATTGGTGAAAATATTGGTGCAAAACTGCAAGCCGATCAGGCCGAGGCCGATTTGAAGGTGGCCAATGCCCGTGCCGAAGAACGCAGAGCGATGGCGGTGGCTTTAGAGCAAGAGATGCGCGCTAAAGCGCAAGATGCCCGTGCAAAAGTAATTGAAGCTGAAGCTGAGATTCCTAAAGCAATGGCAGATGCATTTAAATCAGGTAATATGGGTATCATGGATTATTACCGCATGCAAAATATGAAAGCTGATACCGAAATGCGTGAATCGATTTCGAAACCTAAAGGGGATAAAAAATAAGAAGTTAGAATTGAGAAATGAGATGTGAGATATCTTTGAAGGATATTCCTCACATCTCAATTTTTTTATCTAGTTCAAGTTCAGCGTTAAACCTCCGCCAAGTATAAGTTGTAGCATTGATGAATAACTGCTAACACCTGCTCCTGCTCCCCCTGTACCAAAATATAAACCTCCTCCTACCGCTTGTACTGAAGACAGTAGACTAGCCTGGAGTTTTAGGGCAACTTTAGGTGTAACATAGATATTTGCTCCTCCTTTTATACTCCATGCAAATTTAGTGGCACTATCACTTTTTTTATTATTTGGGTTAGTAAGATCTAAAATAGCCACACCAGCGGCAAACCCGCCAAATGGTTCCACTTTTGGATTTACTTTCACATAACCATTTCCACCTAGCATTATAAAGTTTAGGCCTAAATCGAAATTGGTTTTATCTATATGGTCTACGATGTCATTTGGATCATAATAAGTTAAAGGAGCTTTGGTGTCCTGGCGAAAATAACTGAGTTCTACACCATATTGTTTAGCGCCATTAGTAGGTAGCATGTATTCGATACCGAGACCCCATTGAAAGCCGCCGTTAACTTGGCCCTCGAAAAATCTTGTTTCACTGTAGTATGAATCAATAGCGTCGTCGAAAACATAAGATGTATAACCGTTAATTCTGAAGTTTTGGGCGGAGACACTCAATGAGGTGCCAATAACAATTAAGAGAATGATAGAGAGCTTCTTCATAGCGAATTTATTAGTGTTTATAGGAATGTTTTTAATTTAGATATTATCAATTTAAGCATTAATCGCTGCATTTAAAAATACTGCATATAACTTAATCTGATGTTTCAGTAAGGAAAAAGTGATAATTTTTAAATGTGATAAGTACTCAAAAAGCACTTGATAGGATCTTTGAGAATAACGAAATGAAATTTATTTGCCTGAAAATGAAGCTGAAATAATATACAGTCAGTTTTTTTTGAAAAATCTTTTGGCAAACTTAAAAACCTCCTTATATTTGCACTCCCGTTACAACGATAGCGGCCTTCAAATAAAAAGAAGGACCCATAGCTTAATTGGATAGAGCATCTGACTACGGATCAGAAGGTTAGGGGTTCGACTCCCTTTGGGTCCACCAAAATTCAATCAATAGCCTGTCAGCAAATGGCAGGCTATTTTAGTTTTTAACCAACTTAAACATGCTGAACTTAGTTTTATTCGGCCCTCCGGGAGCTGGCAAAGGAACTCAATCACAAAAGTTAATCGACAAGTACCAGTTGGTGCATTTATCAACCGGAGATATTCTTCGTGCTGAAATTGCAGCCGGTACCGAATTGGGTTTAGAGGCAAAGAAGTTGATGGATCAGGGAGTTTTGGTGCCAGATGAAGTGGTAATTGGTATGATCAGTAATAAACTTGATGCCAATGTCGATGCTAAAGGATTTATTTTTGATGGTTTTCCAAGAACTGTTGCTCAGGCAGAGGCCTTGGATCAGTTATTAACTTCAAAAAATACGGCCATTTCTGGAATGATCGCATTAGAAGTTGAAAACGAAGAATTGAAAAAACGCTTGTTATTACGTGGTAAAGATTCTGGTCGTGCTGATGATCAAAATCCTGAAATTATCCAAAAGCGTATCGACGAATACAATAATAAAACTGCTCCAGTAGCTAATTACTACAAGGGACAAGATAAATTTACCGGTGTATACGGTATTGGTGTCATTGAAGAAATTTTCAATAACATCTGCACTGTTGTAGACTCCTATTAATTTTAAAAATACGATTTAGGAAGTACGAAGTCAGAAGTAGGAAGCTGTTTCCTTCTCTGGTTTCGTACTTCTTTCTTTTAATCGTAGTAATTAAATTTTTAACTTAAAGAGTTCAAATCTTAATATTCGACTTATGAGTCAGGGTTCCAATTTTGTTGATTATGTACGTATCTGTTGCCGTTCAGGTGCAGGTGGTGCCGGGTCTTCCCATTTACACCGTGATAAAAAGACTGCTAAAGGTGGTCCGGATGGTGGTGATGGCGGTCGTGGAGGCCATGTTATTGTAAGAGGTAACAGTCAACTTTGGACACTACTTCACCTTAAATACCGTAAGCATGTTATTGCTGAAAACGGCGAAGGTGGTAGAGCTGCTTTGCAAACAGGGGCACAAGGTAATGATGAAGTACTGGAAGTGCCATTGGGGACAGTAGTTAAAGATGCTGAAACTGATGAGATTATAATGGAGATCACACAGGATGGAGAAACAAAGGTTATAACACCTGGAGGAAGAGGAGGCTTAGGAAACTGGCATTTTAAATCACCAACAAATCAAACACCGCGTTTTGCTCAACCTGGAGAATCTGGTAAGGAAGAATGGAGAGTGCTTGAACTGAAATTATTAGCCGACGTAGGTTTGGTAGGTTTTCCAAATGCTGGTAAATCAACTTTGTTATCGGTGGTTTCTGCTGCCAAGCCTGAAATTGCTGATTATCCATTTACCACTATGGTGCCAAATCTGGGTGTAGTAGCTTACCGTAATAATAAGTCGTTTGTAATGGCTGATATTCCGGGAATTATTGAAGGTGCTGCTGAAGGTAGAGGCTTAGGATTACGATTCTTACGCCATATAGAACGAAATTCGGTGCTATTGTTTATGGTTCCTGCTGATAGCAAGGATATTAAGCAAGAGTATGAAATTTTATTAAGTGAAATTCGTCAGTTCAACCCCGAGCTTTTAGATAAACCAAGAGTATTAGCTATTACCAAGAGTGATATGCTCGATGATGAATTGATTGCTGAAATGAAAAAGGAGTTGCCGAAGGGTATTCCTGCTCAGTTTATTTCATCAGTTGCTCAGAAAGGGATCACTGAATTGAAAGATTTATTGTGGAAAGCAATTAATGAATAATTAGCGATTATCCACTTCAACTTCCCAAAAGGCTAGTGATACATCATTATCATCATTTATCTGTTGCATAATCTTTATGATATCGGAATTGTTGGCCTGATAGCTCAATACCTCGATGGAGATCAATGATTCCTTTTTTACTTTGTCGTATTCAAGGGTAAGATTAATAATGCGCATCTTAAACTTGTCGATATAAGCAAGCAGCTGATCCCTTATCCTGTCTTCAGCGGTTATGGCACAATTGACTTTTAACGTATATCGGTGTTCACCAGTTTCGTAGGTAGAATATTTGTTCACTACTTTTTTGCCTAATGGACGAAGCAAAAGATGAGAAAGTAGTACAAAAATACTCCCCACAACAGCTTCGTACCAAAAGCCCATTCCGCATAATGCTCCAATGGCACCTGAGCACCAAATGGTAGCAGCTGTATTTAACCCAGTAATATTAAAACTGTCTTTCATAATTACACCGGCTCCCAAAAAGCCAATGCCTGATGCGATTTGTGCTACCACCCGCGCGGCACTGGATTGATCACCTAATATCCTTACACTTACAACCACAAAAAGTGCTGAACCTACCGATACTAATGCATTAGTTCGCATTCCAGCCATTTTATGGCGCAACTGACGTTCTGTACCAATTAATGCTCCTAAAAGAAAAGCTAACAGAATTCGTAATTCAGGATAGTTAAGCTGGTATTCGCTGGGAATAAATGTTTTCAAAATGATGGTCGTTATTAAAATAAATATTTAAATGTCAGTTCCTTACAAAGGAACCTTAAATCCTTATTTATTAAGCTAAAATAAGGATTTTAATGATTAGAGGCAGAGCTGATTATAAGGCTTTACTTGTTTTTTATTTTAAATCTATTTAACCAATAGGAAAACTATTTTATTGAATAATTGTTATTAAATTTGATTATATTAAAAATTCAAACCCGATAAAAGCAACATACTATGGAACTGAAACTTGGCGATATCGCCCCTAATTTTAAAGCGCAAACAACTATTGGAGAAATCGACTTTCATGATTATTTAGGCAATAGCTGGGGTGTTTTTTATTCTCATCCAGCCGATTATACTCCGGTTTGTACTACTGAACTTGGACGAACTGCACAATTAAAGGCTGAATTCGATAAACGAAATGTAAAAGTAATTGCCATTAGTGTAGATCCCCTGGAATCACATTTAGGTTGGATCAAAGACATTAATGAAACTCAAAATACGGAAGTGAACTTCCCGATTATTGCCGATCCTACCAAGGAGGTGGCTAATCTTTACGGTATGATTCACCCCAATGCTTCTGATACCCTAACAGTGCGTTCGGTTTTTGTCATTGGTCCAGACAAAAAGATCAAATTAACATTAACTTATCCGGCCTCAACCGGAAGAAATTTTCAGGAAATTTTGCGCGTGATCGATTCATTACAATTAACAGCTAATCACAGTGTGGCTACCCCAGTTGATTGGAAAGACGGTGACGAATGTATTATTGTTAATTCAATCCCAACCGAAGATGTTCCCGCGCGTTTCCCTAAAGGCCATCGAATTGTAAAACCTTATTTGCGCTATACACCGCAGCCTAACAAATAAGTTGTTTTGTTTAGGAACGAAAAAGGAGCTTATCGATAAGCTCCTTTTTCATGTTTAAAATAGATGGTTTTTAAAAATTAAAGCCAAATCGTCCAAAGAAATAGGCCCCGCTAAAGCCCATTTGAACCGCATCCCACATGCCTCCACTTTCGGTTGCTGCAGGGTCGTGGTGGCTAGGATAAACGTCGAATATGTTATTGCCTCCCACAGTAAAATTAACATGTTTATTAAAGGTGTAACTATAAGAAAGATCAGTAGTGACTTTTGCAGCATATTCATCTACTTTATCATTCCAGTTCGTTAAGTCTACTCCAGAGAATTGATTGAATCGTAAGAAAATCTCTGATTTTTTCATTCTGTAATCAAAGCTTAAATTGATTTTAAAATGTGGTGCTGAAGCAAGCAAGAAACTTTTTTCACGCGGTCCAAAATAAATATCTTCTTTGCCCTCTAATGCCGGAGTTGTATGAATGGCATCTAATTCCATTTTATTAAAGTTGGCAGCAAAGGTGGTGTTTAAGGTATTGGCCCCTAGAGGGATTGCATAGGAAGTTATGATGTCAAGACCATAAGTACGGGTGTCAACAGCGTTTGTAAAGAATTGAGCCGCGCCAACGTTCATTTCTTCTAAAGTAGAGCCAATGACATCATCGTCACTGGTAAATAAACCAGTAAGTACAATGCGGTCTTTTACTTGTACCCAGTATCCATCAAAAGTTAACGATAAATTATTAATTGGTTTTGCAGTGAATCCTAAACTCGCATTTAACGATTTCTCTTCTTTTAACCTCGGAATACCCGCTTTAAATGCCAGGTCGCTATGGTTCGGAGCAATTACCTGGTCAACAATTTTACCGGCAGCAACATTGGTAAACGTTGAACTAAAAGCAATTTGCGGTAATGAAGGAGCCCTAAAGCCCGAACTAAATGATCCACGGATATTTACATTTGGTGATGCTTTGTAACGCGTTGCAATCTTAAAGTTTGTAGTAGAGCCAAAATCGCTATAGTTTTCAAATCTTATGGCAGCCGCTACCATCCATTCTTTAGTTAAATCGAATTCGGTATCCAGGTATCCACCAATGTTATTACGAGATTGTGATATCACATCTTTGGGTTGAAAGCCTGGGAATCCTTGGGCTCCTCCAGGTCTGAATGTTGTATCTGGGGGAGTAGTTGTATTATCGATGCTAAAGATAACGGGTCCGTATTGTTTCCATGAGTCCTCATTCCCGGCAAAAATTTTATATTGTTCATTTCTGAATTCAAGTCCCCAGGCCAAACTTATACCGTTACCGTTTAAGGCCTTTTGTAATGTTTTACTAAAGTTGGCGCTTACATCAAACTGCCCTAAATAAAACCCTCCAGCTTTAAAACTCGTTGGAGAAGCTGCTTCTAGTGATGCATTTAAGGTGTGAGTAACATCATATTCAAAACGGTTTCGGCCGTAGGTTGCATTGAAGTCCGAGTTCCATCCCCAAATTTTGGTGCGTACTCCGCCAGAACCTGAGTAATCGGTAATATTTGATCCAATATGTGGGTTGAATCCATTCGGATAAATTTCTATCACATTTCTCTCACTTTCCGGGTCACGTGTCCAGGCAAAGGCATCGCCATCGCGCTTGTTAAGCCCTCCGAAAAAATAAACTTCGGCGTCTTTTTTCAAGGGAATACGGCTGTTGAGCATAAAAGAGTAGTTGGTATAAGAGGCATCGCCAAATTCTGCGCGGTAATTATCAGGATATAAGGTAGTGTAGTTAGGGCGATAGGTTTTGTCTTTATGATCTATATCACCTGTGATATTAAAAAAACCGCCTTTACTGCCAACTTTTAGCCCATAATTTACATTTCCACTATATTGTTTTCCGTCCCAAATGCTTTTTAGTATCATATCTGATCCTGATTCCAATGAACCTCCATAACCGGTTGAATTACCTCCGGCAGTAAAGTTCAGATCTAATTTGTCTGTCGATTGTTTTAGTACAATGTTAATAACCCCCGCAATGGCATCTGAGCCATATTGAGCACTGGCTCCGTCACGTAAAATCTCTATTCTTTCAATTGATGCCGAAGGAATGGCATTCATATCCGTACCTGTATTACCTCGTCCTCGGGTGCCATAAAGGTTAACCAGTGAAGATTGATGACGTCGTTTACCGTTAATGAGTACCAAGGTTTGGTCGGGGCCCATGCCACGTAAGGTAGCTGGTTCAATATGATCGGCTCCATCAGACCCACTTTGCTTGTTAGCGTTAAAAGAGGGTGCCGCATATTGCAGGATAGTGTTAATATCCACCATACCGGTTGCATTAGCAATTTTGCTAACAGGAATCAGATCTACCGGAACAGGCGAGTCTGTTACCGACCGTTTTAGATTCCGTGTTCCCACAACTTCTACTTCTGCAAGTGAACTGGTGTTTTCATCGAGTGTTGCGTTTAAGGTGGTTTGTCCGTTTAATTTTTCTTCATGATCAAAATAGCCAACATTAGAAAAAACAATAGTTGCAGTTTGAGAAGAACATTTGAAGGAGTAATATCCATTGGCATTTGTGCTGTTTCCATTTGTCGTTCCCTTTTCAGTTACACTTGCCCCGGCTATGGGATTTCCTGATTTATCGGTTACTCTGCCTTTGAGGGTAAATTGGGCTAATGCGAAATGGCTTAATGTGAGTGTAATAAGGATAAGTAGTGCTTTCTTCATAATAAGTTTATTTGTGGGGTTAACTTACTATAAGTTAAGACTATGTATTTGTAAAGTCAAGTGTATCAGTGGTTTTGCTATGAAGTTTCTGGTAAATAAAAATAATAATAAGTAAATAATTACTTTGAAAACAAAAAAGAGGTCACCGATTGGCAACCTCTAACTAAATGATTAATAAAAACTATTAATCTTTACCTTGTTTTGCTCTGTTTGCCTCTTCGTTACTGCTTGTGCTATTATGTTGAGATGTTTTTAAGTTAGAATTTCCGAAGCGATAAGTAAATGAAAGGGTGGCAACCCTGCTATCCCAACGGTTTTTTACATCAATATCCATAGTTGAATATTTGATTTTTCCTTTAAACTGTTGGACATTGAAAATATCGTTTACGTTTAACTTAATTGACCCTTTTTTATCTAATATAGATTTTTGTACTCCGGCTGAAATCTGCCACATTGGGTAGATATCAATAATGCCCTCAATCATTTTTGAGTTATAAAAACCGCTTACTTCACCGGTAAACCCTTCAGCAAAAGTAAATGTGTTTTGAGCGTTAAAACTAAAGGTGGTTTGCTGACGATCTACAATGTCATTTAAGTAGTGGCCTTTATAACCACTATGGTAAACATTAGCATAGGCGTTAGCACTCCACCATTTGGTAAAGTTAATAGGTGCACTAAAGCTTATTCCGTAGTTATCCAAGGTACTTAAGTTGGCCTTGGTGATATAAACTGAGTTAGGCTTTGCACCAGGAGCAGTTAAGTCAGTCATCACATCGGTTGTTTTGCTGTAATTTATAGTGGTGGTGTATTTGCCTTTTAGTATGTGACTAAATTCAACCCCATTACTAATTTGTGGTTTTAAATCAGGGTTCCCTTGTTGGTAGGTGTAGGGGTCGAGTTCATTACGAAATGGGTTTAAGCTTTCATAATCCGGACGGTTAACCCTGCGGCTATATGAAACTTGTAAGGCATTGTTTTTATTCACTTCGTACTTAATGTAGGCCGTTGGAAACAATTGAAAATAGTTTCGCTCGGTAATATCGTTAGTTGTACGCTGGTTTCCTTTTGTGCGGGTTTGTTCGCCACGTAATCCTAATTGGAAACTGAATTTTTTAATTTCTTTACTAAAATTTAGGTAGGCTGCATTGATGTTCTCATCATAATCAAAATGATTTGATGTTTGTGCGTTCAATTGCCAATCGCCGTTACTTAATTGGTCATAGTAATCAATTGCATTTTTAGTTGATACAAAACTGCTTTTCAATCCGGCATCAAATTTTGCCGATTTACTTATTGGGTGTGTATAATCAACTTTCGCGGCTATAATATTGGCACTTGAAGGAATCAACCCTTTTTGAATCAATTGAGGCGTACCAGGATCTTCCACCCCTTGTTGATTGTAAAAAGTAGTATTGTATAACTGATTTGAACCATACTTATTATGAGCAAAATCAATGTCGGCACTTAACTCACGACCGTTTGAATCAATACTGTATTTGTAATTGGTGTTGTAAGTAAAGTTATTCCAGTCTTCATTAATATGGTTTTTTGAGAAAGAGCTGCCTTCTGTTTCCATACCTGGATTTACTTTTTTCGAGTAAGTAGGATTTTGGCTTTCCCAAACTCCAATACTTCCGTTTACCAAAAAGCCTAATATTTGTTTAGGAGTTAAGAAGATATCAATACCGGTTTTAAAACGATTGTTTTGTGAAGGCATTTCCATTTGAGCGTTTTGTAGCATAATATGACTTAAGCTACCTTCATCATAAAAACCACGAGCAAGGTTAAGATCCTGCATATTGGTGCGTTTGCTGAAATTATAGTTTCCAAATAGGTTATAATAGGTTTGGCGGTAATTCATATTGATGCCCGCGTTTCCTTTACCATAATTACCCTGTCCAAATGAACCATTTACACTGCCATTAAAACCTGTATTAGTTCCTTTTTTCAACTTAATGTTGATCACTCCGGCATTGCCTGCCGCATCGTATTTTGCCGGCGGGTTGGTCATAATTTCAACCTGGCTAATGCTGCTCGATGACATGTTTTTTAACATATCGGCCACTTCGCTATTCGACAAATAAGTTTGTTTACCATCAATCAATACCACTACACCGCTTTTTCCCTTCAGGCTGATATTTCCTTCATTGTCAACGGTAATACCAGGCGCTTTTTGCAGTACTTCAATAGCCGTACTTCCATTACTGGTAATGCTGCTTTCAACATTTAAAACCGTTTTATCAAGCTTTTGCTCAATTAACGGACGCGATCCAATAACAGTAACCTCTTTCAGGCTTTTAACAGCTTTAGCCAAGGTTATGTCTTCGATATGTTTTTCAGTCGCATCGGTTTTTATTTCAAATACGCTCGAATAGTAGGGTTGATAATCAAAAGAAGAAATAGAGAGCAGGTATTTTCCTTCCTTAACTTTTACAAATTCAAAGGTTCCGGTTTCGTCAGTAGTCAATCCTTTTACCGAAACCGAATCTTTGGCCCGTAAAAGAGCTATAGTTACAAATTCGGCTGGTTTTTGATCCGGAGATTTTACTGCGCCATAAACTTTTGTTATTCCGGTATTAGATGGGATAGATTGCGCATTGACAGTACAGGTGAATAAAGTCAATATTGTGAGCGCAAATGTAAAGAGTGTTTTCATTGTTTGTTGTGTTAGTAGTTTTAGTTGTTGCTTTTCAATTTTAGTTGTTGTTTTTCAGCTAACTGTTCCGGAGCAGCTAGTTGTTTGATGTTTCTGACGTCAAAAGTAGAAGAGAGGTTGCAGTTGAAATGCAAGTTTACTGTAACAAAAATGCTATGCAATGTATATGTTACAACAATGTACCTTGTAATGCATTGTAGGTTTGATTGTCAGTTGGTTATTCTGATATTGTTTCAGGCCAAAACCTACTCGAACATTTATCACATGAATTATTTGATCGGAAAGGAGTGTGGTGAATGAAGTGGTCAATTAAAAAAACAGGAAGGAGTAAATCCTTTTTTCTTGTTGGATATAAAAAGTAATGTGAGTGAAATTGCCCACTATAATTGTATCATTTTTAGTTGAATACTATCGATTTGTTAATCTATCGCTTTGATTTTTAATATGATTATTTATTTTTGGCCACCTAATCCAAATTAATTTTTTTTTGAAAGTAGTAGTGTTTTGATGAAAAATAAAGAATTTGATGATCAGCATATTTGGACCTCATTCAAAAATGGCGACGAAAATTCTTTTGAGCTACTTTTTCGAAAATTTGTAAACCCACTCTATAATTACGGTTCTAAATTCACTTCTGATAAAGATTTAATTAAAGAATGCATTCAAGAGCTGTATGTAACTCTTTGGACTCGTAAAGAATTTCTGGGTGATCCCGCTTCACTAAAAAATTATCTTTATAAATCATTCCGAACCACTATCTACAAAAGGTTAAATAATAATTCAAAGAACGTTTCATTAGAGGAATCTGAAGAGTATCCGTTCCATGTTGATTATGGGATAGACCATGATTTGATCAAATCAGAGAATAAGCAGCATTTGACAAGAGAATTGGAAAAAGCGATGGCAGCACTTACTGATCGCCAGCGCGAGGCCATTTTCTTAAAATTTTACGAAGGTTTAAGCTATGAAGAGATCGCCGCTATCATGGATATTACGGTAAAAGGAACCTATAAATTAATGGCCCGGGCTTTAGCTGAATTAAAGACAGCTCTTCCTCCACAGGTTAAAATGTTTCTACATTTATTACTCACCAAACCCGCCTTTAAACTTTTAGAAAGTTTTTGTAAAGATTATTGATTTTCATGGGGTAAAATGAAAACTGTTGTGCTACTATGAATAACAACAGTTTTTATAATGTCCGGATCATTCAGTAATTACGAACTACACGATTTCATTAACAACGAGTCATTTGTCAATTGGGTTCAGCATCCTTCTGCAGAGGAAGAAACCTTTTGGCAACAATTTCAACTTGATCATCCCGAAAAAAGAGAAATCATTAATACCGCTCGCCGGTTGGTGGATGCTGTTAAAATTAATGAGGTTGCACTACCCGAAAATGAAGTAGAGCAGCTTTGGTCAACAATTCGTTCAGCGTCGAATTTAGAAACTAAAGTAAGACGCTTATGGATTCGATGGGCAGCAGCTGCAATTCTTACCGGTATTTCTATCGCAGGCGGTGCCTACTATTATTACCTCAACTCTAGGGTACTTATTCAAAGTGCCATGGGAATGGTTAAGCAGGTAACCCTACCTGACGGATCGCTGGTAACCCTAAATGCTAATTCAAAAATTTCTTATGAGCGCAATTGGAGCAAACATCCCGAACGGGAAGTATGGGTTGAGGGAGAGGTGTTTTTTAATGTTGTCCATTTAAACAAAAACGAAAAACAGATTAAAAATGAAGAGCGCTTCATTGTTCATACCGGCGATATGAATATTGAAGTTTTAGGAACCACATTCAATGTTAATACACGCAGAGGTGAAACCAAAGTGAGTCTTAATACGGGTAAAATTAAGGTCGATTTGAAAGCTGTGGCTAAGAAATCGGTAATTATGAAGCCTGGAGATGTAGTTGAATTCTCGAAAAGGAACCAAGTTTATAAGCATAGTCAAACCAATACCCAAAAACTATCACTATGGACTTCAAAGCAGTTGTTGTTTGAAAATACAACAATGTTGGAGGTGGCTACCATTATTGAGGAAACCTATGGAGCTAAAGTAGTATTTAAAGAGGAGGAGCTTAAACGAAGAACATTAACTGGAACAGTTTCATGCAGTTCAGAAGATGTTTTGCTAAATGCAATTTCAGCCTCTCTTCAAATTAAGATTGAGAAAAGTGCCGACGATAAAGAAATCATCATCAGCAATCAATAAGAATTTAATCCTAATCCAACTAATGAAGAAACATTTACAAACAGTATTGATTGGTCTGCTTTCGGCTGGCCTCTTACATACGGAGGTCTATGCTCAGGCATATACTGATATAAACCGTACGGAGAGTGATCATGATACGGAAGTAGTAACCATTGGAAAGTCGAGAATAGCTCTTGAAGATGCTTTCCGGATTATTAAAAGCAATTATAATATCAACCTTATTTATGAAGGTGGAATTACTACGCAAAAGTTTGTTGATTTCAGCCCGAAAATGCTGAAGGAAAAAAAGCCGGAAACGGTATTAAACAATTTGTTATTTCCATTCAATTTAGGTTTTGTAAAAATCGACTCGCAGAATTATTCGATTTTTAAGCGGATGGAAAATACTGCAGAAAGAGAACCTACTGTCGTAAAGCATGAAGTTTCGCTCCTACAGATCGGAACGGTAAGCAATATCGATGCAAACTCAGCAGCTCGCGTAGCAAAAGGAAAAGTTCTGGAAGCCAATTCGGGACAGCCTTTGCCGGGAGTTTCAGTAAGTATTAAGGGTAGCAGTATTGGAACTTCTACCGATGCTGAAGGGAAATTTCAATTACAATTAACCGATGATGTTACGGTGTTGGTTTTCAGAATGATTGGCTTTAAGGAGCGAGAGATAACTGTTTCGGCTTCAAATATGGATAAGCTAGTTGTATTGATGACTGAAGATGCACAAGCGTTGAAAGAGGTTGTGGTTACCGGTAATATTGTTCGTAATAAAGACAGCTTTACCGGAGCAACGGCCACTTTTAAAGGTGTGGAATTGAGAAGTTTGGGCTCTCAGAATTTAGTCCAAAGTTTAAAAACATTGGATCCTGCATTTAAGGTAATTGACAATAATCTTTCAGGATCTAACCCTAACTCACAAGCTCAAATCGAAATTAGGGGCAAAACAAGTACTCCTAATGCTTCTCTGGTAGACGAATATAATACGGATCCAAACTTGCCATTATTCATTTTAGATGGCTTCCCGGTTACATTAACCATTGTTCAAGATTTGGATATGAACCGAATTGCGTCTGTTACTATATTGAAAGATGCTGCCTCAACAGCTATATATGGTGCCAAGGCGTCAAATGGTGTTGTTGTTGTTGAAACAGTTAAACCAAAAGAAGGCCAGTTACGAGTGAGCTATGCTGTAAACAGCGAAATCAAGACAGCGGATTTATCTGATTACAACTTGATGAATGCAAGTGAAAAACTGGAGTTCGAACGCCTGTCTGGTCGATACAAGAACTTACCAAATGATCCAAGCTACGTTAATCAGTTAAGGTTAGATAGTTTGTACAATGCCCGCTTAATAAATGTTCAGCGGGGGGTAAATTCATACTGGTTGAGCGAGCCTTTACAACAAGGTTATAGTTTGCGTAACTATTTATATGCCGAAGGAGGAACTAATGAACTTCAGTATGGGGTGGGCGTAAGCTATAAAAAAGAAAATGGTGTGATGATAGGATCAGGAAGGGATACTTGGGGTGCAAATATTAACCTTAATTATAAAAAGAATAAGTTTCTTATTTCCAATCAGCTATCTGTAACAGGTTTCAATGCAAGTGAGTCAACCTATGGAAGCTTTAGTGCATTTGCCAATGCTAACCCGTATTATCCAAAGTATAATGCCGATGGATCGATTCAGAAATACTTATCGTTTGTTTCAGATAATAAAGACAAACCTGTAGTAAACCCTTTGTATAATGCATTGCAGAATAATATTGATACAAAAGATAACCTCGACTTAAATAATAAGCTTCAGCTTGTTTGGACCTTGGCACAAGGTTTTGATGTAAAAGCCGGGATGCAATTAGTGAAAGCAAATCAGGAAGCTATTCTTTTTGTACCTGCTGATAACTCAAGGTTTGATAAATTAAGTGTATTTGAGAAAGGTGCATATACTAATACTCAACTGCAAACTTTCTCAGCCACTGCCAACCTTCGATTGTCATATAACAAAACATTCAATAATAAACACGTGGTTTATTTTGATGCGGCAACTGAAATTGAACAAAATGAAAGAGACGCATTAACATCTACGGCGGTAGGTTTCCCTTATGGAAGTAATGGAAATCCGGCTTTTGCCTATTCTTTTACACCAAATTCTACCTATAATACTTATTTAAGTGATTACCGCAGAAATAATATTCTGGTTTCAGGTAACTATTCATTTAATAACAGATATTTTGTTGATGCTTCATATCGTTTAGACGGTTCAACAGCCTTTGGTTCAGATAATTTGTATTCTCCGTTTTGGTCAACCGGTATTGGTTGGAACTTGAAAAATGAATCGTTCATGCAATCATTAACCTGGTTGGATCGATTTAGGGTTACGGCTGTACTGGGTTTAACTGGTAATCAGAGTTTTGGTTCATTTGCTTCTGTTTCAACCTATAATGTTCTTACAACTCCAAACGTGTTTGGTAGTGGTTATGAATTGGAGGCTTTGGGGAATTCTGAATTGGAATGGCAGAACACCAAAGAAAAAAGTATCAATACCGATATATCATTTTTTAACCAACGTTTAACCCTGTTAGGTAGCGTTTATCAAAAATATACCGATCCATTAATTATAGTAACTGATTTACCTTCTTCAACCGGTATTGTAAGCTATCCAATGAATGTTGGTCACCTGGATACTCGTGGCATTGAAGCTACCGTACGTTTTTCACCAATTTATGATTTGCAAAAACGCATTGTGTGGACCATTGCCCTTAATGGTTCGGTAGTAGACTCTAAATACGGAGGATTCTCAAACAAACTTGCGGCATTAAATGATAAGGCGGAAGCGAATAGCCAGTCGATTTCAAGAGCTTTAGAACGCTATATAGATGGTTATAGTCCGAATGATATTTGGGCTGTTCGTTCAGCAGGTATCGATCCTATTACTGGTCATGAAGTGTTTATAAAGAAAGATGGTTCTACCACATTTGATTATGATCCTAATGATGTAGTGAAAGTTGGAAATACTCGTCCTAAGTTAGAAGGGGTAATAAGTACCACGTTCGCTTATAAAGCTTTTTCGATGGGGGTGTATTTGAGATACCGAGTTGGAGGTGACTATTTTAACACTGCCTTATATAATAAGGTTGAAAATATCACTTGGGATGCAATTGAGAGAAATCAAGACCGACGTGCCTTGTATGACCGTTGGCAGAACGTTGGTGACATGAGTTCATATGCCGGAATATATATAGTTAATACTACTGGAAATGCGGCAACACCTATGTCTTCGCGTTTTGTTCAGCGTGAAAATACGTTAACTGGTGAGTCGATCAATTTTGGTTATTCGTTCCCTAATTCGAAATGGCTTAAGCCAATGGGCATTAGCAATCTTAGACTAAATGCTACAGCTAATGATATTTTCAGATTATCCACTATTAAGGCCGAACGGGGAACCGAATATCCTTTTGCAAGGACCGTTTCATTTTCTCTTAATGCCTCATTTTAACCTTAGTGATTTTGTATAGTATGAAAAAAATATTAAAACTTACTCTTCTATCAATGGGGATATTTATTACCTCTTCCTGCAACAATTGGTTAGAAGTGCAACCTGAAACTAAGTTTACCGAAAATCAGGTTTTTAGCTCTGTAAATGGTACAGCGAGTGCGCTGAATTCTATTTACATTAAATTGGGTGATAACAAATTGTATGGAGCGAACCTGACTTCAACCTTTGTTGAAATTTTGGCGCAGCGCTATAAGATTTCTTCCGTTCATAATAAATACCAATACGTACAATATAACTATACCGATCCAGATAATGTATCAAAGGATGTAGACGTAATTTGGACGAACCTTTATGCGAATATTTT
Source organism: Solitalea agri (assembly GCF_023914155.1). Lineage (GTDB taxonomy): Bacteria > Bacteroidota > Bacteroidia > Sphingobacteriales > Sphingobacteriaceae > Solitalea > Solitalea agri. The sequence continues at coordinate 331,925 of NZ_JAMWYS010000024.1, read as the reverse complement.
ATCAATTAATAATTTTTTAGATAAAATAGCTATCAATAAAGGTGTTTTAAACGGAAAAACTGACTCTTTATTTAGAGGAGAAGCACATGCATTAAGAGCAATGTTACATTTAGATGCTTTGCGCTTGTTTGGTCCAATTTATTCGGTTGACTCTACCTCGGCAGCTATTCCTTATATTGATAAAGTAGGTAATTCAGTTTCTCCACTTTTGCCTGCCAACCAAGTGATGAGTCATGTTTTAGCCGACCTATCAACTGCTGAAGGTTTACTTTCAACGGCTGATCCGATAGTAACTGGTCAGGGAATTAAAGCAGGTACAACACCTGATAATTACAATTATAACAGACAATACCGCTTAAATTATTACGCTGTTAAGGGGCTGAAAGCTCGTGCAAATTTATACAGGGGAAATAAGGCGGCTGCATTGGTTGATGCAAAGGCGGTAATTGATAAGCAAAGCTATTTCCCATGGGTTATTGCTGCTGAGGCTGCAGCGTCTATCAATCCCAATAGGATTTTTACCACCGAAGTATTGTTTGGAACCTCTAACAATAAACTTCCTGATTTACACAAAAGCTTTTTTAATGCTGAAGTATTTGATCAAACCCTATTAGCACCTGAAAATACCAGATTGCAATCAGGAGTTTTTGAGAATAATACCAATGATATTCGATTCAGCAATCAGTGGAAACAAACCAGGGAGTTCAAAACATTTGTAAAATATGCTGACATAGCTGATAACCTTAGAGAAAGCCGATATATGATTTCGCTCTTAAGAATGAGTGAAATGTATTACATCGCTGCAGAATGTTTGGCAGCAACTTCCCCTGCAATGGCCGTTGATTATTTAAATATCGTTCGTTCAAAACGCGGATTGGATCCTTTAAGTAATTCAATTACCGAATCAGCTGTTATGACTGAGGTTCAAAAGGAATATAAAAAAGAGTTTTTTGGCGAAGGACAGTTATTCTTTATGTTCAAAAGATTGAACCTTCCAACAATTGAAAATGGGGTACAAGCAACCGGCGTCATCAATATGACAAAAGCGCAGTATGTGCTTCCTTTACCATTGTCTGAAACCCAATATCGTTAAGTACTTAAAAAATAATAAGATGAGATTGTTAATTAATTTCTGTATAGTTTCTTTTTCAGTGCTATTTCTTGCTTCATGCGAGAGCGATGAGCTTGAAACATATTCTGGTCCTAGCAGCATTTACTTTTCAAATGCAGTTGGCTTTAGTATAAATTCTACTCCGTTGGATACACTAATGTATTCATTTGGTAGAACACCTGCATCCATTTCTTCAGTAACACTTACGTATCCTGTTAAAATTACCGGAAGTTTAGCTGATAAGGATAGATTTTTTGCTGTAAAGGTCGATGATTCATCCACCCTTAAGGAGAATATCGATTTCAGTATCCTTACCGACTCCTTAATTATCAAAGCAGGTAAATCTACAGGAACGGTAAAATTGACGGTGAAGAGAACGCCTGAAATGAAAACTCAAAACCAGAAAATTTATATTTCATTGGTTTCTAATGAAAACTTTGTCACCGAAATTTCAAATAAAAAGGTGATGAGAGATAAAACGGTTAAAAAAATATTAACTACCAAGTTTGTAATTAATGATTTTCTGGTGGCTCCACCTCGTTGGTTAGCAAGCTATTTGGGCCCATTTGGTATAAATAAGTATACTATCCTTGTAAACCAGTTAGAGGTCGATCCTGATCGTTTGTATAGTAATACAAGTTCATCTTATTCGGTAGCAGAGTGTGCCTCAATGGGAGTAGCATTAAGCAGATATTTAAAAAATCAAAGTGATGCCGGTACACCTGTTTATATTGAAGACGGAGTTACCTTAATGACTTCCGGAGCAGGTCTTTAGAAATCATCTTGTAGCAGTTTTTACACATTAGTAATATTATTATGAAACCAAGATATACAACTTTCTTTTCGCTACTGGCCCTCTTTTTACTTGGAGCCTGTTCAAAAGATCTAGGAAATTACAATTACACCGATGTTAATAAAGTAACTATAGAAGGAGTGGAAAAGGAGTATACCGCAAAAGTGGCATCTCAGTTTGTGGTCCAACCAACACTTTTGGCAACACTTAATCCAATTAGTGCTGAACCAGCCGATACTTCCTCATATTCGTATGAATGGGCTTGTTATCTGAGCAACACCAAGAATATCATTGGAAAGAGTAAGAACCTTGATTATACGGTAAATCTTTTACCTGGTAATTACCCGGTGGTTTATACAATTACAGATCGTAATACGGGAATTGCATTTATACAAAAGTTTAACTTGAGGGTTGAGAATGATATTTCATCCGGCTGGTTGGTTTTAAGTGATGTTGATCAAGCTTCACGCTTAGACATGGTGAACTTTGTTAATATGCAGCCTACAGTTCACATAGATGTTTTGAAAAAAACAGGTTCAGAACTTAAGCTAAAAGGAAAGCCAAGAGGAGTTTACTTTTTCTCCTATCAATCTAATGCAACAAATGCCATTTATATTTTTACAAGCGAACAATCAACCCGCTTGTTTAATCAAACACTTCGCTGGCAAACGATTTATGATTTATCGTATCAGATATCTTCTGAAATGGTAAACAATGGTATTGGCGATTATCTTTATCCTGAATCAAATACGACGAGTTATTTGGTTACTGACAAAGAACTTCAATACAATGTGTTATTGGGTTCTAATCTTCGGGCATATGGTACCCATGTTAATTATTATGCAGATGGAACAGGAAAGCTTGTGAAATTTAACGTTTCACCATATGTTGCTAATTTCAACGTTTCTTCAGGCCCTTATGCAATTGTTTATGATACGGAAGCCCGTCAGTTTTTAAGGCATGTTAATTTAGCTTCTCAGTGTGTGACTATGCCAGCTCCAACCGGGTTGCCAAGTGTTGATGCCGGAGCCGGTGTTGAATTTGATCCTCAAAATGTAGGCAAAGATTTGGTTTATATGACCGCCACTTCTGTAGGTATCGACAAGAGATATTGTACCGCTGTAATGAAAGATCCTGCAAATGGTAAATATTCACTTATCCGTTTTGAGTTGAGTAATACAGGCACTCCGCTAATTACCCAAGCGTATAATAAAGAGTTTTCTGTTGATGCTAATATTGCACAAGCCGAAAAATTTGCTGTTCACCCTGCAACAGGAAGATTGTTTTATAGCGTAGGCTCCAAGCTTTATATGTTTGATTTAGCTAGCTCTCAGTCTAAGTTGGTGCTGGATAAAGGGACTTCCAAAATCAGTATGATCAAATTCAATAATTTTGAAAATGAATCAACAACATCAAATGGAACTACTGTATTCAGACAGTTTTTTGGCAAGTTGCTAGTTGCAAGTTATGATCCAGCAAAGTCATCAGAAAGCAATGGTACGCTTGAAACTTACCAGGTTCCAGACCTTTTCTCGGGTGATTTAGTACAGGAACAATCTTATTCTGGATTCGGTAAAATTGTTAGTGTTACTTATAAAGAGAGATAAGGTAGAATCTCAGTAACTTCTTTTCATAACTAATATAAATGCATCCCGACAAGGTATTGTCGGGATTTTTGTTTTGGAAAAATTAATATGAATGTCTAGATTGAAAAACGGAAATTAAACTTTTAGTCATTTTTTCATACTATTAATATGATTTTCAGCGTTTATCCTATCGTAAAAAAAACTTTTTTGCCTTTTTGTAAAGTATTTTAAATGAAGGCGTTGCGGATAAATTTGGAATTTAGTTATATTCGTCCATTACTTGGCTCTTAACAAACGTATTATGAAGAACGTTTACTATCTAATTAACCTGGTGATTTTTGTTTTTTTGCTTTCCTCATGTATAAAAAACGAAAGATCGAATGCCGTTATCCATGAAAAGGAGGAACGGCCCAAAAAATCAGCTCCCGCTGTTTTAGGTTCTGAAAAACTGAATTTCAAGAAAACATTTACTGGAAAAATCAACAAACGTGAGGATGTAGTTGTGAATTTATCGGCAAAAGAAGGAAAAGTGAAAGGTTTCGCCGTAATTAAAAAAAGTGGTAAACGTATTCCGATAGAAGGTGAAATTGATGAGCAAGGCCACTTAGAAGCCAAAGCTCTTTTCGAAACAGGATTTAAACAGATTGTAAAAGCGGATATTCAAAATGGTCAGTTATCCGGTGGAATTATTGATCCTAAAAATGAAAGAACTGATTCAGTAAGTTTAAAAGAAACCTTTATTGGTACTCCGGATAAAGATATTCAATGGGTGAAAGATCCGGGATTAAATGATAATGGCTTTAAACAAATCTTATGGCTGCAAAATCGTTTCGATCCGCACATGAATGATTCATTGGTAGCCATTACCGTAAATACCGAATATGTTTATACCTGCCCAAAGCCAGTGAGAGCTGTTTTAGGATATTATAGTACAATGGCAGGAGCAGATTATTCCGCTTCCGACGGCGACCCTAATACAAACTATTCGGGTTTTAAAAATCTGTTGATCGATGCACTGGATTTTGAATTTCAAGGTTCTGAAAAGCAAATCCGTTTTTTGACGGGTTGGTTTAAAAAAGAACCCAAACTGCTAAAACAGATCAATAACGGATATTTTGTTTCTTACGGCTCGAGTTGGTTCCGCCAGTTCGATTCAATTAATATGAAATACGAAGGCGACTCAATTATTGTTAACTTCTCTTATTTTGATTGTGATATGAATAAATCTGATCGATGGGAAATCATCGGAACCGGTAAATTTAGGGTGGATGGAGATATGATTCGCCTAATTGAACAGAAAGCTGATACGGTAAGAGTGGCTGCCATACCACAAATGGCAGTTTCAAAATAGAATATAGTGATAAGAATTTTTAAGGAGCACTGAATCTCAGTGCTCTTTTTATTTTTTATGTGCCTGAAGTTGTTCCATTCTGAAATAGAAAGGAGAAATTCATATAAAAACAAAAAGCCTGCAAATAAAATTTGCAGGCTTTTATATGAAAAGTGTAGCCCGTACGGGAATCGAACCCGTGTTTCCAGAATGAAAATCTGGCGTCCTAACCCCTAGACGAACGGGCCAATCATTCAAAATTTTAATCAAATAGAAAAAGCTTACATCTTAAGCTTTACTACTAAAAGTAAATTTTAGTAGCCCGTACGGGAATCGAACCCGTGTTTCCAGAATGAAAATCTGGCGTCCTAACCCCTAGACGAACGGGCCAATCATTCAAAGTTTTGTAAAATAGAAAAAGCTTACATCTTAAGCTTTGCTACTAAAAATAAATTTTAGTAGCCCGTACGGGAATCGAACCCGTGTTTCCAGAATGAAAATCTGGCGTCCTAACCCCTAGACGAACGGGCCAATCATTCAAAGTTTTGTTAAAATAGAAAAAGCTTACATCTTAAGCTTTGCTGCTAAAAAGCTATTTTTAGTAGCCCGTACGGGAATCGAACCCGTGTTTCCAGAATGAAAATCTGGCGTCCTAACCCCTAGACGAACGGGCCTTTATTTTTTTAACGGACTGCAAAAATAAGAGAAAAATGATACGATTGAAATTTTTTTTTAAAAATCATTTTTTCGCGGTATTGGACCTTGAAACTGATATTTTTGGGGGCCAATATATCAAGCAATTATGTCAAAAATAAAAGTAGCCATTAACGGGTTCGGCCGTATTGGGCGTGTGTTTCTTCGTCGCGCCTTATTGAATACATCTATTGAAATCGTTGCCATTAATGATTTAACAGATGCAGCAACAATGGCTCACTTGTTTAAGTATGATTCTATTCATCGCACTTTTCAAGGTGATGTTAGCTTCTGCGAAGATCATTTAATTATAAATGGCCATCGAATTAACATATATCGTCAGGCAGATCCAAAGCAATTGCCGTGGGCTCAGCTTGATATTGATGTTGTTATTGAATCGACAGGAAAGTTTACACAAAAGGAAAAAGCGGATTTACATTTAAAAGCGGGTGCTAAACGTGTAATAATTTCTGCTCCTTCACCTGATAAAGAAGTTCCTACCATTGTGTTGGGTGTTAATGAGGAATTATTAAAAACAGATAAGAAAATAATCTCCAATGCTTCTTGTACCACTAATAATTTGGCACCGATGATAAAAGTATTGGATGAATTATGGGGTATAGAGAGCGGTTATATTACTACTATACACTCATATACGGGTGATCAATCGTTACACGACGCACCTCATAAAGATTTAAGACGGGCGCGTGCCGCGGCACAGTCGATAATTCCTACTACTACTGGTGCTGCAAAAGCAATAACTTCTGTTTTTCCTCATCTTGATGGGAAATTGGGGGGAGCCGGAGTTCGTGTGCCCGTTCCTAACGGTTCCCTTACAGACTTTACATGTATTTTAAAGTCGGTACCAACAGTTAATGAAATAAATGAGGCTTTCTTAAAAGCATCAGAAAATGAACTAAAAGGAATTGTTCAGTATACAGTCGATCCCATTGTTTCGGTTGATATTCTGGATAATCCGTACTCATGTATTTTTGATTCTCAGCTTACTTCGGTGGTGGGAGAGATGGTGAAAGTAGTGGGTTGGTATGATAATGAGTTCGGTTACTCCAGCAGATTGACAGAATTGGTGGTAAAATGGTTACAGTAAAGTTCTCTTTTATAACTAGTTAATGAATGGATATTCATTGACAAAACTGTTTACTCTATTTTATTATTGTTTTAACAAAAACTAAAGGATTATCGTATTTTCGCAGCGCTTAGAATCTATCGGGGAGGATTCGTTGGAAGTAAAACAATTAATAGTTTACTCAATACGTATTAGTTACTCATAGTTAATATAAAATATGAAAACCATAGACAATTTTAATTTTTCAGGAAAGAAGGCTTTGATTCGCGTAGACTTCAATGTGCCACTTAACGAGAACTTTGAAATTACCGACGATACCCGTATCCAGGAATCGGCACCTACTATTAAAAAGATTTTAGCTGATGGCGGAATGCCAATCATTATGTCGCACCTTGGTCGCCCAAAAGGTGCAGAAGACAAATATTCATTAAAACATGTAAAAGATCATGTTGCCAAGGTGATGGGCGCCGAGGTTGTTTTTGCTTCTGATTGTATTGGCGAACCTGCCGAAACAGCAGCAGCTTCATTAAAGCCAGGGCAAATTTTATTACTTGAGAACCTTCGTTTTCATAAAGAAGAAGAAGCAGGTGATGAAGCCTTTGCGCAGCAATTGGCTAAACTGGGTGATATTTATGTGAATGATGCTTTTGGTACCGCACACCGTGCTCATGCTTCCACAGCTATCATTGCTAAATTCTTCCCACAAGCTAAATGCTTTGGTTACTTAATGGCTAAAGAAATTGTAGCGATTGATAAAGTACTGAAGAATGGTGAAAAGCCAGTTACTGCAGTTTTAGGAGGATCAAAAGTTTCTTCAAAAATTACCATTATCAATAAAATGCTTGATACCGTTAATAACATCATTATTGGTGGCGGTATGACCTACACCTTTGTAAAGGCTCAGGGTGGTAAAGTGGGAGATTCGATCTGTGAAGACGATAAAATGGATCTTGCACTGGACATTTTAAAGCAAGCCGAAGCTAAAGGAGTTAAAATATTTATTCCTGTTGATGTGCTTGCTGCTGATGCATTTGATAATAATGCAAATACCAAGGTGGTTAATGTAAATGAAATTCCTGATGGATGGCAGGGACTTGATGCAGGACCGAAAACATTGGCCAGTTTTGCAGAAGTAATTAAAAACTCTAAAACCATTTTGTGGAATGGTCCTTTAGGAGTTTTTGAGTTCGAGAATTTTTCTGCCGGTACAAAAGCATTAGGTGATGCTATTGGAGCTGCAACTGCTAACGGTGCATTCTCCCTTGTTGGCGGTGGGGATTCAGTGGCAGCAGTTAAGCAATTCGGTTACCAGGATAAGGTAAGCTATGTTTCAACAGGTGGTGGAGCAATGCTTGAATCACTTGAAGGTAAAGAATTACCAGGTATTAAAGCTGTTTTAGAATAACATTATGAATGAGGAGGTAGGTATTAACCCATCTCCTCATTTTTTTGTATATAAATTTTGTATTAAATTAATTATCAATATCCTTTTGCTGCCTGTTAATCAACAAGCTGTGTTATGTCGTTAAACTCAATTTTTCAATTTTTTGTTCCAAAGGACAAGAAATTCTTTCCTCTGTTCGAGCAAGCAACAGAAAATCTTACTACCATGTCGGCCGTAATGATCGAATTGGTAAATACAAAAACGGTTGATGAGCGTAATGCTTTGATCCGTAAGATCGATGATTTAGAGCATGTGGGTGATAACATCACTCATAATATTCTAACTGAACTGAGCCGTAATTTTATCACTCCGTTTGATCGTGAAGATATTCATGACCTTGCATCAGTAATTGATGACGTGGCTGATTATTTAAATGGTTCGGCCAAGGATTTTCTGCTTTACGATATAATGGATTATTCTCAGGCTGTTAAAGACCTGGTAAATCTTATTCACGAAGGTGCACAGGAGTTGAAGATTGCTGTAAGGGAATTGAACAGTCTTAAAAACATTACCCTAATCAGAGAAGCTATTGTTAAAATCCACAGTGTTGAAAATAAAGCCGACAATGTACTGGATCAAGCTTTAGCTGATTTATTCAAGCATGAAGACGATGTAAAAGAGCTGATTAAAATGAAAGAGGTTCTTTCAATGCTTGAATTAGCGACCGATAAATGCGAAGATGCAGCTAACGTTATCTCTTCAATTGTATTAAAGAACTCATAGTTTAACAGAGAAAAGCTTTCCGAATGACCCTGTTGATCACCATCATCGTTTTAGCCTTCGTGTTTGATTTTATCAATGGCTTTCACGATGCAGCAAATTCTATTGCTACAATTGTTTCCACCAAAGTATTAACGCCTTTTCAGGCTGTTATATGGGCAGCTTTCTTTAACGTAATGGCGTTTTGGATATTCGAACTTCATGTTGCAGATACCATTGCCAAAACTGTTAAAACTGACGCCATTACTCTCGAAGTAATTTTCGCGGGTCTGTCCGCTGCCATCATCTGGAACTTAATTACCTGGTGGGCGGGGATACCATCCAGCTCCTCACATACACTTATCGGTGGTTTTGCCGGTGCTGCTATCTCACATGCAGGCTTTGACGTGGTAAAAATGGATGTGGTTCTTCCCATCTTGTTGTTTATCGTTGCAGCTCCAATTATTGGTATGTTGGTTTCCTATACAATCTCAGTCATTATGCTATGGCTAAGCAGACGAGGGAATCCTTATAAGCTTAATAACACCTTCAAAGGTCTTCAGTTGCTTTCATCGGCATTGTTTAGCTTAGGACATGGTGGTAACGATGCCCAAAAAGTAATGGGTATTATAGCGGCTGCTTTAGTAGTATATGCCAATCAGCATCCCGATAGTATTCCGCAATGGATGGTAGTTGTGCGCGAAGCCGGTAAAATTAAGCATATTCCTGCCTGGGTTGTTATAGGTTGTTATTCTGCTATTGGTTTTGGTACGCTGTTTGGCGGTTGGAAAATCGTTAAAACAATGGGAACCAAAATAACCAAAATGACTCCTTTCGAAGGAGTTGCGGCTGAAATGGCTGGTGCAGCTACACTTTTTACCACCGCTGAATTAGGTATTCCCGTAAGTACTACACATACCATTACAGGTTCAATTATTGGTGTTGGACTTACCAAGCGTATATCTGCTGTGCGCTGGGGGGTTACAATCAGTCTTTTATGGGCGTGGTTATTAACTATTCCTGTTTCGGGCTTGTTCGCCGCCGGATTCTATTGGCTATTAAAAATTCTTCATATTGTAGCGAGATAAAATACGGCTCGCTATTCTCCCCACTTTTCTCCACGCGAAAGCAATTTTGTAATTATATAGTTCTTTCGCCTGGAGAATTTATTTCTGCCTAACTATTTCTTCTTTTTTATAATCTGCGTTTTTGGCTTAAAAATGTGGAAAATCTATGTTTTTGACTATCAGTATGAAAGCCCGTTTCTGTGGAAAACTTTTGTGGTAAAATGTGGGAGTAAGTGGAAATAATATCTACCTTTACATAGATATTTTGGAAAAAGACCACTTACATGACACAATTCATCGGAGAATATGACTGCAAAGTTGATCCCAAAGGAAGGATTATGCTTCCTGCCGGGCTCAAAAAGCAGCTTCCTGAAGAAGCGTCGGACAAGTTTGTGATTAACAGAGGGTTTGAGAAGTGTTTAGTACTTTATCCTTTCAATGTTTGGCAAAATATCAGTGCCGAAGTAAATAAGCTAAATCTTTATAATCAGAAGAATAGGAATTTTGCCCGCTATTTTTTTCGCGGAGCAACTGAACTGACTCTTGATACTAATAACCGTTTGTTATTGCCCAAGTCATTGCTTGAATACGCAGGTATCGATGGAGAGTTAGTATTGTTCCCTTATTCAGATCGGATTGAAATCTGGTCGAAAGAGGCTTATGATAATTTATTAAATGAAGAACCGGAGGATTTTGCTTTGTTAGCTGAGGAAGTGATGGGCGGAAAAGCCGGAGAAAGGAGTTTTGATGAGCTACCATAATCCAGTAATGTTAAAGGAATGTCTTGAAGGGTTGAATATCAATCCTGATGGAGTATATGTTGATGTGACATTTGGAGGAGGGGGACACTCTAAAGCTATTTTAGCTCAATTGAACAACGGAACGCTTATTTCGTTTGATCAAGACCCTGATGCTGAGGCCAATGCACCACAAGACGATCGATTCATCTTTGTAGCACAAAATTTCAGGTACCTAAAGAAGTTCTGTAAAATGAACGGCTTTACGCAGGTTGATGGAATCCTAGCCGATCTTGGAGTTTCTTCTCATCAGTTTGATAGTGCTGAAAGAGGGTTTTCAATTCGTTTTGATGCCGATTTAGATATGCGTATGGATCAGGCATCTGATCTAACTGCAAAAAAGGTAATCAACGAGTATGAAGAAGCTGAACTGCATCGGATTTTCGGGATGTATGGTGAGATCCAAAATTCGAAAACATTGGCTAAAACAATTGTAATAGCTCGATTAAGAGAGCCAATTGAAACAATTGCTCAGCTTAAGGAAGTAGTTAAGCCCCTGGTGAAGAGAGGGAAAGAGAATCAGTATTATGCTCAGTTGTTTCAGGCAATCAGAATTGAAGTAAACCATGAATTGGAGGCTTTGGTAGAGATGCTTGAGCAGGCTGCTGAAATATTAAAGCCAGGAGGTCGTTTGGTGGTAATGTCTTATCACTCGTTAGAAGACCGATTGGTAAAGAACTTCATTAATAAGGGCAAGTTTAGGGGTGAGGTAGAAAAAGATTTCTATGGAAATGAAATAAAACCATTGGAAGCTTTTACCCGTAAAGCAATTGTGCCAACGGATGAAGAAATAAAAGAGAACAATAGAGCACGCAGTGCAAAACTCAGAATAGGAGTGAAGTTGTAAGATGAGTGAAAGAATGCAAAATACACTGAGAGACGATCTTGAGCCAAAGCTTAAGGAAGTGCCGAAAGAGCCAAAAGCTTTGCCACGCAATTTCTTTACGTTATTGCTGAAAGGTGATTTCATCACTGAGAAAACAGCCATTTCTTGGCTGCCGTATTTTGTGTTTTTGGGAGGAATAGCGATGGCTTACATCACTAATCGTCATTTTGCTGAGCGGAATATCCGTGAAATTGATAAAGCCAATAAAGACCTTAAAGAGCTAAGGTGGGAATACATGACTACCAAAGCCGAATTAATGTTTTTGAGCAAGCAGACGGAAGTTGCGGCACGAGCCGAAAAAATTGGATTAAAAGAGTCGATAGAACCACCTAAAAAAATAGTGATTCAAGAGAATGAAAATTAAAACTGACATATTACTCCGTGTTTACATCGCGTATGCTGTCCTGTTTATTTTCGCTTTTGCTATTATTTTCAGGATTTGGCAACTACAATTTGTGCAAGGCGAAAAATGGTCGAAAATGGCCGATAGCCTGAGTACTAAATTTGTAAATGTTGAGGCTGTACGCGGTAGTATTTATTCAGAAGACGGTAGCCTGATTGCTACTTCAATGCCGGAATACGAGGTTCGTATGGATGTTAACGCCGATCCGATTACGGATGAGATATTTAAAGAGAAAATAGATTCATTAAGTTCCCGCCTTTCCAATTTATTTCTGGATAAATCTAAAGATGAGTACATCAGAGCATTAAAAATGGCCCGTTCAGAAGGTCAACGGTATTTTTTAGTACAGCGTAAGGTAGATTACAATCAATTAAAAGCGTTAAAAACGTTCCCAATTTTTAACATGGGACGATATAAGGGTGGTTTAATTGTTCTTCAAAAAAATAAACGGATACTTCCTTTCAAATTATTAGCCTCAAGAACCATCGGTTATTATGTTGATAAACAAAAACCGGTAGGATTGGAAGGTGCCTATAATGAATACATAGCCGGTAAAACAGGTAAACGATTAATGCAACGCATTGCGGGTGGAGTTTGGATGCCAGTGAACGATGATGTTGAAATTGCTCCGGTTGATGGTAGCGATATTATCTCAACTTTAAACGTCAACATTCAGGACGTTGCCCAAAATGCACTTCAAAAGCAGTTGATTGCACAAAACGCCTCAAGCGGTACGGTGATTTTAATGGAGGTGGCAACAGGAGAAATTAGAGCAATTGCCAACTTACAGCGAGTTGCTCCTGAGCAGTATGAAGAAAAATATAATGTGGCTGTTGGATCAGCAACTGAACCAGGTTCTACATTCAAATTGGCATCATTCCTTGTAGCGCTTGAAGACAACAAATTTAGTTTGGATGATACTATTGATGTAAGCAAAGGCTATTGTGTATACCGTAACAGGATCATGAAAGATTCGCACTTGATTAAGGATAAGCGAGTTACCATGAAGAATGTTTTTGAGCAATCATCAAACGTTGGCACCTCTTTGGCCATTACCAGGGCTTATAAAAATCATCCGGAGAAGTTTGTTGAAGGGTTGGAGCGATTGGGTTTAGGTCGAAAAATGGGCATTCAGATACCTGGAGAAGCCCGTCCGATGTTTAAACATCCTGGCGATAAAGGTTGGTCTGGAACAACGCTTCCATGGCTTTCAATTGGTTATGAACAAACCATTACACCACTTCAAACGCTTACATTATACAATGCGGTTGCAAACAATGGTACCATGGTGGCACCTAAGTTTGTTAAAGAAATTAAATATCTGGGTAAAACCATTGAAAAATTTGATACCAAGGTTTTGGTTGAAAGAATAGCTTCAGAATCAACTATCCAAAAGGCCCATGAATTATTGGAAGCGGTTGTGCAAAATGGTTCAGGTAAGGCATTAAATACTTCGGTGTTCCCGATTGCAGGCAAAACCGGAACCGCTCAAATCGCTGACGGAACTAAAGGGTATAAAGTGAAGCGTTATCAGGCTTCCTTCTGCGGATATTTTCCGGCGAATAATCCTAAGTACTCAATGATAGTGGTGATAAACGAGCCAACCAATCAGTTGTACTACGGAGGCGCTGTTGCTGCTCCAGTGTTTAAGGAGGTAGCCGATAAAGTTTATGCTACTCAATTAGAGATTCATCCTGGAGTTGAAAAACAATATGTTTTAAATGATAAGGAAGTGCCTTTGGCAAAAGTCGGTTACAGAACAGAAACAGAATATATCTACAATAAACTTAAAGTGTCTTATAGTGAGAACACGAAAGGGAATTGGGTTCAAACTGCCCAGCATGATAATTCGGTAGAAATGAATGAACGAAATGTGGCTGATAAAGCCGTTCCGAATGTTGTAGGTATGGGTCTTAAGGATGCGATTTACATTTTAGAAAATGCAGGATTAAGGACGGTTGCAAGAGGATGTGGTAAGGTTGTAGGGCAATCGATGACCGCAGGCTCACCAATAGTTAAGGGTAGAACAATAGGGTTAGAACTAAGGTAACTTATGAAACAGTTAAGCAATATTTTAGGAAACATTACAGTACTTGACGTTAAAGGAGCATTGGAAATACCAGTGGCTTCCATAACTTTTGATTCAAGAGCTGTAGGTAAAGATTATTTGTTTGTTGCTGTTAAAGGTACCGCAGTTGATGGACATAAATTTATTCAGCAGTCGATAGAAAAGGGAGCAACTTCGATTTTATGCGAAGAGTTTCCGGAGGTTATTCTGCCTAATGTAACCTACATTAAAGTTAATGACAGCCATGCAGCACTGGGTTGGTTAGGAACATCATTCTATAATCAGCCATCTTCAAGGTTGAAATTGGTAGGAGTAACCGGTACTAATGGCAAAACCACTTGTGCTACCTTATTATTTAACCTTTTCAGAGGCCTGGGTTATAAATGCGGATTGCTTTCAACGGTTCAAAACCAAATTGAAGACAAGATAATCCCTTCAACACATACGACTCCTGATGCCATTGCTTTAAACGGACTATTGGCTCAGATGGTTGACTATGGTTGTGAGTATGTGTTTATGGAAGTTAGCTCCCACGCTATTGCTCAAAAACGTATTGAAGGTTTGGCGTTTGCTGGTGGAATGTTCACCAATATCACTCACGATCATCTCGATTTTCATAAAACTTTTGACGAATACTTAAAGGTTAAAAAAACATTCTTCGATCATTTGCCTTCAGGTGCTTTTGCACTAAGTAATGTGGATGATAAACGTGGAATGGTCATGCTTCAAAATACAAAGGCTACAAAAAAAACGTACAGTTTACAAAGTATGGCCGATTTCAGAGCCAAACTATTAGAGGATCATTTTACTGGTATGCTTTTACACATTGACGGGGTAGAGGCCTGGTTTAAAATGGTGGGTAAGTTCAATGCCTATAATTTATTGGCAGTGTATGCTTCAGCTATTTTATTAGGACAGGACAAGCAAGAGGTATTAAGTGTATTGAGCAATCTGACCGGAGCGGAAGGTCGTTTTGATTATATAGTAGCACCGAATAAAGTAGTTGGCATTGTTGACTATGCACACACTCCTGATGCGGTTGAAAATGTGCTGGAAACCATTCGCGAAATTCGTCGCCCTTCAGAAAAGATCATTACGGTAATTGGGTGTGGGGGAGATCGCGATAAAACCAAGCGCCCGGAAATGGCAAAAGTAGCTTGCGACTTAAGCGATAAGGTTATCCTCACTTCTGATAATCCTCGCACTGAAGATCCTCAGGTAATCATTAAAGAAATGGAAGCAGGAGTTCCAATTACGAAAAAAGGATCTACAGTTTCAATTTCAGATAGAAGAGAAGCCATTAAAACGGCTTGCATGCTTGCTCAACCTGGCGATATTATTTTATTGGCCGGCAAGGGTCACGAAAAATACCAGGAAATTAATGGTGTAAAACATCATTTTGATGATAAAGAAGAAATACTGATTCAATTTAGGAATCTGACAAACTAATACAATTAAACTAAGCGATAAACTAACTGAACTATGCTATATTATTTGTTCACTTGGCTTGATAAACAATATGATTTCCCGGGAGCAGGAGTGTTTCAATACATTTCGTTCCGTACGGCTATGTCGGTAATTGTTTCTTTAATTTTTACCACAGTTTATGGACGTCGACTGATCAATCTGTTGTTAAGATTGCAGGTTGGTGAAACAGTTCGTGACTTGGGTTTAGCCGGACAAAAAGAAAAACAAGGCACCCCAACAATGGGAGGTCTGATCATCTTAGGTGGTATACTTATTCCAACTTTATTATTCGCCAAACTGAATAATGTTTACGTGATCCTGATGATCATTACTACTGTTTGGATGGGAGGAATAGGTTTTCTGGATGACTATATCAAAGTATTTAAAAAAGATAAAGAAGGCTTAGCCGGTCGTTTCAAAATTTTAGGGCAGGTAATTATCGGGTTGATTGTTGGAATAGTGATGTATTATCACAAGGATGTGGTTATTCGTGAAAAATTGCCAGCTCATCAGATTCAGGCAACACAGGTAAAAAGTTATGATGCAAAGGCCATCAGTTCGAGTCACTTTGGCCCTGATATGAAGTCGACTAAAACCAATGTTCCTTTTTATAAAAATAATGAATTCGACTATGGTAAGGTGCTTAAGTTTCTGCCAAACTATGAAAAGTACACGCCGATAATTTTCATTCTGGCAGTTATTATCATTATTACTGCGGTTTCAAATGGTGCTAATATTACCGATGGTATTGACGGGTTGGCCACAGGAACTTCTGCGATTATTGGAGTCGCATTAGGAATTCTCGCTTATTTGTCGGGTAACTTAATTTTTGCCGATTACCTGAATATTATGTACATCCCTGATTCAGGAGAGTTGATGGTATTTGCTGGTGCATTTATTGGTTCATGTATTGGATTTTTGTGGTACAATGCTTTTCCAGCTCAGGTATTTATGGGCGATACTGGAAGTCTTGCATTGGGAGGTATCATTGCCACATTTGCCATTATCATTCGCAAAGAGTTATTGATCCCTGTTTTATGCGGTATTTTCCTCGTTGAGAACCTTTCTGTGATCATGCAGGTTTCTTATTTCAAATACACAAAGAAGAAATTTGGCGAAGGACGACGTATATTTTTAATGTCGCCATTACATCACCATTTTCAGAAAAAAGGTTATCATGAATCGAAGATCGTAACCCGGTTCTGGATCATCGGAATCATCCTGGCTATTATTTCTATTGTAACCCTAAAACTCCGTTAGTCATGGCCTCGCAAAAGAAAATAGTTATTCTTGGTGCCGGCGAAAGCGGAGTAGGCAGTGCTGTATTAGCGCTGAAACAGGGTTTTGATGTCTTTGTATCCGACTTTGGCGCTATTGCTGATAAATACAAAGATCAGCTTACAGCTCGTGGTGTTCGATTTGAAGAATTACAGCATACAGAGGAGGAAATACTTTCGGCCGATGAAATAATTAAAAGTCCGGGTATACCTGACAAAGCTCCGATTATCAAAAAGATTCTAGAAAAGGGGATTAAGATCATCTCGGAGATTGAATTTGCAGGGAGATATACCAATGCTAAAACTGTATGTATTACCGGAAGTAATGGTAAAACAACCACAACCATGCTTATGTATCATATTTTGAAAAAAGCTGGTTTAAATGTGGGTTTAGCAGGTAACGTGGGACAAAGTTTTGCACGCCAGGTTGCCGAAGAAAACTTTGATCATTATGTCTTGGAACTAAGCAGTTTTCAGCTTGATAACATGTATGAGTTCAGGGCAGATATAGCGATTCTTCTGAATATAACTCCTGACCATTTAGATCGATACGATTATAAAATGCAGAATTATGTTGATTCAAAATTCCGCATCACTCAAAATCAAACAACTACTGATGCTCTAATCTACTGTCTGGATGATGAGGAAACAATGAAAGTAATGGCTGAACGCACATTTACAGCCCGATTATTTCCATTCTCACTCAACCAACAAGTGGATGAAGGCGCATATACAACAAAAGACACTATTAATATTCAAACCGATAAAAAACAATTTAGCATGAACATCTCAGAATTAGCATTGCAGGGTAGGCACAATGTGAGCAACTCTATGGCGGCAGGAATTGCTGCGAAATTACTCGAAATCCGAAGCGAAAGCCTGCGCGAGAGTTTGGGTGATTTTCAAAATGTTCCGCACCGTTTAGAGCACGTTGCTAAAATCCAAAGCATTGAATTCATCAATGATTCAAAGGCCACTAATGTTAATTCGGTTTGGTTTGCGCTCGAAAGCATGAACACAAAAGTAGTATGGATTGCTGGTGGTGTTGATAAAGGAAACGATTATTCTATGCTTTTCGATCTTGTAAAAGATAAAGTGAAAGCTATAGTATGCCTTGGAAAGGACAACAAAAAGATTCACGAAGCTTTTGATGATAAAGTAGAAATTATTGTGAATACAGCTTCTGCTAAAGAAGCGGTAAATGTAGCATATCACTTGGCTGCTAAAGGCGAAACAGTTTTACTTTCTCCAGCTTGTGCAAGTTTCGATTTGTTCAAAAGCTACGAAGATCGTGGTGATCAGTTTAAAGCTGCGGTGAAAGAACTCTAAAACCTCCGCTCTCAATGTGGAAATGTTGATAGATTTTATTCATAAACAACGATATAATTTAAGATTTTAAGGCTCAACATTAAACCGAGCCTGTTTTAAAAAATAATTAACGAGAACAGGGTTACATGAACTGGATTTTACAACAAACGCGGGGCGACAAGTGGATTTGGCTGGTGGTGTTTGCTTTATCGATGATATCGGTCTTGGCCGTGTACAGTTCAACTGGCACATTGGCTTACAAGAGTGATGTTAATCCCTTTCATTTTTTGATTAAGCACGGAACCATGATTGTTGCCGGTTTGGCCATCATGTATTTCGCTCATTTGCTTGATCATCGTTACTATTCTCGTATTGCTCAATTACTTCTTTGGCTATCTATTCCTTTGCTACTTTATACCTTGTTTTTTGGTAGCAGTATTAATAATGCTAGCCGTTGGGTGACTTTGCCAATTATTAACCAAACATTTCAGTCTTCCGATTTGGCCAAACTGGCCTTGTTCATGTATTTGGCTCGTTCAATTACCAAACGACAAGAAAAGATCAAAGATTTTAAAGAAGGGTTCCTTCCAATTTTTATTGCAGTTATTGGTGTGTGTGGTTTAATCGCTCCAGCCAATCTTTCTACGGCTTTAATGATTTTCGGCACCAGCATGCTGTTACTATTAATTGGTCGGGTGAGTTTTACTCAAATGGCAATGGTTGGTATAGCGGGAGCTATCTTGGTGGCTTTTGTGGTTTTCTTTGGTCCTCGTCGTGGAGTTTATAAAGCTCGTGTTGAGGCTTTCCTGCATCCCGAAATGGTGCATTCTGATAAGAATTATCAGAGTGATCAAGCCAAAATTGCCATTGCAACAGGTGGATTATTGGGCAAGGGGCCAGGTAATAGTACACAGCGAAACTTTCTTCCTTCTCCCTATGCCGATTTTGTTTATGCAATAATTATTGAAGAATACGGTATGATGGGAGGGTTGATAATTTTGGCCTTGTACCTTGTCTTTTTGTACCGATGTGTTAAGATAGTTTCTCGAAGTCCCAAGGCATTTGGGGCTTTGCTGGCGGCCGCTTTAAGTTTTAGTCTTGTTATTCAGGCCTTTGCTAATATGGCTGTAGCCACTAATTTATTCCCGGTTACTGGGGTTGCACTTCCGCTGGTAAGTATGGGTGGAACATCTATTTTGTTCACAAGTGCCGCTTTTGGAATTATTTTGAGTATCAGTCGCGATTTGGAGGAAGCAGAAAAGAAAGAGTCAACAACAGCCGCGACTGTCTGATTTGAATTGATTATTTGTGAAATACATAGGCTAAAAGTTTAACAGCTGAAAGCTAAACATTATAGAATGAGTAATAAACAATATAAAATAGTAATAAGTGGTGGGGGAACCGGTGGTCATTTGTTTCCGGCGTTAGCTATTGCTGATGCCTTGAAGCGAATCGATCCTACGATTGAGATACTATTTGTGGGTGCTTTGGGCAAGATTGAAATGGATAGGGTGCCGGCTGCAGGTTACAAAATTATTGGACTTGATATCCGCGGATTGCAGCGTAAGCTTACTGTGGATAATCTGATGTTTCCTGTTCGATTGATTAAGTCATTAACAAAGTCATTCGGAATTGTTAAAGAGTTTAAGCCGGATGTAGCAGTTGGGGTTGGCGGATACGCATCAGGTCCATTGTTATATGCCGCAAGTAAAAAGGGGGTTCCGACAGTTCTGCAAGAACAGAATTCGTACCCAGGGATTACCAATAAGTTATTGGCTAAAAACGCCTCTAAGATTTGCGTGGCCTATGATGGGATGGAGCAGTTCTTTCCGGCTGAAAAATTAATGTTGACCGGGAATCCTGTTCGTCAGGATATATTGGAAATTGATGGTAAGAAAGAAGAGGCAACTGCTTTCTTCGGACTTTCAGCTAATAAGAAAACAATTTTTTTAACGGGTGGAAGCTTAGGTGCCCGCACGTTGAATGAAAGTATTCTGAATCACCTGGAGTCATTCAGAGATCAGGAAATTCAATTGATCTGGCAATGTGGCAAGTTTTATTACAATACGCTGAAGCAGCAATTTAATGAGGCTGAATTTCCAAATGTAAAACTGATGGAATTTGTTTCTAGAGTTGACCTTGCTTATGCTTTGGCAGATGTTATTGTTGCAAGAGCCGGGGCAAGTACCATTTCAGAGCTATGTCTGGTAAAAAAGCCGGCAGTATTGGTGCCTTCTCCAAATGTGGCGGAAGATCATCAAACAAAAAATGCGATGGCTTTGGTTAATAAACAAGCAGCTATACTGGTTAAAGATGATGTTGCAAAAACTGAATTGGTTCCTGTTGCATTGCGTTTAATTGGCAATGAGGAGAAGAAAGCAAAACTATCGCAAAATATAGCGGCATTAGGCTTGAAAAACTCAGCTGATGTAATAGCAAAAGAGATATTAAAATTAGTTAAGTAGATACAAGGTAGGAGAGATTAGATAAGAGAATTATGCAAAATTCCGGATCTAAATCTCAGGTTAGAAAAATAAAGAAATGAGTTTTCGTTGGATCAAGAGATATTAATTCTCAAGTCTGACCTCTCAAATCTCAAATCTCAAATAAGAATGAAACTGGAGTCGATTAGTAAAGTTTATTTGGTTGGAATTGGCGGAATTGGCATGAGTGGACTTGCACGTTGGTTTAAGCACCGTGGTTGCACAGTTGCTGGCTATGACCGTACAGAAACCCCATTGACTAAAGAATTAGTGAGTGAGGGTATTCCGGTTACTTATATCGATGAGGTTAATAATATTACGGCCCCATTTAACGAAAACGCTGTTTCTGAAGATATACTGATCATCTATACCCCGGCAATTCCTAAAGACAGCCCAATTCTGAATTACTTTAAGAGTGCGGGTTATGAGCTTAAAAAGCGCTCGCAGGTGTTAGGAATTATCAGCCAGGGTAGCTTCTGCATCGCAGTAGCTGGTACTCATGGTAAAACTACTACTTCAACAATCATTGCGCATGTTTTAAAACATTCGGGCTATGATTGTTCGGCTTTTTTAGGTGGAATCAGCTCTAATTACAATACTAACCTTTTATTAGGTGAAAATAATGTAATGGTGGTGGAAGCTGATGAGTTCGATCGCTCATTCTTAACGCTTCATCCTGATATTGCAGTTGTAACATCAATGGATGCGGATCATTTGGATATTTATGGTGATGCTTCTCATCTGCATGAATCGTTTAATCTTTTTGCATCACAATTAAGTGAAGACGGGGTGTTGATTCATAAAAAAGACCTTCCGCTTAACCATGCAGGTGTTTCATATGCTGTTGAAAATGTAAATGCCGATATACGTGCAGAGAATATACGTATTGAAAACGGAAACTATTACTACGACTACGTTTCTGCTGATAAAACCATCAAAGATTTGAACCTGGGTTTGCCTGGTTTACATAACGTTGAAAACTCAGTTGCTGCAGTCCGTGTGGCGCTTGAATTAAAGATTGAAGAAGATAAAATTCGTAAGGCGCTTGCTTCGTTCAGAGGAGTAAAACGCAGATTCGAATATATTATTAAATCAGAAAACCTGGTTTATATTGATGACTATGCGCATCACCCTGAAGAGCTAAATGCCTGTTTAAATTCAGTTCGTCAATTGTACCCGGGTAAGAAAATGACAGTTGTTTTCCAGCCTCATTTGTTTACTCGCACCCGCGATTTTGCTCCAGAGTTTGCCGCAAGTCTGAGTAAGGCCGATGAGCTTTACTTACTGGATATCTATCCGGCACGTGAACTTCCAATTGAAGGGGTAAATTCTCAAATGGTACTTGATATGGTAACCATTAGCAACAAGCAATTGTGTTCAAAAGCCAATTTGGTTGATTTAATTAATAGCGATAATATCGAAGTTTTAGTAACTGTGGGTGCTGGCGATATAGATACACTGGTTGAGCCATTAAGGAAGAAATTGAGTTAGAAGTTAATAGTCCATGGTCAATAAGTCCATGGGGTATAAAAATATATAAGAAACCATGGTCCATCGACTATGGTCTATTGACAGTAAGTATGAAAAGAATCAATTGGAAACGAGTATTTGCCTTAACTGCCTGGACATTGAGTCTGGCAGGATTGGTTGTACTATTAAGTTTTGTTTCCAAGCGTCAGGATACAACCGTTTGCAAAGGCGTAAAGATTAATATTGAAGGCAAGAACTTTTTAGTGGAAAAAGGGGATATCCTGACGTTGATGAACAGGGTGTTGCCTCAGTTTGTTTCTCGCCCTTTAGATCAAATTCCGGTTGAGCAAATTGAACGTGCCGTTAAAATGAATCCATACGTTGAGCGTGCTGATATATTTATTGATTTAGATGGGATGGTGAGGGTAAATGTTACCCAAAGAGAACCGTTAGTTCGCATTATCAATAAAAATTATCAGAGCTTTTATATCGACAAGAACGGCCGTAAAATGCCGCTTTCGTTGAATTTCTCGCCGAGAGTGTTGGTCGCCAACGGTAATATAGATGAAGTACCGGGGAATAATGATACGTTGAAAACTGCGTCAGCGAAAGCCATTTATGATATCGCAAAGTTCATTGATAATGATAAAAATGAATTTTGGAAAGCACAGATCATTCAGGCGTATATCAATGAAAATGCAGAGTTGGTACTTGTTCCACGCGTAGGCGAGCAAAAAATTTTAGTGGGAGATACTGAAGATCTTGAAAGAAGAATGAATAATCTAATGGTGTTTTATAAAAAAGCGCTTCCTCGTGTTGGCTGGGAGCATTATAAAGTCATCAATATAAAATACAACAATCAGGTTATTGGTATACGCGATACCCTGATTAAAGAACATATAACATCAACCGATACAACGAAAACAGACAGCACAAGAATTAATTAGTTATGGAGCACTCAGATATAATTGTTGGATTAGACATAGGTACTACAAAAATCTGCGTTATTGTTGGACGCAGAACCGAGCATGGAAAGATAGAAGTGTTAGGTATGGGTAAAGCCGATTCTCCGGGCGTGAGTCGCGGAACGGTAACCAATATCGAAAAAACTGTTCGAGGTATTCGGGAGGCTGTGGAAATGGCTGAGTTGAAATCGAATGTAGAAATTCGCGTGGTAAATATTGGTATTGCAGGGCAGCATATTAAAAGCCATCAGCACCGTGGTATGCTTACTCGTAGTAATACAAATGAAGAGATCAGTCACGCCGATGTGGATAAACTGATTTCAGATATGCACAAATTGGCGATGAATCCCGGTGAAAAAATTATTCATGTGCTTCCACAAGAATACGTGATTGATAACGAACCAGGGATTGTTGATCCGGTGGGCATGTCAGGAGTTCGAATGGAAGCTAATTTTCACATTATTACCGGGCAGGTAACATCAGTACAAAATATTATAAAGTGTGCTGATAAAGCTGCTTTAGGCTATGATGATATTATTCTTGAGCCATTAGCATCTGCTGAGGCAGTGTTGAGTCCTGAAGAAAAAGAAGCCGGAGTTGTTTTGGTGGATATCGGTGGTGGAACAACCGATGTAGCTATTTTCTATCGTGGCATTATTCGTCATACGGCGGTGATTCCTTTAGGAGGAAATATTGTTACTGAAGACGTTGTAGAAGGCTTATCTATTTTAAAAGCACAGGCAGAGGTGTTGAAAACGCGTTTCGGTTCGGCATTAGCCGATGAAAATGCTGAAAACGAGATTATCTCTATTCCTAGCCCAGTTAAAGGCCGTCAACCCAAAGAAGTGTCGGTACGTAACTTGGCTTATATTATTCAGGCTCGTATGGAAGAAATTATCGAGCATGTATACTATGAGATTCAGTGTTCAGGGTATGAAAAGAAACTAATTGCAGGAATTGTATTAACCGGAGGTGGTTCACAGCTGAAGCATTTGCCTCAACTGGTAGAATATATTACCGGTTTGGATTCACGTATTGGTTATCCGAATGAACATATAGCCAAATCAAATCATGCGGAAGTGGCTAGTCCAATGTACGCAACAGGTATTGGATTGGTAATAAAAGGCTTACAGGCTCTTGAAGAGGATAGAGCAAGAAATGATCAAATGCCTGCGGCTGACCCTCAGGTGCATCATCCTCAGGCCGACAGAAAACAATGGCTGAAGAAATTCATCGATCCTATAAAAGAATTTATTCGTGAGGATATTGATGATAAAGATTATCTGAAATAAGTAGCATTCGAATTAAGAACATACTTATACGATAGAAATAGGTGAATAAAATGTCAATAATTATCAACAATGGCCGGGGTTTTCCACATTGGGAGGTTCTGAAGGCCAAAAAAGGCATTAAAATCGCTATTATTACATGTTAAATAAGAATTCAACAATTTACGTCGCTTAAACATCAGGATAATGGAATTCGAAATGTACAAAGAAAAATCATCGATTATCAAAGTGATCGGTGTTGGAGGTGGAGGTGGAAACGCAGTCAATCACATGTACCGCCAGGGTATAAAAGGAGTTGACTTCATTATCTGTAATACCGACGCCCAGGCGCTGGAGTTAAGCCCCATTCCTAATAAAGTACAGTTAGGAGCAAGTTTAACAGAAGGCCGTGGCGCAGGCTCAATACCTGAAGTGGGTCGTAACTCAGCCATTGAAAACGTAGAACAACTGCGCGAAATGCTGGGAAGCAATACCAAAATGGTGTTTATTACCGCCGGAATGGGCGGTGGAACAGGTACAGGAGCCAGCCCAATTATTGCAAAAGCTGCAAAGGATATGGGTATTCTTACCGTTGGTATTGTTACTACGCCTTTTAAATTTGAAGGCCCTCGCCGTAAAGTACAGGCTGATCAGGGTTTGGAAGAACTTAAGAAAAATGTCGACACTCTTTTGGTCATCTCAAATGAGAAGGTTCGTCAAATGTGTGGTAATCTTGAGTTGAAAAATGCATTTGCTCAGGCTGATAATGTGTTAACTACGGCTTCTAAAGGTATCGCCGAAATTATAACTGTTGCCGGCTATATTAATGTCGACTTTGAAGACGTTAAAACTGTTATGAAAGACAGTGGTGTGGCTATTATGGGTTCATGTGCTGCCGAAGGTGAAAATCGTGCCCGTAAAGCAGTAGAAGGAGCCATGGCTTCGCCATTGTTAAATGATAACGAAATTGAAGGCGCACGTTATATTCTGTTAAATATTACTTCTGGTGTTAAAGAAGTATTAATGGATGAAGTATCAGAGATTACTGATTACATCCAATCAAAAGCAGGAGCAACGGCCGATATTATTTGGGGGAATTGTAACGATGAATCTTTAGGTGAAGCAATTTCAGTAACGCTAATTGCAACAGGTTTTAACACTCGATCACAGCGAGATGAAACTAGTGCGGAGAAAGTAATTGTAGAACAGCCTGTTGTTCCACAAGAACCGGAGCGTATTGTTATCAATTTAAATGACGATCCTGTCAGAGAAGCGGAAAGTTTTGTTAATACGCTAAAAAACAAATCATTAGAGCCTTCGATTAAGGTAAGTGATCCCGAGCCGCAGACTCCGAAGATAAATGTTCAAACTCAGCCTGCTCCTTCATTACGTCAAGTTTCAATGTTTGATTTGTTTGGAGTTGAATCAAATGATACACAGGCTTCAAACCATACATTCGAGTTTACTGTTAGCAATAAAATTAAAGAAGAGCCTAAAGTTGAAGTCATTGAGCAACCGGAACCGGAGGTAATTGAGCCAATAAACTTTAATGAAGATCTTTCGGAAGAAGAGCTCATGAAGAAAAGTTTGCAGCAGTCGCGTGACCGGATTATGAAGCTGAAAAACTTTAGTATTAAGCTGAATAGCAATAATGGGCTGAATGAATTGGAAAACGTTCCGGCATATGTTCGCAAGAATATGAAATTGAAGGAAACTCCACATTCTTCAGAGCAGCATATCTCTAGATTCACTCTATCAAATGATAATGATGGGACAGAGATTCGACCAAATAACTCATTTTTGCACGATAACGTAGATTAATCAACGTATTCTAATAATAGGAATCCCGGTTTTACCGGGATTTTTTATAACTTACGCGCTCAAATTTACTACAAGTAAATAAATTATAATCAAACCATTAATATATAACCAGATTGATAAATCTGCAATTATCTTATAATTTTGCAGGCTTTACGAGGTTTAACACTAAAATTTAAAGCATTGGATATTTTTGAGAAGATTAAGGAGAAAAGAGGTCCAATTGGGCAGCATTCGAAATGGGCTCATGGATATTTCGCGTTTCCTAAATTGGAAGGAGAAATAGGTCCTCATATGATGTTTCGTGGTAAGGAACATCTTGTATGGAGTTTGAATAACTACTTAGGTTTAGCAAATCATCCCGAAGTTCGTAAAGCCGATGCTGAAGGTGCTGCGCAATATGGTCTAGCTCTTCCAATGGGTGCACGTATGATGTCGGGTAACTCTAACAATCACGAAGCTCTGGAGAAAGAACTAGCTGATTTTGTTGGTTTTGAAGATGCTTTCCTGTTAAACTATGGTTATCAGGGAATGGTTTCTATCATTGATACTTTGGTTGATCGTCATGATGTAATTGTATACGACGCCGAGTCGCATGCATGTATCATTGATGGTGTTCGTCTGCATCAGGGAAAACGTTATGTGTATACGCATAACGATATGGAAAGCCTTGAAAAGCAATTACAACGCGCTGAAAAATTAGTTGAAGGTACACCAGGTGCTATTTTGGTTATTACTGAAGGTGTGTTTGGGATGTCAGGGGTTCAGGGTGATTTAAAAGGTATTGTTGAATTAAAGAAAAAATATAATTTCCGCTTATTAGTTGACGATGCTCATGGTTTTGGAACAATGGGCAAAACAGGAGCTGGAACTCACGAAGAGCAACATTGCATTGATGGCATTGATGTTTACTTCGGAACTTTTGCAAAATCAATGGCTGGTATTGGTGGTTTTGTAGCCAGCAATGAGCAGGTTGTTGAATTCTTGCGTTATAATATGCGTTCTCAAACGTTTGCCAAGTCTATTCCAATGCCAATGATCGTTGGTTTGCGCAAACGTTTAGAGTTATTGAAAACAAATCCTCAGTTAAAAGCTAAACTCTGGGAAATTGTAAACGCGTTACAAGGCGGCTTAAAAGAATTAGGTTTTGATATTGGTAAAACCAATAGCCCTGTAACCCCAGTTTTCATGCATGGCTCTTTAACAGAAGCTACCAACCTAATTGTAGACCTTAGAGAGAACTACAGCATTTTCTGCTCAATTGTTACTTATCCGGTAATTCCTAAAGGATTATTGATGTTACGTTTAATTCCTACTGCTGCTCACAGTTTGGAGGATGTTCAACGTACACTAGGTGCTTTTAGCGAAGTTAAAGTAAAACTTCAGGATGGTGTTTATAAGGAAGCTGAAGAGTTTGCTGCACCACGCTAGTATAGTTATAATCTTATTTTAAATAGATCCCACAAGCTTAGCTTGCGGGATTTTTTCGTTTTAAATCGACTGTATCAAAATATTGTTACAATTGTATTAAATGCCCGACATTCTATAAAGTCTATCGAAATTATATATAATTTATTAACTAGAACTTTAAGAAGTATTTCAATAACCTATAGTTAACATGTTGTTTTTTAAGTAAATATCTAGTTGATTTTTTAGTTATTAAGCGTTTTCGTAGGCAAGAAATAGTTTTTGGTTTGGAACTTGAATACAGAAACATACAAGATCGGGTGGCCGAGTGGTTAGGCAAGTGTCCGCAAGACGCTCAACAGTAGTTCAAATCTACTCTCGATCTCCAGGTTTCTACTTATTAAAACAGATCGGGTGGCCGAGTGGTTAGGCAAGTGTCCGCAAGACGCTCAACAGTAGTTCAAATCTACTCTCGATCTCCAGGTTTCTATTTATTAAAACAGATCGGGTGGCCGAGCGGTTAGGCAGGTGTCCGCAAGACGCTTTACAGTAGTTCAAATCTACTCTCGATCTCAAAATTCTACTTCTTAAAACAGATCGGGTGGCCGAGTGGTTAGGCAAGTGTCCGCAAGACGCTCAACAGTAGTTCAAATCTACTCTCGATCTCAAATTTCTACTTCTTAAAACAGATCGGGTGGCCGAGTGGTTAGGCAAGTGTCCGCAAGACGCTCAACAGTAGTTCAAATCTACTCTCGATCTCATTGGCCTTCTATATATATTTACGCTTAATTTTTTCATTTTAGAGCCCCCAAAATCAGGAGGCTCTTTTTATTCGCTGACAAATTTGTCATTTTTAATGCGTTACGTATATATACGTTAGGTAAATACAATCAGGCTTCTTACTTTTGAATCGGAAAGCAAAAACAATAACACTCTACCTCTGAAATCAAAAAGTCGGAATATTAATCTATAAGCGCTTTGTAGATTATAATTCCGGCTTTTCTTTATGAATCCGTTGAATTCTAATTTTATCTTTTGGTTTTATCTGTATTTTGAAGTGATATCATTTTAAATTGAAGATCAATGGAAAATTAAAATTAAAAAAATAAGAGATTAATTTCCATGTTGGCGACTTTTTGAATGGAAATAATAAGTTTCTAGTCTATCTTGAAGTTTTATTATTAAATAAAACCATTATTAATGTACATTTCTTCTGAAATGTCAGCTTTTTATAAAATTTAGGCGTTTGAACAATTGAAAAATGATATATACTTAACTTCATAATTTCTTTTGTCAAACTTATTCATTCGGGTTTTTATATATAAAGAAGCGTTCAAGGCATTTCTCTCTAAAATAACCGAATTGAGTTATACCAAGTAATATTAAGCCAGTCACCTTCAGGCTATCTAAAAGAATATATACTTGATGCAAGTGTGATGCTGGCGGTATTTGGCCCTGAATGATCATTTGAACCCGTTCATGCAATGCAGGTAAAAGCCAAAAAGTTTGAATACCAATGATGGTGCTTAAGACTACTAGTAAAATAACGGTTGTGCGATGGAAGGAATTTAGAAAGGTAAAACCAATGGATATAAGGCATAGAACTACTTCTAC
Source organism: Solitalea agri (assembly GCF_023914155.1). Taxonomy (GTDB): domain Bacteria; phylum Bacteroidota; class Bacteroidia; order Sphingobacteriales; family Sphingobacteriaceae; genus Solitalea; species Solitalea agri. Next base: position 302,884 of record NZ_JAMWYS010000024.1, on the reverse strand, counting down.
TCGATTTAATGCTTTAAAAACCAATCGACCTACTTCAACGCCTACCTCAAGTGTTAAATGCGGAGCCATGAACTTTATAGGTGCTTCCATAAAACTTATGGCGCAAACAAATCCGAGCCAGATAAACGTAATAGCAATGGGGAATGAATGTTTGATTTTCTTCATTTAAATAATTGATAGGTTGCCATTTTTACGGATGTGTTCTATTTTTAAATTGAACATTTCGGCCATACGCTCGGCTCTCCAAATAGCTTCATCAGCTTTTTCTCCTTCGAAATTATCGTTTACTGTTTGTATAAATAAAGCTACCCAGTGTTCGAAATGATATTTTTCAACAGGCAATTTTGCATGTGGAGGAAAGGGGCTACCTGTATAACCTGGCTCAGAGAATAGAACAGTATTCCAGAAGGTATACATCTTTTCCAGGTGAGTATCCCATCCATCCTTAATTACAGCATTAAAAATTGGACCCAACAGCTGATCCTGACGGATGATATTATAAAAACTGTTAACTAACAATTCTATGTCTTTAATGTTCGTAATATCTGATTTCCCCATCTTTAAGCAGTATTAATTATCGCTGTTTTAGTTAACTACAAAATTATAAAGAATGAGGTTACATTAGCTGATTAATGTCAGATTTAAGGGAATTGAATAATTTCAAAGGGAAAAAAATGATTCCACCGTTGTTTTAACTATAGGTTATTTTTGAGTAAAAAAGAGTACAAAATTTTACTATCAATGCAGGTTGCTAATTTTCTGAAAATCAGTTTATTATATAATTTTTATGCAGGCATAATTTTAATGTATTGCCCAAATTGTGTATAAATCTGCCTCGATTTTTAAAAGGATAAAACGTTGAAATGTGGATAAAAACACGCTTAAAGGCACTTTTTTCTATTTAAAAAGTTTGGTTTATGGATTAAAAGCTATTACATTAGCTAGTAAATAACCTAATCAGTATTTACCAAACATTTAAGGAGTATCTAAAAATGAAAAAATTTAATGAATTCAAAGCTTTGTTGGCATCTTTAGAAGGCGACGCAGATAAGTTTTACAACAAAGGTAACAATGCTGCCGGTACTCGTGTTCGTAAAGGTATGCAAGACTTGAAAAACCTTGCACAAGAGATTCGTATGGAAATTCAAGATACTAAAAACAAAGCCGAGGCTTAGTATTTCAACCACGAACTGAAGAAAAAGAAAGTCCTGCCCAATTTATTTGAGCAGGACTTTTTTATTTCTTATGAAACAATGCTGATTAATAGTTTTTAACAGCATTTAAAATTTTAGCTTTCAGATTCTCGCTAACATCCACTAATGGCAAGCGAACAGGCGATCCGCAAATCGCTAACTCTTTTAAGAATGCCTTAACACCTGCAGGGCTTCCTTCTGCAAATAGCATGTTAATAATATCAGTTAGCTTATAATGCAATGTACGAGCTTCGTCGAATTTCCCTTCCAAACATTTTCTGATCATAGATGAATAGTCTTTAGGGAAAGCGTTTCCTACAACAGAGATTACCCCTTCGGCTCCTAATGCAATCATCGGTAGAGCCAATGCATCATCCCCTGAAATGAATTTGAAGTCTTTTGGTTTATATTTTAAAACCTCCATGAATTGTTCAAAGTTGCCCGAAGCCTCTTTAATTCCAATTATATTTTCCAATTCTGCCAAACGCAAAGTGGTTTGGGCTGTCATATTTGATCCTGTGCGGCCAGGTACGTTATACAAAATAATAGGAAGCGGAGAGTTTTCTGCAACTTGTTTATAATGCTGAAAAATACCTTCCTGTGCCGGTTTATTGTAATAAGGACTAACAGAAAGAATAGCTGAAAATCCCTCAGATTTAAAATTTTTTACCTGATCCACTACAGCGCTGGTATTGTTACCGCCAATGCCTGCTACTAATGGAACACGATTATTATTAGTTTCAAGTACAAAATCAAAAATCTTCTTCTTCTCTTCCTTGGAAAGTGTTGCGGTTTCACCGGTTGTACCCATAGGTACTAAATACTCAACGCCTCCGGCGATCAAATGCTCTATAAGATTTTTTAGCCCCGGGAAGTCAACACTGCCATCAGGGTTAAAAGGGGTAACCAATGCAACACCCGTTCCTCTCAATTGTGTACTCATTTTTTTATTAACGAAAGATAATGTAATACTTGGGCCGTAAAATTAATAATACTTGTGTCTTTTTTACAATCTATCATCAAATCGTAAATAAAACTTTCATTCTGTTCGTATTTTGAAATTTTAAATGCGGAATTAGCTTTCAATGCCAAATAAGATATTGTAGGATTTGTTTCTTGTGAAAGATTAATTAAGACATCGAATTGAACTTTCTGCAGCTCTTTAACCTTTTCTTCTTTAGGAATCTTCAGATAGTTAAGATCTTTATTGGTAATAAAGTTAAAATCACGTGCTTCAGTTCTGAATTCAGGAAGGTCCTTCTCGTTAATTAGTCCCCAAAAGGTGAGTTTTTTCCGTTGTAAATCAGACGATAAAGCAATGTCTTTCACTGTCTTTAGCTCTTCAATATTTTCGGCACAAAAAATAAACAGGAAGGAATTTATCTCGTCTAGTCTATTAAATTCACCCTGATTTCTGACCTTACCCGCTTCTCGTTTTAAAATATAGTTGGTTAATTGTGATTTCATCTGTTTGGTTTAGTTAAGCATTGCCAGTAATTCACTATCAGAAATGATAGGGACATTTAAATCAGTTGCTTTTTGAAGTTTGGCAGGTCCCATATTATCACCAGCTACCAAAAAATTAAGTTTTGCAGAAATACTGCTTAGCATTTTTCCTCCATTTGCTTCAATCAGGTCTTTCAGTTCTTCGCGACTATAGTTTTCGAATACTCCGGATATGAGAAATGTTTTCCCTTCCAGTTTATTGCTGGCCATTACCACTTCTTTTTCTTCAATTTCGAACTGTAATCCATCTGCTTTTAGTTGTTCAATAAGTAAACGGTGCTCAGGAATGGCAAAGTATTCTAACACACTTTCTGCAATACGGATCCCTATTTCATTAACAGCAATTAATTCATCAGCAGTAGCGGCTATCAATTTGTCAATGTTTTTAAAATGTTGAGCGAGTTTTTTAGCAACAGTTTCTCCTACGTATCGAATTCCTAATCCGAATAACACCTTTTCAAAAGGCATTTGTTTAGAAGCTTCAATACCATCAATAAGATTGTTAGCTGATCTTTCGCCCATTCGTTCTAAACTCAGCAGTTCAGCTTTTTTATCTTTTAAAGCATAGATATCAGAAATATTATGGAGCAATTCGGCATTAAATAGCTGAACAATGGTTTCGTCACCCAGGCTATCAATATTCATAGCCTTGCGGCCTGTAAAATGCTGCATTCTACCAATGATTTGGGGTGGACAACCTGTATCATTGGGGCAATACCAAGCGGCCTCGCCTTCGGTTCTCACTAGTTCAGCATTACATTCTGGGCAGGTCTTCGTAAATTTGGTAGGTTGCGAGTTAGCCGGACGTTTATCGAGATTAACTTTGATGATTTTAGGGATAATTTCACCTCCTTTTTCCACTAGCACTGTATCACCTTCACGAACATCTAAACGTTCAATTTCATTTGCATTGTGTAGTGTAGCTCTTTTAACTGTTGTACCTGCTAGTTGAACGGGTTTCAGGTTTGCTACGGGGGTAACCGCACCGGTACGTCCAACCTGATAGGTAATTGCCACTAGCTCTGTTTCTACTTCTTGAGCTTTGTACTTATAGGAAATTGCCCAACGAGGTGATTTTGCTGTAAAACCCAGTTCATCTTGTTGAGCATAACTGTTCACTTTTATAACTATTCCGTCAATATCAAAGGATAGTTTGAATCGTTCAGTTTCAAAATAATGAATGAAGTCAAGCACTTCTTGAATATTACTGCATAACCTCGAATGTTCGGAAACTTTAAATCCCCATTGTTTAACGGCTTGTAAACTTTCCCAATGTGTTTTATAAGGTGGGTTTTCGGCGTATAAGAAATAGAGGAAGCAATCGAGTGGGCGTTTGGCAACCTCTGAAGAGTCTTGCATTTTGATGGTACCAGAGGCAAAGTTACGTGGATTGGCAAAGGGCTGCTCCCCATTTTCTTCACGCTCGGCATTTAATTTTTCAAAAGCTTTCAAATGCATGAATACTTCGCCACGGATTTCAAATTCTGTCGGAAAACCATTTCCTTTTAACTGATGAGGAATGGTTTTAATGGTTTTAACATTTGTTGTTACTTCATCTCCTTTTGATCCATCACCACGCGTTACAGCCTGTACAAGTTTTCCATTTTGGTAAGTCAAACTCATTGACAGACCATCGAACTTAAGCTCACAAACATACTCGAAGTCATCTCCAATGGCCTTTCTGATTCGGTTATCAAAATCAATTAAATCCTGTTCCGAATACGTATTGCCCAATGAAAGCATCGGGTATTTATGCTTAACAGTTTTAAATGACTTGGTAATTTCTCCACCCACCTTTAATGAAGGAGAATTAGGATCCTGGAGTTCAGGGAATTGTTTTTCTAATGCCTCAAGCTGTTTAAGCTTTTGGTCGAAATCGTAATCAGATATAGTGGGTTGAGCAAGAACGTAATAGTTATAGTTATGTTGATTGAGTTCAGCTGTTAAATCAGCAATTAATTTTTGAGCTTCTTGTTGTTGCATAGCCGGCGAAAATATGGATTGCGGTTTAAAGTTTGGTTGTTATTTCATCAAAAATGTCCGTGAATTTACTAATTAGTTCGGTTTTGTATTGTAGCAACACTTGTTCAAGCTCTGTTTTAGTTTCTTCTGAAAAATTTGTGCCCCAAACGCTGTAGCAAATTCGATTTAAGGCATAAACTAATTTGCTATAATCGGTATACGAATATAAATAGGCATTCTCGATAAACTTGTTGTAGAAATTCAGAAAACTTTCGGGCTGATTGATCGCATTTATTCGCAGGTATTCAACTAATGTATGTTGATTAATATCTCTTAGGTGTGTGTAAAATTGCTGGATGTCAACTTTCTTATTTTCAATTAATAAGCTATCCAGCATTAGTTCAAGAGCAATGTGTGCGAGTATAAATGGCCGAACCAGAGTTCCACTTAATAATGGCGTAATAAACTGCTTGAGTTTGTCGGTTTCTTGTTTAAAAAACGCTGATGAATGAAAGAGCTTATCAACCAATAAATGTTTTTGCCAACCATCATAAATTTCCATTAGTTGAGCATTTGCAGAAAGCTGTTCAATGAATTTCTGTGGATGAATATTCCAGGTTTTGTTGAAGTTTTTGGTCAGGTCAGGCAGAACCAAACCCAATACAAAATGAGCATTTATTGAATCTTTGTCGAAATAATAGTGGGAGAGGAAGTTCATTGATTAGATTATACTGATTTTAGAATAGGTTTCACCGATTTTATTGCTGCCACGTCCTATCTCAAGCTAACTCAAATTAAGCATAAATAATTATCTTTGGCACTCTCATCGTAAATCTGAAAATCATTTTTCATCGATGAATTAAAAATTGCGAGAGTGATACCACCAATTTACCGGTGAATTATTTAATCTGTGTAATCATATTAAACTAGAATGAACTTTGTAGAAGAATTGCGTTGGCGCGGCATGCTGCATGATATTATGCCTGGCACTGAAGAGAAATTGAATAGTGGCGTTATTGCCGGTTATATTGGTTTTGACCCAACTGCCGATTCGTTGCATGTTGGTCACTTAACCCAAATTATGACCCTGATTCATTTTCAAAAGGCCGGACATAAACCTTATGCATTAGTGGGTGGAGCTACCGGTATGGTTGGTGATCCTTCTGGCAAGTCGGAAGAACGTAATTTACTTTCTGCAGATATTCTTAATCATAATCAGGCTTGTATTAAAGCGCAGCTCGAAAAATTCCTTGACTTCGATTGCGGCGCTAACAGTGCCGAAATGGTGAATAACTATGATTGGTTCAAAGAGTTTACTTTCCTTGATTTTATTCGTGATGTAGGTAAACACATTACTGTTAACTACATGATGGCCAAAGATTCAGTTCGACGTCGTTTGGAAGGAGACACCGGTATGTCTTTCACTGAGTTTAGCTACCAGTTGGTACAGGGCTATGATTTTTACTATTTGTGGAAACACAAAGGCTGTTTCTTGCAAATGGGTGGTTCTGATCAATGGGGCAATATTGTTACCGGTACAGAGTTTATCCGCCGAAAAGATCATGGAGAGGCCTTTGCTTTAACCACACAGCTGATCAAGAAATCAGATGGAACTAAATTTGGCAAAACCGAAAGCGGTGCTGTTTGGTTAGATCCGGCTAGAACTTCACCGTATAAATTCTACCAGTTTTGGTTAAATGCGAGCGATGATGATGCAAAAAACTGGATTCGCATTTTCACGTTAAAGTCTAAAGAAGAATTAGAAGCCTTAGATTCAGAGCATGCAACTGCACCTCATTTACGTGTATTGCAAAAAGCATTGGCGAAAGACATAACCATTCGCGTTCATTCGGAGGCTGATTATGAAACTGCAATTAAATCTTCAGAGTTCTTGTTCGGTAATGGTTCTATCGACTTTTTAACTGGCATGAGCGATGATAACCTGTTGGGTATTTTCGATGGCATTGAGCAATTCAATATTTCAAAAGAAGAGCTTTCAAACGGGATTAATGTGGTTGACTTGTTAGGTGACAAGGCAAAAGTATTTCCATCAAAAAGTGAAGCTAAAAAGATGATCCAAGGTGGTGGTGTAAGCTTGAATAAAGCTAAAGTTGGTGGAGTGGAAGAAGTCATCAATCACTCAAGCTTGATCAATAATAAGTTTATTGTTGCTCAAAAAGGTAAGAAGAATTATTATCTGCTGATTGCGGAATAGGTATTTTTTATAAAAGATATCAAAGGGCTTTGAAATGAAAATTCAAAGCCCTTTGTTGTGAAATTATTTTAGGTAAGAGTATTTTCTTTAATCAAGTCCATTTGAAATGTAAGAAGATTCATCTCTGCTGAGCTTTTTAACTCAAATACCTTTTTTAGAATATCGTTTGTAATTTCAAACCCTTTTTCAAAAACAGCGTTTGATAATTCAGTGGAAGGAAGAGGGATTTCTATTTTATTAGAAAGTAAAAAACAGCTATAGCCATTCAATAAATTTTCAGAGTACGTTTGATTTAGAGATAATTTCTCACTCTCTTCAAATCGTTTTCGTAAAGACATAAGTGCCTTATTTAAAAGATCATTAGCTTTATCTACATCGTCTTGATAATAAGTGCCATTTGCAGATAAATAGTTAATGCAACTGTAAAAAGCTACTAGTACCTTTTTGTACTCATCAACTTCTGATTGAAGTAGCTGGAAGTCTTCATATAAGGCCCTATATAAATCACCTTTTATAATACTCTCGTCAACTGATCTGAAGTAGCAGAATAAAAATGCCTGCTCATCTTTGGCCTGTAAAGCTTCTTTCTGAAGATTCACTTCAGCTTGAAGAATATTTATTGATGCATCAATATCAGATAGATTATATCGAACATTGTCGAACTCATAGAAATCCGTAGAAATTAAACCCTCTTGGATTGCTTTTAATGTTTCCAAATCATTGGAGTTTCTTAAGTATATTCTCCAGTTATTTTCAAAGTCTTCAGTAAATATTTCTTCAAATGTAAATCTTTCACCAGGGGCGGTTAATAATTCATCTAGTTGCAGATTATTTAAAGACCTGTCTAAGTAGAATAAATTGAAGAATTTGTGAAGCGAATAGTTGGCTGGTTCTTTATTAATTTCAGCATTAAAGTCTTCTTTAGTAATTATTGAGAATTCTTTATTAGGGAAAGCAAGTGTATACAGCTTAGATGTAATTTCCTTTTGCAATTGGTCTGCATTTTCGAATAGAAACCAAGGATTTTGATCTGATGAATTATCCTTAAAATTAGTTTGTTGAATATTAGAAGTTCTTTCTTTTAAACTCGGGTGCGTAGCCCATTTGTCATGAAAAGTTACTCGAGGGAATAATAGCTTATTTATAACATCATCGGTTAATATTGGAAGATTATTAATTACGTCGAAGTTGTTTTTCTTGGATCTGATAATCAGTTGTTCGCTAAAATTAGCATACAGATTTTCTGTTTTTTTTCCACCTGACCCAATTTCATTTAATTTACTGATAACATCATTATAGATTATGGCTCCAAATTCCACTCTCCTTAAGGCAGAAATAGAAGTTTGTGAACCTGTAATACTTGCACTCACTAAATCGGCATGATATTCCATTTCCTTTGATAATCTTAGGTAGCGTATGTTTATTGGTTGATAAGCTTTAATTAAGATTCTTCTTATGTAATTGGCTATATGGAAAGTTACACTTGCAAATGAACTGAATATGCTGCCAACATTTGACCACTTAACTAATAAAGTATCCCAGTGATCTTGTTCATATACCATAGAAAATATAATACGATTTACTCGATACACATAGTTTGCTACCCTCATACTTGATTGAGAGAAATGGCCAAATTCATGAGCTAAAATTGCTTTTAACTCCCCTTCATTTAAACAATTAACCAAACCTAACCCGATTTCAAGGTTTTTCTTAACAGGGAAAAATAATGACCAAAACCCAGAATTATAGAATACGCAAGCATTTACATCATGAGAAATAAAAACCTTTTTAGGAAATGTAGTGCCAACCTGTAAGGCAGTCTCATTTATTAGTTTAAAAAGCCTCGGATGTTCCTTTTCGAAAATTTCAACTCTTCCATGATTAATCACTTTTTGATTTTTAAGTATAAATTTAATTGTAAATAGAAATATCATTATACCTAAAGCAATGACCCCTGCTCCGATCAACGCCACAATAAGGTGTATTCCAAGTCCAATTATTGCTAATCCTAAATACCAACACGCTACTGCAAATAATATTGAGGTTAGAATTAGGAAGATGTAACAAAAAATAAAGAGAATAATTGCATTGACGGTAGTAAATACAGTTTTTTTGAAGTTTTGAGATTTTAATAAATTAATGTTTTGAGAATTAGGGTAAATGTTTTCCATTCTTTAAAATGATTTTTTTGCAAGATATTTATATATAGAACATCCACAAATGTTTTATTGAGGCAACTATCTAACTCTGTAGTAATCATGAAAAAAAACATCTTATTCCTTACCGGCGATTTTGCCGAAGATTATGAAACAATGGTTCCTTTTCAAATGCTGACAATGATTGGGCACGAAGTGCATGCGGTTTGTCCTGATAAGAAAAAAGGAGATTATATCACCACTGCCATTCATGATTTTGACGGTTTTCAAACCTATAGCGAAAAGCCGGGACATCGCTTCGTGTTAAATTATTCGTTTGATGATATTGATGTCGCTAAATACGATGCAATAGTTTTAGCAGGAGGGAGGGCTCCGGAATACCTTCGTTTTGAATCCCAAAGTAATTGATTTGGTAACTCACTTTGCCAGTAACAACAAACCAATTGCGGCTATTTGCCATGGTATTCAAATATTAACCGCTGCTAATGTGGTAAAAGGTAAAAAATTAACCGCTTATCCAGCTGTTGGTCCCGAAGTGACATTAGCCGGAGGAACTTTCGTTGATGTGCCTGCTACCGAAGCTGTGGTAGATGGTAACCTTGTTACCTCTCCTGCATGGCCTGGGCATCCAAAATGGATTGCAGCGTTTTTAGAAATATTAGGAACCAAAATTGACCTATAAATCATGTATATATCCTGAAGTTAATATTATTGCTTCAGGATATTTTATTATTAATTGGGAATTAATTACATCGATTGAGGATTAATTGCCGCAATTTTTTGCTTCTCTTAAATCGTTTATTCTCAACCTAAACGTTAAAAATTAGCTTCCGAACTCCTGAACTCGATTTTCAATAATGTGTTGATCCCTTTATGATTATTGGCAGTTAAGTTGTTTCATTTTAAAGCAATTACTCTTTTTCCCCAAAAGAGAATTAAACCATCCAAAAATTAATAAAATGAGTAAAGTAGTAATTCGTATTGCCGCTACGTGTTTATGCTGTCTTAGTATAAACGCCTATGCTGTGGGCTCGCAACACGGTCCCAGTTTACAAAGCCAGTTCGATGCAATTATCGAAAAGGCTAATAATTATCAAGATTATAAAGTTGTTAAAACTGCTTCGCTACGCTATTTGTGGCAAAATGCTAATGACTCATTAGTTAGAGAACGCATACGCAATGCAGCTTCGCTTAAAACAATTGCCAAAAATCAGAAATCAATAGATTCGTTAACACAAGGTTTAAACAAGCAGGAAGCAAGTCTTCTAACTTCCAAATCATTAAATAACTCTATTGGTTTTTTAGGGTTGAACTTTTCGAAATCGGGTTACAACACCTTGATGTGGAGTTTGATTTTAGGTCTTACAGCAGCCTTGGCCTACTTAAGTTTTTTGAACGGAAGCTTCAAAAGAGAAGCGCAATACCGGATTAAATTGTTTGATGACTTAACAGAAGAGTTTAAACATTATCGAATCAAGTCAAACGATAAAGAAAAACGCCTTGCTCGCGAACTTCAAACTGAACGCAATAAGCTGGAAGAAATGTTGGCGGGAAATTAACGGAATTCGCTCTATAAACAATTAGAAGGGCAGCAGTGGCTATTAACTGCTGCTTTTATTTTTTAGTAATAGATTAATTATATGAATTTTAGGAAAAAGATAAATGCGTTAAACTTAATTTATCATTTATATTATATTTAGCGGATCAATTTAGTTCGTATGAATTTAGCAGTTAAAAAATCACTTTTCCTATTCTTATTATTCCTTTTTTCATTAGTTCAGGTTAAAGCGCAGGCTCCTGCAGCTGATTACTTTTTATTGGTAGGCACTTATACCGATACGAAAAGCGAAGGGATTTATGTTTATCGATTCAATCCCGTTACTAATAAGTTTACCTATGTTAGTACTGCCAAAGCTGAAAATCCTTCGTATTTGGCTATTTCACCAAATAAAAAAATTGTTTATGCAGTAAATGAAAATGGTGACAATAAAGGCACAATAAGTTCATTTACTTTCAATAATAAAACCGGTGCTTTAAAACAAGTGAGCAAGCAGCCAACCAATGGCAGCCACCCTTGTTACGTTGATGTAGATGCATCAGGAAAAAATGTAGTAGCCACCAATTATAGCAGCGGCGATTTTGTAATGTACAAATCCAGTGGCGACGGTTCATTAACTCCGGCGGTACAAACCATAAAAGATGAAGGCAGTGGAGCTGTTGCTGATCGTCAGGAAGGCCCACATGTGCACAGTGCGCAGTTTTCGCCTGATGGTAGCTTTGTTTTTGTTGCCGATTTGGGTAACGATCGTTTATACAAATACAATTTTTATCCTGAAAGCCCTTCAGAAGTATTAACGCCTGGAGCGCCTGCTTTTTACTCACTGCCGGCAGGTTCTGGTCCTCGCCATTTTGCATTTCATCCAAATAGAAAATATTGCTATTTATTGAATGAGCTAAGCGGAAAACTTGTTGCTTATAGCTATGCTCAAGGCGAATTAAAAGAATTGCAATCGGTAGCTTCGGATAAAACTGCCGGAGAGAACAATAAAGGTTGTGCTGATATTCACTTAACGCCTAATGGTAAGTTTTTATATACCACTAATCGTGTTACCAGCAATGAGATTGTAGCTTATAAGGTAGAGGTTGATGGAAAGCTAACGGAAGTTGCCCGCTACAAAACCGGAACTCACCCTCGCAACTTTGTTATAGATCCATCGGGTAAGTTTTTATTGGTTGCCAATAGAGACAGCAATAGTATTGTGCTTTATAAAATTAACCAGGAAACCGGTAAACTGGATGATACAAAGGTTAGTTTAACTGTTGATAAGCCTGTTTGTTTAAAAATGATCAGAACTGTTAAATAATTTTGGCAAAGACCTGTAAAAGTAAAGGCGTCCCGAGAGATCGAGACGCCTTTTTTAGTTATTTAATTTAGAATTTATCGATTTGATATGCGAATAAGCATTGTTTACCATGCATGAAAACCGTTTTATAATGATCAGAATTGCCAGATAATTTCTATAGGACAATCAATAAAAATAAAAGCGTCCTGGTTTTCAGGACGCTTTTTACTAGGTTTAGGTATATTAAGAAATTTGTGCTATTTCTGATTTAATTTCAGAATAAACTGTATTAACAATGTCTGAAAGCTCTGCTGCATGCGCTTCAATTTCTTTAAGGAGTTTAATTTGCGCTTTGGTGCGTTGCAGATTATGTTCTTTGAAGCTGATCTTATAATAAACATCACCTTCGAGGTAATCTGTTAAAAAGCGAACCGACTGCATGTATGGGATAAGCAATACGCCATGCATCAATGATTCAACTTCAATATCTGTTAAAAAATGATGAGCTTCTTTTAAATAGCCTTTGGCGTAAGCCTCAAACAAGTGAATATTCAGCTTTATTTTATCGAGTTCTTTTTCGTCTTCGGCAGCCGAATTAATAATTGTACGAATAGCATCGCCAAAATCGTAAGCTACAAATCCAGGCATAACCGTATCTAAATCAATAACACATTGGACTTCGTCATTTTTATTGAGCAATACGTTATTGAACTTGGTGTCATTATGAGTTATACGCAGTGGAAGTTTACCCAGTCTTCCTAACTTTAAGATGGTTTTCATCTGCTCTGTCCGCGCGTTGATATATTCAATTTCTTCTGAAACAGTATGCTTCCTAGCTGCACTATCATTCTCTAAAGCCTGATAAAATCGATTTAAGCGCATCTCAATGTTATGGAAGTTTGGTATGGTTTCAGTTAGCAAACTGGCATCCATATCGGCAAGCATTGCCTGAAAACGTCCAAATGCTTTTCCTCCTTCATTAGCCTGAACCTCTTTTTCAACCAGATCGTAGCTGTTGGTGTCATTTATAAAATGAAAAACCCGCCAATAATTGCCGTCTTCATCTTTATAGAATAACTCACCGTCATGTAATGGGACAATTGTAAGAACTTCTGTTGCTGCTGCTGCTGTTGAAAGTTTCGATTTTAGATGATCAATTACCAACTGGATGTTTTTCATCAAATCAGGAACATTGGTGAAAATGCTATGATTTATCCGTTGTAACAGATAATTCGGTGATAAATCGTCTTCGTTTTTCAGGAAATAAGTATCATTAATATGGCCTGACCCATATGGTTTAATTCCGATAATCCTTCCTTCTAAATTAAAACGATCAATGATCGCTTCAATATTCCTCGGTGCTTGTTGGTTTAAGTTCATGTACTACACGTTTTGTAATGAGCAAGCGTACTCTGAAAAACACAGCTTGATAAATTTAAGTATTCTTAACTCAAATCCGGGTACAGGTACCCGGGCCTTTGAAATTGCGTAATCGGTTAAATCTTTACATTTTTAGATTCATTTGTTTGAACAGGAGGTCTAAAGGCCTTAAAAACAAATTGAATGTGGTGCCAAGATGCATATTTGAATTATATCTACAAGGGGGGAGGAGCAAGGCAAACGTTTGCGGAATTTTTTATTTTTTTAGACAAACGTTTGCGTAAAATATTTCGGATTTCAATTTTATATGTTTGCTTTCGAGCTGTTCTGAAAAGCTTCAACCAACAAATTGATTATTATATGCTTCGTAGAGATTTTATAAGGAATACCGCAATTGCCGCAGCTGGCATTAGTATTCTTCCATCGAGAGTGATTTTTGGGAAAGACACTGACAAAGTTCGATTAGGCTATATTGGAGTAGGTGCCAGAGGGCAAAATCACATTCAGGAAGGCCTTTTACGTAATGATGTTGAAATAGTAGCTATTTGCGATTTACAGGAATGGGCGCTGAGTGGTACCCGCGAATTGTTTAAAAAGGCAGGTAAAAAATTACCGGTTGAGTATACAGGCGGTTTAGATGCTTATAAAAAACTTATTGGACGTAAGGATATAGATGCAGTTATTATTTCCACCCCATGGCAATTTCATAAAGATCAGGCAATTGATGCCATGAAGGCTGGGAAATATGTAGGATGTGAAGTAATTGCTGGTTTAACCGTGCAAGATCACTGGGATATTGTAGACACTTCTGAGAAAACCGGAATGCCTTACATGACCTTGGAAAATGTTTGTTATCGCAGGGATGTGATGGCAGCCTTAAACATGGTTCGCCAGGGATTATTTGGTGAGATTGTGCACTTAGAAGGTGGTTACCAACATGACCTACGCCACGTATTGTTTAACGACGGTAAATCATGGTATGGAAAAGGGGTAAAATACGGCGCTGATGCTATTAGTGAAGCACAATGGCGTACCCAGTTTAATATCGACCGTCAGGGAGATATTTATCCAACGCATGGTGCAGGTCCGATGATGCAGATGGTAGACATTAACAGAGGTAATCGTTTTACTAACCTGGTTTCGTTTGCATCGAAAGCAAGAGGACTAGGTGCATATGTTGAGGAATTGGCTCCTGGAAACCCTGCGGCTAAACTTAACTACAAGAACGGAGATATTATTACCACAGTACTTAATTGTGCTAACGGTGAAACATTATTATTAAGCCATGATACGCACTTACCTCGCCCTTATTCATTAGGTTTCAGAGTTCAGGGAACCAAAGGAATTTGGATGGATGTGAACAAATCGGTTTATATCGAAGGTCAGTCTCAAAATTATGACCAGTGGGATGCCGCTAAAGATTGGTTTACTAAATACGATCACCCACTTTGGAAAAAATATGAGAAAGAAGCTGAAGGTGCTGGTCACGGAGGTATGGATTGGTTCGTATTCAACGCCTTTGTTGAATCTGTAAAACAGAAGAAACAAACCCCAATTGATGTGTATGATTCTGTAACGATGAGTGTGATTATGCCACTTTCTGAAAAATCAATTAATGAAGGTAATACTCCACAAGAATTCCCTGACTTTACTCGTGGTAAATGGCAGACTAAAAAGAATGTTTTTGCACTAGATGATAGTGGTTTTTAATAGTTAAATTGAGTTGAATTGAATTGAATTGGCATCCGGAAGGGGGGAAACCTTCCGGATGTTTTTCTCTTTTTCCCTTTCTCTTCCATCAAAAAACATGAAAATTTTAACAAGTATAAGGCTAGCTGCACTTGTAGCGCTCGCTTTAACGTGCACTAGCAACCTTAAAATTAAGGCTGCAACAAATGATCCTACAGTTTCTATTCCATTGGGAGGAAATGCCTGGGTTACAAATAATCATGTGATTAAAGGAGAGGAGGCGGTGATTACTGATGAAGGTATTGTAAACTGGAAATCAGCAAAAAGTATTATTACATCCTATGTTTATGTCGAAAAACCTGGAGTATTTGATATCTCGTTGAAAATTAGGGTTAAAGACGGAGTTTCAAAAATAAAATTGGAGGCTGCCAGCTCCTCTACGATACTCGAAGCAACTAATCATTCATACGATTTGCGGAAAGTAAGTACAATTGGATTTAAAAAGGCCGGCTATTATACCATTAAACTTCAGGGTATTACTAAAACGGGTGAAACATTTGCTGAAGTTTCTGACATTATTTTAAGTGGAACCTCCGCCAATGACGGACTGGCTTTTACCAAGAACAATGACGGTAATTATTTTCATTGGGGAAGGAGAGGGCCTTCGGTTCATTTAAATTACAATGTACCTGAAACGGCAAAAGATCAAATCGAATGGTTTTACTCTGAAATTACTGTTCCGAAAGGAAAAGATCCCATTGGTTCATATTATATGGCTAATGGATTTAAAGAAGGTTATTTTGGAATACAGGTAAACTCCCCAACAGAACGAAGAGTGTTGTTTTCAGTTTGGAGCCCTTTTCATACCGATGATCCAAAGAGCATTCCAGACAGTATGAAAATTGTTTTACTTAAAAAAGGCATGAATGTGAGGAGTGGGGAATTTGGAAACGAAGGCTCTGGTGGTCAAAGTTATATGCGTTATAACTGGGAAGCTGGTAAAACGTATAAATTTCTTACACATGTTAAACCGGTGGATCAGTCGCATACAGAGTACACTTCTTACTTCTTCGATGTAGAACATAATAAATGGTTGTTGCTAGCGAGTTTTAAACGTCCTCAAACGCATACATACTTAAAGAGTCCTCATTCTTTTCTCGAAAATTTCGATCCCAATAAAGGTAATGTTGATCGATTGGCAAATTACGGTAATCAATGGGTGAGAGATGTAAATGGAAAGTGGTATGAAATTACTGAGGCTCGATTGTCAGGTGATGCAACGGCTAGAAATGGATATAGAAGAGATTTTGCGGGAGGATTGAGCAAAAGCAATGCTTCTTTTTATATGCGAAATGGCGGTTTTTTCAATGAGTCGGTTGCTTTAGATCAAAAGTTTACCAGAAAGCCGATGAACAAAACACCCAATATTGATTTTAATGCCTTACCATAGGTTTTGTTAAAAGTATTCGACCACTGACAACTAGTGATAATTGCAAATAGTTAGGTTGAATTGAATAAAATGTAGGTTCCCAAATCTACATAAGTTTGAATTTGATTGGTCAGAGCCAGCTAGTAGCCGGCTCTTTTTTATAAATGCTTTATCAATTCTGAGTCAAAAATTATCTGCTGATTACTCAAAGGTTCTTTTGATTCATCATCTGTTGAGGGCTGAGACTCGATGAACGAGAATAAAATTTCAGATGCCTTTTCTCCCTGCCTGTATGGGAACTGCTCAATAGAGGCTAAAGGACGGTTATCCATATATTCCCAAATTGGCAAATTGGCGAAGCTTACAATACAAACATCTTTATTTATTACAAGCCCTTGTTTTTTTGCTATTGCAATGGCATCTAAGGCTACATAATCGTTAAAGGTAATAATTGCTGTAGGACGGTCTTTTAATTCAAGCAGAGAGTTGGTCGCCTGCTGGTTACTTTCTTTTGAAAGTGTCGATGAAACCATTAGTTTATCATCCGGTTGTATATTGTTTCCCACCAAGCCTTTCAGATAGGTTTCTTTACGCTGGTTGCTGGCAATTAATTGGTCTGGTCCATTAATCAATCCTATTTTTCGGTGCCCTTGCTCTATTAGTAAGTTCAAGGCCTGTAATAAACCGCTTTCCAGATTACATGCTACATAGTTGATGTTTTCTTTTTCGGGAATACGGTCAAAAAAAACAATTGGGATCCTATATTTAGCTAGCTGGTCAAAATGATCATAATTTTCAGTGTTCTTGGTAATTGAAACGATCATTCCGTCAACCCGGTGAGTCTTCATGGTTTCGATGATGCGTTTTTCCCGTTCAGGGTCATCAAGTGATTGGCCCAATAACACGTTGTAATTTTTGGTGCCTGCAAAGTTTTCAATGCCACTAATTGCCGCCGAAAAGAAAGCCTCTGATAAGTTGGGCAACAATACGCCAATGGTATAGGTTTTACGCTGTTTAAAAGAAATGGCTGTATGGTTGGGTTCGTAACCCATCTCATCGGCTAATTTATGAACACGGTAAGTGGTAATATAGCCAATGCTCGGATGATTATGTAAAGCTCTTGAAACGGTGGAAGTGGAAACCTTCAATCGTTTGGCAATTTCTTTAATGGTTGGAAGTTTGTCGCGCTGCATTTTTATGAGTACCTCTTTTAATTGCTCTAATAGACCTTTAAACTCATTAGAGAATTGAAAATTAACATTTCTTTTACTATTGCTTAATATAAATATTCAAATAGTTTAGTCAGTCCACGTTAAATAGCTGTATCTGTTCTAATTACCACAGGTTTTATGTAAACTGAACATATAAAATGCGATTTTCGAGCTAGAATTCAACAGCATTCATTATTAATTAATTAAATCCGTATTTACCTTAATAAGTTCAGTATTTTTACAGCCTTAAGATTAAATAGAGAATCACGTGTCGTTAGATAAATTAAAACTAAGTAAACCACTGGCGTCAGCAATGATTGATGCCGGATTTACAGTTGCCCGTCCAATTCAGGAAAAAGTTGTTTCGCGCATCATTGGCGGACAGGATATAATTGCATTGGCTCCAGAGGGTAGCGGTAAAACCACCGCCTACATTATTGGTATCTTGCTAAAACTGAGATATCCTATTGACGAACCTCCTCGGGCACTTGTTTTAGTTCCAAACGCCGAACAAATAACTGAGGTTGTTGAGCAATTTCAGCTGTTGAATAAAAACAAGCTGGTTATTCATGGATGCTTACCAACCGGAGGTATTCAGTCACAGATAAATAACATAGCCGATGGTTGCGATGTGGTGGTAACCACCCCCGATAGGGCCAAGGCTTTGTATATGAAGGCTGGAATTAATGCAAATAAGGTTCAGGTAATGGTGATTGATAATGCCGATCAGATGATTAAAAATGGCATGCAATTACCTATTTATGAATTAGGCAGAGGCTTTTTAAAATGCCAGCATTTGGTGTTTACCGAAGTGATGCACGATAAGTTGAATAATCTGCTGGAACCGTTTATGAAATTACCGGCAACAATAGAGGTTACCGAGCTTCCAAAACCTTCTGTTGAAACCATTGAGCAGATCTTATATCACGTTCCTAATTATAAGACTAAACTTAACCTGCTCAATTTGCTGATGAGTGATGATGAGTATTTTACCAAGGTTATCGTTTTTGTAAATACCCGCTTTACAGCTCAAAAGTTGTTTAAAAGCTTAGATAAAAGAATTCCAGGGGCAGTAGCTTTGCTGAAGCCCATGTTTTTTGATCTTCCAGGGTTTAAAAATATCAATGATTTTAAGGCCGCTGAGGTGTTTCGGGTGTTTATTGTTTCAAATGAAGATGAGGTGGAAGAGGATTTAAGCGGAATTCCATTCATTTTACATTTTGACTTGCCGGAAGAAAAGAAAGTATTCATTGATCGAGTTGTGAAGCCTGCTACTGATGAGGAAGTTATCGCTCTAACTTTTTCTACAGATATTGAATTAACCCTGATCAATAAGATTGAGCAAACTGTTGGTAAGAAAATGGAACTGGTAGACTTGCCTGCCGGTTTGATCATTGAGAATAATCCAAATAAAGAAAAGGCGGCTCAGAAGAAGGAACAACGGAAAAAAGAGGAAGAAGAATTTATTGGAACTGCATTCCATGAAAAAAAAGCAAAGAATGCGAAGGATTACAATTTCAGTTCGAAAGAAAAGGCTAAAATGAAATATAAGTACAGGTAATAGGGTATGCCAGATAGCGAAGACTACCATCAATTACTGCAGTTCAGCACCCGCGATTTAAGTGTGACAGAGCCCAATTTGCCTGTCTTTAATTCACCGGAAGAACAGTTTCAACAGTTGCGAAAACTGATAATTGAACGAATTACAGTGTTAATGGACAGTAACTTTTCTACATTAATAAATTTATTGTATCGGGCCGATGTAGATGAGTTCAAACTCAAAAAAGCATTGGCCGAAAATCCTGATAATCCTGCCGAAGTAATAGCTGATGCTTACATCCAGCGTCAGCTTCAAAAAATAGAAACCCGTAAGAAATACCGAAAGTAAAATCGGTTGAAATGGGCTATCTTTAATAGAATCTTTTCGAAAAGTACGATTAATTACAGAATTGTCACGCTAAGGGAAGTAGAAGCGTTTTGGGTTATAAGCCTTCGACTTCGTTCAGGCTGACGCTTCAATTCGTCTAAACTGATTATATCTGATTATCGGCTGAATAACCTAACTTTAATGGGATCTCTATATAATCGTGTGATTTAATTAATGAATAGTCACGCTGAGCGCAGTCGAAGCGTTTCCAAGCATTTAGCATTCTAATTATAGTCAGCATGGTCAACTTTCGGAAAAGAAGTATACTGCTATTCATTCACTTGCTGTTTCTTCTTATCGGGCAGTGCTTTGCACAGTATATTCCCGACCGTGATTTAAAGGAACTTTTTAGAGATGTTCAACTTCAGAAAGTATTTGCCGATTCTAAAACCTTTGCCGATTCTTCTCCCATTAACTCCTCCGATTCAATTCTAAAAGCCTATAGAGTAGCCAAACAACAACCGGGATTCGATCTTAAATTGTTTGTTGAAAAATGCTTTACACTACCTCCAAACAAAACTGATTTTCAAACCAAGAGCTCATTTCCACCTATTGACGATCATTTACAGGAATTATGGAAAGTACTTGAACGTCATCAATCGAGCTCTATAGGAACTCTCATCGGATTGCCTAAACCCTACATTGTTCCTGGTGGGCGGTTCAATGAGATTTACTATTGGGATAGCTACTTTACCATGCTGGGTTTAAGGGCATCGGGAAGAGTAGATCTAATTGAAAACATGGTGGATAATTTTGCTTTTCTGATCGATCAATACGGCCATATTCCAAACGGAAACCGCACTTATTATTTAAGCCGGTCACAACAGCCTTATTTTTCACTGATGGTTGAACTGTTAGCAGAAATGAAAGGCGCCTCGATATATGAAAAATACCTTCCGCAGTTATTAGCGGAGTATACCTTTTGGATGAAGGGATCAGAGCAATCAAAAACAATTAACAGGGTAGTGAAATTACCAGACGGAAACACCTTAAACCGTTATTGGGATGAAGTGGCAACTCCAAGGGCCGAATCTTATCGCGAAGATGTAGAGTTGGCCAAAGAAAGCAAAAAACCTGAAGTTCTCTATCGGAATATCCGCGCAGCTTGTGAATCGGGCTGGGATTTTAGCAGCCGTTGGTTTAAAGATGGAATAAGTTTAGGCTCCATCCATACCACCGAAATAGTCCCTGTTGATCTGAATTGCCTTTTAGTTCAGTTGGAAACGACGATCTCAAAAGCTTATCAACAAAAAGGAGAAACTACGAAAGCCTCGTTGTTTACCCAAAAGGCTGAAAAGCGAAGGAAAGCGATTCTGAAATATTGTTGGAGTGAGAAGTTAGGGTTCTTCATGGATTATGATTTTATAGAACAAAGACCGACTTCAACATTTACACTCGCCGGCTTGTTTCCCCTGTTTTTTAAAATAGCTAACCCTCAACAGGCGACTCAAGTTGCCAATAAAGTAAAGCGCTACTTTTTGCTTCATGGAGGGCTTGTAACCACCGTCACGCTTAGCTCTCAGCAATGGGATGCGCCCAATGGCTGGGCTCCTTTGCAATGGATCGGTTATAAAGGATTAAAAAATTACGATCAGAACGCATTGGCTGATTCTATAAAAGTGAGATGGATCCGGACGGTTGAACGTCAATATTACCAATCTGGTAAGTTGCTGGAAAAGTATAATGTGCTATATCCTGAAATTCCCGGCGGAGGCGGAGAATATCCAACTCAGGATGGTTTCGGTTGGACAAATGGCGTGTATCTGCAAATGAAAAAGGAATAGCTATAATAGTTGCAAAGAGTAGAAAGGTATTGGATAAAAGAAAATAAACATTCCCTTTTTGGGAACTTTTTCTATCTTTGAATTAAAACTGAAAATAATTGAGAGTAATTGCTAAGAAATCGCTCAGAGACTTTTGGGAGAAACACGCGGACAGTGAGCAACAATTGAAAGCTTGGTATCTGGAAGCGGAAGGGGCATCGTGGCAAAATCCAAATGAAATCAAAAAGGATTATCCGAGTGCCAGCATTATCGGAGACAATCGGGTGGTTTTTAATATAAAAGGAAATAATTATCGTTTGATTGTAAAAATCAACTATGATTATAAGATGGTATGGATTCGGTTTGTTGGAACTCACGCCGAATATGACAAAATAAATGCGACTGAAATCTGAAGACAATGAATATTAAACCAATTAAATCTGAAAAGGATTATAATGATGCAATGAAAAGGCTTGAATTTCTTTTTGATGCAAAAAAAGGTTCTCCGGAAGGAGATGAATTGGAAATTCTTGGAATTCTGATTGATCAATTTGAAAGGGAGCATTTTCCTGTCGGGTTACCCGATCCGGTTGAAGCCATTAAATTCAGAATGGAGCAATTGAATTACAGCCAGACGGATTTGGCAAAAATCATTGGGTTAAAGAGCCGCGCCAGCGAAATTCTGAATAAGAAAAGAAAATTATCCTTAGAAATGATAAGGCAACTTCACGAAAAATTGAATATCCCAACTGATGTTTTAATTCAAACCTATTAAAAGAATAATTAACCACTGAGTAACACGAAAGTTAAACTCTGAGAAACACTGTGCAACTCTGTGGTTAATTTTGAACAAATGTTTTTGAAGCATTTGATTGCTCAATCAGCACAATGAAATTGTTAAACTCTAAAATGTCGGTAGTCATTTTTACTGGGAGTGCAATTCGATGAAAATCTTAGTTTCTTAATCAGATCGAATTTAAGGAAAAGTTGGCCGGTAATTTAGAACAAGAATGCTCGTGTTAACCGAATAGCTCTTTTAGCGTTTGTATAACGATGAACATTTTTTCACTGTCCGGAAGTTTTATGAAATCATATTTTTCGTAAAATGATTCTGCTTCTTTGTCTATAGGGTCAACAACTACTGCAAATGAGCCGATCTCTTGTGAAACCTCGTAACTTCTTTTAAGTGCATCAATCAGTAATATTTTTCCAATTCCTTTTCCTTGATATTTTTTATCAATTGCTAATCTTCCAAGTAGCGTAGTTGGAATTGATAAATAAGATTTTGGAAGTTTCTTTTGAATAGGTTCGGGAAAACTGTTTAGTGGAATGCTGTTATTTGAAAGCGTGTAATATCCTTGAATATTCATTGTTTGACTTTCGGTCAATACAAAGCAAACAGACAATTTTCGTTTTATGTCTTGTCCTGCTTGATTTTTCAGGTAGTTATTTAGTAGCTCGTTACCGCAGTCAAAATCCTCTCGATTGTGCTTATTGTTTAATAGCTCAATCATTATGCTATTTTGAATTTGAGATGAAAGCGTTATAATCTTCCAAAGCCTTTTTCAAAGCTTCTGAAGGTTTCTTAGGATTTGTAATTGCATCGAAAAAAAGTTCACTATCTCTTTCAGAAGCAATTATTTGTTCTTTTTCTTTGATTATTTCCATCGCTTTTTCTTGAGCAGAGAGAATAATAAAGTCTGTTAGATTTCTAAAACCGCCTAAATAAGCTGCTTTCTCAAAGAATTGTTTTTGTTCTTTGGAAAGTCTTGCGTCAAATCTTGCTTGTTCTTTGATGGTTGCACTCATAACTTCAAAAGTTTTAATAAATGTACGTAAAAAATCTGTACGTATTGTTTGGAAGTTGTTGCGCCTAGTGTAAGCAATTTACTCCGAAGCAACAATTAGGGAGTAATAGTTTTCGGTCAGATGTAGTCTTTCGTTTATCAGTTCTTTTGATCGTTGGGCGAACACTTAAAAGCGCTAGGTTTCAAGAATACGATGTTGTTAGTTGTTATTTTCGCGCCCGTAGTTCACCAAAGGCTTTTGTTTTTTCGTCAAATAAGTAAATAATGGGCTTGCAATACGAGCAATCAAAATAGAAACCATTTGAGTCAGGAGGGTTACTAGGGTGTTTTATTTATTCAATTGGTTCTCCATTGAAATATTTTCTATTCTTATCCTTCGCATCAATGGTATCTAGGTTTAGGAGTGTGAATGTTTTAGGATCAGCACCTTTAATTTTTTGCAATCCGTAATAAACATTTTTATCATCTGTAAAATAGCAATCACCACAATTCCAACAACCTCGTTTTGGATTCAAGACTTTAATCGTCTTAGGATCGGCTCCGTCTATTTTAGAAAAATCCTCAGGTGGTCCACCATAAAAAACAGATTTTTTGTCTGTTCCACCAGCAATACTATCAAAAGGAATAAATGTTTTAGGATCTGCTCCAATAACCTCAACCGGATAATTTCCATCTGAATTACCCCACCATAAATAGACTTTCCCTTTGGTTATAAAATATCCATCTTTTACTGTTCGAAATGTTTCCAAATCAAAGTCCGTTATGTCTTTAAAGTATTGGGTGGTGAGTAAAGTATCCTCACTTATCGGTCTGAAACAGGCGGTCAATAGGTAAAGCTTGTTTTTATTATCCTTGTATATATTATCGATTATTTTTTGATAGTTAATTGTGTCGTCAACTGAGCTTTTTTCTCTCTCCGTTTAGTTTTTATTCCTATGCTAAACCTTAGCGGGAGAGGTGATTTTTTCAATATATGTTGAATTGCCGTTAGTGTTAAAGCTGGCCAATGGTTGTCTGGTATCAAGGTTTATCTCTTGCATTGGTTTTTAATTAACCCTTTGTTCAATTATTTCCGTCATTTTAATTTTTCCGTTGCCTGAAACTTTACCAGTCATAAAACGAATATACTTTTTCATTGTATTTTCCTTTGGACCGATACTGTCACATTCGCAACTCCTTATTGAGTCAACCGAATATATTGTCATGTCTTGATTTATTTTAATGCTCTCCTTACACCAAAAACAGCAATCGGAGCCACAACCACCTACTCCTAAATATTGCTCATTTATTCTTTGTCCTTTCTTAGAAAATGTTGTTAGGACAGGAACTAACATTTCAGCTGGTGCAAGCCAAATAATTTTATACGTTTTGCTTGTATCAGGAAGTAGTCCATAGCTCCATATCTCGTTTGGATATTCAGAATTAATGAAAGTATTGTCTTTCTCGTTTAGTCTTTTTAGTGACGAAGTTGCCTGGATTTCGTCTGTATTTATTATCAGAGGTAATGATAGCACTTTAAACTTCCTTATGAATTGTCTAAAGTTTGTTTGATTTATGGCGCTAATTGTCTTTTCATTTGAGTCTTTCCCCGAATTTGTCGAACAACTTAGAAGTAAGAAAAGGGGAAGGATATGGAAATATTTTAAAAATTTCATTGTCTAATGGTCGATGGCTGGTGTTTGAACTTGCTGGTAACGTTAAAAATTGTCGAAAGCGCGATGTAAACACCTTTATATTTTCGTCAAATAAGCTTTCGGTTATAAACATCTTCAACTCGGTCTTTTAACAGTACAATTAATTCAGTCTGCATATAGTCATAGTCGTCGGGAATGTATAGGCATACAATTTTCTTGTTTTTATAGATGTCAGGAAAATGTTCTCTTATATGATTCCGATGGTGTTTTTCCATTACCACAACACTGTCTGCCCAATTTAATAGTTCTGATGTTAATACAGTGTTTGCAGTTTTGTCTGTTCCAGCTGACTTTACTTCAAAACGATTGTCATTCTCGTAAATTTTATGTGCAGTTGCACTTCTCATTCTATTAATAGTGCATACAAATAGCAGTTTTAATTTTTCTTCACTTGGCATATTCTAACTATCTCTAGTGTCTGTTTTAAAATGGTCAGCGGCGTCTTTAAATTGTCTATAAGGTTTCCACGCTTTGCCGTATTTTAAAGTTTGTAGCAGCGTATTTTCTGCGTAAGGTAAATGTGTGTTAGCCAAAGGCTCTTACATTTTTAGTGTGATATAATATTCTGCAATTTATTTCAGCAACAGTCGATTATTTTTACAACTTTTTTCTTCTTGTCGGAGTAACCTAAATAATAATTTGATTCCTCGTTCAAGCAATAGTGAAACATAATTCTGTCTGTCTTTTTAATATTTTCAAATACTTCGTAATCATTGAAATCTTCTTTAGTGGCTTGATTTAGATAGGATTCCTCTGAGAGTTCACTTGGGTCGTAAAGCCCTTCTTTTAAAAGAGATTTTGCTAGTGATAGAATGTATTTCTCCATTTCGACATCCGTTTTAATTTCCTCTGTATCATATCCGTTGATGAGGTCACTTGTGGCAAATGTATGCTCATAAATAACTTCTCCTTGTTTTGTCACAACTCGAATAGTCGTTTTAGTTTCTGTGACAAGTCCTTTGGGGATATTAAGGGTAAAACAGTCTTCAGTAGTGTCATTTGAAAATTTGGTAAAGGCAGTGTCTCTATAATTATCACTCAAACGAGTATTTTTATAATCGTAGTAGGTTGGAGTATAAGCGTAACTGTCTGCCCTTTTTACTGAAGTAGAGTCAACTTTTACCGAAACAGTATCAACGGGTTTCGAGTTCTGTCGCTCCGCTGTCTGATTACAGGAAACTAAAATAAATGCAATTAAAATAAATATCAGATATAGTTTGTTCATAATATTTACGCCTAATAGGTATTTATATACACCTTAAATCTATAAACCAAACCCTTATCCCATCAACTCCTTCATCAGTTTATCAAAAGCTTCTTTAAGTTCAGCCAGTTCCGTTTCTACCTTTTCTAAACGAGCTTCGAGTTCAGCTACGGGTTTGCTGGCAATTGGCATATCGGGTTCATCCTCCTCTTCAATAGACGGCGTTCCGCCCAATAAATGCATGTAACGGGCTTCTTTTTGTCCGATCCGCTTAGGTAGCTGCACAACAAATTGAAGCTCCGGATTCGAAAGCTTTTCTAAAATTTCCTGAATCTCTTCTAATGACTCATACTCATACATTCTTCCTGAGTTGGTATTTAACTCACCAGGAGTTTGTGGCCCACGAAGAAGAAGAAGACAGATGATACTTACTTCTGCCGGAACAATAGGAAATACAATTCCCAGGTTGTGCTTATATTTAATGGTGCGGCTGCTTCCTCCGGTAGCGGTAGAAACCAAGCCTTTCTTTTTCAGAGTATTTAACGCTTCAACAATGGTGTCATCATCAAAGTTAACAACCGGTTTTCGCGCTGATTTTTGGTTGCAGGCAGCAGCCAAGCTGTTAAGCGTTAATGGATAATATTCAGGTGTGGTTCTGCTTTTTTCAATCAATGCACCTAAAACACGCTGCTCAACAGCATCTAATAGAGGTAAGGTTTGTGATTCCATGGCTAAAGATAAAAAACAGTTTTCTTGCTCAAAATTTCATTTGATAAACTGTGCGGTATATTTGTACCAATGCTTAAAGTAAAAGACGAACTTCCGGTTTATGATATTTGCACCTTTCGTGATAGCGATCATGCACACAACGAAATTGTAGCTGAATGCTTTGCTGACTACCTGAAAAAACACCCCAATTTGCATCGTGCTCATGGGCATACGTTTTACCATCTGGTTTTATTCACTAAGGGCAGCGGGTTTCATACCATAGATTTTGAACGGTTTAAAGTTGAGGTGGGACAAATTTATTTTATGGTACCGGGACAGGTGCATGGCTGGCAGTTCGAAGGCGAAATGGATGGGTTTGTAGTTAATTTCTCGGAAGAATTGTTTCATTCTTTTCTTCGTGATGAACGTTACCTGGGCCGTTTTAATTTTTGGCGAGGCATAACGGGGGAGAATATTTTAACATTAACCGCTACAGAGTTAAAGGAAGCAGGGGAGATGCTTTCAGCATTAGTTACAGAAACTAGCGCAGTAAAGCCTTTTAGCAAGGATAAGGTGCGATTGTTGCTTTTGTCATTGTTTATTCTGGTGGCCCGCTCTGAAAATTATCCTACTGAAGCTAATGAATCGGTGAAGCCTAATTTACAATTGCTTTATAAATTCAGGGATCTGGTAAATGAAAAGTTCAAATCGCTGAAACTGCCAAAAGATTACGCCGAACAATTACATGTCAGTGCCAATCATTTAAACGCAGTTTGTACCGAACTTCTGGGCAAATCGGCAGGAGAGGTGATAAGAGAGCGTATTTTATTGGAAGCCAAACGCAAACTGGTAAACCTGGATGAATCTATATCAACCATTGCTTATAGTTTAGGCTTTTCCGACAATTCCTACTTTACCAAATTCTTTAAGAAATACACCGGTATGACACCCGAGGAATTTAAGAAATCGGTTAATGATTACTAGGTGCTAACACTTTTTTAGAACAGGCAGGATCATAGTGAACAAAGGAAAACCAGTGGAGCATCAGCACTCTTCCCAGCCTGAAATTAAGGGGCATAAATAGAAATATCCCTCCGATAATGATGCTTAAATAGACCCAGGCTGATGGATTGTCTAGTAGATAATAAGTCGTAATTCCAAGAATTACACTTTGCATTACATTAAGGGCGTAACTGAAGTACATTCCTCCCCAAAAAAATCCCGGTTCAATTTCATAACGTAATCCACAAACCGGACAGTTAGTATGCATTTGCTGATAAGCTGATAGATTATAGGTGGAATATTTGAATACATGTCCTTCGCGGCAGCGAGGGCATTTTTGCTGGATGATCGCCTGTGTTTTTGAGATAGCCATAGATTAAATTTTTACTACTCAAAGTTATTGAAGATGTGGTATAGCTTATGGTACTTTACGGGGTTTCAATGGTAATTTTAAGATAAAACCCACATGAATGAAATTCATCAAGGAGGATATAAACTCTTGAAACTTTATGCGTTCAATTACTTATAATCTCATTTTTTATTTCTTACCTATAAGTAGGAAGGTTCGGCCTTAGCAGCTTTAGCGTAAAAAAAGGTTATAAAAAGACAGGTAGTAAGGCGGATGAGTAATGAGGCAAAGCAATTCGGAGAAGTGAAGCGAAGTCCCGATAGCTATCGGGAGCTCGAATTGCAGATAGTCTTTTTAGAATCTTTTAGCTAAAGCTGCGTAGCCTTGATTCTTTGGAAACTTTCTTATCAAGAAGAAAGTTTCTAGGCCTCGGCCGGCTATGAGGCCGACCATCAGATTCAAATAAGATGGATTATCTTGTTTGCTTCTATCTTTTATCCTAAAAACGATTATTTTTTTAGAAAAAAAAGAGGTTCCTTTTATCAAGAAACCTCTTCAAAATATCAGAGGAGATGGGTTAACCTTCCATTAATTTTTCGATCTCATGATCGATACGGAACAAACCAGTGCCTTCAGTGCCGATTAATTCAAATAACTCAATAGCTCTACGGGCAGTTTGTTCCTCTTCCAATTGTTCATCCAAAAACCAATGTAAGAATTTCGCAGTTTGAAAATCTTTTGATTTATGACACTGGTCCACAATTTTATTGAAATTTTCAGTGATTTTGATCTCCATTTCCAAAGCCATGATTAACAGGTCGTGCAGGTTGTTAAAGTTTTTAGGAACATTTTTAACCTCTGGAGAAGTAGGATGGCCACCGGCATCGTTAATGAAGTCGAAGATCTTCATCATATGCGTGCGCTCCTCGTTGGATTGATGACGATAGAATTTGGCAGCACCTTGCAAGCCCTGAACATTGCACCAAGCCGACATAGCTAAATAGGCCGCAGATGAATGGCTTTCCATTGCAATCTGCTCGTTCAATAGTTCTTCAATATTTTCTTGGAGGGATGTTTTAAGTCTAAGTGCAGTTTTCATGGCAATAAAGTTTATATAGCAATTTACGCCATTAAAAAGAAAATGCCTTAAAAAACAATAATTTGGAAGTTTTATAAATAAAGGAAAGTGGACTTATAGTACAGCGATTTCTTCTTCCGATGGAATATTCAGGTTATACTCCATACTTACTTCCGCACGTGTAAGAATATCTTTTAATAAGAAGTAAAAATGAGCAGTGTTTACTAAATCACGTAAACGGATGGCTTCAGTTAATGTATAAATAACAGTTTTGCTTCTAATAGAGAAGTTAAATTGATGAAAATCGTCATCGATATTGGTATCTAACAAAATGCCTTCCCAATCAATGCTGTTAACTCGTTGACGCAGTAATAAAAATTCGCAGATACGTAATGATGACTTCTTACCATTTACTTCTAAAAATAAACCGGCCTTTGCTGCATCAATGTAAATTCCGCCTAACTCGTTCTTACACACTAATTTCATGACCACAAAAATACTTTTATTTAGATTGCTTACAAATAAAATGTATGATTAAGTTAAAGAGGGGAAGTAGTAAAAGTTATTCTCACCTGCGAATTAAAAGCAGCTATTTTAAAGAGATTACTGAATCAAACCTCTTTTAATGGCTTCTTTTACTAAGCCAGCTGTGTTTTTGATATTCAGTTTTTGTGAAAGGTTTAAACGATGCGTTTCAACAGTGCGTAAACTAATGAAAAGTTCATCGGCAATTTGCTGATTGCTTTTCTCTTCTGCTATCAATTTCAATATTTCTTTCTCGCGATTGGTTAATGGAATTTCATAAGCCGAAACTTTCTTGCCTAATAGGCTTTCTTCCAGTAATACTTTTTGCATTTGTGGGTCGATAAACTGACCGCCATTATAAACGGTTTCGATAGCCTGGATCAATGTTTCCTGGTTCGTGTTCTTTAAAAGATATCCAGAGACTCCATTTCTGATCATTTGCTTTATATAATGCGACTCTTCAAAATTGGTAAGAGTAATAATTTTAATTGCTGGATAGGTCTTGGTAATAATTGGGGATAACTCCAATCCTGTCATTCCCGGCATTTGAATATCCAACAGTAATACGTCAGGTTGCTCGGTTTCAAGAGCCTTAAGGAGTTCATTTCCATTGATATTAGTCGAGATAATGGAAATGTTTTCCTGTTTCTCCAGCATCATCTTCAAGCCGTTTATCACCATTACATGATCATCGGCTATGGTCAATTTTATTGGCATGTATTAGTTCCTCCTTATGCTAGCTCTTCTTCGGCCAGTACTTTCAATCTTGTTATATCAAATTCGAGATAAATGGTAGTTCCCCGTCTTTCTTCCGAATCTATTTTCATGCTGCCATTAAATGATTCAACCCTTGAATGAAGGCTTGATAATCCAATGCCGTTTTTCCCTTCACTGTTTTGGTTGAAACCTTTTCCGTCATCTTCAACGGTTATTAAAAGTAACTCATCGTGGCAGCTCATCTGTACAATAGCGTCTTTAGCTTGTGAGTGCTTAATAACATTATTCATCAGCTCCTGAACAATACGGTAAACAGAAAGCTCGAAACTTTGCTTGAAGCGCGGAATATCACCAATTGCAATAAACTGAACTGAAGTTAAAGGATTGCTGATCCGTTTGCAGAATAAGGCCAAAGCGTCTTTCAAACCATTGGTTGTAAGCAGTTCAGGCATCAGGTTATGTGCCGTTTTACGAACTTCACTAGCCGATTCATCAAGTAGGCTTAAAGCCAGGTCAAAGCCTTCGATGTTAGTGGAATGTTGAATGTTACTTTTAATTGCACTGAAATGCATTTTGGCAGCCGAAAGCATTCCTCCAACACCATCATGCAAATCTTTGGCAATACGGGTACGTTCTTTTTCTTCGCCGTTGATCATGGCTTCCAGCAATTGTACTTCTTTTTCTTTTTCGAGAGCAATCAGCTTTTGTTTATGTAGTTTTTGCCTGTTCTGATAGGTCAGGTAAGTAATTAAAACAATTGTCAGCAATAAACCGATAACCGAAACGGTAATAATTATCCATGAGTTTTTACGCTGTATCTGGAGATCTTTTTCAGTGATTTGAAGTTTATTGGTCGCCAGCTGTTTGTCTTTTTGAGAAGTTTGATATTTAACCTCTAGCTCATGAATAGTTTTAACTTGGGTTTCGTTAAATATCGTATCACTTAAATGCTTATGTAGCGTTTGGTATTTATAAGCTTGTTTGAAATCACCTTTTGTTTCGTAGAGTTCCTGCAGAATAGAGTAGGTGTCGAGCGTAATGTCAGAAGCTTCCAGTTTTTTCGATGCTTGTATTGATTCAAGTAAAATGGCCTCTGCTTTCTTATAATTTCCGCTTAAAAAATAATACCGGGCAATAACGGGCTTAATGCGTTCTGTTTCATACGGAATATCTAGTTTCAAGGAGTAAGCCAAGCTTTTTTGTCCGTATGCAATTGCTGATGGATAATCTTTTTTGATCGCAAAATATTCACCAATATTTAGACAGGCCAGCTTCATTACATAATCATTGTTAGAAAGCTCACCTATTTTAAGCGCCTGTACTTGTTTTTGATAAAACTCTTCTTTCTTGCCCAAGTCGTCCAGAATAGTTCCCTGGTTTATTAAGGCAATAGCCATGGTTAACGAATCTTTGCTTTTTTGAGCAAATTCAAAAGCTTTTGTATAGTAATCATAGGCCTTATTGGTTTGGTTGAGTTTGCGGAATACCATTCCCATATTACTGTATCCTCTCCCGGCCGATTCGGTAAGTCCGTATTGTTGAGATATTTCAATGGCCTTTTGATAATAGACAAGCGAACTGTCCAACTTGTCCTGAAGCTGATAAGTATTGCCAATATTGCTAAAGCAGGAGCTCATGCCTTTGCCGTGCTTTATAATCTTGTATTGGTCAATGGCATTTTTGAAAAAGCTACGCGCCTTTTCATACTCCGCCATACCATAGTATACAATCCCCGAATTGTGTAATGATTTAGCTTCGCCCAGCTTATAATTTATCTTTTTACTTAGTGCTAAAGCCGACTGATAGCAATTTAAAGCGGCTTGCTTGCTGGTGTTTTCGAGCACGAAGGCCGAATCCAATAGTTTCTTAACAGCATTGCTGTCTTGCCTGGCTTGTCCGTTAGCGGTTGTTATGCCCACAACCAATAAAAAACAAGCCATGTAAAAATGGTGTAAATGTTTTAACTGCATTTTCTCTCAATAATGCGTTTATAGGTAAATAATGTACGATTTATTGCATTAAACTGCAATATGCCCCTATTCTAAGTAGTTCTACCGATACGGATAAATCAGTATTTCCACAGAAAAATACCCCTTTGTTAGCTGCTAGATTTGCCTATGTAAACTTAATAAGTAATTGATTTACAATAATGAATGAAATAATAATAATACAGTAAATATCATGAAAACAATTAAAATTCTACTATCAGCAGCGTTTTTAATATTAATAAGCATTAAAACGCAGGCACAAACTGCCCAAAATAAATATGCCATCAATGCAGGCTTTGGGGTTGGGACTTATGGTTTTGCAGGTAACGGTGGCGTTCCAATTACAGCATCGGTTGAGCGCAGTTTTTCTCCAAACATTAGTGCAGGTTTAAATCTTAGCTACGTACAAACCAAATACGATTTGGATATTAAATACACATACATCGTAGTAGGCGCCCGTGGTTCTTATCATTTTAATGAACTCTTTAAGATTGCGAATCCTAGTATCGATATCTACGGAGGCGCCGGATTGCTCTACCGACACTACAACCTGAAATACAATGGCAACGATGAGTTCAACGGAGCCTCCTCATCCGATGGGGAAGTAGATATTGATCTGCATGCTGGTATGCGCTACATGTTTACCGACAATATTGGAGCACATGCTGAAGTGGGCTATGGTATTTCACCCTTGCAATTAGGCGTAGCTTTTAAATTTTAATGGTTGACAGGAATCTACCTGGCTGTTACTTATCCAAAAAATCTTTGCTCTCAGGTACTGGGAGGTTAACACGAAATCAATTAATTATTTAAAAATAAAATAACACGAACATGAAAACGAACAAAACAATTACCCTGCTATTGACAGGCGTTTTATTAATCAGCGGTTTTACTGCTTGTAACAAAGACAAAGATGATAACGGCTCTCCATCAGGAGGCGGCTCTAAAGGAGAGTTGGTTGGCAAAAAATGGAAAATTACCGGGATGACCATTGCCCCAGGACTTGATATTGATGGGGATGGTGATCTAGAAACCGATGTTTTTCAATTTACTCCTGCTTGTGCAAAAGATGACTATGTGGTTTTTAAAGATAATGGTAAAACGGAAGCTTTCTCTGGTACAAACTTATGTGATGGTGAGGACGGTACGGTTGAAAATGGCACTTGGTCTTTTGAATCAAATAAGACTAAAATGAAGATAGTTGATGAAGATGGAACCTATTTATGGGATATTATTTCTCTCAATAACAACACATTTAAAGTTAGCTACACTGAAACATTCGAAGTTGAAGAGGGGGAAACCCAAACTCAAACAGTCACAGCTACGTTAACGTCGTTTTAATTGTTGTTGGATCAAGCTTTGAGTTTGCCCTATCTCAAAGTGCGATAAGCCGCCTCTCTCAGGCGGCTTTTTTTTGCTTGAGCAAGTTTAAGCCTCTTAACCATTTCTCTATTAAGCTAATCATCAGTAAGTAATAATTGAAAGTTGTTGTGCGATTTGAAGATCATCTCGTCACGCTGAGGAAGGTCGAAGTGTGACTATCGTTAGTAATTAGTGCTTTAAAAATCATATCGCATAACTCATTCAGTTAAGTAAGCTGCTTTTAGTGCCGGTATTTCCCAAAACCTACATTTTTTAACCGGAATAATAGGTCAAATACAACTACGAATTAATGGTACCCAGTTCGATATTTATTATGGTCCATTGGTGGCATTTAAATACAATATTCGTCCGAAAGAAAGGGAAACATTTGACGACGTTGATGGTGGCGCTGATTGATGGAGTTATAAGTTGTATCGTTGAAAATTCATTACTTACGTTAACCAAACGATTGATGCTGAACTTTATCCGGATTAAAGGATTTTTACCAAACGCGAATTGGCTAGATTTTTTTCTGTATTTGCCAAAAATGCCCAAATGGATCTTTGAACATTCCCTGACGATAGCCATATTCATGATCTGTTGCCGGGCTGATCTCGGTTGCTCCCGCTTTAATAGCTTGTTGCATTACTTCGTCAACATTAGGGACAAACAAGCCGATAACAGCGGTTACGCCTTTGGCAGTTATTGGCTCAAGCGCATTAAACCAACGCATTGTTTCATGCAGGTGAAAAATGGCACCATTTATTTCCAGTTCTGCAACGTGAATGCTCCCGTCGTCATTTCGTAAACAAAAGTGTTCCGTTGCACCGAAATTTAGATAAAAATCAATATTGTACGTGCCATTTGGAATGTGCAGTTCAGGGGCAAAATGAGTTCTCTCGTTTGGGTTTGTCATAATGCTTATGATTGGAATGCTGTTGTTTTCAGCTATGTAAGATGAATTATCTATCCGAAAATAAGCTTTTATGACAACATTTAAACAAGTAAGGGATACTTATCATCTCAATTACTTCATCCTCAAATAAAATTGCTAGTATTACTGATGCGGTCAACGTTTCAATCAATTAGGTTTTAATATAGACTACCATTATAATCAATGAAAAAGATAATTCTACTATTAGGATTTATAGGCTGTGTGAATATGCCTGGCATGGCTCAGCAAAAAATAAACCCCGATACCATAAAACATAAAATGCAATGGTTTGCAGATGCAAAACTGGGTATTTTTATTCATTGGGGTATTTATTCTGTAAATGGTGTGGATGAAAGCTGGAGCTTTTATAATAATAAGATCAGTTATGCCGATTATATGAAACAACTGGAAGGATTTACTGCCAGTAATTATAATCCGAAACAATGGGCCGATTTAATTAAGGAAACCGGAGCTAGATATGCGGTTATTACTACAAAACATCATGATGGGGTAGCTTTATGGCCTACTAAAGAGCATCATTATAGTGTGGTAAATAATACTCCTGCTAAAAAGGATGTATTAAACCCATTTTATGAGGCATTAGATAAAAACGGAATAAAGCGGGGAGCCTATTTTTCTCTGATTGATTGGAGTTATCCGGATTATCCGGGATTTTTAAAAGATAGCAGTCGCTACAAAGTGGCGAATGACCCTCAAAGATGGCAACGCTTTCAGCATTTCTTTCAAGCACAGATCAATGAAATAAATACAGCCTATAAACCCGATTTATGGTGGTTTGATGGCGACTGGGAGCATAAAGCAGATGAATGGCAGAGTGAAAAAGTAAGGTCAAGTATTTTGAGTTTGCAGCCTAATGCGATTATTAACGGACGATTGCAGGGCTATGGTGACTATGAAACACCTGAACAAAATTTTCCGGTTAGCCGACCAAAGTTCAATTGGTGGGAGTTGTGTATGACCACTAATAATAACTGGGGTTATCATCCCGATGATATTAATTATAAAACACCATTTGAGATAATCACAATTTTTGTTGATGCCGTTAGCAATGGAGGCAATCTTTTGTTAGACATTGGTCCGAAAGCAGATGGAACAATTCCGGATGAACAAGTTCATATACTG
Organism: Solitalea agri; assembly: GCF_023914155.1. Taxonomy (GTDB): domain Bacteria; phylum Bacteroidota; class Bacteroidia; order Sphingobacteriales; family Sphingobacteriaceae; genus Solitalea; species Solitalea agri. The sequence continues at coordinate 267,098 of NZ_JAMWYS010000024.1, read as the reverse complement.
AAAGAGTTAGGTAAGTGGAATAAAAAGCACGAAGAATCAATTTTTGGTACAATAGCAGGATTACCGCAGGGGCATTTTTATGGACCCAGCACCTTGTCAAAAGATTCAACTACCGTTTATCTTTTTTTACCGGGGCAAACTACCGGTAATATTATGTTGAAAGGACTTGATAATTCTATTAAAGATATTCAGGTTGTTGGAACATCAGCGCATCTGCAACACAAAGTGGTTGGTAAAATATCATAGAGTCCGGTGCCGGGATTGGTATTTATAGATGTGCCTGTAAAACTAAGAGATCCATATATGACGGTTGTAAAACTGAAACTAGATAAGCCTTTAAAGCTATATCGCGGTCAGGGCGGCTTAAATTAATTAATTTTGCATTTAAATTATTAAAAAAGGGCCTAAACAGATTGTTTAGGCCCTTTTTTACTTGTTTTAGTACTATACTATTTCGAGATATTTTATCAGCCATTACTTAACTGAATAATTGAGGTGAATAACAGGGTCAATTGAGTTTGGAAATGGTTATTAATTATTTGGTAATCAGATTAATTGTAAACGTTTATTCAAAATTCGGTACGTCCTTTGGTGCATAAATGCGCGCTCATGCTTTGGTGATAGTAAATAGGGTGAAAAATGCAAAAGCCGCATGATTTAACATTCATAACAGATTGTTCCGAACAGAATAGCCTACAGTTACTGTGTATTTGCATAGAACAGCAAGCACCAATCAAGAATTTGTTAAGAGATGTAATTAAGAACAGCTCGTTGAAATGCGCAAACACTTAACGGGGTATTAAAAGTAAATGCAAAACTAATTAATCTACTTAAATAGAATGGATACCATAACAATTGAAGTACCCCAAGAAATTGCTACTGTGCTCAATAATGTACTCAATCATTATAAGTGGGCAAAACAAAAGCATCCTCAATTTCCTAATGACCTAATTCATCAGGCTGCCCTTGTAACCGAGGAAGCAGGGGAATTACTAAGGCAAGCCAATAATAAAAATAGGACACTATCGTGTCACGAATGCTATCAAACAGCTGCTGTAGCCATTAGAATGTTAACACATTTGGAGGGATAAATTTATTCACCTCCATAGTTATTTCAGGACAGGGCACAAGATGGGCAACTAGGTATCTAAAGCGTATGTATAATATCTATAGTCATTTGGAATGCTTAAGTAAGTGATGTGAAAATAGAAAAGCCTCTTTCAGTGCTGAATGAGGCTTTTTTGTGGTTGGAGATGTTTTGCTTAATTCATTTAAAAAAAGCCTTTAAAATTGACTCTAGACCAATTATATGACTAAGCCAAGATTTTAGTTTAACAACTGTTGTTGCGACATAGGACTGTGTTAATTACTAATGATTTTATTTTATTAATAACAGTTGAAATTTGCTGCCATTTGGTTAACTTTATTACATTCGATCCTTGAAAAAGGGTAGTTAGGCACAATTCATAAATTACAACTCATATGAAACAATTTTCTACTCATGATGGAATTGATGCAAGAAATGATTTAAATCAATTTTATAAGCAGTTGCTTTTCTTAGAATTGCAGACCATTTGTAAACAAGAATGGGAACAATTTATTCCATAGCAGCAATTAAGAAACTCGGCTTTCGAGCGATCAAAGGATTCATTTTTTAAATAGATTTTGCCATTACCAATGAATAATAACCTCCCAACTATTGAAAAACCATTATTAATGAACAATATCTCCAGGTTCCTTTTTTTTGCCTTTTTTCTTTTCTTTTCCGCCAGTTCATTAGCTCAAACAATTACGATTGGAACTGTCGATCCAGGACCCTACGGGAATGGATCGAGTATTTCTGTACCCATAAAGGTTGATGGAGTTTTTCCTATTGGGAATAAGTTTGAATTGTACCTTTCTGATGCATCCGGTAATTTTGGTGGTGAAACTAAGATTGGTGAATGGGACGGGTTTTATACCAATTTTATTAATGGTGACTTAACTGGGAAAGTAGCCAGTATAAATTATAAATTGCGGGTTAAATCGACTAAACCATCCGGAATTGTTTCAAATGAAAGTAATTCATTTGAAATATCACTCACCACTGGACCCCAAGTCAATCTTACCTCACCGACGTCAACCACTTTAAAAAAGGATTTAATATTTGGATTTTGTGGAAACATACAAGCCCCAAATACAATAATTTTCACAAATGAATCAACTGCTGGATCACAATCTTATCTTACCCTTAAAGACGAGTACTCTGGACTAGTAACATCAATGGGTGAAGAGAATGCTCTTTTTGAGATTCCTGTGAATAAATCGTATTACAGTTTGAATCTTAAGACTTCTAAAGATGGAGTAATAAGCACTAAATCATTTTTGATAATAAACTCAACCAACAATATTAGTCTTCAAACTAGTGGTGAATTGAGAGCATGTTTACCTTCAGCTTTAGCTTTTAGTGTAAATACAGTTGGAAATGACGGAGTTCAAACAAATTATCCTGGTTCAATATATAAATTCACTTGGGGCGATGGGAAAGACACCCTTTATACACAATCTGAATTAATTAAATCTAATGGTTTAGTAAGTCATTTTTATTCCAAAACATCTTGTTATGAATCTCCAATAGATTTGGGTGGCGGTACAATTATTTATACCTCTTTTAAAACAAATATTCAATTAGTAAATCCATTCGTATTCGATGCTTCTAATCCAAAGAATTGTGATCAACCGCTGATTACGGCTTATGTTAAAATATTCGAACGACCGGAAGCAGACTTTACGTATACTAATCCAGGATGTATAAATAATCCCATCAGTTTTATAAATACGTCAAAAGTTGGTTTGTCCGCAAACGGGAATAACTGCACCGCCGATGCTAATTTTAAATGGTATGTTGATGGCAAGCTCGTTTCAACTGCTAAGGATTTACTCTATACATTTACCGCAATAGGAACCTATAAGGTAAAGTTGATTGCTGTAAATAACAGTTGCGCTCCATCAGAGAAGGAACAAACCATTTGTATTGAACCAGCTCCCGTTCCCGACTTTACTATCAAAACTTCCGGTTGTGCTCCTTTAGGGTTAAATGTTGAAAATAAGACCAACCCAAGCCCTTGTCGAGAGAATACTTATGCATGGAGAGTTTTGGATAAGACAGGTACATTTCAGATAACATCTGGAGTAACGATTAATGACGCTAAAGCCAAAAAGCCTTCAATTAGTGTTAGTATACCAGGTGAATATCAGTTAGAACTAAAGGTGACAAATTCATGCGGAGATTTTATTAAACAGGTTCCTTTTATAGTTCTTGACATTGTAAACGTCACTTTACCAACCACTAAAAGCTATTGTGAGAATGTACCTAAAACAATTGATTTTGGCACAGATGCTAATCACAAACCAATTTACCAATCGGGGTTTTCTGCTACTCAATCTTATAAATGGGTAGTTACCGGAGGGAATTTCAGCTTTGAAAATTCAACTAACGATCAAAGTCAATATCCGATTATTAAATTCCTTGAGAATAAGAATTATTTGGTTAAGGTCACTTATACAAACGATTGTGGTTCACGTGATGCAACACAAGTAATTAGAATTTATGAACCGGTAACTGTAAATGCCGGCCCCGACCAGGGAGTTTGTGTAGGCACAGTTGTTCAGTTAAATGGTTTTGTAGGAGGTCCAACAAAGAATATTAACTGGATAGGTGGATCAGGCATATTCACTCCCGGCAGAAGCGTAGCCAATCCAACTTATACCCCTGATCTATCCGAGATAGGTAAAACAGTAATCTTAACACTGAGCGCTGAGAATATTAATCCAAGTCCTTGTGCAATCGCGCTTGATCAGGTGTCGATAACGGTTTCTCCGCAGAATACGATTACAAGTGTGTTGTCGAAAACAATTTGTACAGAAACAAACATAGGATATAATCCAACGGCAAGTGTTTCGGGTAGCTCCTTTGACTGGACAGCAGTTGTGGAATCAGGCACTGTTACTGGTTTTTCACCATCGGGCAGTGGTCCGATAAATGATCTGTTAACAAATTCCAGTGCAACGGCTAATGCGGTCGTTAAATATACGATCACTCCTAAAACTGCTAGCTGTACCGGTATTCCTACTGATGTTCGGATAACTGTTATGCCCAAGCCGCAATTAACTGCAACTGCCGCAAATGTCACAATTTGCAGTGGTGAAAATGCTGTAATTAATTTGAGTAGTAATCTGCCCAATACAAGGTCTACCTGGACTGTTACGCCATCATCAACAGCGATTACCGGGTTTTCAGCTCAAAGTTCAGGAATAGTAACATCAATCATTAACCAAACACTTAACAACACAGGAACATTGCCGGGAACGGTGACCTATGTTATAACGCCTTTGGGTGTGAGCCCTACTGACTGTGCAGGTAGTTTTCAAACAGTTGTTATAACTGTAAATCCAAAGCCAAGCATTGCTAATGCAGGTCCCGATCAGGTACTGTGTAGTGATGTCACCTCAACTACATTGTCCGCTAATAATCCAAGTGTTGGTTCAGGGACATGGACAATGATTGCAGGTACAGGAGCCACTATTGCATCAGCTAATACTTATAATACCTCAATCAATAATTTAAGTCCAGGTTCATATACCTTCAGATGGACCATTTCAAACCCATCTTGTACTGCTACTTTTGATGAGGCGCAGGTTACCGTTCGCCCTAGCGTTACTGTTGCCAATGCTGGAGTTAACGCTACGGTATGTGATAACAACGCTACTCAAAATAATACCTATACGCTAAACGGTAATTCAACCCAACCATTTGAAACCGGCTTATGGACAATTGTTAGCCAGCCGGCATCTTCAAATGCTGCATTTATTGATGCTTCAAAATATAACACTACCATTAGTGGATTAATTCCCGGTCAATATAAACTCAAATGGACCATAAAAAATGATGTTTCAGGCTGTACGTCAACTACTGCCGAAGTGTTAATTAAAGTTTTTGGAAAACCTGTAGCAGGAACAGTTTCAGGCACTAATCGAATTTGTAAAGGCAGTGATGTTACTTTGACATTGTTGGGTGTGGTTGGGAAAATAATCAGATGGGAAAGTTCGACAGATGACTTTAGTACAAAAACGGATATAAATAATACGACGACAAGTCTATCTGTTTCTGCATTAACGCAAACTACCAAATATCGTTCAGTGGTGGCATCATTGGGTGATGTGGATGGTTGTGGTACAGAAGTTACATCCTCGCCTTTTACCGTTACAGTTGATGAACTAACTGTAGGCGGATCACTCACCGGAAGTAATACCGTTTGTGCTAATCTGGGATCAGGATCGATTAACCTGTCAGGCCATACTGGTGTAGTGACTCGTTGGGAATTTTCTACAAATGGAACTACTTGGAATATAGTAAGTCCTTCAAATACCAGCACTAGTTTAAATTATGCCAATTTGGCGCAAACTACTCATTATAGAGCTGTTGTTCAGAACGGGACATGTTCTGAGGAAAAGTCGAGTGTAGCAATCATCACCGTCCAACCTGGAATCACCGTCGCGAATGCGGGGGCAGATGTAATCCTTTGTAATGCTACTGAGTATATCTTAAAAGGCAATACGCCAACAAACGGTTCCGGAAAATGGACAGAAAAGAATGGAAAGTCTGTAACTTTTGATGATGCAACAATGCCGGATGCAAAAGTGAGTGGCCTGTTACTGAATGAAGCTTATACATTTGTTTGGACAATCACCGGCGGTTCTTCTTGCCCTACTTCGTTTGATGAAATGATATTGACTAATCGTCCTGCAATTACGGTAGCTAATGCCGGTAATGATGATAAATTATGTGATCAAACGGTATCCAACAATAAATACACCTTACAGGGGAATGCAATTCGATCTTTTGAAACCGGTAAGTGGACCATTTCTGACCAGCCATCGGGTTCTAATGCTGTTATTGCTGATGATTTAAAAAATAACACAAGCGTTAGTAGTTTGATTCCGGGAAATTATACTTTCCTATGGACCATAAGCAACGATGCCACGGAAAATAAATGTCCCACTACATCTGATGAAGTTACATTACATGTGTTTGCACAACCTGTGGCAGGTACCTTAAGCAGTTCGGCCAGCAATGTTTGTATAAGTGGAAATGGAGGGAATATTACTTTGTCAGGAAGAGTGGGCAGGATTAAAGCCTGGAAGCAATCTCCTAATGATATAACATGGTCCGTGATTCCCGGAGAAACAGCTGATATCTATTCTTATACAAATCTGAATGCTACTACTTATTATAAAGTAGAAGTTGAAAGTGACGGAACCATTGAGGGCTGTAATTCAACGGTAGAAACTCAAAGCATAAAAATTACGGTTGATCCGGCTACGGTTGCCGGTACCGCATCTGGAGCAACAACCATTTGCTCCGGAACTAATTCCGGCCAGGTAAGGTTAACGGGGCATACTGGCAATATAATTAAATGGGAAGCATCGCTGAATGGAACTGATCAATGGGCAACTGTATCGGGCCTGAATTCGGCTACTTATACATATAATAATTTAACTGCAACAACCTATTTCAGAGCACAAGTTCAAAGCGGCACTTGTGCAATACTTGAAACCAATACCGTTAAAATTACGGTTGATCAGGCTGCTACTGATCCTAATGCCGGCACTGATCAGCAATTATGTAATGCTACGGAAACTACTTTATCCGCCAATATATCAACGGTTGGGGTTGGGAAATGGACACAGTTAGGAGCAACAAGCGCAGTATTTGAAAATGATGCTAACCCTTCTTCAAAAGTTACCGGATTGCTGCCCGGTGTAACGTATCAGTTTAAATGGACAATAAGTAATGGAACGTGTCCTCCAAAAGAGGATGTTGTTATGATAGAAAACCTGGCTCCATTGATCAATACTATTAATACGACTTCTTCCACAATTTGTGAAGGACAGGTGGCTGAATTGCAGGGAGATTTGCCTATGGGTGGAACCAGTGTCTATGTTTATAAATGGCAGGCAAGTTTAGATGGAACGCTCTGGACTGATATAACTGCCGAAACCGGAGTTAATTTGTCCAAAGTAATTACTGCCACAACTTATTTCCGCAGAATTGTTAATTCGGGAGCCTGCTCATCTATTAGTAACGAAGTAAAAATTAATGTACAGTCAGGAATCGCTAATAATTCAATTTCCGGAAGCCAGATAATTTGTACGGATATCGTCCCTTCTAAGTTTGTTGGACAAGATGCAACCGGTGGTGATGGCAGCATTGATTATCAGTGGTCAGAAAATAAAGGTTCAGGTTGGGTTGATATTATAGGGGCAAAGAGTCGTGATTACCAGGCTCCTGCTCTAACCCAAACAACGAGTTACAGGCGCTCTGTTTCAAGCGGATTTTGTGCCGGACCTCAGTCTAATATGAGTAATGAAGTTACTGTTGCCGTTAATCCTGATGCTAAGGCCGATTTTACAGTTGCAAAAGCCTTGAATTGTATTCCTTTTGTTATCGACGCAAATAATTTAAAAGTTATTGAATATCCAGATCGGAACAGCACTTATGAGTGGTTTGCCGATGGGATGAGTATTGGAAGGGGGCCTGTTTTTCCAGGTTATACCATTAATTCTAATGGTGTAACGGTTGTTATAAAATTAGTGGTTGGAAGTAAATTTGGATGTAAGAGCAGTGAGAAATCAGTCGAATTTAAAACGGTAAAAACACCGGTAGCTAAGTTCAGCAAATCAACTGATGGGGGATGTGGTCCATTAACGGTTTCATTTGTAAACGAAACGGACCCATTGACGGGCGTAAAATACATATGGGATTTCGGGAACGGTGAAACTTCCACCAATGAACAACCTATCCCGGTTGTATTTCAGCCTAATCCAACACATGCAGATACGGTTTATACCATTAAATTAAAAGCAGTCACTGATTGTGAGGTTATTGAATATACAGATTATGTAAAAGTAAGGGCGGTACCGCGTTCAGTATTCTCTCCTGATAAAACGGTTGGTTGTGCCCCATTTGAGGTTAATAGCACTAACACCTCTAAAGGGACCTTAAGCACCTATTATTGGAATTTTGGTGACGGAACTACTGAGGTGACTACTGATTTAAATTCAGTTAAACATACTTATGATGTAACTAAAACAACGGTTTTTACAATGAAAATGCGTGCGGTTAACGAATGTGGAGAAGAAGAAACCGCTCACGAGATCACCGTTTACCCAAATACGGTTACGGCTGAATTAGTCGTAAACGGGCCAGAGAAGGATGGATGTACTCCGCATACCGTCAAATTCTCTAACAATTCAAAAGGTGCTAATAAGTTTTTATGGGATTTTGGTGATGGAACTAAAATAGAGACTACATCTAGTCCGGAATTGATAAGTCATGAATTTACCCGTCCGGGTACATATGATGTGACGCTATATGCCACCAATGGTTGTTCTGATCGTACCACAGTTGAACGTATTGTGGTATATTCAAAACCAGAGGCCTTGTTTGGCTTTGTTAAATCCAATTACTGTGTAAGCGATTTTGCAGAAATGGTGAATAACTCAATCGGAGCAACGTCTTACAAATGGGATTTTGGCGATGGTAAAACCTCAAATGAAGCAGCGCCAAAGCATAAATATGCTCAACCGGGTAAGTATATGGTTACGTTGACGGCCTATATGGGGCATCCTTCTGGGGATGTTTGTGAAGGCGTGATGACACAGGAATTGGAAATTTTCCCTTTACCTAAAGCTAACTTTAATCACAATGGAGAAGCGCTAAATTGTGCACCTTTTAATATGCTGGTGAATACAACGCCTGCCAATGCCGATAGTTTTACTTGGGATTTTGGCGATCCTGATTCTCCCGATAATGTGGCCAATGGAGCTGCGGCGCAACATACTTTTACCAAGCGGGGAGTTTATACGGTTATGCTGACGGCTTATACGTTTGCGGGGTGTAAAGAAACTTCTACTCAAATTGTAACGGTGTCTGAAACTCCAGAAGCCGATTTTACTCCGGAAGCATCCTTTGTTTGTGGTTCATCAGCACGTTTAACCTTTACAAACACCACTAAATATAATGGTAGCGGTTCAGTATCTTATAAATGGTTCATTAACGATGTTTTAATTAGCACCGGTAAAAATTTAACTAATACGTTTAATACCCCATCTGGTGGTGTAAAACCCTATATCTTCAAGGTTAGATTGGAGGCTTCATCTCCATTGGGCTGTACCGGTAAGGTTACACATGATATCCAGTTTAATCCATTGCCTCAGGCTTCTTTTAAGGAAAATGCATTACTGGGCTGCGCTCCGTTCAATCCGGTTATCGAAAATACCTCATTATTTGCTGATAGCTTTGAATGGTATGTAAATGATGTATTGGTAAGTACCGACAGGAATCCTACAAATATTGTTGTACAGGATCCTGAGTCAGAGATAACCGTAAAAATGATTGCTAAGAATCAGTGGGACTGTCAGCCATCTGAAATTACCAGGAAGTTTAAAACCCGGCCCATGCCTACGGTTGGCTTTATTATGGATGAAAGCGTAAGCTGTAATGGGATGTTAAAGGTTAATTTCAGTAACCAATCGAGTGGGGCATCAGGATATAGCTGGGATTTTGGTGATGGAAGTGCCTTTTCGACGGTAAATGACCCTGTTCACGTATTTGTAAAAGCCGGAATTTATGAAGTTAAGCTAACAGCCGATAATGGATTTTGTACAGCAACATCAGTGCAATATGTAAAAGTTGCCGATAAACCAAAGGCCGCCTTTATTGCCGATAATCGCGCATCATGTGTTTCGGCTACGGTAACCTTTGCAAATCAGTCGATTAATGCGACTAAGTTTATTTGGGATTTTGGGGATGGTAGTTTTTCGGGTGAGAAAAATCCGAAACATACGTATACTTCTAATAAATCGGCCTATAATGTAAAACTAACAGCTATTGGCGAATTTGGCTGTCAGGATGAGTTTACGGAAATTGCCTATATAAATGTTTATCCGGCTCCCAAAGCCGACTTTGAGGTGAAGCCTGATGAAGTGATTAAGATTCCTGATTATACTTTTGATTTCGCAGATAAGAGTGAAGGGGAAGGTCTAACCTATCAATGGTCGTTTGGTGATGGCAAATCCTCAATAGAGAAAGATCCGAAGCATACCTACACCGAAGTAGGAACGTACAGCGTACGACTAATTGTGAAATCTTCAGTGGGGTGTTTAGATACTATGGTTCGCAATGTGACCATTGAAGGAGTACCTGGAACACTGTATGTGCCTAATGCTTTCCAACCGGGCAGTATCAGAAATGAATTGCGATCTTTTATGCCTAAAGGCGTTGGTTTAAAAGAATACAGGTTAAGAATATTTAATACCTGGGGTGAACTTATTTTTGAAACTACAAGGATTGAAGATGGGTGCCCGGCTGATGGCTGGGATGGATCGTTTAATGGTAAACAATTGCCTCAGGATGTTTATATATGGGATATTTCGGCCAAGTTTATTAATGGAACCGAGTGGGAAGGTATGCAGTATGAGAAGGGAGCCAAGAAAAGGACAGGTACAGTTCATTTAATTCGATAGTGTATGAAATTAGGATATAAAATATTAGTTGCCGTACTTTTAATCATACCCCAATGGTTACAAGCTCAGGATCATAACTATTCACAGTTTTTTAATTCGCCTATTTATCTTAATCCCTCATTAACCGGACAGTTTGACGGTGATTTGCGGTTTGGGTTGACATGCCGGAATCAGTGGAGTGCCTTAGCGGGAAGCCTGTCGTCATTTACTTTTTCTGCCGATTATAAGGTGCCTGACTTTGGCGGAGGAATAGGACTAATGGCTACCCGTTCGGTGGAAGGCTATGGATTATTAACTAAGAATAATTTAGCTGCAACCTTTTCGTATAGCGTAGGTTCTGATGATCTAGTGGTTTCATTTGGGCTCCAAACCGGTGTAGCCAATAGGGCAATCAACTGGAGTAAACTGGTTTTTGCTGATCAATTGGATGCAATTACTGGCATATTGCCAGGTGTTGCATCGGGTGCCACAACCCCAGTAAACGAGAATAAATTTTATCTTGATATAGGGGCGGGTACAAATTTTTTATATAAAAATTTTATGATAGGAGCCAATATGCAACATCTTAATAAGCCTGATGAGTCCTTGACTGGTGTTTCTTCTTCTAATTTACCTATCCGTTCAATAGTTCATGCAAGTTTTATTTTGCCACTGAATCCATATTTCGATGATAGTCCTGAAATTATCCCATCTGTGGTATTTTATAAACAAACTAAGTTTCAATCAATTACTGCCGGTTTTCAATACAAACGAAAAAATGTAAACGTTGGTTTATGGTATAGAGGTAAAAGCATTGAAAACAGTGATGCTGTAGTAGTCTCCGCAATTTTTGACCTCTTTCCGGGGCGAAGCAAAATGCGCTTAGGAATTAGCCATGATGCCACTTTGTCCAGAGTAAGCTATTCCAGGACAGCAGGAACTACAGAAGCCAGCTTTTTAATGGAAACAGATTTGCCAAATCATGATAATTCAAGACGGCGTTTTGATACCTCAAGGAATTGTTATGACTTTTATTAAGATGAAAAAGCACGTTTCATAAAAGCCATGAATATTAAAAAACCAGTATTGCTTCTGTTCTTTTTTGTTTTGTCAAATAATTTATTAGGACAAACCAACGAGTCTGTACAAAGACTTCAAGAACGAAAGATTCAATTATTAAAAGAAAAAAAATCAATTGAGGATTCTCTAATAGTAATTGAACAGAAACTAAATATTCTGCTTAACCAATCTGTCTATTCAAAGAGTAATTTGGAGTTTATTATTGTTGAGATTGAGAAAGAAGGAAAACTTCGGGATAACCCTGATCCTGTAAATGGGAATGTTAAATTGATGATACCTAATGGTTCATTTGTTAAACTCTATAAGTTCTCAAATGGGTACTATGTTGCCGAATACAACAAAACACTAGGGTATTTAAGTGAATTGTATACTCCTAATTCTTTGCCTTATGTAGTTGAGTTTAAAAATAAATTCGTGAGGAGTGGTTCATCTCCCTCAATAAATACATCTCCAACTTACCAAGCATCACCAACATCTATTACTTCTTATTCTAGTACTGGTTGTCCTTCATCTCAATGTTGGGGAACAACTAAAAAAGGTAATCGTTGTAGAAATCGAACTACTAATTGTAGCGGGTATTGTTATTTACATGGTGGATAAAATGACTCTTAGAGGATTTATTCTATGTCTAGTCCTGAATAACAAATCATGATGATTTAAGAAGTGAAGACTAGGGGTATTTTACTTTAAACTATATAAAAGAATCTTCGAAAAATAGTCTGTATAGTTTATTAGGATTAACAACATCCGATGTATAGTTCAGGATTTATTCACTAATCTATATAGTTATTTCAGGACAAGACAATTCTAAGCACAAAAAAACGCCATCTTACAAAAGACAGCGTTTCAATCGAGACCTTTTCCGTGGTAAGTAACCTATCTATTCTGACGAAACTCCGATCAATTTCAATGCATTAAACGAAAAACTGTTCAACGGGTAATATTTCCCATTTACTTCCTGAAAAAACTCAATGCCCAGAATTTGCACCAAAGGAAAATCATTAATAGCTGTTAAGGTAACTGTAAGGGATTGAGCAGCTGCAATAGAGCTGGTCAAGGATAAAAAGGCACTGCGGGTGCTTTGTACTTCAGAACTCAGGTTGTCGAAATTCGGTGCCAAACCAGCCATCACTAGTTGGAAATGGGTGGCACCAACGGGAGAAACCAGATCCGAGATCGGGTTAAATTCAGGGAATTGTACGGTTAGTATGCCAGTCGTGCGATCAATCGAAGTGCCATAAGCCATATAGATAGTGGTACCCAATTGGCAATCTTCGTTAAATTCAAAACCTTGCAGAAAACCCAACTCCCCGTTTTGTATTGTACGTTGTCCGCGGGCATTAATGTTGTCGGATTTAATGATGCGCAGCAACAGTGTCACCAACCGGGTATGCAGGTTTCTGGTATTGTAAGGTTGCAATAATGAACCTAAGCTTTGGCGGATCAATTTTGAAGCCTTTCCTGCTCGCCCGAATTCACTATTATTCTCACGGGTACGTGCATAAGATGGATCACGTGCTATTCGATTACCAGAAACCCCACCCTTACGGCGCGCGCAATAAGTTCCATTGCGCTTATAGAAAGAAATATCCTCGATAGTTCCTTCTAGTTTAATCAGTCCATGTTGTTTTGTCATGTGTAGATTTTTTTTAGTTTTAGTTACTTTCAGCCCTCAGCACTTCGCCAGAGCTAATTCAAATATGGCTCACCAATAATCAATTATCAATCAGTTCGTTCGCATTGCACCAAAATGGTTCATTTAGCATGTCAAGGGTTTATATAAGGTCGTATTATATGGTATATGCGTCGAGTATACGCCTAGTATACGTCTAGTATACGTCAAGTATGCGTCGAGTATACGTCTAGTATGATCCGACTTAGGGGTAGATAGTTCCTATGACTAACCCTTCTCATTCGCTGTTGAGAGGAAGTCCTGGTATTGATATTAGACGAACAACATGGGAGGAATAGCCCTAAATCATTCAATATTCCCGTAAGGAACCTTGGCCAATTCAGGCCGGTGCGGTAAGGTTTGAAGGCGAATTGGAAGTCCCGGTTCAACCGGGATCGGAAATATTCGGTCCTCTCCCGATTGCTAGCAGGACGGAGGCGAAAAATTGCAGGAAGGCAGGTGAAATAAAAAATACTGTTGAAATTGATCGCTTGGACAGGCGAATACCTAGTTCAATATGAAATTCATTGTTGAATGACTATAAGCGTATTAAACTTCTGATGGTCGGCCTCATAGCCGGCCGAACGCCTAGATACTTTCTCCTTGATGAGAAAGTATCCAAAGAATCAAGACAAAACGAAGCTACCTCACACAGCCCAACGCATGGCCCGCCGTTTTGTCTTCCCAGCGCGCGAATACAATGATTTTACAAAGTACATTATGCACTTCAGATGTAACATCATTCAATATTTCCGTAAGGAACCTTGGCCAATTCAGGCCGGTGCGGTAAGGTTTGAAGGCGAATTGGACGTCCCGGTTCAACCGGGATCGGGAATATTCGGTCCGCTCCCGATTGCTATCGGGACGGAGGCGAAAAGTTGCAGAACGCCTACTTAATATCAAGTACCATTGAAGTTGATCGATCAAAAGTCCGTGATCGGAACAAGGCTGTGATTAGAATGGTTCGCCACTCCATTGCAGGAGAATGCTTAAGTAAATGATATAAAAACAAAAATCCTCATTCAGTGCTGAATGAGGATTTTGTTTTTCCGTCTGTGGACCCGGAGGGATTCGAACCCTCGTCCAAACATGGGACCTGTTGCGCTTTCTACATGCTTAGTTGGTGTTTAATTGTCGACCGTAACCTGCCCGCCTACAGGCTAATTACAGCTTAGCTTCTTTAATTGTCGGGTCAGCTGCGAAGCGTTACTAACCTTATTCCTTCTTTTTAGTGCCCCCGGGTCAAACGCGGAAGGATTGCGCTTTTGGGGAACATCTTGCCTCTAGCACTATGCTAGATAAAAGTAAATTCACATCCTGTGAAGATTACGCAGCAAGAGCGTAGTTATTTTCGCCATTTATAGGTTGAAGGTTTTCTTTTACAGGCACTCCCAACAACGCCTGGCATGCTTACACACAAATCTTCCACCCTGTCAATTCCGGTCGAGCCCATTTGTGTAAGGTTGCAAATATAGGGCATTAGCTGCTCTCAAGCAAGTGAAATTATGGGTTACTCTTGCTCTTATTGCTTATTATAAATAATTGAAAACTGGATTTTGGGAAAGCTCTTAAAGGTTTTACCCGCCAATCATCGACATGCTTTGGTGGATGTGGTTGTTTTGTTGTTCGGCTTCAATGCCATTTAGAGGTTTAGTTAAAATAGCAGCCTGGATTGTATTGATAAGTTCTTTTTCGCCAATACCTTCACGAATAAGATCCCTTACATTTAGAACATCTTCACCGTACAAACACAATTTCAGTCCACCGGTAGCCGTAATTCGTAAGCGGTTGCAACTGCCACAAAGTGTACGCGAGTAAGCTGGAATAATACCTATCGTTCCTTTGAAATCTTCAACCTGGTAGTTACGGGCAATAGCATTAGGGGTATCAGGTAATTTGGTTAGGCAATAACGTTTTTCAATATGATCACGTATGGTGGCATAGTTCCATTTAATGCCCGAATAAGAGTTTTCAAGGCCATTAAAAGGCATTTCTTCAATAAACCGAACGTCAATAGGATGGTTTCTGGTTAGTTCAACAAAATCATATATCTCGTTGATGTTAAAATCGTCAATTACCACCATGTTTATTTTTAGTTTGAAATTATGGGCAAATAATGATTCAAAAGATTGTTTTACAGTCTCAAATTCGTCGCGACGAGTAATGGCAAAGAATTTTTTTCGATTTAAGGTGTCTAAACTTAAATTAACACTGCTAAATCTCGATTGCTGAAGTTCGTCGAGGTAAGTATTGGTTAAAACACCGTTGGTGGTGATCGAAAATTGGTCAATCGTTTCAAGTTTAGAGAGTTCTTTTAATAAAGCCGGAACATCTTTACGTACAAATGGTTCTCCGCCTGTAATTCTTACTTTGTTAACTCCATTTTTACTTAATGAGTCTACCAAAAACAGTATTTCTTCGTAGGTAAGCAGTTCTTCGCGGTTTAAAAAATGCTGGTCTTTGGGCATACAATAACTGCAACGCAGGTTACAGCGATCGGTAATGGCCAATCGCAGGTAGTTTATCTTACGTCCGAATTTGTCAATCAGCATGTTTTAGCAGTTATGGGCAGATAAAGGATTGTCGAACGCGGCTGATTCATCTTCCTCTCGTTCGGTTAAGCATTTATAGTCTTTTTCAATTGAAATCTTTAGCTCCGAGCCGTCATCGTTGATCAAGGTTATATATAAGCCGTTGATATTATTGCCGGCCCACTCCATTAATTGTGCTGCAGGAATTAAAAGATGAACCGAATATGGGTCCAATTTTATAAGAGCATTTTCAATAGGTTTTGATTTTATACAAAAATGAAGCTTTCCTCCGGCGATCTGTGTTTCTTCTTTTACAAAACCACTATTATTGATCGAATTGATGTCATCTTTATCTAAACGAAATCTGATTGTGTTGGCTTTAATTCGAATTTTCATTATTAATGAATTGTAATAGGGCTAATATAGATTATTTTGAAATATTAAATGTATTTATGTTAAAATTTTAGATTTTTATCATTTAAATTTTAACATTTTGCTTTATTAAATATGTTTTTTGTTGATTAAAATCATATTTTTAACGAAATAATTGAAAGTTTGTATATAATTTCTGTTCAAATGATGGGTTTATTGTTGGAATTTGTGAAATATTAGATAGTGTTCGGCCGTTATGTGGGTGATTTTAATAAAAATTGAATAAATAAGGTTTGGTATGGATTTTAACCGTGAACGATATAACAGGCAAGTGCTACTAAAAGATTTCGGTGAGCAGGCGCAATTGAAGCTGCTTAACTCATCAGTATTGGTAATAGGAGCAGGAGGCTTGGGTGTTCCGGTCTTGCAATATCTTACAGGGATGGGAGTCGGCAAAATCGGGGTGATGGATCATGATACTATCAGTGAAAATAACCTTCATCGCCAGGTGTTGTATGCTACAGATGAAATTGGAAGTTCAAAAGCGAGAGTAGCTGTTGAGCGATTGAAACGGCTCAATCCCGACGTTGAATTTTTGTGCTTTAATGAACAATTGACTGTTAATAATGCTCTGTTGATCATTAGTTTGTTTGATGTTATTGTTGATTGTACCGATAATTTTCAAACCCGCTATTTAATTAATGATGCTTGCGTAATACTAAATAAACCCTTTGTTTACGGGGCTATCCATCAATATGAAGGGCAAGTAAGTGTGTTTAATTATCAGGGTGGTGCAACCTACCGTTGTTTGTTTCCTGCCGCTCCTGAAAATGGAGTTGTTGCTGATTGTAATGCAAACGGGGTTTTGGGAGTTTTGCCTGGTATCATCGGTTGTTATCAGGCCAATGAGGTGGTGAAAGTAATTGCCGGTATTGGAGAAGTATTAACGAACAAGCTGTTAACCATCGATACACTCAACAACAAACAATCCGTTTTCAAATTTCAACCTAAACAAGAAAATCAAAACATTACGCAGTTAAGGTCTGATGATTATAAAACGCTTTGCTCATCAACATTAATGAGCATTACTCCATTAGAGCTAGCTCAAAAATTAGCGCTTAATGAAGCATTGCAATTGATTGATGTTCGTGAGCAGTATGAGCTCGTTTACTGTGAAATAGAGAGCGCTGTTCATATTCCTTTAAGAGAAATTAGGATGCGAGTAGGTGAACTTGATCCCATGAACCCGGTGGTTTTAATTTGTCACCACGGAATCAGAAGCCGAATAGCTTGTGAAGAATTGCTTAGCAAAGGTTTTACTACTGTTTACAATCTGGAAGGTGGTATTGATCGTTGGGCCCGAGAGGTAGATAATTCTTTACAACTTTATTGATTTTAAAGGAATTGAAAACTTGTTATTAAAATTAGGGTTATCACAATTCTTAATTCGCAATTTAAAATTCATAATTATTAAAATGGATTATCAGCTTTGCCTACTCTTTTTCATTATAGCATTAGTTTATTCAACCGCCGGATTTGGTGGCGGTTCGAGCTACATGGCCATTATGGCTTTGTTCGGTATTAATATGTACCTGATGAAATCAACCGCCTTGCTGTGCAATATTGTAGTGGTGACAGGTGGCGTAATAACTTTTTATAAACAAGGCTTTTTGCCCCTGAAGAAAGCGCTTTGGATAAGTGTTGCTAGCGTGCCTTTAGCATTTCTGGGAAGCTACATTCCTTTGAAAGAGCATACCTTCTTTTGGATCTTAGGAACATCGCTGATCATTTCGGCATTGTTGATGTTTTACCGTTTGCTTCCTCTTTATAATGAACAAAAAGTGCAGACAGAAACCCCATCAGTTTATAAGTTTAGCGCTGCCGGTGGCTTTATCGGTGGTTTAAGCGGAATGACTGGCATCGGAGGTGGCATTTTTCTGTCTCCTTTACTTAAACTGGCTCATTTCGATACGGCCAAAAATATTGCAGGCTTGAGCAGTTTTTTTATCCTGGTAAATTCAATAGCCGGAATATTAGGTCAGCTTTCACGGAAGCAGGTTCATTTTGATGTGCTGTTTACAGTTCCGTTGATGATCTGTGTCATTGTCGGAGGACAGATAGGAACTCGTTTAAGTGCCAAAAAGTTCAGCGAAAAGTGGGTGACCATTGCCACTGCTTTATTGGTGTGCTATGCCGGAATACGATTGTTAATGAACGCTAATGCTTAATAGATAATGAGCTATACGGTTTTGTTATTCGGAGTGACCAAGGACATTATTGGTTCTTCGGTTTATTGTCCAAATGATGAGTTTTATACAGTGGGACACTTGCGTGAACATTTGTATCAGTCATTTCCTCTTTTACAAAAATTAAACTCCTTAATGATCGCTGTAAATATGAATTATGCAGAAGATCATATTATGCTTAGCTCAACAGATGAAATTGCATTAATTCCACCTGTAAGTGGGGGATAATAAGCTTATGAATACATTAATTCAACTAGTGGAGTCCATTGAAGTTGCCAATGTCGCGTCGTTGGTGAATAAACCTGAATATGGAGGCATTAATGTTTTCGTTGGAACGGTAAGAAATCACACTAAAGGCAAGAAAGTTGAAAAGCTTTTCTTTGAATGCTACGCACCAATGGCGCTTCTTGAGATGGAGAAAATTGCCGAAAGGGCAAAGGAAGAGTTCGATATTAAAGAAGTGGCCATTCACCATGTTGTGGGAGAAAAACAGCCCGGAGAAGTGGTGGTGGTTATTGCTGTTGCTGCTTTTCATCGTAAAGCGGCATTTGCAGCCTGTGAATTTGTAATTGATACCTTAAAAGAAACGGTGCCAATTTGGAAGAAGGAATATTTTGAAGATGGAAGTGTATGGGTAGCGGCCCATCCCTAATTTAATCACTGGATATGCTAACAGTTCAAGAAGCTTTTGCTTGCGTAATGAATACTGCTGTCGATTTTGGAATAGAAGAGGTTTCAATCACTCAAGCACATGGCCGCATCTTAAGAGAAACGATTTATGCCGATCGTCCGTTTCCGCCATTTGATCGTGTTACGATGGACGGTATAGCTTTGAACTTTCAAGATTATGAAAACGGTCGAACTGATTTTGAAATTCAAGGCTTGCAGGCCGCTGGATTTCAGCAGCAGAAACTTCAGCACAATGGTTGCATAGAAATCATGACCGGTGCAATTTTACCTGATAACACCGATACGGTTGTTCCTTACGAAGATATTTTTCGTAATCAGAACACTTTTAGCATTATCAAGGGAATTCAAAAGGGACAAAATATTCATCAGCAAGGTAGCGATGTTAAAAAAGGTGAAGCCTTGCTCTATCCCGGCATAAAGATTACCGGTGCTGAAATAGCCGTATTAGCCACGGTCGGAAAAACAAATATTCGAGTAAGTCGACAACCTAAAATAGCATTGGTTGCCACAGGCGATGAGTTGATAGCGATAAATGAAGAGCCCAAGCTCCATCAGTTACGCATTTCAAATGTGTATGCCTTTCAGTCCGTGTTAAATGAAATAGGAGTGGAGGCTTATATTCATCATATCAAAGATGATAAGGAAACTTTACATAAAGAGTTCTCCAACCTTTTTGCCCAGTATGATCTGATCATTTGTTCAGGAGGCGTTTCAGCCGGTAAGTTCGATTACATTCCAGAAGTTTTAAAGGAACTAAATGTTGCCACCAGGTTTCATAAAGTAAAGCAACGCCCGGGGAAACCCCTGTTGTTTGCTGTTTCCGATAAAAATGTTCCATTCTTTGGCTTACCCGGCAACCCTGTCTCTGGATTTATGTGCTTGCATCGGTATGTGCTGCCATGGCTTTATCAATCACTTCAGATGAATCCTGTGCCAGTTCAAATGCAAGCAGTATTGACTAAAGATGTAAAGTTTGATAAACCCTTGACCTATTTTATTCCGGTTAATGTTCAAGTTACAAGTCAGGGTTCATTGCATGCAAATCCTCACTTAACGAATGGTTCAGGCGATTTTGCCATTTTAACTTCTGCTAACGCGTTTATGGAGTTGGATGAAAAGAAGGACGAGTTTAAAGCCGGAGAAATTTATCCGGTATGGTTTTACAAAAGTCTATAAAAAGAAAGCGCCATTAATTAAATAATGACGCTTTCGATAAAGATTATCTTATACTCTTAATAAGAGGCTTTAGCTGATTCGGCTTTCCCGGTAACAATTCGCCCCGGGTATTCTAATAATGCCTTCTCCAAGCATATTAAAGCCTTCTTTAAATCTTGCTGGTTGATCACATAAGCCATACGCACTTCATTTCGTCCTGCCCCAGGTGTTGAGTAAAAACCTGTAGCCGGAGCCATCATCACCGTTTGATTTTCATAAGAGAACTTGTCGAGCATCCATTCACAAAACCGGTCACTGTCATCAATCGGCAAGCGAACTATGGCATAAAAAGCACCACCCGGATTTGGGCAATAAACACCTTCAATTTTATTAAGTGTGCTTACCAGCAAATTACGGCGTTCAGCATATTCGTTAATAACCTTATCAAAATAAGACTGAGGGGTGTCAATGGCTGCGGTAGCGGCAATTTGAGCTACTGCCGGAGGCGCTAAGCGAGCCTGTGCATATTTTAGTGAGGCAGCAAACACCTCTTTATTACGGGTAACCATTGCCCCTAAACGAGCACCACAAGCACTGTATCTTTTAGAAACAGTGTCAATCATGATGTAATGATTTTCCAAGCCATCTAAATGACCCGGTGAAATAAACTCTTTTCCATCATAACAGAATTCGCGGTAGGCCTCATCACAAATCAGGAACAGGTCGTGCTTGATCACTAATTCTTTAAGTTCTTCTAACTCCTCCCTTGAATACAAATAGCCGGTTGGATTATTTGGAGAGCATATCAAAATAGCTTTGGTCTTGGGTGTGATCATCCGTTCAAACTCACTGATAGGAGGGAGTGCGAAACCAGTTTCGATATACGATTGAATTGGCTTGATCACCACATCTGATAAACAGGTGAAAGCATTGTAATTGGCGTAAAATGGTTCCGGCACAATTACTTCTTCACCATGATCAATGCAGGCACTGATGGCAATGGTCAAAGCCTCAGAACCTCCATCAGTTACCAAAATATCAGTAGGAGTGATATTGTAACCATGGTTTTGATAGTATTCGGCTAATTTATTCCTGTATTGAACGGTACCTTCAGACTGGGTATAAGCCCAAACTTTAAAATCAATGTTTTTGATGGCATTGATCATGCCTTCAGGCGTTTCAATATCAGGCTGGCCGATATTCAAATGGTAAACGGTTTTTCCCTCACTTTTAGCTTTGTCGGCAAAAGGAGTCAATTTACGGATGGGCGAAGCGGGCATTTGGAGCCCTTTGGTCGATATTTTGGGCATTTGTACAAAAATAAAAAAGTCCCCCGCTAAGCAGAGGACTTTTTTATTTTTTATACGAAACCCAAACTGGAAATTACTTTCCGGCAGGTTTAGCAGCTGGCTCAACTTCACCTTTAATGTAAAGTACTTTACTAGGTGTTTTTGAGTTAGAAGTGATCGTTACGTTTTTGTTAAATGGCATTGGACGGCCAGCACTGTTATAAGAAACAGTTACGATACCGGTTTCACCTTTTTTAACAGGCTCTTTGGTCCATTTTGGAATGGTACAGCCACAAGGAGCTGTAACGTTTGTAATAATTAAAGGCTCATCTCCAACGTTAGTAAATTTGAAATCGTAAGTAGCTACAACACCTTCTTTGATTTTACCGAAATCATGCACTTCTTTTTCAAATTTAAATTCGGCTGACTGTGCCTTTGCAAGGTTAAACCCCGCAAAAATTATGAACCCTAACAATAATAACTTTTTCATACTGTTTGATTTTTAGTTGTTTCTTTAGTTGTATTTAATATTTCAATGATACAAAAATGTTCAAATATAATACCAAATATATTTACTTGTTTAAACGTGCGCCTTGCCTAATTAGTTGCATTACAGTTATATATAATTGTAACAGTTTGATGATATAAGTTTTTGATCAAAGAGCCTCGTTTGATAAATAAACAGCACCTGCTATCGTATTGTTTATGAACTGGTAAATTACATTGTAAATAACCGATTCATCGACAACTAATTAAAGCTTTCTTTGTAAATGCTTATTGCAAGCTAATTTTGTTATTTTTGCCGACCAATTTAACCCTTATGATGATTAGCGATAAAGAACACATGGTTACATCTTTATTAGAGAACAAGGAGCTGAGCTTTGAAGAGTTTAAACAGGAAGTTATTACTGACTACCGTTTAGCACAAGAAAGCCGACAGGCGAGTTTGGTTGGCCGCAAAGAAGTGCTAACTGGAAAGGCCAAGTTCGGAATTTTTGGTGATGGAAAAGAACTTGCTCAGATTGCGATGGCTAAGGTATTTAAGGAAGGCGATTTCAGGTCGGGCTATTACCGCGATCAGACCTTTCATTTTGCCTCAGGAATGTATAACATTAGCGAGTTTTTCGCTCAGTTGTATGCTCACGCCGATGTAAATGCCGAAAGTTCTACCGCTGGAAGGGGAATGACCTGTCACTTTGGTACACGTAGTCTTGATGACAACGGTAACTGGAATAACCTTACACAAATGAAAAATTCTTCAGCAGATATTTCTTGTACTGCCGGACAAATGATTCGTTTGGTGGGTTTGGCACAGGCATCAAAGCTTTATCGCGAAAATAAGGAGCTTTCTTATATGACTCATTTTTCCAATAATGGTAACGAGATCGCTTTTGGCACCATTGGAGATGCGAGTACATCAGAAGGTCACTTTTTTGAGGCATTAAATGCGGCAGGTGTTTTACAGGTTCCAATGCTGATCTCAATTTGGGATGACGGCTATGGAATTTCAGTAAGTCAGAAATATCAAACTACTAAACAAAATATATCGGAGCTGTTAAAAGGTTTTCAACGTGACGAAAACGGTGAAGGCTTTGAAATAATCAGGGTTAAAGGCTGGGATTATGCAGGTTTGGTGGAAGCTTATGAAACAGCAGCTTCTATCTGTCGTAACCAACATGTTCCGGTAATGGTACACGTGCAGGAGGTTACTCAACCTCAAGGCCACTCAACTTCGGGTTCACACGAACGGTATAAGTCGAAAGAACGCTTGGAATGGGAAGCCGATCACGATTGTATTAAAAAAATGCGTGAGTGGATACTCGAGTCGGGTATGGCAAGTAATGAAGAGCTTGACCAGATCGACGAAGAAGCGAAACGTTATGTGCGCGATATTCAGAAAAAGGCTTGGGCGGATTTCAATGCGCCTATCAAGCAGGAGATCACCGAGGTGGTTTCTATTTTCGAAGAAATTGAGCTTCAAAGCCAATTTCCAAATGATATAAAGTATTATAAAAATGTACTGCGTTCAAGTATCGATCCAACACGTAAGGATGTAATGGCGGCTTTACGTCGTGTTCTTCGCATTGTACGTAATGAAAATATTGAAGGCAAAGCAAAACTAATAAAGTGGTTTAAAGCAGCTCGTGAAGCTAATGTTGATCGTTACAATACGTACTTATTTAGCGACACAGCAGATTCTCCATTGAAGGTGGTGGAAATTAAACCTGAATTTCCTGACACTCCTAAAACAGTTGATGGACGTGAAGTTTTACAGGCTTGTTTTGAAGCTAACTTTTCCCGCGATCCTCGTTTGTTAGCCTTTGGTGAAGACGTAGGTAAAATTGGAGATGTAAACCAGGGCTTTGCCGGTTTGCAGGAGAAGTTTGGTGAGCACCGTATTTTTGATACCGGTATTCGTGAAGCAACTATTGTAGGGCAGGGTATAGGTTTGGCTATGCGCGGACTACGTCCAATCACTGAAATTCAGTATCTCGACTATATTTATTATGGTTTGCAGCCACTAGCCGACGACCTAACTTCTTTAACTTACCGTAC
Source organism: Solitalea agri (assembly GCF_023914155.1). Taxonomy (GTDB): domain Bacteria; phylum Bacteroidota; class Bacteroidia; order Sphingobacteriales; family Sphingobacteriaceae; genus Solitalea; species Solitalea agri. Next base: position 242,962 of record NZ_JAMWYS010000024.1, on the reverse strand, counting down.
TAAACGGGGACAAAAAGCGCCACTGATCATTCGTACTCGTGGGCATCGTTTGGAGGGAATTTGGCACGCTGGTTCACCAATTGGTGTTTTGATTAATGCTTTAAGAGGTATGCATTTGTGTGTGCCACGTAATATGACACAGGCTGCCGGTATGTACAATACCTTACTGCGCTCAGATGAACCTGCTTTGGTGATTGAATGTTTGAACGGTTATCGCTTGAAGGAAAAATTGCCTGCCAATGTGGGCGAGTTTACCGTTAAGTTAGGTCAGCCTGAAGTTTTAAGAGGAGGTACTGACGTTACTTTGGTAACTTACGGTTCATGTGTTCGGGTAGCAGATGAGGCTGTGCATCAATTGGCGGAAATGGATATTTCGGTTGAATTGATTGATGTTCAAACCTTGTTGCCATTTGATATCAATCATACCATCGTTGAGTCGTTGAAGAAAACCAACCGGGTATTGTTCCTTGATGAGGATATGCCTGGAGGCGCTACTGCTTTCATGGTTCAAAAGGTGATTGAGGAGCAAAAAGGCTTCAGGTACCTGGATGCCGAACCTCGTACATTAACGGCAAGAGAACATCGTCCGGCTTATGGTTCGGATGGCGATTATTTCTCTAAACCGAACATTGAAGATGTTGTAGAAGCAATATATGAGATGATGAATGAGGCAGATCCTCAGCTTTATCCAAAGTTGTTTTAAATAAAGAGATTTACGATTTACGAAGTACGATCTGGAGATAGGTATTTAAATCTAAGATCGTACTTCGTATTTCTAAAATAATCTGAAATTGTACTTCGTACTTCTAAAATCAATAGCTAATTTTGCACCTCGTTTTAAGGCATATAACGCTTAAAACATTTAATTTATAATTGATCAGATACATGTTAAAGTATTCACGTTTAGCGTTAGGTGTTGTTGCACTTGTGTTGGCAATTTACCTGTTTACTATGGGGCAAATTGCTTTGGGTTTGTTAGCTATTTTGTTCTCTATTTTGTTTGTGGTTTTCTTTTTCCGCAACGAAAATATGCTTGCCGCTTTTTTCTATATGAGAAAGAATAACATGGAAAAAGCATATTATTTTTTAAAACGTATTAAGAATCCTGAAGCTGTTTTGTTACAAGGTCAGCAGGCTTACTATTACTTTTTGGTAGGTACCTGCGAAGCCAAAGGCAGCATCTTTCAATCAGAAAAATATTTTAAGAAAGCATTGGCTATTGGATTACGCATGGATCATGACGTGGCTATGGCTAAACTTAGCTTGGCTGGAATTGCCATGAGTAAAGGCAATAAACGCGAAGCACAAAACTTATTGGCAGAAGCTAAGAAATTAGATAAGAACAAAATGCTGGCTGAACAAATTAAAATGATGCAACAGCAAATGGGTATGGTGGGTATGCAAAAAGTAGGTATGCAAAGCTACCACGGCCGTAAACGAATGTAATTGATAACACTTCATAAAAAAGTCCGCATTAAACACAAATGCGGACTTTTTTATTTTTGAAATATCAGTTTGTTGTTCCTTAAATCTTCATTCATAACTATTAGTTGATCATCGTAAGCGTATAGATTTTTTAATTGAAAACATTTAGTGTAAGCCATTATTGTGCTTGCTCCTCATCCGGCTTATCCTTTATTTCCCAGTACCGATCTTCTTCATTTTCCAATTCGTCTTCATCTTCAATTTCAACCGCATATATTTTTCGTTGTGGGCCTTTATTTTTATACAAAAAGGCGAACAAGACACCCGCTAAACCTCCGGCTACATGTGATTCCCATGAAACTTCGGGCACGAAAGGGAAGAGACCCCAGAATAAACTTCCGTAGAGAAAAACTACCAAAAAGGACAATCCTAATAATCGTGGGTCACGGCGAAAAAGCCCGCTGAAAAATAAAAAGCTCGTTAAGCCGTAAACAACGCCAGAAGCACCAATGTGAATGGCCGGTCTTGCAAAGAGCCAAACACCTATGCCTGATAAAAGGTAAACGCCAAGAACTACCTTGGTTGCCAGGTCTTTGAAAAAGTACCACATCATGGTGCCTGTGATTAGTATTGGAAAGGTATTTGAAACTAAATGCGGAATATCTGAATGAATAAAGGGTGCCGCAAAAATTCCGATTAAACCTTCCACCTTACGGGGAATGATTCCGTAAGGAGCAAAGCTTAATTCAAACTTAAACTCTACCCATTTTATGATCCATAAAACAACAACAATGTAAAAGCTAATGATGAAGCTTTTGGTTATTGAACCTGTTTGCGATGATTCCAATTGATTGATTTTTGTGTAAGATAAATAATCTCTTTAAAGGATAATAGATTGGTTATAATGATTGATTTGTTTGGCTCCTGATTCACAAATAAAATATTTTACAACAATAATCTATTTAATCAGTAGATTATATATATTTGTAATGCACCTTTGTTAAATGTGTCCTGATTTATGAGTGAAACTAATTTAACTTCAAGAGAGAATACCCTCCCTGCAGCTGCAATTCAGCTTCCAATCAATCCTGCTGGTAGCACACCTGCTGGTATTTCTAAAAAAGGTAATAAAGGTGTTATTTGGATTATAGTTTTTGCATTTCTTGTGATCGCTTTGATAGCAACCTTTGCTATCGATCTGAAGTTCAGAATGTACGTTGAAAGTGTCAGTCCCGTATTTTATTATTTCCTCATTGCCGGATTTATTTTTGCGATGATAGATGGAGCTATAGGTATGTCGTACGGAGTTACTTCAACCACGTTTTCCTTATCCATGGGTATTCCTCCGGTCTCATCGAGTGCAGCAGTTCATTTCTCTGAAATATTGAGTTGTGGTTTAGGTGCTTGGGTGCATAAAAGGATGAGGAATATTAATAAAAGGTTGTTTTGGTTGTTAATTATTCCCGGGATAAGCGGAGCAGTATTGGGGGCTTTTCTTTTATCTTCATTAGAGCATTATAGTGGTTATACAAAACCCATCGTCTCAATATATACACTTTGTTTAGGTGCTATGATTTTGAGAAAATCCATTAAAAATAGATCCAAAACGTTTCGCGGAGAGAAAATTAAAAAAATCTCTTTATTGGGTTTTGGGGGAGGGTTTATTGATGCAGTAGGCGGAGGCGGCTGGGGTTCCATTGTTTTATCTTCTTTAATAGCAGGAGGTCGCAACCCAAGAACTTCATTAGGCACCGTTAAAGCCACACGGTTCTTTGTTGCAATTTTAAGCTCTCTTACCTTTTTTACCATGGCAAAAACAATACATTGGGATGTTGTGGGGGGCTTGGTGATCGGAAGCGCTCTTGCCGCTCCAATAGCTGCAAAAGTTTCTTACAGAATTCCGGCAAAAACAATCATGTTTTTAGTCGGTATAATTGTTATGCTGGTAAGCTTAAAGAGTATTATTACTTTCCTTTTAAAAGTAATTTAATCCGGTTAAAAGTTTTCTCCTTACCACTGGTTGTAGTAAGGAGAAAATTATTGATCCCTGTTTCTTATATTCCTAAAACGTATAATGTTTGTAATCTGGCCATAGATTCCTCTGATCAATGAGGGTATCAATAACAGACAAGCTAACCCCAAGACCTATAGTTGTAATCGTGTTGTGTGTGCACTCTATTTTATTTGCGATATTTCGTGTTAAATTGCCAACACATTAAACTATTGGAATGAAGAATATACTTGAAACTGAGCGATTAATTTTAAAAGAATTTACGCTTAACGATACCGATTTTATTATCGAGTTGCTTAACAGCGATGGTTGGATCAGGTTTATAGGCGATAGAAACGTGAAAATCCAGGATCAGGCCATTGAATATTTACGAAGCGGTCCGATGAAAAGCTATGCCGAAAATGGTTTTGGACTATGGCTGGTAGAAGAAAAAAGCAGTGGCATTCGTATTGGTATGAGCGGTATTCTAAAACGTGAACATCTCGAAAATCCGGATATTGGTTTTGCCTTTTTGCCTGCATTTGAAGGGAAAGGCTTTGGGATGGAAATTACAGCTGCTATTTTAAGATACGCCAAAGAAAAGCTTAACCTTCCGGTCCTATCGGCAATTACTTTACCCGATAACGTAAAATCCATACGCTTGTTAGAAAAAAGTGGGATGCATTTTATTAAAAAGATAAGTTCTCCTACCAGTAATGAAGAGCTACTGCTGTATAGAGAATAATTTAACTATAAAGAACTTTCTTTTGTCTGTTTTTTAAATACCTGTTTCTAGTGATTTTTTTACTTTTATACTACAACTTTATAGAAAATAAATCACCATGAAAACACTTTTTTCAATCTTTTTGTTATTGGTAACGATCTCTTGTTATGCTCAAACCTATGAATCAGATAGTTATGTTTGCCCTCCTTGCGGAAATCAATGTGATAAATTAATCTTTAATAAAGCTAGTAATTGTCCGCATTGTAAAATGCAACTGATCAAAAAATCAGAAACCATCAAAAAGAACCACACCATTTGTTTTTATTTACAGGATGGGGTAGAAGTATTGGATTTTGCCGGTCCGATGGAAGTGTTTTCATATGCCGGAGCTACTATTTTTACTGTTTCTAAAACAAAACAACCTATTAAAGCACAAGGCGTTCTACAGATAACTCCTGATTATGATCTTAAGAGTGCCCCTCCATTTGATGTTTTGGCAGTTTTCGGTGGAAATGCCGGAAGGGCTGCCGATGATCCGGAAGTAATTGCATGGATTAAAGCGAGACAACCTACAACACAATATTATTTTTCGATTTGTACTGGCGCCTTTATTTTGGGAAAAGCTGGTTTATTGGATAGCCTTACAGTAACCACTTTCCATGATAGCATCGACGATTTGAAAAAAGCTGTGCCTAGTGCAACCGTGCTGCCTAATACGCGCTTTGTTGATAATGGGACTGTTATTACCACTGCAGGCATTTCAGCGGGCATTGATGGGGCCTTATACCTTGTTGAAAAATTTGGAGGACGCGACTTTGCAAAAAGAGTAGCTGAATATATGGAATATGATAAATGGGTACCCGAACAAGGTTTAGTGGTATCAAAAAAATAGATGTTGCAATAGTTCGTAATATTGTCTTATTATCTACAACACCTACATTGATCTATGGGATTATTTAATTTTTTTAAAAGTAAAGGGCAGAAAAGCATCGCTCCTTTACCTGAGCCTGAGAGTGAGCCTTATTACGGTGATCTGAACAAGACGAAAATTTTAGCCGGACTAATTGAAACTCCCCATGAAAAAAGGGATGATTTTTGGAAAGATGCATTTTTAGGAAATGTTGTTGAGGCAAGTTTCGCTTGCGGCAACCCACAGGTAGTTGAAGGCCCAGACGGTTTCCCTTACTTTCAACTTGAAATACCAAAGCCAAATCAACCATTTCAGTGTTATGTGATCAAACACATGGTAACTGATTTCATACTTCAAAAAGGCGTTGGTGTTGTTATTAATGCCGGTACGGGTAATCCAGATTGGGTGTTCTCTTACGGCGATATTCTTAATTTTCATCTTCGCAGCGAATTTTACAGTGAGGAGGTTTCATGGAATTTACCCAAGCATGAGGTGATTCAGGAGAAGGAAGATGTGTTGATCGGTCAACCTTCGGAAATGCTGTTGCCACATGAATCTCGAATGGTTATCCGTGATTTTCTTCAATCGTTAGAAATTCATAAAGTAAAATTACTGTTGATGAATCGTTCGAGGCCCGAAGGAAATTTGCAGGAACTGGTATTTAATTTAACTCCAGATAAATTTCAATCAGAAGATCACTATGAAAGCATTATGAGGTCCATCGGTTGGTTTCTTCCACGGCATTATTCCTATGTATCTATGCATGAAACCAGTTTTAAATCCCATTTTTTGCCTCTTTAATTTGGCCTAGGTTTTACTATTTGTCAGCGAATTAGCTATTGAAAAGTATAAAATGAGTATTGAAAGCAACAAAGAAATTGTCATTCGATTTAATAAAGAATTTCTGCAAAACGGAAATACGGAAGTATTAACAGAGCTTGTGGATGAACATTTTGTGAACCATACTATTCCGTCAAATATGCCAAATAATGTGAGCGGTCTTATTCAGTTTGTAGGCATTTTACATAAAGGTTTTCCCGATCTAAGCATTCAAATTGAGGAACAAATAGCAGAGAACGATATGGTTGCTACCCGCAAAACAATTACGGCTACTCATTTGGGGGAAATTATGGGCCGTCAGCCAACCGGTAAAAAGGTAACTATAAAAGTAATGGATATGGTTCGCTTAAAAAACGGAAAATACATTGATCACTGGGGAATCAACGATATGATGCAGGTGATTCAGAGTTTGTAAAATCCCAATAATGATACCCATGAAACCTGAGTTAAGAAAGCTTAATCGCTTTACTACTATACCTTTCTTAATTGATTTATTGAAACGTGAAAAGCTGGCATTGATCAACCCAAGTATTTGGGAAGATTATAACGATCGGGCAACGATGGAGGTCTATCGAAATAAAAGCAGAGCTCAAAGTATATATGCACTTTGCTTAACTCATCAAAATGAAACTATACACCATTGGAATGCCTTTGCAAATGGTACTGCGGGTTGTTGTATTGAGTTTAGTCCCGAGCGGCTTTTCAAAATATTAGATAGTTTGGAGGATGTTCATCATGGCAAAGTGCAATACAAGCGTATTCAGGATTTGCCGTCCTTAAATGCAAGCATCAATGATTTGCCTTATTTAAAACGATATCCGTTTAAGCCCGAAAATGAATACAGGTTAATAGCTGTTTCAGATAAACCTCAGCAACCAACCTTTGATATTGATATTGATTTGTCGGTTGTGCGCAAAATAACCATCAGCAATAAAGTGCCACCTGTTGTATTTAAAAGCCTCAAAGAATCGCTGGTGAGCATAAATTCGAATTTTAAAGGTCGAATTTATCACTCAACACTTTTTAATAATGCCACTTGGGTAAGCCATTTTAATAAGTAGAAATAGATGACAGCAGCAGATCTTGTTACATTACAAATAGAAGCTTATAATAACCGCGATTTAGAAGCCAAGAAGAAAATCCCCCTCCCAAAAAAAATACCTGACTTTAGGTATATGAGAACTGAATGATTATAGAATATCTTTAGCGAAGATAAATTGCGTTAGCATTTGCCTAATAAAGGCAAGACAATATTGATTAATAGAACCAAAAACATGAGAAAAATCTACATTATTGCATTGGCTTTTACAGCTTTGTTATTTGCCGGTTGTGCTAAACCTGAAGATGATGGAACACCGTCAGATTCTGATTCATCATCAGATAAGCTTCATTTCAGTTTTAATTCCCCCGATTGGCATGCGAATATTGATTGTGAGCGTTTGGTATTGGATGCTGCAGCTTACGGTAGTCTAAACGCCACTTCAGAGTCAACCAACTCAACTTTTTACCTAACAGTACCAAGTAAAAGTGATGAAATGGCTGACCCTGCAAATATAAAACGATATCCAATTGGTACTGATGTTCTTTTCAACTTTAATCTGAAATTACCTATTACAAGTGGTAGTTCAACCCGATTAATAGGGATTAATCAGTTTGATGATAATAGTTATAATGAAATCGTTTCAATTCAACTTGATCACGCTGATGCTAATTATGCTTATTACAAAGTGAAAGGAAAGTATAAGATGGTGATGAAAATTATAGGTGAAACCAATGAAACCCGTAAAAATGTTTATGGGGACTATTTGTTGATGATTAAAACCAGTAAAAACTAATTTCCCCTTTTCACTCATTCTTCTTAATAAATAGCTTTTTTGTTCAGAAGAATGAGTGATTTTTGTTTTAAAGTGCCTTTGATTCCTCCCTAACTTATAGCCCTTGGAACTGAAATGCTTTGGAGGCTACAAATTGTTTGACGGCATTTCCCGCATAGGTTTCTCCATTAGTTAAGTTCAGCTTTTTAACAGCTCCTTTTTCTGAAAAATCCACATCTTTAAAGTCGACCCAGAAAGTATTTGGGGTTAATGTTGTCTCGAAATAATAAACCAGGTTTTTATGGTCGGCTACTGTTCTCCAACGGGTTGAAGATATGTTAGGTTGATCAGGAGTAGAAATACCTAAAGGAACAGAACAGTTTCTGATAACACTGAATACACTGGCAACTGCTAACCGAACATTGTCGGTTTTCGGAATCGCATCAACATAAAAAGAGGCTCTTACAAAACGGTCAGATGCCCTATTGGTTCCTGGTAACATAACGGTTCCCCCTATACTTTTCCAATATTCGTTGAGGGCAAGTTGCTTGTCAAAAATAGGGGAGTTGGTCATCACCACATATTGCGGGTCATGGTGAATGATCAGTTTGCCATTAATGTATTCAAAAATGGCATTATCGCCGGCAGCATCTGAAATTGACAAATGCAAGGTAGTTAACCGGTTTTGACCAGGAACATTTGCTGTTATAAGAGTAAAGTCTTCTTTTTGAAGAGCCTGAACAGTTTCAGCCACCGTGCTAAAATTGTCTAATACATATTGTACCCATGCCGCAATTGATAACCCCGGCGTCTTCTGATCCCAAACAGGATATTGGGATTCAACCAGCCAAAGGATATTGGCCACAAGACCTTTTTCATTCATGCCATCAGTACTGCAAATGTCGTAGGCCGAAGCGATAACACTTCCATATTTGGATTTCCATTTAAGCGAATTCTTTCCAACTTCACCATTGCGTTCCATACTTCTGGGAAATATCCAAAGATTGGTTTGGGTATCTTCTTGCCAATCCATTGAGCGGGCAGTAAGAATAAGGTTATTTTGTCCTTTGTAAACCACTCTTGTACAAGCTAAAACTTGCTCAATAGTTGGGATAAGGATAAAAAGAAGTACAAGTGAGATTATTTTTTTCATATCGAGAGCGCTTAGTGAAAAGTTGTATTTTAAAATTATGAACTTTTGATCTATTCGCAAAGATGATATTTGCTGAAAATCAGATGGATATGATTGTAATAATTTAACGTTAGCTTAATAATTGAGATCGGATTTCACGGAGATTGATTCATTGATTAAACTCCAAATTATTCACTTTAAACCACTTAAACATTTTTTGAAAAAACTCTCTGTTTGCTAAAAACACGCGATTATATTTGCAGCCTCATTTAAAAATCATGTCAGAACAAAAGTACTTTCTGAAGATTGCCCAGGATTTGGGCATCGGCAGCCGCCAGGTAGAAGCAACAGTAGGGTTGTTGAACGAAGGAGCTACGATTCCTTTTATTTCTCGTTACCGTAAAGAGTTAACGGGCAGTCTTGACGAGGTAGCCATTGCTGCTATTCGCGATGAAATAGAACGCTTGCGCGAGTTGGATAAACGTCGCGAAACTATTCTTAATTCAATCAAAGAACAGGGCAAACTGACTGATGAGTTGGAGAAAGATATTCTTGCTGCAGCCACCATGAGCCGCCTGGAAGACCTTTATCTTCCTTATAAACCTAAGCGCCGTACTAAGGCGACAATTGCCCGTGAGCGTGGTTTGGAGCCATTGGCTTTAGCTATATTCTCGCAGGAGGTTAAAGATATTGAAGGTGAAGCAGCTAAGTTCATTGATGTAGAAAAAGAAGTGAACAATGAAAGTGAAGCCTTACAAGGTGCTCGGGATATTATTGCTGAAATGATCAATGAAGATGCAGTTTGTCGTGATAAAATGCGCACGCTATTTACCGATAAGGCGATGATCACTTCAACAGTAATGAAAGGCAAGGAAGAAGAAGGCGCTAAATACCGTGATTATTTCGAATGGTCGGAATTACTGAAAAATACTCCTTCGCATCGCTTATTGGCTATGCGCCGTGGTGAAAAGGAAATGATCCTGAGTCTTGATATTGCGCCTGTAAAAGAAGATGCCATTGATATTATTGAAGGGGTATTTGTAAAAAGCAGGGGAGAAGCTGCTGACCAGATTAAAATAGCTATTGACGATTGTTATAAGCGTTTGTTGGCTCCGTCAATTGAAACGGAGATGCGTTTATTAACTAAAAAAGGTGCTGACGAGAAAGCTATTGTTGTTTTTGCCGATAACTTACGTGAGTTGTTATTAGCCGCACCAATGGGACAAAAATGCATTTTAGCAATTGACCCAGGTTTCCGTACCGGTTGTAAAGTGGTTGTTTTAAATCCGCAAGGGAAACTTTTAGAGAATACGGTAATTTATCCAACAGCATCATCTCAGGGTAAAATGATAGAGGCTGAAGCAGTTGTCTTGGCTTTATGTCAGCGTTTTCCAATTGAAGCAATTGCAATTGGTAATGGTACTGCCAGCCGCGAAACAGAAACCTTTGTACGTGGAATAAAAGACCTGCCTAAAGATATCGCAGTAGTGATGGTGAACGAAGCGGGAGCTTCTGTTTATTCAGCATCTGAAGTAGCGCGTGAAGAGTTCCCGGATTATGATGTAACCGTTCGTGGTGCTGTTTCTATTGGCCGTCGATTGGCCGATCCTTTGGCTGAATTGGTAAAAATTGATCCTAAATCTATTGGCGTTGGACAATATCAGCACGATGTTGATCAAACAGCTTTAAAAAATAAATTGGATGAAGTAGTTGGGTCATGTGTAAATGCCGTTGGAGTAGAGGTGAATACCGCAAGCAAGCAGTTGCTTACCTATGTTTCGGGATTAGGCCCTGCTTTGGCACAAAATATTATCAATTACCGTAATGAGAATGGTGCATTTAAATCGCGTAAAGATTTAATGGCGGTTCCTCGTATGGGTGAAAAAGTTTTTGAGCAAGCCGCGGGTTTCTTAAGAATTGTAAATGGGGTTAATCCATTAGACTCTAGCGCTGTTCACCCAGAATCTTATCATATTGTTGAGCAAATGACCAAAGATCTTAACTGTAAGATGGAAGACCTATTAGCTAACAAAGAACTGCGTAAAAAAATTGACTTGAAGAAATATGTTTCGGAAACTGTGGGTTTGCCTACCCTGAATGATATTATGCAGGAGTTGGATAAGCCAGGTCGTGACCCTCGTAAAGAGTTTGAGGCTTTCAAGTTTGCTGATGATGTGAATGAAATTGCTGATTTGAAAATAGGTATGCGTCTGCCAGGTATAGTAACTAACGTCACTAACTTTGGTGCTTTCGTAGATATTGGTGTTCACCAGGATGGATTGGTTCACCTGAGCCAGCTTTCGAACAAGTTTATTACCGACGCGAATGAAGTGGTTAAGGTTGCACAACAGGTTTGGGTTACTGTTACCGAAGTTGATGTCGATCGCAAACGTATTGCATTAACGATGAAGGATGAGAGTGCTCCAGCTCAACGTACCAAGGTCGAGAAAGAAAAAATGCGCAATGATAGAGCAAATCGTCCATCGCAACAGCAGCAAAGTAAACCAAAAGCTGAAGAGCCTCAGGACATGAACTCGATGTTGGCTGCATTAAAGAATAAATGGAAGTAAACAACTTTCAGCCATAAAAAAGGGGAGGGCTAATTTAGCCCTCCCCTTTTTATTATCTCTGTGTATCTGAATTTACTCGGCTGTATTTGTAGGAACGTATGATGAACTAAGCTCAATGTTCTTCCGGTACCCTATAATAGCCCTCAAAATAGCAGATGCTATCTCCTGGCGGCCTTTTTCACTGTTCATATAATCTTCTTCTTCCGGATTAGAAACAAACCCGGCTTCAACCAAGATGCTTGGCATTGCGGTAGCCTGAAGCACCCAAATTCCTTCGTTGTTACGTTGTTTTACACCACGATTAACACGGCCTTGTTTAACAAACTCTGTTTGTACCATATCGGCAAGCATTAAACTTTGGTCAAAAAATTTGCGGGTTACCAATGACGCCATAATTTTTGCCTCCGGAGAGTCGAACATATCGTCAGCTGAACCATTATCGCCCTGCTCTCCATGCAATTCTGTTGAATCAGTATTGTTGCTTTGAACAAACTGTACTTTAGAATCGTTTTTATTCACAGCCCAAATAAACGTTTCTACACCATTGGTAGCACTAGGGCTGGTCCAGGTTTTATAAACAGGAACCTTCTTGGTATGTTTTTTTCTTTTGCTGCCTTTGCCTGTATAATAGGTTGTGGTTTTGTAATCAACAATCTCGGAGTTTTTTCTACCAGGCGCCCAGTTACAGTGGATACTGATAAAAAGATCACCATGGTTTTCATTAGCAAATCTTGCACGATAACGATTAGCTTCCTTCGCACTTGCAAATCCACCAGCGTCATTTCGGTCGTTTCTTGTCATTACTACTTTAATGTCAGGTAGAGAATCCCTGATCATCTTCGCCAACTCTTGTCCAAAACTTAGAGTCAGGTCTGATTCGTAGCTATAACGGCCGTGCGCATTAAGGGTAGGATAGCCATGTCCTGGATCAATAATAATGGTTCTAATCTTTTTTGATTTGTTCACCTGAGCGTTAACATTCGAAAAATTAAATATTAACAAGGCGGAAAATAATAAGGAGAGAGCAATTTTTACTTTATTTGGTTTAGTTCTTTTCTGCATCTTTATCTAACTCTTTTTTACGTTGCCCCAATTTTACTTAATAAATTGATAATCTTCATAATTCATTTTATTTTTTTTTATTCAGTTTGAAGAATTTGCATCAATAGGAGTTAAAACCTATTTTTGGCAAAATTTTAAAACAATGGAAAGCAAACTAGATAAAGACTTCGCATTTTTAGCCGTAGGTGTAATTGTTGTATTAATCGGAACTTTTGCCCGATTTATTATTGATTCACATGTATTATCATTGGTTTGCTGGGGACTTATTGCCGTTGGAGCTGTATTATGTTTAACGGCTATTGCACGTGTACTTAATGTTTCTCAAGAGCGCGAAAATCAACAATAATTAATATGGCCGGTATGTTAAAATTCCGGTGATATAAACATAAAGGCATTTACCTCACTTGGCGTGGGGTAATTGTGTTTTTATAGGTTTCAGATTCATTAAACAAGTTTATCTGTAGTGATTGATTTAAAACAACTCAAGGGCGAGGCGCAAAAGCGAAAGAAGGAAAATAAGAGGTACTTTGAGCGGTTAAAAAACAAAAAATCGCGGGAAGTTGATTTGGCTTTTGCTGAACAGCATGAACTTGTGTTCGCTAAAACCGATTGCTTAACTTGTGCTAATTGTTGCAGAGGAACAGGTCCTTTGTTCACTCAGCGTGATATTGAGCGTTTATCCTCGAGGTTAAAGCTGAAACCTGGTGATTTTGTTGAAAAATACCTTCGTATTGATGAAGACAATGATTATGTTTTAAAAACAGTTCCTTGTCCGTTTTTAGGTAATGATAATTATTGTTCGGTTTACGAAGACCGGCCTAAGGCTTGCCGAGAATATCCGCATACCGATCACTCTCCAATGCTCCAAATTTTGGATATTACCTTAAAAAACACCGCTATTTGTCCGGCAGTGTATGAGGTGGTGGAACGTATGAAAAAATATTTTCCGGCATAACCGTCATTCCACTTTAACTACTAATATCCTGTCGTCATCAGTACCAGGAGTTCCGCGTCCATCCTTATTACTAACCGCAAGCCAAATATCCCCATTCGGCATTTGCATTACATCTCTTAATCTTCCGTACTCATTTTCGAAATGTTTATATAGGTGTAAAACTTTTCGGTTGTCCTTTGAGTCAAGGACTACACGGTAAAGTGATTGACCTCTCAAGCCGGTAAATAATAAGTCGCCTTTCCATTTTCCTTTGGTAATAAATGTTGCTCCTCCAGGTGCCCAGGTATAATCGTTTCCACTGAACAAAATTGGTGAAACCATTCCAGTTGCTGTTTGGTCACCGTAAATGTTGGGCCAGCCGTAGTTTTTGCCTTTTTCTATATAGTTAAGTTCATCTCTACAGCAAGTTGGAGAGCCGGACGGACCATGCTCTGTGGAGTATAATTGATTGGTTTTTGGTTGCCAAGCTAATCCCTGTGGATTTCGGTGTCCGTATGAATAAACGTATGATGCAGGGTCTGGGTTGTCGGAAGGTATACTTCCGTCAGTGTTCAGCCTTAAGATTTTTCCATTAAGCGAATTTAAATTCTGAGCAGATGAAGTGTTTCCGGCATCACCTACGGTCCAATATAATTTTTTATCAGGGCCAAATTTGACTGCTCCACCATCGTGACTAGTATTGGCTCTTATGTTATCAACCAAGACTTTATTTATTTCGCCTTTACCGGATGTGTTTTCTTTTAAGCGCACTAATTTTAAGAGAAAATTACCCTCATTCGAATAGGTATAAGCTACATATACATATTTATTTGTGTTAAAATCAGGGTCCGCTGAAATTCCTAACAAACCCGATTCTCCCCGTTCATCAACGGATGAGCTAAGATCTAACCAAGGCTGGCTTTCCAGCACGCCATTGTTAATCTCTCTGATTCTTCCAGGTCGTTCGGTAACCAACACTCTTCCGTTTGTTAACTGAGTCATTTCCCATGGGGTATCAAGACCTTTTATCAACGTTGAAACATTAACGGTAAAGGTTGTGTCGGAGCCGGGGGGAGGAGATTCATCTCCGTTATTGTTTTTGCAGGATATACATGCTACAATTATTAATAGGGAAACGAAGAGATTTTTCATAACAACAATGTTTAGGGTTCATTAAACATTATGTTTAAGTAATCTACAAAAAACGCGCTAAATGATAAACGCCCTTTAAGTCTATCAAAGAGCGTTTATGATATTTCTGGTGGGCATTAAATTCCCATTTTATAAGAAAAGAGTTGCCGCTCCGAATAAGGCAGCATCTTCTGAAAGTTGTGCCTTGACTATTTTTGTTTCCGGCGATTCTTTGGCGGCATCATCCTGCAATTTGTTAATGAATAGATCCCAGGCATTGGCAACGTTTCCGCCAATAACCACATATTCTGGTTTTTTTTCTTTGATAAGTGGTATGGTAAATTCACTTAAACTTTTACCAAATTCTTCAAATACCATTTGGGCGGTTCCATCGGTAGAAACCAGTTCGGATAAATGTTTAACATCAGGGGTTTCACGTCCTGATAGTTCGGCGTAGCGACGCACAAACCAACGTGTTGAAATATAATCTTCCGCCATTCCATCCCTGAAATTACTGCACCACAAATTGGCATCTTCAGCTTTATGATCAAAATAAAAGGCCGATCCTAATCCGGTTCCTAGGGTAAGTCCGATTGCTTTTGTACTGCCGGCGGCGGCACCGCTAAAGGTTTCTCCTTTTAAGAAACAAGCGGCATCATTTAAAAATAAAAGTTGATTTAAATCAAGCTGTAACGATTTAGCAAGTAATTCTTTAATATTAAGCCCAAATAGTAAATCATACTTATTTTGATCTTTGATGTAACTGATACCTAAATCATAATCGAATGGACCCGGCATTGCGATGCCAACTCCTGTGATGTTCTCTCTGCCGATCAGGTCAATAGAGGTGTTTATGCATTCGCTCCAAACGGCAATGATATTTTCCGGCGTTCCTTGCGCGTTAACTCGCATCCGGCTTTGGCTGTTCTGAACAATGCTTCCATTTTCAAGATCAATAACGGCCGAGGTTATGTGGGAACCACCAATATCTACACCTACTGCATATTTCTTTTTCATACTCTCAATAAATTGCGGCGGAAGATAACCAATTCTGACGCCCTATCAAAGCTTGGTTACGCATTTGTTGGAATTGCTATGGTATGCAGCCTCAATAATTTCGATGCCTTTTAGTGCATCACTCGGATCAATTGGAACAGGTCCATTTTGTCGTAGGTGGTCGTAAACCAAGTTGAAAAAGTCGCTATAGTTTGATGAAGGAGTAGGAAGCTTAGTCTTCAACGTTTCACCATTTTTGTCGATGTTCAAAATTCCCCATTCTTCTTCAGGTTCTTCTCCATAACCAGCATCACCCGGTACCATACCTGCTTTTAACTGATCTTCCTGTAAATTCATGCGTTTTTTTACAAATGAACCGTTTGTTCCATTTATAATATAGCCAGGGAGTTCTTCCTTAGCTAAAAGTGTGCTTTTCAATTTTAGTCGAAGCTGCGGATAATAAAGAATCAATTCAAAATAATCATCTACCAAAGAATTATCGCGGAGTTTTAAAATATCAGCATAAACACCCTGAGGCTTACCAAAAAGAACAACAGCCTGATCGATAATATGTGTCCCAATTTCATATAAAAGTCCGGTTGCAGGAGCAGCTTCTTCTTTATGTTTCTTCGGATTTAAACTTGTACGGTATCGTTCAAATTTAAATTCTGCTTCCACCAATCGTCCTAAATCACCTGATTCAATAACTTGTTTTACAATCTTAAAATCACCATCCCATCTTCTATTGTGAAAAGCTGTAAGCATTTTTTGCTGTTTTTGCGCAAGGGCAATTAGCTCTTTGGTTTCATTTACAGTAGCTGCAAATGGTTTGTCAATTATTACATGCTTACCAGCCATTAGGGCTTTCTTGGCATATTCATAATGAGTTTGATTAGGTGTGTTAACGATGATCAGTTCAATTTTTTCATTTGATAAAAGTTCTTCCACACTTTTATAAATGGTTAGGTGGGGATATTTTTCCTTTGAATCTTCATGATTTCGCTCCACAACAGCTGTCCAGCTAAAATTGGGATCATTGCTGATAAGTGGTCCGTGAAAAACTTTGGTAGAGTATCCGTAAGATAGGATACCGGTATTAATGGGTTGTGACATAAGCGAAATAATGGATATTTTCTATCAGAAAGCAAAGTAACTAGTTTGGGTAGATTTTTTGACACAAAAAAGAGGAAATTATCTAACGAGTCAGGGGAGTGGGCATTCCCCTTTTTATTTCATAAAGTTAATATCAGTACTTTTGTTCATGCAAAAATCCAATTATCCAATTCCGGTAACCATCTTAACAGGTTTTTTAGGCGCAGGTAAAACTTCATTATTAAATCAATTGATCAGAAAGAATAATGATAAAAGATTAGTTGTGCTTGAAAATGAGTTTGGTGAGGTAAGTATTGACAGTGAACTGGTTTATAAGGGAGATAATGAACTTTTTGAAATTTCGAGCGGATGTATTTGCTGTTCGATGAATGGCGAATTCAATGAAGTGCTGGCGAATTTGGTTAAAGAGTTTCCAGTTTTTGATCATTTGGTGGTTGAAAGTACCGGAATTGCTGATCCATCAGCAATTGCAGCAGCCTTTATTGGCGACCAGATTATTCAAGCGCATTTTAAGTTGGATGCAGTAATCTGTCTTGTTGATGCCCAAAATCTGATCGAGCAGATGACCGAAAGGGAAGAGGTGCGTAAGCAAATGGCCTTTGCCGATGTTATCGTAATAAATAAGATTGATTTGGTTAATGAGGGAACCTTAGAAAAAGTGGAAACCACTGTAAAAAATGTTAATCCTTACGCAAGTATAATAAAGGCCAAGTTTGGTGAGCAGGAGACTGTTGATCTGTTAAATCAGGATGCTTATGAAGCGAGGAAAGTGGAACAGGGGTTCCGGTTTTTTCCAATGAATTTACAATCAAAGCATGAGGAAGTGGTATCTCAAGCGTTTGTATTTGACCAGCCATTGGATTTATTGAAATTCAGACATTGGCTGAATGTGTTATTGGTAATTCAGGGACAAAGTTTTTACAGAGTAAAGGGAGTGTTGAACTTTGCCGGGCTGGATGAAAGACATATAGTGCAATCGGTAATGAAAAATGCAACTTATACTCTTGGGAGTGATTGGGAGCCAGGAATGGTGCGAACCAGTAAAATAGTATTTATAGGAAAGAACCTTCGCCGGGACCTTTTGGAAAAAGGTCTGAAAAACTGTTATAGCGATTTTACTTTTGTGTAATGCTATTTTCAGCATTACATATACCCACTCTTTTTCTGATAAATGCCTGGTCTTTAATTTCGTTTAACATGAAATCGGCAAGATCTCCGCTGTTGATTGACATTCCTCCCGGATGATAATCAGGTTTTACCAGGTAGTTTCCTGTTTTTTCACCTTGAATTATATTGGGTGGGCAAACAAAAGTAAAATCGAGGTGGCTATTGTTCAGTGCTTCATAAACCTTGTGATGACTTTCAGAAACCGAAACATATTGAGATGGGAATGAAGGCGTTTTGGCAATAATTGTATCAGCAGTAGCTTGTAAAACTCCCATGCCGCCAACAGCAATTAATCGTTTAATTTCCAGGTCTTTCATTGCATTAATAATGTTGTAGTAGCCAATCAAACGATGCTCGGGATTAACAAAGCCTAATGCTGACAGTACAATGTCATGTCCTTGGAGAGCTTCATGAACCTTTTCATGATCTAGAACATCTCCCATTATTATTTCTAGCATAGGGTGCAACATATGCACTCCATAGGGATTGCGTGCAAAAGCCGTAACATGAAAATTTCGATTTAAAGCTTGTTTTACAATTTGAGATCCTGTACGGCCGGAAGCACCAAAAACGATTATTTTCATGCTTGAGTGTAAATTTTTAGAATTTCTATGAGGTGATTAATGATACTTTATTAAATCTTATAGATTAATTTTTATCAATATACAAAATATGAATCATAAGAGTTTAAAACTAGTTGTTTTTAGGCAATAGAATTATATTCTAATTAATAATTCTCATCCATTGGTTCCCATAATTCTATTTTATTTCCCTCCGGATCAAGTATCCATCCAAATTTTCCAAATTCAAACTCTTCTATTTCTCCAACAACTGTAACGCCCTCTTCTTTTAAAACTTTTAATAACTCGCTTAAATTTTCAACCCTATAATTAAACATAAAAGGTTTGGTACTAGGAAAAAAATATTTCGAATCGGCTTTAAAGAGACTCCAGGCTGTATGAGCGATTTGATCAGGGTTTTCTTTTTCACGCCATTCAAATGTGGCGCCATATTCACCTGATTGAATGCCAAGGTGTTTTTCGTACCATTCTTTTTGTTTTTCAGGGTCATCGCACTTAAAAAAAATGCCGCCTATACCGGTAACTCTTTTCATTTGATTAATTTATGTTTTCGTAAGTCGTTAGTTATCATATTTATTACGGCATCGGTCGCCTTTCTTCCGATTAAAATTCCGTAACCAATATTTAAAAGAAATTTATCGAACCCTTTCAGATCGGTTAATCTAAATGTAAGCTCTTTTATCCGTTCCCTGAAAAGTTTTCGCCAACTTTCCACTTTTGATGCTTCAATTTGAGGCCAATCTAAAGCCTTTTCTTCCATATTGGAATTTCCTTTATTCGTATCAGGAATAATGGGCAAGCCTCCTTTTTTAGATAGAAAACGGGTTTTAGCTTCAGGCGAATAATTCTCTGTAAAAATGGGATTGGTGGTATCGACTGGGATGGTAAGCCATTCTTGTAAGAAATACTGGCAATTTCGTCGACCCAGAAAATAATCATGAACCCTGAATGATTTATCAAAAAAACCTCCGAATCCTTCAAATGAACCGCAAGCAATGGCCATGCTTCCTGAAATATTATCAGTGCTGTTTTCTCTCTCCGGAACAATTAGGAATCGACTGATGTTTTTAGGATCCATTGCTTTTTCAATGTCTTGTGGTTTAAAAAGTAATTGACCTCGCATAGTTTTAAAGGTTTGCTTTATTACGTTCATTATACCTATGCTTGAATCGAAATCAGTTTCTGGGTCTTCACAGGGAAATGGGTCGATCATTAAAATGCTGCTTCGGCAGGTGTCATAATTATTATTTGCCGCTCTGTCTTCTTTTGTCTTATCAATAATTACATCTCTGATAATTTCAAAAGGTTCATTATTGAGCATCCCACCATCTACGTTTAAGGTAGTATAAGCATTCTGATTTTGAAGCTTGTCAAATATTTCATGAAGAAATGATTTTTGAGCAATAAGGTTATCAGTCACAATTGATTTTGGAATATTGGTGTTATATTTTTTCTCCATCTCATTCAGCAGATTGATAAACCTGTTGTCAAAAACCTGTTGCTTGTCTCTTTGAATCTCTCTGGCTGAAAGTCCAACGGGGAATGCTCCAGTTGCCATAGCACAGTTCTTGGCTATATCGAGATTAGTATTATTAAGGAAAGAGAGCGGGATACGGCCATCATTCTTGTAAGTTGTTTTGTTTAATGCAAAATGACCAAAGTCACGGTGTGTGGAGGTTTTGTATTGATCTAGTTTACTTACACCACCCAAAAAGCCTAATGAATAGGGGATGCCTTGTAAATTGGTTAAGGTTACCAAAATATCTGCATCGTCAGATAAATAAGGGCGAGGATAAGGTGTATTTGGATTAACTGTCACGGCTTTATCGGCAATGCCCTTTATAAAGTCGGAGTTAAAAAGTGAGATAACCTTATTGTTTTTTTCTATGTCATCATTTTTGAGCATTAATGGCAACATATCATCTGCAGCCAGGTTCACCCATGAATCATAAAGTTTGTTATTGTTTTTAAAGGCTTCGTCATTTCGTTTATCAGGAGTAATATGGCCAATTGGGTTTTGCATGGCAGCTCCGGCAATAATCGAGGTCATTCCTCCTGCTGATGCCCCGCCTATAACATCGATAACAATTTGATGTGTTGGGATCGAAGGGTCCCCAGTTTTTTTTGCTTCTTCCCAGCGTTCTAATGTTTCAATTAGGTAATCAATTACTCCGGCCGTATAAGCACCCGCAGAAACGGCTCCGGCCATACAAAGGCCCAGGTGAAAGGTTTTTTGATCAGACATGAGAGGTAGTTGTAGTTAGATGAATGAGTATTTGTTTGATTATAAGTGTTTAATATTAAATATAGGAAACATTTTAATGATTTTAATAGAGGCCCAAAAAGCAAAAAGGCCATCTTGAAAAGACGGCCTTTTTTGCGTTCATATTTTTTTATCTAGAAAGTGTATCCTACAGAGAAGTTAAATACATTGTTTTTACCACCTTTAAGTTTTAAACCATCAATGTTTGATTTACTTGATGAAGTTAAACCCATATTATAGCGAAGGCCGACAACAAATTTTGTAATTGTATATTGGGCGCCAACTACAGCCGCTAAATCGAACTTATTATATTCAAAGCCCGCATCTTTGGCCTCATTATCCAGATCTTCACTGTTCAGTGATTCAGTTTGGCTCATTCCCAAGGCAGAGACTTTAAAATCTTGTTTTTTGTTGATCTGATAACCAAATTGAGGCCCTAAAATAAATCCTAAGCCTAATATCGGTTTATATTCAAATAAAACCGGAACATTTAAATAAGTTGATTTAAAGGTAGTCTCGGCAGTGTATGGTGTGCCTTCTTCTACACCTGATTCTTTCCCTTTCCAACCTTGAGTTGAAAACAATAACTCTGGTTGAATAGCAAATGTGTTTGCAAGGCTAATGTTTGCGAAAGTTCCGAACTGATAACCCATTAATGATTTAGGTTGTAAAGATTCTTCACTTGCTCCATTAAATTCAAAAGTGGTTTTGGTTACATTGGCAAGGTTGGCTCCAACCTTAATACCATATTTTACTGATTGCGCGAATGCTGCTCCTGATAATAAGGTTGCTACAATTAATAAGTAGAATTTTTTCATTTTGGTTTTAATTTTTAAATGATGGTTCAAATATAGAACTTTTATTAAGAGGCCATATGTTAAATAACTTTTCGGGTAGTTCTACTTAAAAAAATAAGGCCTGGGTTTTAGCCAGACCTTATTAAACTATTATTAAAAACTAAAACCGATAACCGATTCCGAATAAGATAACTCGATTGGTGGTGGTGCCTACATCGTTTTTTACAATGTCAGTAAGGCCATGTGAGTAACGAAGACCCAAGAGAAAGCCTGAAGAGAATATGTATTCCGCTCCAAGGTTTACGCCCAAGTCAACTGCATTGTAGCCATCAGTAACATCAACTGAATGACCATTGGCACGATTATTTGCGCTTAATAAAAATCCTAGCTGTGGTCCCGCTTCAAAGTTTAATCCGTCAATAGCTCTTAGTTTAAACATTAATGGAATATTGATATTTACAGTGCTGTAAGTAACAGTTGTTCTGTTGATATATTCCTGGGCACCTTGTGAAGAAATGATAAACTCCGGCTGAAACGAAAAGTCTCTTTTGATCGTTGAATTCACAAATCCGCCAAGGTAAAAACTAGTTAATGTTGATCCGTCTTTGCTAACATTTTGATAGGTAGCATGTTGATTAGCGAAGTTCGCCCCAAATTTAAGTCCGAATCTGGCTTTAGATTGTGCCACTGATACGCTAGCCATGCCTAATAAGGCAATGGTTAATAAGTAGATTTTTTTCATTTGTATTTAGTTTAATTGCGCGCGCAAAAATAGAAGAAAAGTAATTTTCTAAAGAGGCATTTTAAAGAAAAAAGAGGCGCTTGGCCTCTTCTCTTATAATTTGGAATTTTTATTTCGTAAATAATGATCGGCTAATACAAGTGCTGTCATAGCTTCCACTATAGGAACAGCCCGAGGTACTACACATGGATCATGTCGTCCTTTGCCATGTAGCTCAACCTTTTTACCCTCTTTATCAACCGTTTCTTGTCCTTTCATAATCGTGGCAACAGGTTTAAAGGCAACTTTAAAGTAGATATCTTGACCGTTGGAAATTCCGCCCTGAATACCTCCTGAATTATTGGTTCTGGTCGAAAAATCCGTATCAAACAGATCATTATGCTCAGAACCCAGCATTGTGGCTCCTTCAAAACCTGAACCGTATTCAAAACCGTGTACCGCATTAATACTTAACATGGCTTTTCCTAAGTCAGCGTGTAGTTTATCAAAAACAGGCTCACCCAAGCCTACAGGCACTTTGGTAGCAACACAAGTCACAACTCCTCCAACAGTATCTCCGGCTTTTCTAACACTGTCAATGTAAGCGATCATTTCTTCGGCTTTTTCTGGATCAGCACAACGCAAAATGTTATTTTCTGCAGATGATAAGTTAAGCTCCAGATAAGACTTATCTACTTTCATTTTACCCACAGCACTTACATATGCGTTGATCTCAATTCCGGCAATTTCTTTTAAGAACAGTTTTGCAACAGCACCTGCAGCTACACGGGCAGCCGTTTCTCGTGCGGATGAACGCCCACCTCCTCGATGATCACGTATGCCATATTTGGTTTGATAAGTGTAATCTGCATGCGAAGGGCGAAAGGGACCCACGTTATGATCATAATCTTTTGAGCGCTGGTCTTCGTTTGGAATTAGGAAAGTAATAGGTGTTCCTGTTGATTTACCTTCGAATATTCCTGATAAAATTTGAGCCGTGTCAGATTCTTTACGTTGGGTAGTAATTTTGGATTGCCCTGGCTTACGACGATCCAATTCTGACTGTACAAAGTCTAAATCGAGTGTTAAACCTGCCGGGCAGCCATCTATAATTACACCAATGGCGGTTCCGTGTGATTCGCCGAAAGTAGTTATTCTAAAAGCATCTCCAAATGTATTGCCTGCCATTCTATTGATGTAAGAAGTAAGAAATAAGAGCGGAGCTATTTTGATCGTCCAATCTTATTCCATTAATCGTTTTAATTAGTAGTGTTAAGCTCTGACTGAGTACATTCAAATCCAATCTTTTCCAGATCTTCCCAGAAATGAGGATAGGATTTACCTGTAACTTTAGGGTCCTCAATCTCCATCGAATTAACCTTTAGCACCAGGGGTGCAAAAGCCATGGCCATACGATGATCGTGATAAGTATTGATAAAAGTATCGGTGGCCGCCTTATTAATCGAACTTTTTGAACAATCGATATGGTAATTTAAACCTTCTTGAGTAATAGTAACACCATATTTTCCTAACTCATTTTGCAATGCCGCAACACGGTCTGTTTCTTTTATCTTCAAACTTTCTAATCCGGTAAAAGTGCAATTGTGACCTAATCCGGCACAAATTACAGCCAATGTTTGAGCAATATCCGGACAATGTTCAAAATCAATAAAGTCTACCGTAACCTTATCAGAAGTTTTAGTTAAGTTGATTCCATCTTTCAGAAAATCAGTTTTAACGCCAAAATCTTCCATGATTTTAGATATAACACTATCGCCTTGCAAGCTGTGGTCTTTTAATCCTGTAAGTTTAATATTAGCCTCTTTTGAAAGTGCTACCAATGAGTACCAGTAAGAAGATCCACTCCAATCAGGTTCAATGAACAAATCATTGGCTTGATAAGGTTGATTTTTAATGCCAATGGTATTATTAGTCCATGAATGCTCAATTCCTAATTCAGCCATCATCGCCAATGTCATTTCAATATATGGACGAGAAGCCACAACACCCGTTAGATTTAAAACTAAACCATTAGGAAGGGTAGGGGCAATCATTAACAATGCTGAAATATACTGGCTGCTTACACTGCCATCAATGGAAATTTCATTCGTAAGGTTGAGGTCTTTTCCTTTAATTTTTAGAGGAGGAAAACCTTCGTTGCCCGTATATTCTATATCAGCTCCTAAATTGCGTAAAGCATCCACCAATAGCTTAATCGGTCGCTCAAGCATTCGGTGAGTTCCTGTTAATAGCCATTCACCCGGAGTAACTGATAAAAGTGCTGTTAAAAACCGCATGGCTGTGCCTGCAGGACCCACATTTATTTCAGTTTGTTGAGAGGCGATTTCTGTTTTTAACAGATGTTCAAGTGTAACAGTATCATCTGCAATAGAAAGATTTTGGATTTCAAATGGTTGCTTGCAAAGGGCCTGCATGATCAAAGCCCGATTGCTTTCGCTTTTTGAACCCGGAAGAATAATTTCTCCCTTAAGAACATCGGTAGTTTTTTTTACGAGTATACTGTTCATAATAAATTGATTACACTGATTTTGGAAAAATGATTACACCGAAAGAATCGGTGTAATCGGTATTTAATCTGTGAAATCTTTTAACTATGCCTGTTCTTCTACTTTTGTGTTCATGATCTCTGTCTGACGACGAATCGACTCACTGTGAATCAGGTCTAATAAACGGTGTGTAAATGATTCACTTAAGTTCAACGCTTTTGCAAATGCAGTACGTTTACCCATAATTTCTTCCCAACGATTCACCTGTAAAATGGTAACATCGTTATCGCGTTTATATTCACCAATTTTCTCCACAATCGACATGCGTTCTGCCATTTTCTGAATGATCTGATCGTCAAGCTTATCAATATTTTGGCGAAGTTGTTCCAGTTTGCTAACAAATTCAACGTTTTGAGATTCAGGCTTACGAAGTGTAAGGTTATTAACCAATACGGACAGGTTTTCAGGAGTAACTTGTTGTTTAGCGTCTGTCCATGCAGTAGCAGGGTTAATATGACTTTCGATCATTAATCCTTGCATATCCAGATCCATTGCTTTTTGTGAAATGTAAGGCAACAGCTCACGGTTTCCGCAAATGTGACTAGGGTCAACAATGATTGGCAATTCAGGATGTTGGGTTTTTAACTGGATGGCCATTTCCCACATTGGCTCATTTCTGAAAGCCGATTTTTCGAATGAAGAAAAACCACGGTGAATAGCTACTAATTTATTGATACCTGCACGGTGTAAACGTTCAATACCGCCAATCCACAACGAAAGATCAGGGTTAACAGGGTTTTTGATCATCACCGGAATATCAACGCCTTTTAAAGCATCCGCAATTTCCTGAACTGAGAAAGGATTTACAGTTGTACGAGCTCCAACCCATAAAACATCAACGCCAGCCTCTAATGATTCTTCCACGTGTTTGGCTGTAGCAACCTCACAAGTAACCGGAAAACCAGTTTCAGCTTTAACTCTTTGCAACCATTTCAAAGCCTCCGCTCCGTGGCCTTCAAATTCTCCGGGACGAGTACGAGGTTTCCATACACCGGCACGGAATAAACGAACTTTACCGGTTTTTTTCAGTTCATGGGCAGTAGCCATTACCTGATCCTCAGTTTCGGCGCTGCAAGGACCGGCAATTATTAGTGGTTCGTTTCCGGCTGGGAACCAATCGTTTAGTGGAAGGACGTTGAATGATTTCATGTTGTATTGTTTAAATTTAACCTTTTATAATTGTTTGTTTGTTTGTTTGTTGGGGGCCGTTTTTATTTCATTGGATTTTTTACGTATTCACCCATAACAGCCAGGTTTACTACCGCTTTTAGGAGCTTTCTCATGCAGTGGTCGTAATCACTTTCTTTTTCCCATTCCAGGTCTACATAAAAATTGTAATCGTTTGGTTTACCGATAATTGGCATCGATTGAATCTTTGTTAGATTAATATGATTTTCAACAAAAATGTTTAAAACTTTTGCCAATGAACCGATAGTGTTTCCAACCTGAAAACAGATAGACGCTTTATTGTTTTTTACTGATTCAATGCTGTCTTTTGACAGTATCAGAAAACGGGTGAAATTCTTTTTATTCGTTTCGATACGGCGTTCCAGCACTTCCAGATTGTACATTTTCGCCGCTGTTAAGTTGGCAATAGCAACGGTATCGGTTAAATTGTTCTCGCGAATATTTTTTGCACACGCAGCTGTATCTGTTTTTTCAAGAACCTCTAGGTGCGGAAAATCTTCAAAAAAATCATTGCACTGACGAATAGCAATAGGATGGGAGTGAACGTATTTTACATCTTCAAATTTTACTCCCGGTAAAGCTAACAGGTGTAATTGAATATGAAGATAAACCTCACCTACAATCGGGAAATTGTATTCTTGCAATAGGTTGTAATTGGGCAACAGACTGCCTGCAATTGAGTTTTCGATGGCCATGACAGCGTAATCAGCTTTGTTATGTTTAATTGCTTCACACGTTTGTTTAAACGTAACGCACTCCACAATTTCAATTTCTTCGCCGAAATACTTGTAAGCCGCTTCCTCGTGAAATGAAGCTCTTGTTCCCTGAATTGCAACCCTTTTTTTGTTCATATACTGCTGATAATGAAAAAGGTCCCGTCGCTTTTGCGCCGGGACCTTTTATGTAAGTGTATCTTTTGTATCTACATACTAGTCCCGGCTCTCACTAAAAAAGTAAAAGTAACCAAAGAACCAATATGCGTTGTTTATAATCATTGCTTGTTTTCTTATTTCGTATTTATACAAATGTAGAAGTCTTTTTGTGTAAAACAAAAAATATTTGATAAAAATTATAAAAAATTTAATCAAAACTATTTTTTGTTGTCTATTTAATAAGGTTGTTGTAAAATCTTATCGAATTTAATATCTCTTCAGCGCTGCAAGTATAGTTGATTTCAGAGCTCCCTATAGCTTTTAGCAGTGTGAAGTTGATTTGATCAGCCTCATTTTTCTTATCATTTTTCATATACGAAATGAGTTCATCAAAGCTGTTTTCATTCACTTTATAGGTTGGGTAAACTGATAAGATAAAGTCACAAATTTCGGTCAGTTCGGCTTCACTAAGTTTTGCATGCTTTGCTGAAAGCCAGCTTTCGGTGATCATTCCAATGGCAATAGCTTCTCCATGCAATAATGGAGTTTTGTCGTGTTGTAATGAATAACTTTCAACAGCGTGGCCAATCGTATGTCCAAAATTTAGTTTTTTGCGAATGTTTTTCTCATGAGGATCAGCGGTTACCACTTCATTTTTAATTTCTACTGAACGATGAATGATTTTCTCATCAATATTTTCGAAATCAATTGTTTTGATTGAGTTAAAGTAATCTTTGTCAACAATCAGTCCATGCTTAATAATTTCGGCAAAGCCTGAAACAATTTCGCTTTTTGGTAATGTTTGTAAAAAATTAGGGTCGATAATTACTGTTTGAGGGTTAGTAAAAGTACCAACCATATTTTTTACAGCGTCAACATCTATTCCGGTTTTACCCCCAACTGATGCGTCTACTTGCGAAAGTAAGGTGGTTGGAATTTGAAGGAAATCAACGCCTCGTTTATAGGTTGCAGCTGCAAAACTGCCCATATCAGTTACCACCCCACCTCCGAGATTAATAACCAAGGCTTTTCTATCGGCTCCAAAATCCAAAAGCATCTTCCAAATACCGATACAGATATCAATGTTTTTATTTTCCTCTCCGGCATCAATTTCAATGATATCATGAGGAATATCACCGGCGATATGTAAGGCAATGCCTGGATAACAATGCTCTGAAGTATTGGTATCTACCAGAAAAAATATCTTGGAATAGGTGTGTTTCTTTAGAAAATCAATAAGCAGTTCAGCGGCATCGCCGAATACCACTTCGTAGCCCGAACTTTGGATGGCAGGTAAACTCATTCGGCTAAATTACTATTTCTATTTAAAATGAGTTCGGGTTCTTTTTAAGACTAATACGAGACTCAAAAGTCTTTATTTGTGTTAACTATTTGGTGTACAATAGGTTAAAAGATAAACGGTTTTATCGTTCATATTGTAAAAAATGTATATTTGTCGCATGATAGAGAGCCCCACCATCAATAAACCATCAGCTCTATCATTCGACAATACAGAAATTGCATTCTCGCATATGTCGGACAGCGAGCTGAAAAGAGCCTATTGGCTATTTAAAGTAATTAATGTCAATTTCCTAGTGAAAATTGGCCCACCGTTGACAAATTTTGCTATGAAAATAGGTTTACCTATTGAAGGCATTATCCGAAAAACAATATTCAGTCATTTTTGCGGAGGAGAAAGTATTCGGGATTGCGAAAGCACCATCAATCAGCTTGCTAATTTCAAGGTTGGTACCATCTTAGATTATTCTGTGGAAGGTGAAAATAATGAAAAGGCCTTTGATGAAACTTGTCATGAGATTATTTCAACCATAAGCCGTGCTACCAAAGATCACAAAGTTCCTTTTTCAGTATTTAAAGTTACCGGCTTGGGACGTTTCGAGTTATTGGAGAAGATCCACCGCGGTGATCAATTAACACCAAAAGAGAGTGATGAATGGTTAAGAGTGCAGTCTCGTGTTGATATGATTTGCCACGCAGCTTATCAGGCTGGTATTCCGGTAATGGTCGATGCTGAGGAAACCTGGATTCAGGACCCTATTGATAATGTGACGATTGATATGATGAAGAAATATAATCGTATTGATCCTATCGTTTATAACACTTATCAGATCTATCGTCATGACAGATTGGCTTTCCTAAAGAAGAACACGCAGGATGCCGAAGAAGGTAATTATTATTTAGGAGCTAAGCTTGTTCGTGGTGCATACATGGAAAAAGAACGTGAACGAGCTGCTGAGATGGGTTACAAGTCGCCAATTCAACCGAATAAAGAAGCAACTGACCGTGATTATGATGAAGCTGTAAAATTCTGTATCGAACACTTCCACCGTATATCTTTTGTTGCTGGTACACATAATGAAGTCAGCTGTATGAAGTTGGTGAATTTATTGGCAGAACATAACATTGATACTAAAAATCCTAAGGTTTATTTTTCGCAGTTGTTGGGTATGAGTGATAACTTGAGTTATAATTTATCACACGAGAATTATAATGTCGTTAAATATGTGCCTTATGGACCGGTTAAATCAGTTTTGCCTTATTTATTCCGTAGAGCACAAGAGAATACTGCTATTGCGGGACAAATGGGACGTGAACTAGGTCTTATTGTTAAGGAGAAAAAGCGCAGAGGAATCTAGTTATCCACAATGAAAACTAATAAAGTCTTTTAGTTGAGAATTAAGAATAGTTATAAAGCTGTATCGTAAACGATGCAGCTTTTTTTGTACAACCTTAATTAAGAGGAAGTGATTAGAAATCAGTATAGTGAGAAATGCATCTGTTGTATTCACTTAAATTTTAATTGTTATTTAGTTTTTTCATTTATTAAGCATTTAGGTATTTGTTTGAGCAAATTTTAAATTATATTTAAGTAAGTAAACGCTCAATCTTATGAAAAGAATTTTATTTCTAATTACTGCCACCTTAATTATAGCTGCGGCCTGTAAACGAAAAGAAAATCAGGAACAAATAGCAGCGGCCCATAAAATTACCGAATCGAAAGTAGCAGCAATGGATTCACTCTATAATTTGATGATTGCTCAACAGATTCGTACTATTACCGAACGGGATTCATTAATAAAGGTTGTTAAATCTGAAAGCGATAGTGCTTATTTAGCTTTGCGTAATCGAGCTAAAGGTATGTTGCTTCGCCAGCGGGAATTAATTGACTCTATGGGAGTTGTTGTACAACATCACAAAGAACTGTTAGATAGTATTCCTGTACTTGAAAGTGGTCGACGACAGGTTTTAGCAGATCAGGTTTTAATGAAACAAACACAAGAAAAACTTGTGAAACAATATATGGACTTGCGAAGCAGCTTCAAAGATCTAAGAGTAAGTGTTGATGAAGCCGTAAAATAATCGATAAAAAACAAGAGCCAAAGTGTAAACCTTGGCTCTTTTTTTTATAGCTTTTCTTTGCCTGCAAGAATCTGAAAGAATAATTTAAAGTCACTACCTAAGCTCCACAGAGGATATTGAAAAGTAGCAGGTTTATTCTTCTCAAAAAAGAAATGTCCTACCCATGCAAAACCATAGCCAACAAATGGTATCAGCAATAAAAACCAAGCTTTATGAAACAACATAGCTGCAGGTATAATTAAAATAACCAATCCTGTACCTATAAAATGCAATCTCCTGCTGGTTGTATTTTTATGTTCAGTTAAATAAAAAGGATAAAACTCACTAAAGCTTTTGTATTTACGTTCAGTTGCCATACACAATTGGTTAATTTAGTTTTCTGTCTTAAAAATCGCTACAAATCCACCACCAGGTTTCATTTTAACGAATAGATTTTGAAGCTCGTTTGCCTTTAAAATTGCTGTTTTTTTCTTGTAATCTGTACCAATACGATCCGCGTTAATACCATCCTCAAAATAGGTTGCTGAATATTGCTTATCTTTTAAAAAACTGGTTGGAAGTGTTAAGTCTCTTTCTTTTTCATCCGTCATGGCTGCAAGATACCAGGTATCGCCTTTTCTGCGTGCAATGACCAAATATTCACCTAGTTTACCATTCAAAGGAACGGTTTCATCCCAAACAACCGGCACTTTCGACAAGAAATCCAACATGTCAGGTTCCTTTTCATAGTCGGTAGGGGAGTCGGCGAGCATTTGAAGTGGTGCATAAAAGCAAACAAATTTAGCCAATTCATGGCATCGGGTGCCCATGCTCATAGGTCGTTCAAAAACAGGTCGGAAGTTTGAAATACTGGCATTGCGTGTTGCTCCCGGAGTATAATCCATAGGGCCTGCAAAGTTTCTTAAGAAAGGTAAATGAGTATCATGCCCGGGTTTCAACGTTTCCCACTTATTCTGTTCTAATCCATAAACCGCTTCATAATTGATCACATTCGGGTATTTACGTTCCAAGCCTGTTGGTTTGCATGCACCATGAAAATTTACCAGCAGTTTTCTTTTAGCGGCTTCACTGGCTATGCGTTCATAAAACTCCATTACCGGTTGGTCGTCCCGATCCATAAAATCAACCTTGATACCCGCAATGTCCCACTTCTGAAATTGATCCAAGGCTTCAGACAATTGTTTATCCAGCGTATGCCAAACCATCCATAAAATGAGTTTTACATTTTTCTGTTTTGCATAATCAACTATTTCGATCATGTTTATCTTATCAGAAAGTTTTAATAAATCAAATTGGTCCGACCATCCTTCATCCAGATTGACATATTCTATCCCATTTCTGGCAGCAAAATCAATGAAATATTTATAGGTTTCCGTGTTTACGCCCGATTGAAAATCAACTCCTTGCAAAGTATTGGCATTCCACCAGTCCCAAGCCACTTTACCAGGTTTTACCCAGGAGTAATCTGCTTTAGGCTCTTCTGCTAATAAGTAAACAATGGGGTTGTTCAATAACGATTTTTCATCATCCGTAATGGTAATTATTCTCCATGGAAACTTATTTGCACCTTCGGTTTTGGCAATGTAATCCGCCGATTTAACAACGTTCAGGTTGAACATACTATAACCTCCTGGTTGCACATCGAGTGGATAATTCGGAAACTCGCCGATCAGTGAATGCTGTTTTTCCTTGTTTTTCAAAAGATACATCCCTGGGTAATGATATAAATTGGCCTCCGAAACAACAATTTTAACATTGTTACCTGAATTTATAACACTTGGTAAGCAGGCATATAATGAATCGATTGCGGAAATATTCTGCGTTGTATAATTTGTCTCATAGCCATGCCATTTATCTTTTCTTCCCAAAGCGGTAAATGGATAATCTCCATTCACGTTAAGTTCAAACTGCTCTTTGTTAATTATAATTGGTTGTTTGAAAGAAGTGATAAATTGGTAAGCAACTCCTTCATTGTAGGCACGAATTGCAAGCGTATATTCGCCCTTAAAATGAAGTAGCAATTCATTATAACTGTTAGTGTAAGATGAATTATATCCAAATAGGGGCTTGATTTCACTATTTACCTTGTGCTGATCCTTCTTTACTAGTTTTGGAGAATCGCCAAGTACTCTTCCATTAGCCAATTGAAGTGAAATTTCGGAAGGTTGAATGACCGTTTGGTTATTGAACTCTACTTTATAACTTAAATGCTTGTTGGTGTTTATTATAAGTTTTAGCTTTTGATTAGGAGAAGTAATGGTATACTCTTGAGCTTTAGATGTATAACCTACCATTAGCAGTATGTTGAAAAGCAAAATTTTTCTAGTCATATGGAATAGGGTTGTCCGCTAAAAATATTCATTTTTGACTTATTTTCTGCCTAATATTCAAATTCCTATATTTGCACTCCGTTTTAAGAAAAGTTAAGAAGAAGAACCATGCTAAACGAACAAGAAATTCAACGCCGTGAAGGGTTGAAAGAACTGCGCCAATTGGGCATCAATCCCTATCCTGCTGAATTATTTGAAGTCAACGCTCATGCAAAACAGATAAAAGATAATTTTAAGGAAGGCAGTACTGAATTTCAGTCGGTATCACTTGCCGGTCGTATCATGAGTAAACGTATTATGGGTAGCGCCTCATTCGCCGAGTTGCAAGATGCATCGGGTCGTATTCAGGTATATATTGCTCGTGATGAAATTGCTCCTGGTGAGGATAAAACCCTTTACAATACGGTATTTAAAAAGATCCTGGATATCGGTGATTTTATTGGTGTAAATGGATATGCTTTCTTAACTAAAACCGGTGAAATTTCGGTACATGTTAGCTCCTTAACAGTTTTGAGCAAATCGTTAAAACCACTTCCGGTGGTTAAACGCGATGAAGAAGGACATGTTTATGATGGCTTTACTGATCCGGAAATGCGTTATCGCCAGCGCTATGTTGATTTAACAGTTAACCCGGAGTTTAAAAATATTTTTATCACCCGTTCAAGACTAATCAGCACTATGCGTCAGTATTTTGATTCGCATGGCTGGTTAGAAGTGGAAACCCCGATTTTGCAGGCGGTTCATGGAGGGGCAGCGGCTCGTCCGTTTAATACACATCATAATACACTCGACATGCCTTTGTTCTTGCGTATCGCTAATGAGTTGTATTTAAAACGCTTAATTGTGGCGGGTTTTGACGGTGTTTATGAGTTCGGTAAAATGTTCCGTAACGAAGGTATGGACCGTACTCACAACCCAGAGTTCACTTCAATGGAGATCTATGTAGCTTACAAAGACTACAAATGGATGATGACTATGACCGAAGAGGTGATCGAAAAAGTTGCCCTTTCATTGCATGGAACTACAAAGGTTCAGGCTTGGGGTAATGAAATTGATTTTAAAGGGCCATACGAACGTTTATCAATGTATGGCTCAATTGAAAAATATACTGGTATTGATGTTTCGAAAATGGACGAAACTCAATTACGCGAAGTGTGTCATAAATTGAGCATTGAGATAGATGATACGATGGGTAAGGGCAAATTAGTGGATGCGATTTTTGGCGAAAAGGTTGAACACTTATTGATCCAGCCTACCTTTATTACCGATTATCCAATTGAAATGACTCCATTGGCTAAAAAGCACCGTACAGAAGAAGGCTTAGTAGAGCGTTTTGAGCTGTTTGTAAACGGTAAAGAAATTGCCAATGCTTACTCGGAGTTGAACGACCCGATTGATCAGCGTGAGCGTTTCGAAGAGCAACTGAAATTGGCTGCTCGTGGAGATGATGAAGCAATGGCTATGGATGAGGACTTTTTACGTTCACTAGAATATGGTATGCCGCCAACAGCGGGTTTGGGTATTGGTATTGATCGTTTAACAATGTTAATGACTAACCAAAGCACGATTCAGGAGGTGTTATTCTTCCCTCAAATGCGTCCTGAAAAGAAAGTTTCGGCAAGTACCGACGAGGATTTTGTAGCACTAGGAGTTCCTTCAGAATGGGTACAGGTGATCCGTAAAATGGGCTTCAATACCACTGAAGATTTTAAAGCTGCGAATCCAAATAAGGTGTTTAATGATATGGGCGGCTTGAAAAAGAAAATGAAGCTGGATATTAAAAATCCTTCGCTAGAAGAAGTGAAGAACTGGTTTGTATAAATAATAGCTACGACATAATAAAAAGAAGCGCCCCGAAGATTTTCGGGGCGCTTTTGTGTATTAACTGGCTATCGATTGATGTAATGTTATTTATGTTTATAAACGAGTAGGGTTTCTGTTTTTCCGTCTGCGCTACTTTCTGTTTCTTTTATTATTAAATTTTCCCCTGTTAGGGTGTATTCCCCATAAACACTTTCTGAACTTTCAGCGCTGGCTTTAACCAATATTTTATTATTATCAATTCGGTAGGTTAGTGTGGTTATTATCGCATTTCCCTGATCATCTACCTGGGTAATTATCTTATCACCCTTAAACTGAATCTCCATTTTATTCTTTTCAGCAAATTGAGAAATCGGAATGTTAAACTGATTAGTAAGCTCATTTTGGGCATTAAATACTTTTACATCTGCACTTTGAAGTACCCAACTGCCATCAAAAGTTAAAACTGGTTCTTCATCATTATTACATGAAGAAAACAAAAAGCTGACGCAGCCTAAGAGAGCAATAAGTAAAATGCGGCCTTTTTTCATATCTCGACTATGGTTTATAATTGTGGTTATTAAACGTGACTAATAGTTTATAATCCTTAATACGCAAAATCCCCATGATAGTTACGAAAGTCGTTCAGAGAATACAGGTGCAGGAGAAGAATAACTGATTTTTGTATCTTTCAGCCAAATTAAATACGTATGTTAATAGAATTAGAACCTTCGTGGCTTTCGGTATTAAAAGATGAATTTGAAAAGGAATACATGGTCAAATTGAAGACTTTTTTGCATGAAGAAGAGAGCAAAGGCTATGAGATTTATCCTAATAGAGCAGATATCTTTAATGCTTTTAATCATACACCGTTTGATAAAGTAAAGGTTGTAATTATTGGGCAAGACCCCTATCATGGGGCAGGACAGGCTCATGGGCTTTGTTTTTCAGTTCAAAAGGGTGTGGCTGTACCTCCATCTCTCAAAAATATTTATAAGGAATTGGGAACCGACCTTGGATTGGAAACACCGGGCCATGGCTCACTAACAGAGTGGGCCGATGAGGGAGTTTTATTACTGAATGCGACCTTAACAGTTAGGGCAAATCAGGCGGGTTCGCATCAAAATAGAGGTTGGGAACAATTTACCGATACAGTTATTAGAATCTTGTCGGAGAAAAAGAAAGGATTAGTATTTATTTTGTGGGGAAACTATGCAAAAGCTAAGACGGCTTTAATAGATCAAAAGGATCATTTTATATTGACTGCAGCCCACCCATCACCATTTTCGGCATATAACGGATTTTTAGGCTGCAGACACTTTTCAAAAACGAATGAATTGCTTAGTCAACAAGGCTTAGCGCCTGTAAACTGGCAAGTTACTTCTAAATAAGAATTGGAAGCGACGGTTTAATATTACTAGAAAGAATCATCATAGTACTTTGGTGACCAATCTCTTCAATTTTACTCAATTTCTCCAAAATAATGCTTTCGTAGCTTTTCATATCTTTTGCTACAAGTTTTACAACAAAATCTGAGGAACCGGTTACGTGGTGACATTCTACTACCTCGTCGATTTCATTGATCTTATTGATGAATTTATTCCGTGAGTCAGGAATGTTTAAGTTGATAGTAATTTGAATGAAGCATTTAACTGAAAAACCAAGCGATTCTTCATCAACTGCTGCATGATAACTTTTAATATATCCCTGATTTTCGAGCTTACGAACACGCTCTAAAGTTGGAGCCGGTGATAATCCAATTTCATTCGACAATTGAAGATTGGTAATACGTCCGTCTTTTTGTAATAATTTGATAATGTGCAGGTCTATTTTATCGAGATGATGTCCGTTCATTGTTTTTTATTTGTTGCAAAGTAGCGAATTTATTCGCCACCAAACAATATTCTGCCGAAATATTTTTTGGATATTTTAGGTTAGTCTAAAAAAAATATTAGATTTGGTTCAATTGTTAATATGAACTCATTTACAGAAGAGAATTATCTGAAAGCCATCTATAAACTTACCGAGCAAAGTGTTGGAAATGTTACCACTAACGCCATTGCCGAGGTAATGAATACGAAAGCAGCTTCAGTTACAGATATGGTTAAAAAGCTTGCCGATAAAAAGCTGGTAAACTATGCCAAATATCAGGGGGTTAGCTTGACAAAAAAAGGAGAGGATATCGCCATTCAAATTATTCGAAAGCATCGCTTGTGGGAATTCTTTTTGGTAAATAAGCTCAATTTTAAGTGGGATGAGGTGCACGATATTGCCGAAGAACTCGAACATATAAATTCATCGGCATTAATTGACCGCCTTGATGAGTTTTTAGGATACCCAAAGTATGACCCTCATGGTGATCCTATTCCTTCAAAGAACGGAATTTTTTCAGCCAATAACTTTTATAAACTGTTAAAACTAAATGAAGGCGACTCGGGTAAAGTGGCTGGCGTATGTGATCACAGTAATACGTTTCTCCAATACCTCGAAAAGCAAAAATTGGGATTGGGGACTTCGGTCTATTTAACTGAAAAAAACGAGTATGATCAGTCGGTGGTTATTACAACTACTGATGGCAGGGTGCTTTTTCTTAGTAAAGAGGTAGCAAATAATATTCTGATAGCGAAATAATTTTATGGCCGAAGTTCAAAGTACAAGCTCGTTAGGAGAGGTTCATTCAAGTGTAAATATTCCTGTAAATAAAAGTGCCTGGAAAAGATTTTTTGCATTTATTGGGCCCGCTTATTTGGTAAGTGTAGGATATATGGATCCTGGAAACT
The DNA here is from genome assembly GCF_023914155.1 of Solitalea agri. GTDB lineage: Bacteria > Bacteroidota > Bacteroidia > Sphingobacteriales > Sphingobacteriaceae > Solitalea > Solitalea agri. The sequence goes on along the minus strand of NZ_JAMWYS010000024.1, from coordinate 205,874 downwards.
GGGCCACCGACATTGCCGGAGGGAGCAAATTTGGGTATCAGCTAATCTGGGTCTTACTAATGTCGAACCTGATGGCCTTATTGCTGCAAAGCTTAAGCGCCCGATTAGGGATTGTTCGTGGTCTTGATCTTGCACAGGCCTCTAGAAAAACCTACCCATCCTATATTAATATTCCACTATATGTTTTAGCCGAAATAGCCATTGCTGCCTGCGATTTAGCCGAGGTTATTGGAATGGCTATAGGGTTAAAATTATTATTCGGCTTGCCATTGATTTGGGGTGTTTCTATAACAGTGCTTGATACATTGATCATTCTTTTCTTGATGAACAAGGGTATCCGGACAATGGAAGTGTTCATCGTTTCAATGGTGTTCATTATCGGTGTGTCATTTTTAGTGGATGTTTTTATTGCAAGCCCAGATTTTCATGAAGTGGCCAAAGGTTTTAAGCCATCAATTTTAAGTGGTGATGCCCTGTATATTGCAATTGGTATTATTGGAGCCACAGTAATGCCACATAATTTATACCTGCACTCCTCATTGGTACAAACCCGTAAAATTGCTTACGAGCATAAGAGTTTAAAGGAAGCATTAAAGTTCAATTTTTTTGATACTACCATAGCGCTTAACCTGGCTTTTTTCGTAAATGCATCCATTCTCATTTTAGCGGCTGCGGCATTTCACAATAACGGTTATTTTGAAGTGGCTGATATTGAAGATGCACATCAACTTTTAAACTCCATTTTTGGTTCATTAGCGCCGGCTTTGTTTGCCATTGCTCTAATTGCGTCGGGACAGAGTTCAACTATTACCGGAACCTTGGCCGGTCAGATTATTATGGAAGGTTATTTAAATCTCCGTATCAGGCCATGGCTAAGAAGATTAATAACTCGATTGATTGCTATTGTTCCTGCTCTTATAACCATTTTATGGTTTGGAGAAGATCAATTGGGTAAGCTATTGGTCTTAAGTCAGGTAGTGTTGAGCCTACAGTTGGGTTTCGCCATAATTCCTCTTATTCATTTTTGTAGTGATAAAACTCAAATGAATGGCTTCGCTATTAAACCTTGGGTTAAAATATTGGCATGGGTAAGTGCGGCCCTAATTATTTCATTAAACGTTAAATTAGTGATAGAAGAAATTGGAGGTTGGATAGAAGTAGCTGGCTCAAACGTGATTTATATCTATTTATTCGTTATTCCTATAGCCATATTAACTGGTTGCTTGCTGATTTACGTGATCTTTGCACCATTTGTTCGGCGAAAAAGCGCTAAGGATGACTTTGTGCCTCATGGACAAGCGATTTCAATTGGTAAACCTGAAATAATTAAGTATAAACATATAGCCGTTACGGTGGATTTTTCGGAAATGGATAAGCATACTATTCGTAATGCCCTTGTGCAGGGTGGGAAGGATGCCGAGTATACCTTAATTCACATTGTTGAATCCGCTGGTGCCCAATACCTTGGTAAGAATATAAACGATTTTGAAACCCGTAGCGATGCTGATAATCTTGATATATATGTTGCCGAAATAACTAATCATGGTTATAAAGTAAATGCCCAAATAGGATACGGAAATCCGGCAAAGTCGATTTCGCAGATTGTAAACGAAAAAGATATTGACTTTTTAGTAATGGGTGCACATGGACATAAAGCCTTAAAAGATGTTATCTTTGGGGCCACAGTAGACACTGTACGTCACAAAGTGAATGTACCGGTGCTGATTGTTAAATGATAGGAATGGATTATTGAATGAGCGTATGATCCTCATTCACTCATTAAAAAGAAGCATGTCATCAAATAATATCAATGTAAAAAATAAGAAGGCTTATTTCGAATACCATATAATTGATAAATATACAGCTGGAGTAAAATTATTAGGTACCGAAATTAAGTCGATAAGAGAAGGTAAAGTGAATATCAATGATGCATTCTGTGCATTTATGGATGATGAATTATATATTCGAAATATGCATATTGCTGAATATTCTCATGGTTCATTTTATAACCACGAAGCTAAACGCGACCGGGTTTTGCTTTTACAGAAGAAAGAATTAAAAAAACTTACCCAAAAAACCAAGGAGAAAGGCTATACAATTGTTCCATTGTATATGTTTATCAGCGACCGAGGATTTGCTAAAATTGAAATTGCGCTTGCACAAGGTAAAAAAGAGTTTGATAAACGAGAGAGCATTAAAGAAAGAGATGCCAAAGTAGAGATGGGAAGATTGCGGAAATTTTAGAGGATAGATTTACGATTCTAAATTGAAATTACTCAATCTACAATCGTAAATCTAACTAGTTTACCAAGCCTTGTCACCAATTAACGGCACAAACCTAAATTGTGCGAATTCCACTTTCTCAAACTCGGTTTCTGATACTCTGATCACCGTAGTCATCGTTTGTACATTTTCATCACCAACCGGAATCACCATAACTCCTCCAATGGCTAACTGTTTTAATAGGGTATCAGGAATGTTTGGTGCTCCCGCAGTCACTAAAATCTTATTGAATGGTGCCTGTTCGGGTATACCCATGGATCCATCGCCTAAATAGAAATTTGCTTTATAACCAAGTTTAGGTAAAAATACAGTGGTTTTGTTGAACAAATCTTTTTGTCGTTCAATAGTGTAAACATTAGCACCTAACTCAACTAAAATAGAGGTTTGATACCCCGACCCTGTACCAATTTCAAGCACTTTTTCTCCTGACTGTATATGCAATAGTTCAGTTTGATAGGCAACAGTGTAGGGTTGAGAGATCGTTTGTCCGGCATCAATCTTTAAAGCTTTATCTTCATAAGCCACTTCTGCTGAATATTTTTCGATAAAGAAATGACGCGGAATCTTTTCAATAGCTTTCAGAACTCGTTCATCCTTAATGCCTTTTTCCTTAAGTTGTTTTACCAATACTTTTCTTAATCCTTTGTGTTTGTACGAATCGAGCATTAATTTTAAGCTATAGTTATATAATTATCAAAAATACAGAAAAATGGCTCAATATTTGATAAGTGCGCGGTAATTTCTTTCGCACTCCTTATTTTTGCTGTTAAATCAATTTGTTTTCCATGTTTAATACTAAACCAACTATTGCCTTATTATTATTATTATCTATTTCTTTCTTAACCAAAGCCCAAGAGATCTCTCCCTATAAGTTCAGCTTAGGGATAAAGGCATTAAGTTATACCCAGCGAATGCCGGTTCCTAATTCTGACTATGATAATAACGACTACGTCCTAAATTATCCTAGTGCTCTAATTTTTAAAGTTAGGAGTAATTTATTTTTATGGAGATCAACAATTGAATATAACCGATTTAAAGACGATAACTCTAATCCGGAATGTTCTACTTGTCCGAAGACCACAGGTAAATATGAAACCTTTAAGGTGGGGGGAGGTTTTGAGAAAGAGTTCTATTACTCAAATGTAAGACCAGTGTTAGGGCTCGACTTGTTCTACTATCGGTCTGATTACAATGGGAATTTATCAGTAGGTAGTTCGGAGGAGACCTTACAAACTAATACAAGAAATGGAGCTGGGTTTTCTCCATTTGTGGGTATTAAGATTTTTCCCGTAGATTTTATTGCCATTACTGCTACAACAAGTTTTGATGGAATTTTATATCACGAAGGTATTAAATCTGAAATGCTAAGCACAGGTGTTAAAACAACCACTCCTGGTAAATACCATTATGATACCATGTTTAATCCGGTTGCCGGTTTGTCTATTACCTATAATTTTGGAACCCAGGATTAATACGGATCTACGTCAATTTTAATCAGGCTGTTACGGTTATTTTTTTGTGTATAAAAAAGATCAATAGCAGCCTGAATAACTTGTTTTACTTTTGAAATTGATACACCTTCTTTTTCAATCTTAATCAACAGGGTTTTGATATAATAATTACGAATACGGCCAACGAGTGGAAATTCGGGGCCCAAAACACGCTTACCAAGTTGACCTTTGAGTTCTTTTGCTAAAAACTCGGCTGATTCATTTACCTGTTCAAGGTCTTTATTTTTTATATCGATCTGAATCAGACGATAGAAGGGTGGATACTGAAATCCACTACGTTCGGCAAGTTCAGAATTAAACAACTGATCATACTTGTTGTACATTACCCACTCAATTACCCGGTGATTCGGTTGGGAACTTTGGATAATTACTTTACCTCTATTAGCTCTTCTGCCGGCACGGCCACTAACTTGTGTCATTAACTGATAACTGCGCTCAAATGCTCTAAAATCGGGGTAATTAAGCATAGCGTCAGCATTTAATACTCCAATCAAACTTACGTTTTCAAAATCAAGGCCTTTAGTAACCATTTGTGTACCTACCAAAATGTCGATTTTGCGTTCTTCAAAATCATTTATCAGCTGTTGGTAACCATATTTACTGCGGGTAGAATCAAGATCCATACGGGCAATTTGAGCTCCGGGCAAAAGTATTGCTAATTCATCCTCAATTTTTTCAGTTCCAAATCCTTTTTGTTCTACCTGTGTACTTCCACAAGCTGGACAACGGTAAAAGATATCATCTTTGAAACCACAGTAATGACAATGCAGCTTGTTGTCGTGCTTGTGGTAGGTGAGACTAATATCGCAGTTAACACATTTTGGGGTGAAACCACAGGTGCCACATATTAACATTGGAGCATAGCCTCTCCGGTTTTGGAAAAGAATCACCTGTTCTTTTCTGTTTAAAGCGAGTTCAATTTCGGTAAACAGCAAGGCCGAAAAATGCGATCGCATCGACTTTTGCTTACGTTCTTGTTGCAAGTCGGCAACCTGTATTTCGGGAAGCTGTACACCTCCATAGCGCTCAGTTAATGGAACCAATTTGTATCGATCGCTGGTTGCATTAAAGTATGTTTCTACAGATGGAGTTGCCGAACCTAAAATAATTTTTGATGTATGGAGATGAGCCAGGTATAAGGCCGTATCTCGGGCATTATAACGTGGAGCGGGGTCAAATTGTTTAAATGAGGTTTCGTGTTCTTCATCTACAATGATCAGTCCTAGATCAGCAAAGGGCAAAAACACCGAAGAACGGGCCCCCAATATTATTTTGTATTGGTTGTTCAGCGTTTTTTGCCAAACTTCAGCGCGCTCATTATCATTATATTTCGAATGATAAATCCCTACATTTTCACCAAAATAGGCCTGTAACCGTTGGATCATTTGGGCGGTAAGAGCAATTTCAGGTAAAAGGTAAAGAGCCTGTCGACCTTCTTTCAAACAGTCTTCAATTAACTTTATGTAGACCTGTGTTTTGCCAGATGCGGTAACACCATGGAGCAAAACCGGTTTATTTTCTTTAAAGCCATTGGCTATTTCGTCAAAAGCCAATTGTTGAGCAGGAGATAGAGTGTAGTTTTTAATCAGCTCAATTTCTGGGTCAGAAAAGCGGCTGACCTCTTTTTTCTCCGTTCGGAAAATATCTTTCTCAACCAAGGCATTAAAAGCAGAAGTTGATGAACCACTTTCTTCCATTAGCTGCTTTTTAGTTACCGAAGGCTGAATTTTGGAAAGTCTAAGGTAAACCATCAACAGATCAACCTGTTTGGGAGCTCTTTCTAAAATGGAGAATAGCTCTTTAAGCTGATCAGGGTTGTTATAAATGCGATGAAGTTTCACAAATGTTTCAAGCTTAGGCTTGAAACGATTATTCAACTCTTCAGAAATTAAAACAATTTGTTTTTCGGTGAGTGATTTAATGAGTGGCATTACGGTTTTTTGACCTAAAACCTTTATTACATCATTAATACTCAATTCATCTTTTACTTCAAGAGCTTCAACTATCAGAAACTCTTTATCATTGAGGAGAGTCTTGTCGAATTCATGCTCACGATTCAGAAGGATCTTTGTTTCACTGGCCAGTTTGAGGGCAGTAGGCAAGGCGGCATTCATCACCTCACCAATGTAGCACATGTAATAAGATGATAACCACTGCCAAAGTCTTAATTGATTCTCGGTTACTAAAGGTTTATCGTCTAAGACCGAGATGATATACTTGGCCTCATAAAGAGATGGAGCTTCGGTGGTAAGCTGATGAACTAAAGCTGTATAGATCTTGTTTTTGCCAAACTGCACCACAACACGCTGCCCCACACGTATGCTTTGATTGTATTCAAAAGGTACCCGATAGGTATAATTGCGTGAAATGGCTAAGGGCAATATAACTTCGGCAAACAAGGTTAACCGATCGTTAAATTCGCCCGAATGAAGTTTTAGCATATAAATTTGATGTGTAATAGCAGACGCTCAATGCAGCGTCAATTTAAGCATATAATTACATTTTGCACGCGTAATTTATGCTTATATACGTTCGCGGGTGGCACCAATAAAGATCGATAGCCAACCTAAGATAAAAGCAATGCCACCTATAGGAGTAACAATACCGATCCATTTGGCATTTTCTAAACCAATAATGTCTTTTATAGCCAAAAAGTAAAGGGAACCTGAGAATAGAATAATGCCGGCGATAAAAAACCAAACCGCTCTCAAAAAGGAACTTTTAACGGAAATTTTTGGATAAAATGCAAGAACAAGGATAACAATAGTATGATAAAACTGATATTGAATGCCTTTTTCCCAAATAGCAATCTGATAATCATTTAATAATGGTTTAAGACCATGAGCACCAAAGGCTCCTAATCCCACGGCTAGGGCACCAAAAAATGCCGCAGTCATTAAAACTTGTTTTTGCATGAACGGAAGGTTATCTTAAATAATGAAATAGGCAACAAAATTAACAACAGTTTACGATATGTAAACGATACAAAAATGTAAAAGTATATTTTTGTTTAAAATCATCATCCATGAACAAATTTATAGTGGCAGTAAGTGTATTAGTTGCAGCAGTGGCCACGGTTGTATTTTTTTATTTCAAAAACCTCAATTCTAGTGTTTCACAATCCCAGCCATTAAAAGCTATTCCCGAAACAGCCGCATTAGTAGTTGATCTTCAGCATTCCAATGATTTTTTTGTACTCGTAAAAAAAAGTAAACTCCTCGAAGATCTGTTTACTCCAACTCAACTGGCAAAATTAAATGATCTAAATAAGTCGTTTCTGCAACATGCTGATCTCTACAAGACATTGGAAAATCAGCGTATTTTAATCTCATCACACATAGGGTTAAACGATAATGTTGAAATGTTGTTTGTGATTCCTGTAAAAGATGAATTATTGGATAGTTTTTTTGAGCATTTATCAGATGAAGAGAATAGGGCTAAGTATAACGCTAGCGAGATCTTTGGAGTTAATGTATTTGCTACACAAACAATCAATAAAGAGTCCTTCTTTTTTTGTCATTATAAGGGTCTGTTTATCGGGAGTTTTGATAAGAAATTGATAGAGCAAAGTCTTGATCTGCAGGTGAACAGCCAAGGAAATGCTTTGGGTTCATTGATAAAAGTTGAAAGTAATAAAGCCAAGGCAGTTCAGGCAAGTGTTTATATAAATTACGAGCAGTTGAGTATTTGGGTCGATGCATTTCTTGAGAAGAATAGAAAGGGAGAATTCAGATTCCTATCGCAAATTGCTCAATCAAGTAATTTGAACTTAAATTATAAAAGTGACGCCCTGATGTTCAATGGCATTACGGAGGCTGGTCTATCTACCTCAAATTACCTGGCGATGTTTTTAAATCAGAAGCCACAAACAATTAAAATCCCCTTAATTATTTCAGAAAATACTGCGGTTTTGGTTGATTTTGGAATTGAAAATTATGCCCAGTTCAAGAAAGATCAAAAAGTTTATCTGGGGCAGAATAAGCAGATCTCAACCTATGAGAAATGGATAAGCAATTTCAATAAAGTGTATCGGGCAGATTTTGAAAATGATTGGGCTGCTTTTATGGGGAACGAGTTTGCACTGGTTATGTATAACAATGAAGGAATCAATGTTGCAGATAGTCAAATGGCAGTTGTTGCTTTGAGTGATACAGCTAAAGCTGCTGCTTATTTAGGTGGGCTTATAGTTAATAGCAGGGGAAGAAGTCAGAGTCTTAACTACAGAGGTTTTGCAATCTATTATTGTGATCATCCGGATATCTTAAGCAATGCTTTGGGAAGTGTTTATAAAGAAATCAGAAGACCGTATATGGCTATTGTTAATGATTATTTGATTGCAGCTACCTCTGAAAGTTTATTGCAAAAATTCATTGATGAATACCTTCAACTGAAACCATTGGAAGACAATGAACGTTATCGGTCATTTGCAAAATATATTAATTCGCAGTCAAACGTATATGTTTATTTAAATGTGGCTAATAGTCGGAACATGTTAACTAAAGGAGTGAAAAATGAATTTTCAGAATTCCTTAATTCCAATAAAGGGGTTTCAAATTATTATGGCTTAACGTTTCAACTTAATTCAAGTGGAGGGCAGTTCTTTAGTAATATGACCCTTCTGTATTTACCGCAAACAGAAAAAACAGTAAAAGATTCAACTAAATATACAGCTGCTACCACAATAAGTTTAGAAGGGGATCTTGCGAAGCAACCGATTTTGGTAAAATCAGAAGCAGGTGACAATGCGTTTGTTTTATTGGATAAACGAAACCAAGTATATTTTGTAAATGAATCAGGTAAATTATTTTGGAAATTTAAACTGGATAACCCTGTCTTGGGTAATATTCAGGTTATACAACCTAATGGTAAACCGATTTTGATCTTTAATACTTATTCAAAATTGTATGTATGCGATGAAAATGCCATGCCACTTTCTGGCTTTCCAATAGTTTTTAGGAAGAAAATAACAGCCCCTGTTTCTGTTTTTGATTATGATGGCAACCATGATTATCGGTTTTTCGTACCCTTAAGTGATAGGTCCGTATTTGCTTTTGATTTAAAGGGAAAGGCCGTTGCCGGTTGGAATCCAAAAAGAAACGTAGGAAGCTTTGACAAAAGTTTTCAGATGGTAAAAATGGCGGGAATTACTTTTTTGTTTACTGTTTCTACGGATAACAAGTTTAGTTTCTTTGATCGGAAAGGAAAACTACTATCGAGTGGAAAGCTTCCCAATAGTGTAAGAAATGAGTTTTATCCGGTAATAAATACGAAGGCCTCCAATTCCAAATTTGTGAGCTCTGATGCATCCGGAAATATTGTTACTATATTTTTTGATGGTCGTGTTCGCTCTAAAACTATGGGAAGCTGGTCTGGGGAGCAATTTTTTGCTTTAAAGAACATTGCTGGTAATGAGCAGCCAGAATATGTCTTTTTTGATAAAAATCACCTGTTTGTTTACGCTACAGATGGATCACTAATCTATGATTATGAACCCGAAGGAAAGGCTTCTACGGAGGTCCAGTTCTTTAAGAGTCCGGATGGTAAATGCACCATTGGCTTAAATCAGCCCGAAGCACACCAGCTTATTGAGCTCAAAGAGAAGGGTGAGTTGAGTTCGGGATTTCCTGTCGAGGGAAGTACCGCCTTTGCTAAATACAATTCAAAATTATATGGTGATTTTTCTGTTATAGTTGGCGCTGATAATCATAAGGTTATTATTTTTAAAAAGCAGTAAATCAATTAAAATTATCATCAATAGAATTATATAACTATTGTTTATTTTTTCGTTTTTTAATGAAACAATCTAAATGGGACAAAGTATAAAAATGAATAAACTAACAAGCATCCATTTACCTGTTTTATAATTATATGAAACAAAAACTTACGCTCGTAATAATTCTGTTGTTTCTAACAAGCGCGGTTCAAGCGCAGCGAATTGCCGTTTTTGGTTCAGGAACCTTATTTGAGGCCCTTGAGAATCCGTCAATCGGGATACTTAAAAGTGATTGTAACCTGGTACAGTTTAATTGCTTTATCCCATCTTTTACAGCTGATGCACGTGTTTTTGGTGATGCTGATACTCTGTTACGTAATCATGCTTTAAATAATAGCAAAACTCTTTATCATATTCCTCCTTTACCTAATTCTCAAAAAGTAAATTATGGCATAGGAACCGCTTCAATCAATTGGATTGCTGCTAAAATTCTACTTGATTATCGCACACATTCAGAGTTATTGGTCGATGTTTCTTCGAAAGCTTACGGAACAGCAAATGGAAAAAATGAAGCTGTTTCTGCATTTAACAGTAATAATTTGGAGCCTGGAAGTTACCCAAACCAATTTATTACCAATAGCTATGGCGCTGCTTATACACAAATTGCTTTTGGTTATAGCAGAAGTATTAACGAGCTTCTCACTGCTGGAATTAAACTAGGTTATGTAAGTGGTATTAACTATGCCGATATAAAGTTTACCAATACCCAAATGGATATTCAGCAGAGTTTGAGTACCCCAGAAGAAAATGAACTGTATCTAAGTCTAACAGGTACCTCCAGATTGCTGGGCAAAACAGATTCAGTTACCGCTGGCCATTTTTTACCCAATTTTAAAAATCCGGGTTTTACATTTTCTGCCGGTGTTAATGCGCAGTTTAATGAAGAATGGCAAGCTTCACTATACGTAAAAGACGCTGGGTTTATTAATTGGGAAGACATTAATAGGGAGAAGATTTACGATGGAAGACGGTATATAAATGGAATTCTGCTAAGCGATTATTCTATTGATAGTGTGAAAAATCTGTTGAAGTTCAACGATACCACCATTACACAAAAGCACTTTCGCACTTCGCTTCCAGCCCGTTTAGAAGGGGGTGTTAGCGGATTGCTTCTGCCATATTTGCGATCTTCTTTTTTTGTGTCGATGCCTCTGTATAATTGGCAATCGGATTTGGCTATTATAAATGATTTCTTTTACGAAAATTACCATTTTTTACTACAAGCACAGTATAATACGAATAATGCTTTCCAGGTGGGAACGCATGTAATGATAAAATCAAGGGTTTGTGATTTTATTATAGGTTCCGACAACTTACTTGGGACAATTAAGCTTGCAAAAGCTTCAAACCAGCATACTCAATACTATTATGATTCACGAACAACCGGAAATGTGAATTTTGGCTTGGTATTTAAATTTGGCAAATGCTATTATGCCGAAACAGCCACCTATATTCCAATGGATGACAAAAAGAAAAGCCGTACTGCCCGTAGGCGAGTGCAGCGAACTAAAGATTTTGGAGAGTAATTCTTAATTTTTTTTAGGCTGAGTACTTACAAAATCTTTGAGGTAAAAAGGTTCGAAATATGCTACATCCTCGAAACTGTTTTGAAGGTATTTTACATAGGCCAATGGCGCCACGAACCTGGCCGAGTTATAAGCTCCGGTATCAAAGAGTGCATTTTCAGAGGTTAACATCGATTTGCATTTTTCAGCCCCATTACCAAAGAATACGATCTTTTGCTCACCTAGTAATTCTGTAAAAGATGTTTCATTTATAATTGCAGCATTAGTAGCTTCCACTTCGTTTAATTGTTGGTTATAAATAGTGGTAAAAACTTCCATTCTGCGCGCATCAATCATTGGACACAATAAAACTCCATTTGAAGTATCATTATTTAATAAATATCCATTGGCCATTGCTTTTAGCGTATTAATAGCAATAAGTGGTTTATTTAATGAGTAACATAATCCTTTGGCCGTCGAAACTCCAATTCGTAAGCCGGTATAAGAGCCAGGGCCCATACTTACAGCAATTGCATCAAGGTCAGCCACTGAAAGTCCGGAAGCCTGTAATATTTCTTCAATAAATACGGTTAAGGAACTTGCATGAATATTCGGACTGGTTTCTTCCTTGAAAGCAATTACCTGTTCATTGTTTGATAGTGCTACTGAACAACAAGCGGTAGCGGTTTCTATACTTAAAATAAGGGCCATGAATCAAAAAAAAAGCGAAAGCTGCACTGCTTTCGCCTTCAAAAATAGCATTTTAATTTTTTTAGTTTTTAATTGCCAGGGTGGTGTTATACTGATTTGTATTATTTAGTACTTCAATCGCTTTTTTTACATCTTTATCACGTTTTAATGCTGACTCAATTTTACCTTTCTGATAGTAATACCGTGCAGATATTTCATTTTCCAACAAGGTTATAATTTCATCTTTAAACTTTGCTAAATCTGATAACTTGTCGTGTTTTAACGAACTTTTAAGCTTTTCATAATCAGGTTTAATGGCATCAAAGTATTTTTCCTTAATAGCAGCATTTTTGTAATCTTCCAGCGTTTTTTCACTGGCTGTGACATAGTCGTAATCTTTGTCGGTCAGGTATTTCTCAAAGTCTGCGTAATCAGCATCTGATAATTTAAAGTCCTTTGCTGCATTAATTGAAACATGCTTATTGCGATATGCAGTTGCGTAATCGAAAATAAGGCCTTTGCTGATTAAACTTTGAGCAATGCTACTCAATGAACTTTGATCTGTAGTAAAGTCGGGGATAACACCTCCTCCATCTAAAACCTTGCGTCCGTTTACCGTTTTGAATTCACGAATTAATGAATCAGGAATTTTACCTACACTGCCATCAGGGTTGCGGTGAGCATAGTCTAAAGCCTGAATACAGCGACCACTAGGAATGTAGTATTTAGCAACAGTAATTTTCATTTGGGTATTAAATGCTAAAGGACGTGTGTTTTGAACCAATCCTTTACCGAATGTTCGTTGGCCTACAATCACCCCCCGGTCTAAATCCTGAATTGCCCCTGAAACAATTTCTGAAGCAGAAGCCGATTGACTGTTGGTTAATACTGCCACTGGAATTGCCAGATCAATTGGGGCATTAATGGTTTTATAAGAGCGATTATTGTCCGCAACTTTTCCCTTTGTGGTTACAATTAACTGACCTCTGTCAATAAATACATTGGTCACATTCACCGCTTCGTTTAATAAGCCTCCAGGGTTGCTTCTAACATCAAGAATCACCGCTTTAAGACCAGGATTTTTCTTTAATTCACTAAGCGCTTCTTTTACCTCGTTACCCGCATTTTGTGTGAAACCGGTAAGTTTTATGTAGCCAATATTGTCACTTACCATATTGTAATAAGGAACATTTTTGATTTTGATTTCCTGACGGGTCAATACTTTTTGAAACTCAGTCTTTTCTCCGGGGCGTATTAACGATAATGTTACGGTGGTGTTCGGTTGACCTTTTAAAAAAGTGGTGATATCGCTGCTGGTCTTTCCTTTTACAGAACGGCCATCAATTGAGAGAATAATGTCTCCGGCTCTTAATCCGGCAGATTGAGCTGGCGAACCTTCATAGGGTTCATTTATAATTATTTCGCCTTTACGCTGCATTATAGTCGCTCCTATGCCTCCGTATTGACCCGTGGTCATAAATTTTACATCCTCAATTTCTGATTCAGAATAGAAGTTGGTGTAAGGGTCGAGAGATTTTAGCATAGCGTCGATACCCGTTCGCATAAGTTTTGCGGGTTCAACTTCATCAACGTAATTGGTGTTTACCTCACGATAAAGTGCCGAAAAGATGTCGAGGTTCTTCGAAATTTCGAAGAAGTCATCAACAAAAGCCATAGTGCCGAGAGAGCCGACTGTTATGGCTAAGATCAAGAGCGTTTTTTTGTACCGTTTTAACATAATAAAGATCAATCTTGCACCTAGTCTCAAAAATTATTCCTGTGAATAACTATACTTAAATTAATTTACTATTAAGGAACAGGATCATGTCCATGTCCTCCCCATGGATGACAACGTCCAATACGTTTAATTGTTAACCAACCGCCTTTCCATGGACCATGCTTTTTAATGGCTTCAACCCCGTATTGCGAGCAAGTAGGGGTGAATCTGCAGTTCTGACCCAAAAGGGGCGAAATAGCGTATTGATAAACCCTAATTAAAGCAATAAAGATATAATTGAAAATACGGTTTAGCATTAATCGCCCTGTAAACTTTTACCTGTCTCTTTACTTAAACGAATTAGCATTAATTTAAGTTTTTTTTCTAACTCTTCGAATGTAAAAATGTCGTTTCCAATATAACTACACATAAATACAATACAAAGATTGTTTTGAGAAAGAGTGGAATAAAGTAATTGTTGTTTGTTTAAGCGATATGCCTCTTTGATCAATCTTTTAATACGATTGCGTTTATTGGCTCTTTTAAAGCGTTTTTTTGATACGCTGATTAAAATTTGTGCTGGGGAGTTTTGTGCGTTTACCTGAACAGGTAGCCAGACTATGCGGAAGGGGTATAAAAGGAAAGAAGAACCATTTTGTAGTAACTCATTGATGAGTAGTTTACTACATAATCGTTCTTCTTTTTTAAAAGTATTCATTGATATACTGAAACCGGGTTTTTAGTGGACTAAAATGGCGAATCCAATTTTACTTACCGGCCTCAATTTAGCCATCAGGCCAATATCAATTAAGCTTTATGTCTTTTTTCGTCAGATACAGTAAGTTTTTTTCTGCCTTTTGCACGACGAGAAGCTAGTACGCGACGGCCGTTAGCACTCGCCATTCTCTCGCGGAAGCCATGTTTGTTGCTTCTTTTACGTCTCGATGGTTGGTATGTTCTTTTCATCTCGTTATATTCTTTGCTGTTTTATTAATCACTTTTACAGGGCTGCAAATATAGGGTTGTTTTTTATCAAAACAAAAAGAATTTTAGAATTCCTTTATGGCACAAAAGTAAGACTTTCTTACTTCTATTTAATCGGTGAGCGGGACTTACCTTTTAAAAATATGAGTATTTTGTTGCGATATAATCGTTAATAAGAAATAAAATGTTCGTAAAAAATCGCTTACCGTTGTTAATTAAAACAGCCATTGTTTGTTTTTGTATGCAGTTGAATGTTATTCATATGAATGCACAGATGCTTGAAAATCAGTATAAAATATTTTCAGTTAAAGAGCGGAAACAGGTTAATTTAAATCAGTTGATTAAGGAGGCTAAAGGCTTTCAGGTAATTCAGTTTGGTGAAGAACATAACGATTCAGTTGGTCATTTTTTGGAGCTGAGTATTTTTAAAGAACTGAATTTGGCGTTTGGTCAGCAATTGGCCTTGTCAATGGAAATGTTTGAGCGAGATGTTCAACTAGTATTAGATGAATACCTCAAGAGCTTAATTAAAGAGAAGAATTTTATCAATGAAGCCAGGTGCTGGAAAAATTATAATGATTATAAACCTCTGATTGAATATGCCAGAGAGAAAAAACTAGCAGTAATTGCTGCAAATGCGCCTGCACGTTATGTAAATAGGGTAGCGCGTCTGGGTATGGCTTCACTTAATGATTTGAGTGAAGATGCCCGGAAATGGCTTCCTTCCTTACCAATTGATACGCTTGAGGGAGCTTATTATAACAAATTTTTAGAAACAATGGGTGGACATTCAATGCCGGGTATGCAAATCTATCAATCTCAAAATTTGTGGGATGCCTCAATGGCTGAAGCAATAGTAACGTTTATCAATAAAAATAAGGGATATAAAGTATTTCAATTGAATGGACGTTTTCATAGTGATGAATATTTAGGAACTTGTTATCGCTTGAAAAAAGCAGGCTTAAAGGTGATGACGATTAGTTGTTTTTCTGACAATTCTTTTGAGAATCCTGATTTTTCTAAATTCCTAAATTTAGCTGACTATGTAATTATTACCGATCCAAAGGTGAAAAGATCTTTTTAGCAGCGATAGTCCACAATCAAATTTTTAGTAAGTGATTTTAAAGCCCAGGCTAATGATTTCTTTAAATTGAACGCGTGGACGACTTACCGGCGTTGGTACTCCATTCACGTCTTCAATCTTTGTGATCAGAACTTTTTGGTCATAAATTAAACCGGTTGAAAGGGTAGCTGTTAAAAAACGGTTGATTTTACAATCGAAAAGTGCTTCCCAATAAGCATCAATTGAGTTCAGGTTTTCGTAGGTGCTGAACAAATCGAGCTTTGTGTTGAGGTTTACATTTTCGAAAAGTTTACCAGCATATCTGAAACTCGAACTTAAACCAACCTGCTGAAGATAATTGCTTCCTTTTCTGATTATATTTCCTTGGTCGTCAACCACCGCTTTTGTAACACCATAAGCACCTTGATTGGCGAGATCCTGATCTAAAACGATCGTACTTCGCGAAGCAACTGGAGAGATGAATAATGAAAGTCCTGGGTAAGGTTTATAATCTAAACCGACAGAGGCTGTTAAATAACCCGGTGATAAGAAATCAGAAACTTTGGTGGGCGCACTATTATCGGCGTATTTAAAGCCTACAATAAACTGACTACGTAACGAAACTAAAAACGTTGTATAAAGCTTATCAGATGCTTTTATACCAAACTTCGAGTTGAGTTCAAATCGGTCCTCTGTTTTTCGATATTCTTTACTCTCGAGGCGTTGCGTCCCGAAAGCCGAATCAAAAATGGTTTCCCAATTATTTTTTGGAGTTACCCTGTTAGCTGTTAACTTAAAGCCAGCGATAAAGGTTAATGAATTTTGCCCACCTGCTGCCCAATTATTAAAACCAGCCTGGCTAAAAAGAAAGGTATTGGTACCGTCGATCTTCCATGCAGGTATTGAATCAGTTTCTTGTGAAAATGCTTTAAAGCAGGTAAGTAAAACTATAGTTAAGAGAATAACCGGTTTTCGCATGCCGGCAAAAATAAAAGAAAATAATTATTGAGCTGACTGGGGCCAATGTAAAAATATAAGCGATGAAGTGCTCAGAGGTTCTGTAAGGAATATATTAAAAAGAAAGCCGGCTTTGAAGCCAGCTTTACATTTATGATCTGTTTTTTAGTAAGTCTCGTATTTCGGCAAGCAATGCTTCTGTTGGTGGAGGGGAAGCCGGAGCCGGAGCCTCTTCTTCCTTTTTACGCATAGAGTTAATAGCTTTTACAGCTAAAAATATGGCAAAGGCAATAATGATGAATTGAATTAGCACTTGAATAAAGTTGCCGATATTTATAGCTACTTCAGGAGAAGTGACCTTTCCGGAAGCATCAACCACTGCCTCTTTTAAATGTAATTTCAAGTCTTTAAAATCAATTCCTTTGAGCAGGTAACCAATTGGAGGCATGATGATATCATCAACCAATGAAGTAACAATTTTTCCAAATGCACCACCTATAACAACACCGACTGCTAAGTCAATTACATTGCCTTTCATGGCAAACTCTTTAAATTCTTTTATAAAACCCATAGCTGTAGTTAATATGTTTGTTTGCTAATTCAATTTATCTGTTTTAAAAGGCAAAAACAAATACTTAACTATAATGATTTAAATACAACTAAAAGTGTTTAGAATATAATACTATTTATCTACCTTAATAATTGATTAAGTATATATATAATGAAGTAATTTTATTGTGTTTAAATGTCTGATAATTAATTTATAGTGATTTTTATCAAAGCCTACTGGGCAGAAATTTATATACCTAAAACACAATTCAGAACCTAATTGTCTCGTTTTTTGTTAAATCAACGAATTGTATTATATTTTAATCGGGATAGAATAAGGAAATCGTATTAAAATTCCGTTTTTCAGTTTACATTTGTCAATGCCAATGCCGAAACTATGCTAAAACAGAACCTGCAGCAAAAACTATTACAAAAGTTATCTCCTCAGCAACTTCAGTTTATTAAGTTGTTACAGATACCTACTGTAATGTTGGATGCACGTATTAAGGAAGAGTTAGAAGAGAATCCTGCTTTAGAAGACATAAGTCTGATGGCCCATAACGAAGAAAAGGATGAGTATGATTTTGATAACGATGATAAGGAAGACTTCAAAGAGAGTGAAAGTGACCTGTCGGAAGAATTCAGTATAGAAGACTATCTACAGCAAGATGATGAAAAAGACTATGCTACTTCATTAGCATACGACTCTGATGATGATGATGACAAAAAAGAATTGCCATATGCCGAGTCACGTTCGTTTTTCGAAATGTTGCAATTTCAGCTGAATATGGTTGATTTAGATGATCGTCATTTTTTAATAGCCCAACAAATTATTGGTAGTTTGGATGATGACGGTTATTTGCGTCGCCCAGTTTTATCATTGATTGATGATCTTGCATTCTCACAAAATGTTGATGCAACTGAAGAGGAAGTGGAAGACATGATGAAGATTATTCAAAGCTTTGATCCACCAGGAATTGGGGCAAGGGATCTTCAGGAGTGTTTATTGATACAATTGCGTAAAAAAGATCAGGATAATCGTGTGGTTCACCTTGCCATAGAAATTGTTGAAAATTACCTCGACGAATTCACTAAAAAACATTACGATAAGCTTGAGCGTTCGTTGGGAATATCTTCAGATGAATTAAAAGCAGCCGTTAATGAAATTCTGAAATTAAATCCAAAACCGGGTGATTCGAGTGCAGATTCCAATATCAAGCAAATGCAGGTCATTCCCGATTTTCATATTGCTAACAACGATGGAGTGTTAATCTTGACCCTGAATTCTCGAAATGCTCCTGAATTACGGGTAAGTCGTGATTATAAGGAGATGTTTCAAACCTATGATAAGCAAACAAGCAAAGACAAAAAACTAAAAGAAGCTGTTCAGTTTGTTAAGCAAAAACTCGATTCGGCGAAATGGTTTATTGACGCCATAAAGCAACGTCAGCAAACGCTTATTAAAACGATGAATGCCATAATGCACTATCAGTACGATTATTTTTTAGAGGGGGATGAGCGTAAGCTTAAGCCAATGATCTTAAAAGATATCGCTGATCAGATTGGAATGGATATTTCAACCGTTTCGCGCGTTGCCAATAGCAAATATGTTCAAACAGAATTTGGTACGTTCTTGTTAAAATCATTCTTCTCTGAAGCAATACAAACTGAAAGTGGCGAAGAGGTTTCGAACAGGGAGGTGAAGAAAATTTTAGAAGATTGCATAGGGAACGAAGATAAAAGAAGACCTCTGGCTGACGAAAAACTTGCTGAGATTTTAAAAGATAAAGGCTATAATATTGCCCGTAGAACGGTTGCAAAGTATCGCGAGCAAATGAATATTCCGGTAGCAAGGCTTAGAAAAGAACTGTAATAATTTACTTCATGAAATATTAATGAAAAGCGCCGGTCAGAAACCGGCGCTTTTTTTATGTGCAATAACAATTATTTAATTTCTTCGATTAGTATGTTTCCTGCTATCATTTCCGGTATAATGAAAAAGTTTCCATCATTGCTAATGATAAAATCGGCAGGGCCGCTAATCAGGTCATGTAGTTTAATAGCGTGAGATTCGTTGCTGTTTAAGTCTACTTCGGTTAGAACACCTTTCTTTTCAAAGGCTTTCCAATCCGAAATGTAAAGTTTGCCGGCTTTTAATGCTGTTCCGTCTAAAAATCCTTCATAATCAGAAAGCTTTTTCATGGTTTTATTGGTTAGATTAATCTCATAAACATTACCGTTAGGTTTTTGTCCATCGCTGCTAAATCCGGCACAGTACAATTTGTTTGCTTTAGCACTATAACTTAAACCATTTGCTCCGGGTACAGTTGCAAATGCAATGGTTTTGTAGGTTTTATTTTGAATGTCGATTTCAAATATTTTTCCATTGTCAGTTGCTAATGCGTATAATATGCCTTTAGCAGCCTCAATATCATTGATAAAAACAGACTCTGAAATTGTCAGTTCAAAAACTTTTTCCTTTGATTTAAGGTTGAAGCCGAGCACCCGATCGATATCGGTAACATAAAGTACATTATCTGCAATAGCCAAGCCTTTGGGGGCATTTAATCCTGTGATGAACTTTAACTCCTCAATTTTTCCTGTCTTTAGGTTTACTTTACTGATAAAGCCGTCATTGTCTTTTTGATCCGGTTCAAGCTTTTCTCCAACATTTGAAACATAAATGGTAGATCCATGTTGGCAAACACTTTCGGGGTGACTGAAGCCGGTAATTGTTTTAATACCTGATTGAGCATTTGCATAGATAGAAGACGAGATAAACGCGATAATTAATAAACTTTTTTGCATATGTTTTAGAATTAGAGGTAGTGAGAAAGTAAAGTTAATTACTTCTTTATAAACGTAATGAAGGAAAAAGTGATGAATACAATGTCAAAACGATGTTTTTCAGTTTGATAAAAAATAAAAAAGCCTTTTACATCATTGCAAAAGGCTTTTGTTTGTGTAGGATAAACGATGCGAATTATAACATCGAAATGATTTCAGAATCAGTAGGTTTAACTTTAGAAGGGAAGAATTTTACCAATTCTCCTTTTTCATTGATCAGGTATTTGCAGAAATTCCATGTAGGTTCCTGATCGTTCCAACCATTTTTATTCTTATCAGTTAGCCACTGATAGATAACGTTTTTATCATCTCCCTTTACCGATGATTTTTCGAACAGCTGAAAGGTTACACCGTAGTTCTTTTGACAAAATCCTTTGATTTCAGTATTGCTACCTGGTTCTTGTCCACCAAAATTGTTAGCAGGAAAGCCTAAAACGACAATTTTGTTACCATATTCTTCGTTTAGTTTTTCCAAGTCGCTATATTGAGGGGTATAACCGCATTCAGAAGCGGTATTTACAATTAAAAGCTTCTTACCTTTATATTGTTTAAAGTCGATCACCTGTCCATCAATAGCGGTGAATTTCAAATCGTAAATACTGGTTTTGGGTTGCATATTTGCATCATTACTAACTACTTTTGAATTGCAAGCGCCCATAAGTAGGGTTAAAACTATCATTAAGGTCTCCATATTGTTATACGTTTTAGCTTCAAAATTACACAACAGTCGTGTTTTATTTTAGTTTTGCAAAACTTATTCATTTTTTAACGTTATTATGAAGAAAATTATCGCTCTTATTTTTACAGTTTGCTTTATAACTGTTACAGGGTTTGCCCAAAGTGGCTCAGACGCAATTGTTGGTGTTTGGTTGAATAAGGATAAAGATGCTCATGTTCAGATTTTTAAGAATAAAAATGAATATTTCGGCAAAATTATCTGGTTGAAAAACCCAAAAAAAGAGAATGGTCAGGATAAATTAGATGATAAAAATCCTGAAGCATCTTTGCGCAGCCGACAGATTAATGGATTGGAAATTTTGAAAGGTTTTAAATATGATGCGGATGATACAGTGTGGGAAGATGGAACTATTTATGACCCAAAGAGCGGAAAAACGTACTCATGCAAAATGACGTTAAAAGATAAAAACAATTTGAATGTTCGTGGTTTTATTGGTGTGTCACTTATAGGAAGAACAGACATCTGGACCCGGGTAAAATAATCGTATTAAGTTCAGGAATTTTGAGAATGATGTTTGAAAAGCGTGTTGAAATGAAAGTGAAAGGGATATACTTAATTTTATTTACGTTCATTGCATTTGTTTTGATGGGCCCTGCTATTGTAATGGCTCAACAGAAGCCTAAATCTTCAACCAAAACTCCGGTTTCTTCAACTGTTAAAACATCAGTAAAGAAAACCACCTCAAAGACCGATTCGGTTAAAAAGGCAAAGGCAATGGTTGCAGATTCATTGAACGCTACTAACTTATCTTCAACTGCTGTAGATTCGGCTGGTAAGTCAACCACATCAATTAAAGTAACTTCAACTACTGCTGCTAAAAAAGGCGCGAACGCAAAAAAAACAGATCCAAAGGCTAAGCCCACTGATCCTAAAAAAGCCACAGCCGATGCCAAAACAAAACCAGTAGTTGTAAAGGTATCACCAAGCCTTATCAAAATAAACTCTGTAGGGGTTTTAAAGATTGGAATGTCGGTTGATACCATTAAAAAGATATTTCCTAAGGATCGTGTTTATAAGGTATATATCTACGATCAAAAAAATAAATACGAACAGTACCAAGTAACTGCAACGGATAAAACGAGTCAATACTTATTTATCACTCCTGAATGTGATGGTGATTCTATTTGTACTATTCGTCAAATAATTGCAAAGCACCCTTATTTTAAAACCGACCGTGATATTTCGGTGGGAATGATGCTGGATGATTTGGTGTTGGCTTACGGGTATCTAGAATCTCGTTGGGAAGAAGAAAATCTGATCGTTAGAAACCCCGAAGGCATTGACTTTGTAATGGATACTTCAGGAATTCCTAAGCGCTGGTATCGTAAAATGAATCTCGACCGATTGCCGCTTCCTACAAAAATTATCGGAATTATGATCACCTCGAAAAACCCACCGCAGGTGAAGTGGTAAGTTAGTCTTCTAAGGTTGCATTAATTAACCAAATAGGAACATTATCAGCTGCATTGCCATAGTGGAACTTAAAAATCCCTGAAATTTCAACGGGTTTATAGCTAAAATCAATGGGAGCGGCCATTTCAATCTCGATCATAATTGGTACTCCATTCTTTCCGCAGTAATAACACTGATTAACCGGTAGGGTAGAAAGCAGAAAACGCTTATGCTTTATTCCTTCTTCAATCGGAATCATATAACCCTGTAAGGTTACCTGTTTATTCTCCATGGCCTTTAATTGCGGTGAAAAAACGGCTGTTTGCTTATCAGCATTTACCTTATTAATTTTTAAAGTGCCGATGATATCCCACACTGGCGACTTTATCATATCGGCTACGTGCTGTGCTTTTAATAAAGTTGCGGTGAATAATAGAGTTGATATAAGTAATAATTTCTTCATGTGGGAATTCTATTCATTATCATAATTAAGGCCTAACTAATTCAGCTCCCATAAGCATAAATGCGAAATGCTCTTCATCTCGTTCGTTTAATTGGAGTATACCTTTAACACTAATAGGTTGTTTGGTATAGTCAATCGGCTTATTCATATTCACTTCCACCATTTCAGGCACTCCTTTGGTTTTTCCGCAGAAATAACACTGATCAATTGGTAAAACTGATAACATGAATAACTGGTGTTGCAGCCCTTTTTCCAATGGAATTAAATACCCTTTTAAGGTTATTGTTTCACCCTCTAAGGCCTTTATTTCAGTAGGAAAAACAGGGATTGTCCATTGTTCATTATCGATAATTTCTTTTCTGTAGGACAAGTTTGCCAGTTTACTCCAAACCTCCGAAGTGATCATTTTTTCATGAAGCTCATGTGAGGGTGGAATGGTGGTATCGGTTGGGACCGGAATGCCTGCAATAGGTTCTTCTTGCGTCTTTTCCAGTTTTTTATTATCCGAAAACCTTACTTGTGAGAAAAGTAGTATCAAAACAAGTATTCCAATGAGATAGAAAATCCCATTCCAATTCTGTTTTAAATGTTCTATAATTTTCATCACTAAAAACCTAATCAACCTGCTCTGCCTCTTCCAAAAGAATTTCCATGTGGTTCGAATCAGATGGATTCAACTTTACTTTTCCCTTTACAGTAATGATCTTATCTGTATATGGAATGGGTTCTTTCATTACCACCTCGACCATTGGTGGAATATTTCCCTGACCGCAAAAGTAACACTGACTGATGGGTAAAACCGAAATGGCAAAGTTTTTATGTTTGGCTCCCATTTTAAACGGAACGATATAACCTTTCAGGTCGATAGTTTTTCCGTTAATACCTTTAAGCCGGTCGCTGAAAACAGGTGTATAATCGCCAGCCTTGTCCATCTTATAGCTCAAATCGTTAATAATGTCCCAACTCACTGATTTTATGGCTACGTGTTCAGGTGGTTTTTCCGACTGCTGGGCTTTGGTAATATTGGTTGTAGCTATTAGTGCTACTACGAGTATAAGTTTGAATATGTTTTTTTTGATCATGTTTTCTTAATTTTTTGGGTCGATGGTCAATAGTCCATGGCCCATAGACCATAGTTTTGGCCGGTTTAGTTTTTTATTGACTATCGACCATGGTCTATAAACTAATTTTCTGCTAAGGTTCTCGATATATCAGCTTTATATGCTTGAATCGCGGGAATTACCGAAGCGATTAGTCCAATAATCAATCCACCGAAAATAAGTTTCCATTCATCTTTTAAGAACGTTAATCCAGTTAATTTGGTTTGTTCAGTGTCTTGGTTATGCCCGATAAACTCAAGTGCTCCATGCGACCATATTAAACCGATAAATGTGGCAATAACTGCTAAAAGTAGTCCCTCAGTAATGATCAGCAAAAATACTTTACTTCGAGGGGCTCCCATCGTACGAATGATTGCCAGATCGTATTTGCGCTCTTTTAACGAATTATACAAACTGATAAATACGCTGAAAATGGATATTATAATGATCAGCCCCGCAAACCATTGCATTGCTTTCACTCCCACACCGATCAATGAAAAAAGACGTGCGCTTTCCTGTGCTGGTGAAGCTGCCTGCATATTAGTTTGTGTATTTACAAAACGCGGAAAGGTAACCACGCTTACCGGAGAGCGATATTTGATCAAGATGGAAGTTATTTCAGGCTCATTTTGATTTTCTATTGGTGCTGGAACTGGAGTTGTTGTTTCCTCAAGTGGTGCCTCGCCATGAAACTGGTCGTGTACTAATTTAGATTCTTCGAAACCAGCATTGGGTCCCGTTGTTTCAACCTCGCCCTGTTGGTGCTTATGAGGCGCCTCATGAGCTGTACTTTCCGAATGCATGGCCCAAATACTCGGCATAGAGGTTAAAACCAGGTTGTCGGCAATTGAACCCGAAGGATTGAAAATTCCGGTTACTTTATACTTATGTTCATGGTGTTCTTCTCCTCCTTCACTTAAACCATGTGAGCCATTGAAGGTATCGCCAATCTTCAAGTTCTTTACTTTTGCCACATTCGCTCCAATATTCACTTCAAAAAGCGAATCGAATGTTTTCCCCTGAGCTAAAGTCAGTTCATAAAGTTCGGCATACTTGGCATTGGTTCCTACAATTCGGAATTGCTCATAACTATCACCCAGGCCCAATGGAACAGCAAGTTTTACTGCCTGGTTGCGCATGATCATTTGGGCATCAGATAATTTAATGTTTCCAGTAGGGTTATCGATCTGGTAAATGCTCGAAAGGATTAGTTGAAGCGGGCTGCCTTTAGCGCCAACAACAGCATCAACGCCTTTGGCATTACTCTCCAGTTTTTTACCAACCTGGTCAGAAGCCAGCATTAACAGGGCAATAATTCCTATCCCAAACGAAAGCAACAACACATTTAGCAGTGTTGATAATATATTGGCTTTAAGATTATACCAGCTAAGTTTTAAAAGATTCATCTATTGATTTTAGATTGATGATTTTAGATTGTTGAGTTTTCGTTTCATGAGCTTAGGCTTACAGAGTCGCTTGCTTTCTCGGATGGTAATTGGTGATTATTAAAGTATGTATTGTCTCGTCAATCGTTTCTTTATCCGTTCATCATGCGTAGCAATTACCAATGTTGCTCCATTACGTTCTGCCTGTTCTTCGAGGAGTTTCAACACCGAATCCGTGTTTTCGTCATCCAGGCTTGAGGTAGGTTCGTCAGCAATTACAATTTTAGGATGATTGACAACAGCCCGCGCTATTGCTACCCGCTGCATTTGTCCCTGGCTAAGCTCAGCAGGAAGAGATTTAGTTTTTGATGATAATCCTAATGAATCCAGCACTTCTAATGCCCTCTTTTTATCTTCTTTTAAACCTGCAAAATATTGGGCTGCTATTACATTGTTTAAAACGGTAAGGTTTTTAATCAAATGAGGTTGTTGGAAGATAATACCAATGTTTCTTCCTCTGAAATGATCAAGTTCGGCACCTTTCAAACTATAAAGGTCAGTTCCTTCAATATTGACAGTACCCTGACTGGGTTTCAATAAGCCGCTCATGATATGCAGTAAGGTGGTTTTTCCCGTTCCTGAACCACCAAGCATCAGCCAATGTTCGCCCGAATTTACCAACCAGTCGTTGAAATGGAGTTGAGTAGCGCCGTTATAGAATTGTTTAACCGAGTTGATACTGATCATTATGATTGGTTTTGTGCATCGAAAATAGTGATCGTAAGCTGAATAAAAAAGCAATGGCTGTGTAAAGAGCTTGTTAATTATCGTAGTAAGTTAAGCAGTTTGTTTAGCAAGTTTTTGCAAACCTGTTACATTTGACCCTTCAGATTTAAATGATAAGGAAAATGAGGTTACCTCTTATCGAAGCCGAAAACGTTGAACTAGTTTTGCAACGAGAACATATTTTGTCGGCTTGTACTTTTAACATTCAGCAAGGAGAATGTATCGCCATTACCGGTAAATCAGGTGCCGGAAAAACATCTTTAGCTAAAGTTATTGCAGGGCATTATCCTGTTTCAAGCGGTTCGCTTCAAATTAATGATGAGGGCATTCGACGCGTTTTTGTGCATCAGCAACACGATTTTCGCTTTGCATTTCACAATAGAACTTATTTCGGGCAACGTTTTGACCGTAATTATCACGGGAATTTTCCAACTGTTAGGCAAGTTTTAGCCCGATCAAATGCTAGTGAAATGGAATTGCACGAGGTGATAAAGTTCCTTCAGTTAGAAGAAAAACTCGATCAGTCGATAATTGAACTTTCTAATGGTGAAGGGAAGCGTGTACAGCTTGCACAGGCTTTGCTGGCAAAACCAACCTTATTAGTGCTCGATCAGCCTTTTATTGGCTTGGATGTTAGAACCCGATCGGCTTTGCATCTATTACTCGCCAACCTAAAAAATACCTATGAGTTAACCTTGGTAGTTGTTGCATCTGACGAAATTCCGACTTGTACCGACCGCATATTTTCAATGAATAATGGTGAAATCAAACATGTTTTCAATTACCATGATTTTCAGAAAGAAGATGGCTATGGTGCAATAACTATCGGAAAAGAAGTCAATTGGGACGAAATAAGGCAATATTCATCTGCAAATGATTCTTCTTTTGAAAATGCTGTAAGAATGGAAAATGTAACCATAGGCTTTGATGATAAACTGATCTTAGACGATGTTTCCTGGAAGGTTAAAAGGGGAGAACATTGGGCATTAACAGGTGAAAACGGATCTGGTAAATCAACATTGCTAAGTTTAATTTATGCCGATAACCCACAGGGCTACCAAAGCGAAGTTTATTTATTTGATAAAAAGCGTGGAAGCGGAGAAAGCATTTGGGATATCAAACGAAAAATAGGTTATGTATCACCCGAAATGCATAATTTCTTTCAGCGCACAAGTTCATATGTTGAAGCGATAAGTGTGGCTTCAAATGATTATACCTTAAGTGGGTTTTCGCAGGACCCTACAACGGCTTATGAAACGGTTTGCTCAGGATTTAATGATCAAATTGGCTCATCAGTTGAGGTAAGTTATTTTCAACAAGCCTTAGTGAAGAGCTGGCTCGAAATAATGGATTTGAAACACTTGAGTAACAAACCGTTTTATAAGGCTTCATTAGGAGAACAGCGGTTGTTGCTTTTAATCCGTTCATTGGTTAAAAATCCTCCATTGTTGCTGTTGGATGAACCTTGTCAGGGTTTGGACCGTTATCAAACCAGTCATTTTACCAGCATTGTAAACGATATTTGTAAGCATTTTGAAAAAACGCTGATTTACGTTTCACACTACGAAAGTGAAATGCCTGCTTGCATTGAACATCGATTGGTACTGGAAAGAGGAAAGATGATTTAAGAAAGTACAATTTTAAAAGTACAAGGGCAGAAGTAATCTACCCTCATTACTTTGTACTTTGAATTTCAAACCTAGAACTTAAGTTTACTTCCATTTTTATATCTGATCTGACATAGCCACTTTCTTCCAACGCAACCTCTGCAAAGCCAAGCTTGTGGTACATGGTTATTGCCGGTATCAATATGCGGTTTGAATATAGAATCACTTTCGTGGCACCTAATTCTTTTGCTTTGTTCAAAATGGCTTTTCCCAATAACCAGCCAATTTTCAGTCCGCGATAGTCTTCGTCAACGGCCATTTTGGTCATCTCAAAAGTTTCATCGTCAACACGTTTTAATGCGACAGTTCCAACAGCAACTCCATCCACTTCAGCCATGATAATGGCTCCACCGTGATCAAAAATATATTTGTCGGGTTTACTCAATACTTCTTTATCTATCTCTTCCAGATAAAAGTATTTCTCAATCCATGCACTGTTTAACGCTTCAAAAGCTTTATAATGGGTTGAATTAAAATCAACAATGTTTACAGCAAGCGTTTCCATATTATTCGATTTTAATAGTTTGAGGATTTTTACAATTTATTCGTACTCCAATTGGGCAACATTCGGTTTCACGAGCTCAGGCTCTTCTTTTTTAGTTTGCGTTTTAAAACCTTGATTTACTAAATACAAACCGCCAAGAATTATAGCTGCCGAAATGCCAATCACTCCGTTTAATTTCTCATCCAGAATTAGCCAGCCCATTATCACCGCAATAACCGGATTAATGTAGGCGTACATTGCCACTACAGACGTAGGCAGTTTTGAAAGGGCATAACTATAACAAGTATATGAAACGGCCGAACCTAAAATCACCAGGTATGCAAGGGCCATCAATCCATTCTGGTCGAACTTTAAGTGTTCATAACTATCAACAAACGGACTGAAAATGAAAAGCATTATCCCTCCTGAAAGTGTTTGAATACCTGAAGAGAGGAAAGGGCTTACTTTTTCGGTAAAGTTCTTTTTGGCGATCATTGTTCCCAGTGTCCATGAGATACTGGCAAACACAATCACTATAATTCCGAAGAGGTAATCACGGTTTTGAAGGTCAGTTAAATGATCACGGAAAATAAGCGCCAGACCCGTAAAACCCATCAAGGTTCCTAAACCGATTTTCCAGTTGAGTTTTTCACCACTATTGCTTACCAAATTGATCAGAATTACCCAAATAGGCATCATTGAACAGATGATCGTGGCCAAACCGCTGCTCACATATTTTATTCCCCAGGCTACAACTCCATTGCCAAAAGCAATCATGAGCAAGCCCGCTACAACTTGCATGCGCATGTCGTGCCATTTTGGAAGTACTCCGCCACGCATAAAAAACACAGTAAAGAAAAAGAGTGCTGCAAGGGTTTGGCGCATTGCCCCGAATAAAATAGGCGGAATTGATTGAATGCCGACCCTTGTTGCTAAAAATGTGGTCCCCCAGGTTACACAAATTATAGCCAATGCAATGTATGCTTTAGTATGTGTGTTGTTCATCTGCACAGTATTTTCTGATCTTCAAAACAAAGTTGAATAAAAAAATAACAACTAAACAGATTCAGTTTTGTTAAATTTGACCATATCAGTTTTGAAAATGGAAGACGAAATCGTTTTAACCAAAGTTACGTTGTTTGAAAAAATAGCACTTTCTATTCAACGTTTAATTGATAATGAGGTTTTAAAACCCGGTGATAAAATGCCTTCTGTACGTTCTTTGAGCTTAGAACAAAAGGTGAGCATGTCGACCGTTTTTCAGGCTTATTACCTTTTAGAAAAGAAGGGTTTGATTGAAGCCCGACCTCGTTCGGGCTACTACGTTCGAAAATCATTTAAACGAAATTCTCAAGAGCCGTCAGCCACAGCCACCTGGAAAATGCCCATTAATGTAAGGGTTGATAGCTTAGTATCTGATTTTGTCAAACCTCATGCTAAAGCATCAGTGGTTGATTTGTCAATTGCCGGTCCTTCTGTTGAATTGTTGCCGGTAGCAAAACTCAATAAATCTATTCAAGCTGTTTTACGTGAGCATAAGGGTAAATCGTTTCAATATGCTTTTCCGCCGGGCGATGAAAATTTACTACGGCAAATAGCACGCCTTTCGTTGCATTGGGGTGGGAGTCTTGCTAAGGATGAAATTATTGTGACCAATGGGTGCATGGAGGCCATTAATATATGCCTGCGAGCGGTGGCAAAGCAAGGCGACACCATTGCTATTGAGTCGCCTACTTACTATGGAGTGCTTCAAACGATCGAAAGCCTCGGGATGAAGGTGTTGGAAATTACCACTAATCCTGATACGGGGATTGATGTTGACGAGCTTGAAAAAGCAATCATCAAAACGAAGGTTGCCGCTTGTTTATTTACGTTGAATTTCAATAATCCGTTGGGAAGTTGCATGCCTGATAGCGAAAAAAAACGATTGGTAGAGTTATTGGCTAAACGGGAAATTCCGCTGATCGAAGATGATATCCTTGGAGATATCTACTTTGGGAAAAGTAGACCGAAAAATGCGAAGTCGTTTGATAAACATGGACTGGTGTTGTTATGCTCATCATTTTCTAAAACTGTAGCTCCTGGTTTACGAGTAGGTTGGACTGCGCCGGGCCGGTTCAAAGAAAAAGTAGAGCGGTTAAAGTTTATGACCAGTATTGCTGCTCCAACGCTTATGCAACAAGCCGTTGCTCATTTTTTGGAAAATGGCCGCTATGATAATCATTTAAAGGCTTTGCGCTTGGCCTATCATATTCAAATGCGGAAGTACAGGGAAGCTATTTTTAAATATTTCCCGGAAGGGACAAAAGTAACTGATCCTCAGGGAGGACATGTTATCTGGATAGAACTTCCTCATAAAGTAAATGCCATAGAACTTCAGGATATCGTACTCAGACAAGGAATTGCCATTTTACCGGGTTCTATTTTTTCAGCTAAAAAACGCCATGAAAACTATATCAGAATTGGTTATTGTAATCAGTTTACTCCGGAAGTTGAAAATGCTCTTCTTATCATTGGGAAATGTGCTAATAATATGCTTATAGAAGGAAATTAAAGCTGCAGTTGTGTATTTGTGATAATTATAGAGTTGGTTTTGAACGCATTTTTTTATTGTGTAAAAAATAACGTTTAACAGAACTTCAATAACCTTTTTGTGTTATAGTAAGGTCGATTATTAAAACCAGCAAATGTTCAGGGGCCGCTCATTACCGTACAATCTCAATTTTATAAGCATTTTTTGCATTCTTGTTTTTACAACAACTTTTACCTACGCTCAATCAACCATCATTAAGGGGAAAGTTACAGATGCAAAATCGGGTGAAGTAATTGCTGGTGTTAGTATTTCTTTAGTAAACACCAAAATAGGCGTTACAACAAATGAAAACGGATTTTATTCGATCGTTACATCCTCCAGCTCCATTCAGCTTCAGTTTAGTATTTTAGGTTATAAAACTGTCACTAAGAAAGTTACACCCGGAATTACTCAAACTATCAATGTTCAAATGATAAATGATGCCCAAACCTTGTCAGAAGCAGAGGTACGGGCAAGCAAAAAACTTGTTTACAAAAACAAGGACAATCCTGCTGTAGCACTTATTCAAAAGGTTATTGAAAACAAACCCATCAATCAGCCTAAAAACTATGAAAGCATTGAGTATGAAAAGTATGAAAAGCTTGTTTTTTCATTGAGCGATCTTCCGCAGAAAGTACTGGATAAAAAACTGCTTTCTCCTATGAAATTTCTATTCGAAAATAAA
Source organism: Solitalea agri (assembly GCF_023914155.1). GTDB lineage: Bacteria > Bacteroidota > Bacteroidia > Sphingobacteriales > Sphingobacteriaceae > Solitalea > Solitalea agri. Next base: position 174,722 of record NZ_JAMWYS010000024.1, on the reverse strand, counting down.
GATACATTGAAGATAAAAGGCAAGACGATTTATCCAATGTACATGGAAGAGAAGATTTCGGATAACTTCTACAGCAAAAAATTAAAAAAGACCAAAACGGTTATAAAAGCGAAGCAACAGGTAGATATAAGTAAATATGTTGATCAAAACGGGGTAAGTATTTACCTGAACAGGATGTATGCTGATATTGATATTTATGCGAACAACATTTTTATAGTTACCAATCAGTTTTTAAGTCCGATTGCCGATAACGCCCAGGATTCTTATAAATTTTTTATAACCGACACTATAAAAACAGTTGAAGGAGATCTTGTTGAATTAAGTTTTACTCCCCGAGTTAAGGGCAATATGATGTTTGAGGGAAATTTATATGTTACCCTCGATGGGCGTTATGCTATTAAAAAAGTTGAAATGAACCTGAATAAAGATGTCAACTTGAATTGGGTCAGGAGTTTAGCTATTAATTTGACTTATAATCAAGATAGTTTATGTCATTATTATTTAAGCTCGAGCCATGTGTTGTCGGATTTCGGTTTTTTGAAAAACAAGGGCATAGGAGTGGTGGGCGAACGCTCAATGAACTTTAAAGATTACGTAATTAACCATCCGCGCGAAGACTCTTTTTATAATGTTGATACGGTAATAATAGCTGCAAATAGCACCTCGCAAACGGAAAGCTATTGGGACGAAAACAGAGCAGATTCACTAAGTACTACCGAATCAAAAGTGTATTATAACATGGATACGCTGCAAACCGTTCCGCGTTTTAAGAGTATGGTTAAAATCACTAACTTTTTAATAACAGGGTATCATTCCTTCGGTAAGTTTGAAATGGGACCGGCCAGTACCTTTTTTAGCTTTAACGCACTGGAAGGTTCACGATTTAAATTTGGGGGACGGACATTGCCCGCATTTAACCGAACCTGGTATTTTGACGGATATGGAGCCTATGGTTTAAAAGATGAAAGATGGAAGTATAGCGCCTCTGTTGCATATTCCTTAAATCATAAATCCATTTATAAATTTCCCAATAATTATTTAAAGGTTGGGGTTGAAAGTACTGCGATCATCCCCGGTCAGGCTTTAGAACTGTCACAAAGTGATGGGTTTTTACTTTCATTTAAAAGAGGAGAGGATAATAAATGGCTTTATACGAATGCCTATAAGTTTAACTATGTGCACGAATTTAACAACCATTTTTCTTATGATCTTGGATTTAGAAGGACTGAGCAATCCCCGGCTTTAGATCTGCACTATTTGGTTGTCAATGACGGTGTTCAAACAGAAGTAGAAACCTTAACAACAACAGACCTTTCGCTTCGATTACGCTGGGCACCGCATGAGCAAATGATTGAAGGAAAATCATACCGGACTCAAATTCCAAACAAGTTTCCCATATTGTCAGCAAAACTTACCGTAGGAATAAAGGATTTCTTTGGCGGCGATTATAATTATCAATCCTTAAGCGGAGGCATTGCAAAGCGCTTTTATCTATCACAGGTTGGTTATACTGATATTGCCGTTGAAGGACGTTGGGTTTTTGGTCAGGTACCGTTCCCATTGCTAAATTTAGTTCCGGCTAATCAAAGCTATATCTATTCCCACCGCTCATTTAACCTAATGAACTTTATGGAGTTTGTAACCGACCATTCAGTGAATCTTTATTTTGATCATAATTTTAATGGTTATTTGCTCAATAAAGTACCATTGCTTAAAAAACTAAAACTTCGTGAGTTTATATCGATGAAAATGGCGTTGGGTGGACTGCGATCAGAAAATGATCCTGCATTACATTCTGAACTTTATCAGTTTCCGGTTAATCAAGATGGGGTGCCTTATACCTACGCACTTAGCAAAACTCCATATGTTGAATTAGGGGCCGGTATTGGCAACATCTTTAAACTATTTAGGGTTGATTTTATAAAACGTCTTACTTATCTGGATAATCCTGATGTAGCGAGTTTCGGTATAAGAGCGGCTTATGTTTTCGATTTTTAGAAGTCGAAATAATAAAAAAAGCATCCCGAAGAGTTGGGATGCTTTTGTATGATATAAACAATCGTTATTCAAGCTATACAGCAACACTTGTTAATGATTCCAGGTGTTCCAGAATCAATTGCATGGCTTCGTGATTTTCTTCAAAATAATTAGGTGCATAATTTCTAATCTGATCCGCCGACTGAATAAAAGCGTTTGGCATTAATTCATCACCACAATTCTCGATCATAGCTTCAATCGATTCGATTGTGGCTTCCAAATGGAACTGTAAACCCACTACATTTTGCTTAAAACGAAATGCCTGGTTGATACAAGCTCTTGAACTTGCTGCCAGCGTAGCATCTTCTGGAAGGTCGAAAGTATCGCCATGCCAATGGAAAACGGTGATCTTATTTTGCGGAAAGTTAAATTTATGTGTTGCTTCAAAAACTTCAACCGGAAACCAACCGATTTCTTTGAATTTACTTTGATAAATAGCTGCTCCTAACGTGTCAGCAATCAATTGCGCCCCTAAACAAATGCCTAAAACAGTTTTGTTGGCATCTATCGCTTTTTTGATAAATTCTTTTTCAGCTTTTAACCATGGATATTGATCCTCGTCATCAACCCCCATTGGGCCACCCATTACAATTAACCAGTCGATCTGTTGAATGTCGGGCAATTTATCGTTCTCATAAAAACGGGTTGCACTTAATTCAAATCCTTTCTCGTTAATCCAGGTTTCAATATAGCCCAATCCCTCAAATGGTACGTGCTGAAAATAGTGAATTTTCATAATTGTAAAGCGTTAAGTTTAGTTTGTAATGTCGTTTTCACTGCAGGCCAATCCTCTTTTATTATACTGAAATAAACAGAGTTTTTAATTCTTCCAGACCAGGTAATAACGTGTTGTCGAAATGTGCCTTCATAAATCGCGCCAATACTTTTGATCGCGTTTTGTGATTAAACATTTAATTCGTCGGTTTTAATCTGAATTCGATTTAAATTTAATACATCAAAAGCATATTGTAATAACTCAAATTTAACGGCTTTGTTTAAGCCGGTACTTTGAAATTCAGGTCTTATCCAAGTCCAGCCAATCTCTGTACGCTTATGCGCCAAAACCATCTCTACAAAATGAGTACAACCAGCATATTGTTGTGTGAATTTGTCGTAGATGGCCAAAGGAAGGCTTTTTTAATTCACTCTTTAGGTTATTGCAGTAGAAATATACTTAGTTAAATCATCTTTTGAAGTAATATTTCGGACACCTACTGTCCATAGCTCTGGAAGCAGGGCTATTTCTAACAGATCATCAATATGTTTTAGTTCTAAGGGTTTGAGTTTTATACGTTCGTTTTCAAGAATAGGCGGAAACTGGAAGATGGTATTCATAGAAATGCTTGATTTACTTCAAATATACCATTTCAACCGGCGTTTTGACTTGATAATAAAAAGCTTACAAAAAAATAATATATAACACCTAAATTTAATAAGGGCTAAACATATGGAGAAGAACATTGCCAAAGCAATAAAAACAGTTACCGCAACAATTGGAGCGGAGAATTATAAAACTACGCTTCAAACCCAACATCATCAGTTGCTTGCCGATGAGCCTGAGCAAATAGGGGGGAAGAACCTGGGGCCGGGCCCTTCAGACTTTCTAATGAGTAGCTTGGCTGCTTGTACAGCTATCACCCTTAAAATGTATGTTGATCGAAAGCAATGGGTAACTGGAGAAATTAAGGTTCAGGTTTGTTTTGAGCATAAAAATGAAAATGGGCATTTAAGTTCGGTTTTTACACGGATTGTATCCGTAAGTCAGCAATTAGATGAGGAGAAAATGCAGCGTCTGCTCGATATCGCTAATGCCTGTCCTATTCATAATCTGTTAACTAACCCCATTGATATTCACACAACGATTCAATTATATGGACAAGACTAATCTAAAGAAAGAATATACAAATGGAGAGGTGACGGTAGTTTGGCAGAATGGCAAATGTATTCACTCACGAGTATGCTTTACAGGGCTGCCCTCGGTATTTGATCCATCTCATCGGCCTTGGATCTCAATTCATGGGGCCACTACTCAGGAAATTATTGATCAGGTGAAAAAGTGCCCCTCAGGTGCTTTGAGTTATTATATGAATGATGCTTCTAATCAGGAAGCGGAGACGATGGAAACTGTTGTGGAAGTGCGGCCAAACGGTCCGTTGATCATTTATGGAACATTAAAGGTCCGCGACCGTGAGGGCAATGAATCGATCAAAAATAAAACCACCGCGTTTTGCCGCTGTGGAGGCTCACATAACAAACCTTACTGCGATGGTTCTCATTTAAAAAACGGTTTTGAAGGATAATTCGATTGAAGAATTCATCTTTCTTAACTCTTTTACATCATCAATTCACGTTCACTGTTTTGCTTTTCTTTGTTCCGCATTTGTAAAAAAAAAGAGCATAAACCTGCTATGCTAAGGATAAAAACAGGCCTGAAGGCCGGGCAGGCCAATAGCCGAAATGTAGCCAATCATTCGTAATACGGCAAAAAGACCTAAGTTTATAGAAAAAAATAAGGCATTGGGCATACAATTATTAACTGAGCCGAATGAAATTAAATTGCTGTTTAAAAAGTTTAAACTCATAAATTCTGACTAAAGGTATGAAGGTTAAATCTGTTGGTTATCGTAAGCAATTGTTATCAGCATTTGCTATGGTTTAAGCTTTTTAGCCTACTTTGTGCTATCAAATCAGTAAACTTTTAGTTTATCTATGAAATTAAAACAATATTTAATTGTTGCATTGCTTTTCTGTGGGCATCTCTCTTGCAGTAGTTCAAATCCCGAAATTCCTGTTGAACGTTCTTATTCATTAGGTTTAACCGGCGATGCCAGTGATAAAACTACTGCAACTACGGGAGGTTTTGTATTAATGGGTGGGGGAGCCGATGTTGATGAGGCTATCAAATGGATGATAGCCAAAAGTGGAGGAGGTGATGTGGTTGTTATTCGTGCCTCAGGTGGCAATGCCTACAATAGTTACATTTACGGTTTGGGCAATGTGAACTCAGTTGAAACGTTACTGATCAGTTCTAATAATGCTGCCAATGACCCCAAGGTGGCTACTACAATAAGAAATGCGGAGGCTTTATTTATTGCCGGGGGCGACCAAAGTCAATACCTAAAGCTTTGGGCCAATACACCGGTGCAGCAGGCTATAGATTACCTGGTTAACGAAAAAAAAGTGCCGGTTGGGGGAACCAGTGCTGGTTGTGCTATTTTGGGGCAGTTTATTTATACCGGCGAAAATGGAAGTATTATTTCAAGCGAAGCCTTAAGTAATCCGTTTTTGAATACGATGACCTTTAGTGAAGGCCGTTTTGTAAATATCCCACTGCTGGATAACCTTATTACCGATACCCATTATTCGCAACGCGACAGACAAGGCCGTCATTTTACCATGCTGGCCCGATTAGTAAATGAAAAGAAAACGGCTGTTAAAGGTTTGGGTGTTGACGAAAACACCGCGGCCTGTCTTGATACTGATGGAACCATGAGTGTTTATGGCAGTGGCAATGCTTTTTACCTCGAATCTGTTAACGATTTGCCTGAGCAATGTCAAGCTGCTAAACCCTTAAGCTGGAACGCATCTCAAAAAGCGGTGGCTGCTTATATCGCCAAAGGGAGTACCACCGGAACTTCATTTATAAAACTTGGAGCAATTACCGCACAACCGACGGAATACTGGTTTGCTCTCGATGGAAAGTTTACCCGAGCAGTAAATCCTTAAATTTACTGTTTATGAAGTTTATTCGCCTTTGTAATTATTGCAAAGGCGAATCTTTTAAAAATGGATAGAGAGTCAAAGTATGCTGTTGATTAACGACTGTTGATTGCTGAGAATAATTAAACTCGATTAAAACTTTACGCTATGAAATTTCTACGTACAGTCTTTATTCTGTCATCAATTACATTCATGGGATGTTGCACAAGTGATAAAGTGGAACCTTTGAAAGCAGGAACCTATTCCGGGGTTTTCAACGTTAAGTATGGATCCGAATCTTATAGCGGAAAAACATCACTCACTTTTGAGAATGCAAGATTTTCGTCTACTTCGGGCCAAAATAGATTTCCGGCAGGAGGGTCAGGCGTTTATACTATCAGCAATGATAAAATTGTTTTTACCGATCAGAATTTTTGGACAGCCGACTTTGATTGGGGGCTGATTCTTTCAGGAACTTATACTTATTCGTTTGACGGCAAGAGACTAACGCTTAAAAAGCAAGGAGAAAGCAGTTCCTATGAGTACGTGCTGGAGAAAGTCAGTGGTGACTAAACACCCAAAGGAACTGCCTCGGTAAATAATTACGAAGTCTTTCTATAATGCCAAATCGCCCAGCCATTAAATACTGTCGCAAACGTAAACATAATGATAAAGTGGTAACGGACATCCCAAAAGCCGCTGCCTTTTAAAACCACCATTCTCATTACATCAATAAAATACGACACAGGGTTAAATTTGGTGATCATTTGCGCCCAATGTGGCATACTGTCAATTGAGGTATATAAACCACCCATCAAAATGAATATCATCATTAAAAAGAAGGAAATTAACATGGCTTGTTGCTGTGTGCCGGCGTAGGTTGAAATTAAAAGGCCCAGTCCTAAAACGGTTAACAGGTAAACGGCGGCAAAAGCATAAATGGTGAGGTAACTTCCTAAAGGAATAATGCCATATACGGCCCAGGAAATAAATAATCCCAAGGTTAATACTACCATGCCCAGTATCCAAAACGGCACCAGTTTGCCTAATAGAAAATGATATTTTTTTACCGGTGTAACATTGATCTGCTCAATGGTACCTATTTCTTTTTCTTTAACAATATTGATGGCCGCTAAGTTTGAACCGATCATGGTGAGCAAAATAACCAGGATACCCGGAACCATGAAGTACTTATAGTTCAGCAATGGGTTATACCAGTTTGAGGAAGTAATTTGAATAGTGGGTTCGACATTCATGCGGGGCATTTGCAGCCATTCGAGCCTTACTTCCTGGTTATAATCCTGTATAATAGTACGTAAATAAGCGCCTCCCAAATTAGCTTTAACACCGTTTATGGCATTTAGGGCCATAAAAAGTTTAGCTTTATTTTCTTTAACCACGTCTTTTTCAAACGATCTTGGAATTTCCAGCATCAGGTCGGCCTCATCGTGTTCAACCTTATGTAATGCCTGTTTATAAGAGTTTGAATAATCTGCCAGTTCGAAATAACCCGAAGCGGTGATTTTATTGATTAGCTTACGCGAATACTCAGAGTGGTCGTGGTCTACAACACTCAGTTTTATGTTTTTTATTTCATAGTCAGCCGCCCAGGGTAAGATCATAAGCTGGATAACCGGCATGATGAAGATGACCCGTAAAATAGAAGGGTCGCGAAATATCTGGCGAAATTCTTTTTGAAGCAGAAATTTTAACGTTCTCATGCTAATCGGATTTTAAATTTCCTGATGGCTAATGTTAAAAAGAACAGCATCATACCGGTGAGAATTAAGGTTTCTTTCCAAATAACCTTTAACCCTAAGCCTTTGATCATTACTGATTTTACAATGCTGTAATACCATTTGGCGGGAACAATATTAGAAATGATACGAAGTGGCAACGGCATGTTTTCCACCGGAAACATAAAGCCACTAAGCATTACCGTTGGTAAAAATAAGGCCACTAATGATATAAACATGGCCGTTTGTTGCGATTCGGCACCACTTGAAATCAGAAGACCCAATGAAAGTGAAACTAAGGTAAATAAGATGCTTTCGAACACCAATAGTACAATACTGCCGTTAATTGGTACTTCGAGCACATAAACACTCAGCAGTAAAATGCTGGCAATATTTATAATTGAGAGCAATAGATAAGGAACAGCTTTGGCAATAATTACCATAATGGGTTTCATAGGCGAGACCAACATAATTTCCATGGTACCCATTTCTTTCTCCTTTACAATGGTAATAGCGGTCATCATGGTACAAACAAGTAGCAATACCATAGCCATCACTCCTGGAACAAAATTATAAGCTCCTTTCAACTGTGGGTTATACAACATTCGGGTTTCGGTATCAATGGTGTAGGGTAACATAGTGTTTGTGTTTATCCTTCTCTGATAATCACCAATAATAGCAGTGGCATAATTGGTTAAAATATTGGCAACGTTTGGATCCGAAGCGTCGGCCACCAGCTGAATCTGCGCTTTGTTAAGGTGATGCAGGTCTTCGCTGAAATTCTGAGGAAAAACGATAGCCATTTTTATTTTACCGGCTTCAAAGGCTTTCTCAATTTCAGGGTAGGAGTGTAGGTTTTGCCTTATTTCGAAATACTTGCTCGCATCTAATTGCGTAATGATAGTACTGCTAACCTCGTCTTTGGCATTATCAAGAATGGCGATTTGTGAGTTTTTTACCTCATTGGTTAGCGCAAATCCGAAGATCACAATTTGCACCACAGGCATACCCAATAAAATGAACATAGTTCTTTTGTCGCGCCATATGTGGTAAAATTCTTTTTTAACAAAGCTGAAAAACTGTTTCATAACCCCTAAATCCCCTAAAGGGGGACATTCTTTTATAGTTTATAATTTGACTCCTGTCTAATTCCTTCCCTTTAGGGGAGGTTAGGAGGGGTTTATTCACTCCTTTTGGCTCCTCTGGCCAATTCATAAAACACTTCGTCCATTGAATTCGCCGAAAACTGTTGCTTTAATTTTGGCGGGGTATCCAGCGCTTCAATGCTGCCATCAACCATAATCGATACACGATTACAATATTCGGCTTCGTCCATGTAGTGTGTGGTTACAAAAACGGTAATGCCTCGGTCTGCCACCTCATAGATCAAATCCCAAAACTGCCTGCGTGTAACCGGGTCAACACCACCGGTAGGTTCATCCAGAAATACAATCTTGGGTTCATGCAAAACAGCTACTGAAAAAGAAAGCTTCTGTTTCCATCCCAATGGGAGTGATCCAACCAATTTCTTAGCTTCATTTTGTAGGTTCAGTCGGGTTATTAAGGCCTCGCTCTTTTGTTGCAGGTCCCGGTCAGAAAGACCATAAATTCCACCGTAAAACCTTATATTTTCTAACACAGTCAGATCTTCATACAGCGAAAACTTCTGACTCATGTAACCAATGTTCCTTTTAATTTCTTCGGTTTGCTTATAAACATCAAAGCCGGCAACAGTGGCGGTGCCCGAGGTGGGGATCGATAAACCACATAACATACGCATAGCCGTGGTTTTTCCAGCGCCGTTAGCGCCCAAAAAGCCAAAGATCTCCCCTGGAGCCACTTCAAACGAAATTTTATTTACCGCTGTGAAATGCCCGAAATGCTTACTTAGTTTATCTGCTTTTATTACCGCTTGCATTTTTGATTTGTTAATTGGTTTCTTCGGTCATTAATCGGATGAAGCAATCTTCAATACCGGGGGTAACGGCCTTTATCTCTATGTTTTTGTGCCCTTTTTCTTTTAAATAAGCCAAAAGCTCCGGCTCATTTGTAGCGCTTTTATCTTTAAACGAGATATGCACAAACTCTCCAAAAGTAAAACAGCCTTTAACTTTGGTATAAGCCCGTAAATCATTCAATAAATAATAAATTGACTCAGCTTTAATGGCGAACAACTTATCAGGGTACGCATCGACAATGTTTTGAGGGGTGTCTATTGAAAGTATTTTCCCCGATTGGATAAGGGCAATACGATCACAAAGGGTGGCTTCATCCATATACGGTGTTGAAACCAAAATCGTAATTCCCTGCGTTTTCAATCGCTTTAACATTTCCCAAAATTCCTTACGCGAAACAGCATCAACGCCTGTGGTGGGCTCATCTAAAAACAATATAGTGGGCCGGTGAATGAGCGCGCAGCTCAATGCCAGCTTTTGTTTCATACCGCCTGAGAGTTTTCCTGCCTTCCGATCTTTAAAAGGTTCTATCTGAACATAAATATCTTTAATAAGGTCGTAGTTCTCCTCAATTGTTGTGTTGAAAATGGTGGCAAAGAAATTAAGGTTTTCTTCGACAGAAAGATCTTGGTAAAGCGAAAAACGACCCGGCATATAGCCAACGGTGTTTCTTATGCTTTTATAGTCTTTTACAATATCAAAACCATCAACCGTTGCAGAGCCTTCATCAGGAAGCAAAAGTGTGGTAAGCATTCTGAAAATACTGGTTTTGCCGGCACCATCAGGGCCAATTAATCCGAAAAGCTCTCCTTTGTTAACCTCAAAAGAAACCTTGTCGACGGCAAGAACACTACCTTTATTATAGGTTTTACTGAGCTTATCGAGTGTAACCATTATTGTTTATTACGAATTTCGGGTTGCGGGTTACGAGTTGGCTTTAACCCGTAATTAAGTAGTTCGCAACTCGTAATTAATTAAAATTTCACCTCTCCGTACATGCCAATTTTTAAATATCCGTCGTTCTTAACCCTTACTTTAATAGCATAAACCAGGTTAGCACGTTCTTCTTTAGTTTGGATAGTTTTTGGAGTAAACTCTGCTTTATCGTTGATCCAGGTGATCACACCTTCCTGCTCTTTATATTTGTCGGCTCCATCATCGGTTAATACCTTCACTTTTTGATCAATTTTAACTTTCGAAAGCTGATCGCCGGTAATGTAAGCCCGAAGGTTCAAATAACTCATATCCGCAATTTTATAAAGTGCTTTGCCCTGCATTACCATCTCGTTAGGTTCAACATATTTAACCAAAACAGTTCCGTTCACAGGGTTAATAATCTTGCATTTTGCAAGCTGATCTTCCAATTGCTCTATCTGAGCCTGAATAGGGTTTTTGTCACTTTGTAAGCCTTTGGTTTGAGTGTTCAGCACCGATTGTTGTGCAGCATCCTGCTCTTTGATCACTTTCAATTGCTTTTCCAATACATCAATTTGGGCGTTCACATCATCCAATTGTTTGGTAGGAACAGCATCGGCGTTTACCAGGTTTTGGATACGTTGACGCTCGCGATACTGAGTTTTCAATTGGCTTTCAGTTACGACCAACTGTTGTTTAAAAGCAGCTGTTTGTGCCGAAATATCAGGCATACGTGAGCTGAGCCCGGCTTTCTGGCTTTCCAGTTGTTTTTTGCGAAGGTATAACTGTACGCTGTCGATATAACCCACCTGCTCATTGGTTTTCAATTGCTGGCCTTCTTCTACATTAAATTGCTTTAAAGTACCATTGGCTTCAGCCGAGATCACAGTTTCAATAGCTTCAAATGTTCCTGAAGCATCAAAATCATTGTCTCCTTTTTTACAGCCCCCTAACAGGATGATTGTGGCTGCCAGTATAATTGATGAGGTTTTCATTTATATTGATGAATTATCTATTTGTTAAATGTTGTTTTAGGTTTGATTATTTCGGCGATCCAAAGGGGGATCAGTTTTTTCCGCTCGAGCATGAATGTATTGAACTGTTCCTGATCAATGCCATGTATGGTTTTTAAGATAGGGTTAGCAATGAATGGAAAAACCGTAAGAGAGATCAGGTTTGACATTAGCTGAACCGGATGAATATTGTCGATAGTACCGTTTGCAATACCCTCTTTGATCTGCTTCATGAAATACGAATTTTTGATCTGCATATTCTTTTGGATGTTATCGGCCAGGTTCATCGGACTGTTTCGCAATTCACTTAATACAAAAATGGGAATATCGGGTTGCAGCATTAACGTATCCACATAACGACCAACCAACGTTTCAATTTTTTGCTGAATAGAGGTGTTCTCATCATTCAAAACCTGGAACATCCCCTGGAAAAACTGTTGAATATGCTCACGCATGATCAGTTCAAAAAGTTTCTCTTTACTGCGGAAATAATAGTTGAGTAAGGCGAGGTTGATACCTGCTTCAGAGGCTATATCACGGGTTTTAGTACCAGCATAGCCCTTTTGAGCGAAAAGTTTATGCGCCGCTAGTTTTATACGCTCCTCTGTAGAACTGTCAATTGCCTTTACTTCTTTTTTAGCCATCAATGCCAAAGGTTTTGCAAAGCAAAGGTTGAAATAAATCAGTAATTAATCAAAAGATTTAAACAAGTGATTAAAGTTTGCACACAAATTGACCGAATTGAACTAATTTCACTAAAGAGAAATTAGTGAGATTGACCTAATTAAAAGTAAAACAAGCAAGTCGCTTTCCTAGGAGAGACTTGCTTGTCAGTAGTTCGTGAAATTCGGTTAATTAGAAGAATTAATTCGTGTTAAACCAATAGCGCATCTGCTGAAATGCCGAGTTTTTTATGCAGCTGCTTAGCAACAGTAAGTGTTAATGGTTTTTTACCACTTAAAATTGCCGAAAGGTAACTTTTACCTATTCCTAATAATTCGGCTAATTCACTTTGATTTAAGCCTATTTCAGTTTGCTTGTACTTGATGGTTTCAATGAGGTCAAGATCAGGTATAGGGTAATGTTTATCCTCGTAATCTTTGATCAATAAAATAACCATTTCAATTTTATCACCCAGTTCAGAACCCTTTTCAGGTTTTTTGTCTAAGGACAATTCAAGCCATTCAGCCCAATAATCAAGTTCTTCGTCGGTTCTAATTGGTCTCAATTCCATCTTATTTATTGTTAACTGTTGTTACATCAATTGAATTATATTCAGTATGAGTTCCAAACCATTTGAGGTGAATTGTTTTAAATTCAAACGAAAATCGAACTACTAAACGATAATTGTTCCCCATAATATTGAAAACAACTCTATTATCGGAAACAATGCTTGCTGATCTGTATAATTCTTTTAATTCACTAAAGTTTTTAAAGTCCGATTTTACTATCGTTTTATACCAATCGTTCAAACTCCTTTCCGCATCAGGATATTGTTTGCAATAATATAAAAGTGTTTTTCGGGTGATGATGTTAAACATTTCTAAAGGTAGGTAAAAGTTTGCTGTTAGAAAACTTTTAACAAAAAATGGCTACACAATGGCAGCCATTCTCATTCGTGAAATTCTTTTAATTCGAATTAATTCGTGTTCTATTGCTTCAACGTTTCTTTCACTGAGCCACATTTCATCATTTGATCGCCATAATATGGATTTTGAATTTCTTTATTGTTTGAAAGCCAGTAGCCTCCTTTGTCGTTGTTAGCCATCGGACAAAACTCGACATAAATTTCGCCTGATTTTACGCCGGTTTTTTTGATCAGGCGCTCAACTTGTTTGGTTAATCCATCAAATGAAGCCCTTAGGGTTTTTAAGTCGGCAGCACTAGCTGATGCTTCTGCAGCTTTGGTTGCTTCAGCATCTTTCACCGCATCTAGTGCAGTTTTAACAGCTTGGGCTGCAGTTTTGGCCTCCGCTTCATTTGATGCTACTAAATTGTTTTTTAAATGAATATAGTGAGCATACACATTGTTCAACGCTTCGTTGTTCAGAATAGGGTTTGCCGTACTGGCTTGGGCTGCTTCGGCTTCGTGATCATGTCCTTCGTGCGAAGATTGATCGTGAGCTTCCGTCTTTTTTCCTTGTCCGTTACATGCTGCCAATACTCCTGCTACAAGAGCTGTGGCGATATAGAATTTAATTTTCATATTCTTTAAATTATTATTGGTTAATGATTATGAGTCATACCGGTTCCGAATTTTAGAATGTATTCACTGTTTAAGAGAAAAACTCCGGAGGTTACAATTACTTCCCCGTTGTGCAGTCCCTCTAAAATTTGCACGTTCTGCTTATTTTCTTTTCCGAGTTCCACCATGCGGCGCTCGAAACTACCATCTGGTCGTTTAATCCATGCAATATTCATTTTTTCACCATAAATAACAGCACTTTTTGGAACAATTAGCTCATTACCAATACCGGTGGTTAAATGCACATAAGCCAGCATGCCGGGTTTCAGATTTACATTATTCTTAATTTTTAAGGTGAGTAGATTAATGTTCGATACACCCTGCATATGCGGGTTCTGATAAACTACTTCCGCCGGAAATATTTCTCCGGGATAAGCTTCCAGCTCGACAGTGATCTTCGGGTTTTTAGCCAAAATGGTTAATTCATTATCAAAAACTTCAGCCTCAATCCAAATATCATTCAACGAAGATAGATTTAGAACAGCATCGCCTTCATTTAAATACTCGCCTTCATTTTTAAGTATTTCGGTAACCGTTCCGGCCTGTTTGCTGAAAATTGTAATCCGTGGATTTGCCTTTCCGGAATTAGCTAATTGCTTGATTTGCGACTTGTTCATTCCCCATAATTCCAGCTTACGCTCTAAAGCGGCAATGGCATTGCTCATATCAACTGATACCGCTTCAAACGCCTTTTGCTGTTTTAAACTGATCAGGTACTCCTGTTGTGTTGATTGTAATTCTTCACTATAAAGCGAATACAGTTTTTGTCCCGCAGAGATTTGTTCACCCGGATTACGAACAAACATTTGCTCTATTCGTCCCGAAACTTTAGCGCTTATTACTTCCTGAGCCTGACGGTTATAATTGGTTTTGGCCGAGAGTGTAAGAGTTCCGTTCAGGTCGCCTGTTCTTATTGTATCCGTTTTAATGTTGGCCGTTATCAATTGCACAGGAGCCAAGTGTAGCGTATGTTCTTCTTTTACTTTCGAGCCTTCAATTTTGGTTAATGGCATACCGCAAATAGGACAATTGCCAGGTTTATCCGATCGTACATTCGGATGCATGGAGCATGAGTAAACTTCGCTTGATTTTTGGACTTCCTGATGCTCATGTGCATTTTCTTTTGCTTTTTCATTTGAGCATGAAAAAATTAGAAGCGTAACCGCAAAGGAGCAGAGGCGCAGAGTTGAGCTATATATTTTTCGTTTTACTGAATTATGCATCGTGATGAGGAACTCAAAACTAATTACTAATAACTTATTACTCATTTTTCCCCTCCTTCCGTTTCAATAAATGAATCGCTGTCAACTAAATAGGATGCATTAACCGCCACCTTTTCATCATCGTTCAGGCCCGATTTTATTTGTATCCAATCGCCACTTGATGATCCAGTGGTTACCGTGCGGGCAGTGAAGGTTTTGTCGGCTTTATCAGCTACCCAAACAATTTTAGTTTTACCCAAATCATAAACAGCCGTTTTAGGAACAAAAAAGCCTTCACTTATATTTTTATGAACGATCATTCCCTGAATAAAATTACCAATTTTTAGTTCGTGATGATTTGGGATATAAACCCTTATGGTAGCGGTTTGCTTATCGTTGTCGTAATAAGGTTGTATAAAATCGACTTTCCCGGTAATCAGGTGACCTTTTTCTGATGGAACAGTGATCAGCACTTCATCTCCCGTTCGAATTAACGGAAGATCCTTTTCATAAGCCGAAAGTAAAGCCCACGCTTGTCCATGGCTCATCAGTTCAAACAAGGTTTGTCCTTTGGATATATACATGCCTTCACGAATGGAACCCAAAGCCGAAGTACTACCCTTGGCAGTGGTTGCAGCATTATTCATTCCCATTCCGTCACCACCAGCGGAAGGTTTTTGTCCTGTGCTGGCAGATGCAAGCGCATGAGAAACTCCAGTATAAGGACTGTAAATACTGACCAGTTGCAAAGGTTTTCCAGTTTTAATTAGTTGGTTTACTTCCGACTGCGTCATTCCTAAGTTGAACAATTTGTTTTTTAAACCCGAAACGAGCTCCAGATCGTTATTCTTAATTACAAACAATAAATCACGCTGAGCAGCAAGCAATTCAGGACTGTAAATGTCGAACAGCTTTTGTCCTTTACTCACTAACTGGTTTTCGTACTTAACGTATAACTTTTCAATACGGCCACTTACCCGCGATGATACGCTGTTCTTCGCCCGATTATCTAAACCAAAATAACCGTTGAGCATTACCGTATCGTTAGCATTTCTTCCTCTGGGATAAACGGTTTTAAAATTACCTACAACTGTACCATTTACCTCTTTTGCCAGTTCGCCTAGTTCCTGCTTTTCCTTTTCGTTTACATCACTCGCGGTTACCTTTTTTTCTAAATCCATCCCACAAATTGGGCAGGTCCCCGGATGATCCTGAACTACCTGTGGATGCATTGGGCAAGTATAGGTAGCTTCTGATTCAGTTTGTCTTTTCTTTTGACAGGCACTAAAAGCAATAATCAGAAGAATGAATACCGCAGAGGCACAAAGACGCAGTGTATTTACGTAGTTCCGGTTCGTACATCGTACTTCTAAAATCGTACTTCTACTTTTGAATCGCTTCTTCATACATTACCTCCATTTTATAGGTTTGGTCCAAGACATTCAGATAATCCATTCGTTTCATTAAAAGGTCATCCCAAGCCATTAGTGTTCTGAAAATGTCGCCTTTGTTCTCTCCAAAAGCATTCAGGTTTACCTCAAATGTTTTTTTATAGTCGGGGAGGATGCGCTGCTCATAAATATCAAGTCCTTTGTATTGAGCTTGTAAATCGAGCATTGTGTTTTTGATCATGCTGGTTGTTTCATTCACCATGTTTTTGCGCTCTTTCTCCATGGCCATGATCTCGTAACTGATAGCCTTAACTTCAGATTTGTATCCTTTCGATGACCAAGGCACCAGTGGAAGCTTCATGCTGGCCATCGCACTGTACATGTAAGTTCCGTCGGCCATACGCATGTTTTTGAACCCAACGCCAAACATTGGTTTCGACATGGTTTGGGCAACCTTTTGATTGAGTCGCATGCTGGCGATCTCATTGGTCATTCGTTGAATATCACTTCGGTTTTGCAATACAAAGGATGTGTCATATTGAGTGATTTGCTCTTTGTACCTTGATAGACTCATTGAAGTATCGATCTGTAAATCGGAGTTTAAAGGCTTACTCATTAAATAATTTAATGTTGAACGGGCCTGACGAATCATGCTTTCTTCCTTGATCTTCATCGATTCAAGGCTGCCAAGTTTGGCTCTTGCATTGTAAATGGTTGGAAGGTCAGCTTGCGAGTACTGTAATCGGGCTTCTGCAATTTTTATCAGCAACTCGAGCATTTTACCCTGCTCAGCTAAAACAGTTAAACGTTTTGTGCCGATGAGTTCAGTAAAATAAGCCGACTTTGCCTGGGCAAAAAGTTTGTTCTTAAGCGTGAAATAATCATTCATGTTTTGATTTTTGAATGATTGATAATATTCAGCTTTCGCTTTTTGATTAGCAAAGTTAGGAAGCATCTGATCAACATTCAGCATCAACATCTTACGGGCTCCATTGTCCATTTGCATTTGATTGGAATATGGAAATTCTTCCATTCCCAAGGAAACAGTAGGGGCATCCCAAGCCTTCGACATGTTACCCATTTCGATGTTAGCCTTGGTGGTATAGCCAAATTTCTGTAACCCGGCGTTGTTGGCTGTAATGCTATCTAAAACAGCCTTTAACGACATTGTTGTTTGTGCTTTTGCGATAGCAGGAAGGAGGAAAAGCGTCAAACAGATCAGCATCAAATTGAAAATTTCCGATTTTTTACTTCGTACTTCTAACTTCGTACTTCTAACTTTAGTTCTAGTTTCCATTTAGTACCTCCACTTTACCATGCTTCTTCAATTCATATTCTTTAGTCATTTCAAAAATGATAGGTGTTACCAACAATACGTGTATGGTTGAAGTGATCATTCCACCAATCATTGGCAAGGCAATTGGCAGCATAAGGTCGATGCCTGTTCCATGGCTCCAGAGAATCGGAACCAAACCGAACAAGGTTACCGAAACTGTCATTAATTTAGGGCGAAGGCGTTTGGCCGATCCCTCAATTACATAATGACGCAAGTCGGCAATTGATACCGCAGCGCCTTTTTCTCTCACCATACGTTTCATGGCTTCATCGAGATAAACCACCATCAGCATACCGGTTTCTACTGCTACTCCAAATAAGGCGATGAATCCTACAGCTACGGCAACCGAAATGTTTATTCCCCAGAAATACACCAGGAACACTCCTCCAATTAAAGCAAATGGTACACTCATCATGGTGATAATCGCCTCCTTAACCTGGTTGTAGGTCATGTAGAGAATAAAGAAGATGATCACCAGTACTATCGGAACGATAATGGAAAGCGTTTTAGTAGCCCTGAGCTGATTTTCCCATTGTCCACTCCAATCAATATAATAGCCTTTTGGCAAGGTTAATGTCTCGTTCAAGCGACTGATGGCATCGTTTACCGTGTTGCCAAGATCTCTGCCCCGAACATTGAAAAGAACCGTTCCGCGAA
The DNA here is from genome assembly GCF_023914155.1 of Solitalea agri. Lineage (GTDB taxonomy): Bacteria > Bacteroidota > Bacteroidia > Sphingobacteriales > Sphingobacteriaceae > Solitalea > Solitalea agri. Next base: position 156,536 of record NZ_JAMWYS010000024.1, on the reverse strand, counting down.
GCATGGCATTCTCCGAGTTGATCATTGCCGGACCGTCTTTAATCATAATATCTGCTACTGATGATAAAGGCACTGGTCCGTTTGGCGTTTGTATAAGCGTACGTTTTATATCATTGATGCTGCTGCGGAAATCCTGCGCAAGACGAACACTAACACTGAAACGTTCGCGACCTTCTACGGTATTGGTGAGGTTCATGCCGCCCAGAGCACTTTCAACGATCATGTTTACATCGTTAATGCTCAATCCAAAGCGGCCCAACTCTTCTTTTTTGATCTTTATATCGAGGAATTTTCCGCCTGTTACCTGTTCGGGATACAGATCTGTGATTCCGTCAATGTCTTTCAGCGTTTTTTCAATTTCCCTGGAAATGCTGTAAATCGTATCGAGATTTTGTCCATACACTTTAACTCCAACATCGGTTCTGATGCCTGTTGAAAGCATGTTGATGCGGTTAATGATCGGTTGTGTCCAGCCATTGGTAACCCCAGGTATTTGCAGTTTTGCGTTCAGTTCAGCGATAATATCATCTTTAGTTTTTCCCTTGCGCCACTCGCTTTGAGGTTTTAGCAGAATGATACTTTCGATCATGCTCATTGGCGCATTGTCGGTGGCTGTGCTGGCTCTTCCGGCCTTGCCCAATACGTGTTTTACTTCAGGTACCGATAGAATGATCTTATCCTGGATCTGTAAAATTCGCTTTGCTTCTGCATTGGAAACATCAGGCAATGTTACAGGCATAAATAGGAGGGAGCCCTCGTCTAATGGTGGCATAAACTCACGGCCCAAGCCCATTATCATAGGGATTGAAATGATCAGAGCCAGTATGTTAATTCCCAAAACCGTTTTCTTCCATTCAAGACACCATTTTAAAACGGGCTCATAAATGCGGTTGAAGAAATTGCTGATAGGGTTTTGACTTTCAGGACGCATTTTTCCTTTTAGGAAAAACGACATCATTACCGGTACAAACGTGATGGCCAAAATAACCGACGCTAGCATCACCAATGTTTTGGTCCAGGCCAGTGGATGGAATAACTTACCTTCCTGGCCGGTCAATAAGAATACCGGCAGAAATGAAATTATGATAATGAAGGTTGAATAAACAACGGGTTTACCAACCTGTTTGGCGGATTTTTCAATGATAGCGATCCGCTGCTCATTGGTAAGTTTTCGTGGATCACGCATGGTCATCATCTCCTTCCTCTGTTAAATGGCGGTAAGCATTTTCAACCATTACAATTCCATCGTCAACAATTACCCCTATAGCGATGGCGATTCCGCTTAAGGACATAATGTTGGATGTAATGCCGAAATTTTTAACGGCGATAAAACCTAATAAGATGGCTATCGGTATGTTAAGCATCACCACCAATGAGCTGCTGAAATGGAACAGGAAAATAATGATGATAATACATACCAGGATGATCTCCTCGGTCATGGTGTTTTTCAAGCTGTTAATTGCCGATTCAATTAGCTCGCTTCTGTCGTAAGCTACCTTAAACTTTACGCCCTTTGGGAGACCTTTTTCGACCTCCTTCATTTTCTCTTTCACATTTTTAATCACCGCATCGGCGTTTTCTCCGTAACGCATCACCACAATACCTCCAACTACTTCTCCATTCCCATTTTCTTCGGTAATGCCCAAGCGAGCTTCACCACCCATTTGAACAGTGGCGATATCTTTAACTCGAATAGGAATCGAGTTTTTAGTGGCAATGGTCATGTTTTCGATGTCGGCTATTGATCGAATGTAACCCAAGCCACGCACGATATAACCCGTTCCGTTCATTTCGAAAATCCGTCCGCCCACATCATTATTGTTATTCTTAACGGTGTTTAAAACATCCATTAAACTCAATTGGTAATAGTTGATCCTATTTGGATCGAAGGAAATTTGATATTGCTTTTGAAAGCCTCCAAAAGATGCCACTTCACTTACTCCCTGAACATTTTGAAGGGCAAATTTTACATACCAATCTTGCAAAGCCCTAAGCTCGCCAAGGTCATATCCGGGAGCATCCAGGGTATACCAAAAAATATGACCAACACCGGTTCCATCGGGGCCAAGTGTAGGCGTTACGCCTTCAGGCAATGAACGTTGTGCAGAGTTAAGCCGTTCCATTACACGGGTTCGTGCCCAGTAGATATCTACGTTGTCTTCAAAAATGACATAGATAAAGCTCATGCCAAACATGGAAGTAGCCCTAACGTCTTTAACTTTTGGTAGGCCCTGTAGGTTGGTAACCAGTGGAAATGTTACCTGGTCTTCCATAATTTGAGGACTTCTGCCCATCCACTCCGTATAAACGATTACCTGGTTTTCCGATAAATCGGGTATAGCATCGATCGGTGTTTGCTGCATCGAGTAAAATCCCCAAATACTTATGGCAATTACTCCAACAATTACAATGAACCGATTCCTGAGCGACCAGGAAATAAGGTTTGAGATCATGTGATCAATTTGAAAATTTGAGAAATTGAAAATTTGATAGACTTTCTATGCAATTTATGAAAGTCATCGAGCAATTAAGAACTAATTGCTTCTACGTGGAAACAGAACTAAATTCTGAAATTATGATGTAAGATAAACCGTTCGACGGGTAAATCAGGGGGAGAAGTATCTGCGCTTAACGATGCTTTTTCGATCTCAATAGGAGCATGCAGAAAAACCGCTACGTAGGAAAGTGCAAAATGAATGCTTAAAACAGGGATTTTAAGTTGATGCTGTGACTTTAAAAAGTCATCCTGAACCTTTATTACTTTGGCTTCGTCTTTACAGCAATCTTTCATAGGTTCTTCACCCGACTTGGTGCAACTGCATTTTTTTGGTAAATGAAAATCTGTAGAGGTTAACACTTTGCCACAGTAATGTGCATACACTGGCACTCCTGCATTCATCAGCAGGAAGAAAAATGTAAAACACACTATGAGCAAACGTTTTGTCATTATCACAAAAATATAATTTTCTATTTTAAATAAATGTAAGATACTTATCGCGCTGCAGCAATTAGTGCGATAAGTATTTATTATTTAGGTTAGCTGATCTGTTCGGCAGTATAGCCAACACCTTTCAAGGCATCTTTCACTTGCGAAGGTTGAAGATCTTCTCCTTCCACTGTAAGCACTTTATCGGCGCTAGCTAAATCTACTTCCCAATGTTTAACTTCTTTTAATCCATTTAACTCAGGTGTTATGGTAGCTATGCATCCGGTGCATTTGATGTTTGTTTTGAATTTCAGTAACATAATTGAATTGTTAATTGTGAACTAATTAATTTTAGATTGATGATTTTAGATTTACGAATGATCGATGAAAAATCGTAAATCCTAAATTTAAGATCTTAAATCGTTATATTTTTTTTCGTTGTAACCTTAAGCTGTTTGTTACCACCGAAACCGAGCTTAGCGCCATGGCGGCTCCGGCAAACATTGGATTTAGCTGCCATCCGAAAATTGGGTAGAACAGACCCGCGGCAAGGGGTATCCCTATAAGATTGTATATAAATGCCCAAAACAGGTTCTGCCGAATAGTTTTTACGGTAAAGCTCGACAAACGTAAAGCCTTAGGGATCTGTCTTAAGTCGGAAGAGGTCAGGGTCATTTTGGCTACATCCATGGCAATATCTGATCCTTTGCCCATAGCTATACTTAAATCGGCTTGAGCTAAAGCTGGCGAGTCGTTAATCCCATCTCCTGACATTGCTACCACTTTGCCTTCTTTTTGTAGCTGTTTTACAAAAGCAGCTTTATCGGCGGGCAATAATCCTGCATGTATATGATTAATTCCGGTTTGTTGTGCTACAGCCTGAGCGGTTTCAAAAGTATCTCCCGTTAACATATAAACTTCTATACCTGCTGATTGTAATTCATTAATGGCTTCTTTTGATCCGGCTTTTACTTTATCAGCAATGGCAATAATAGCGATCAATTCCTGGTCAACAGCGATAAATGAAACTGTTTTAGCCTGTTGTTGTAACTGATGTGCTTGATGAGCAATATCTTCTGAAATCAGAACATGGAATGCCTGTAGTAAAGCCCTATTTCCAGCCAATATTACTTTGCTGTCAAACTTTGCCTTCAACCCTTTACCCGAAATGTTTTCAAACTCATTAGGTTCAGAACCTATGATTTGTTGAGATTTGAGATAGCTAACGATCGATTGTCCAAGCGGGTGTTCCGATCGCTGTTCCATTCCAAGAATTAGGGGGGCATATTTTTCAAAATCCTTTTCCATCCAAATAAAATCGATCACCGTCGGAGTTCCTTGCGTAATCGTTCCGGTTTTATCGAGGACAACGGCATTAACCTTTCGGGCGATCTCCAGGCTTTCGGCATCTTTTACTAAAATGCCGTTTTCGGCTCCCTTTCCAACGCCAACCATTAACGCCGTTGGAGTGGCTAACCCTAAGGCACAAGGACAAGCTATGGCCAATACCGCAACTAATGCTGTAATTGCATGGTACCATTGATCGTTGGTGCCTAAAAACATCCAGACGGTAAATGAAGTAATGGCAATAAGTAGCACAATTGGAACAAAAATGCCAGCGATTTTATCGACCAATTTTTGTACCGGTGCTTTACTGCCCATGGTATCTTCAACATGTTTGATGATTTGTCCGAGCAATGTTTCCTTACCTATTTTTTCGGCTTTAAACTTGAAACTTCCCTGTTGGTTTATGGTTCCGGCAAAAACTTTATCACCCAAGTTTTTGCTAACAGGCACAGATTCACCTGTAATGGTGCTTTCGTTCACATAAGAGGCGCCGGCTATAACCGTTCCGTCAACGGCAATTTTTTCGCCCGGTTTAACAATGATGATCTGATTGGGATGAACGTTTTCAATGTCGACCACGCGCTCTGTTCCGTTATCGTCTATGGTAACGGTTTTGGATTGGAGTCCCATCAACTTTTTTATTGCTGATGAAGTTTTGGACTTTGAGCGTTCTTCCAACAATCGGCCCAATAGAATGAAAGTAACCACCACTGCTGCCGACTCGAAATAAATCGGAGTATGCTGGCCGGGACGGTGCATTAAATGAGGGAAAAATGTATTGATAGCACTGAAAATAAAGGCGATTCCACTGCTTAAAGCTACCAGTGTATCCATGTTAGCACTGCCGTGTTTGGCCTGTTTAAAAGCATTGATAAAGAATTGCTTTCCAAAAACAAACAAAATAATTCCGGTTAAAACCATCATAATCCAGTTTCCCGGAGGCCAATGCATAAAGAACATTCCGATTACAACAACCGGTAATGTTAATACGCCTGCCCAAATGGTATTCTTTTTAAGTTGTTGATATTTCAAATGCTGCAGTTCTGCCTGCTCTTCTTTGGCATTGTCTTCAATAAAAAGATCATAACCGATTGATTGTACTGATTTCTTGAGTACCTCTGGGGAAATTAAATGAGCATTGTATTCAACAGCTACCGAATTTGCAGCAAAATTTACTTCAGCTTTTACTACTCCAGGAGTATTGTTAAGCATACTTTCTACGCTCACGGCACAGGAAGCGCAACTCATTCCTTCAACCGGAAATACCTTTTTGAGAAGTTCGTTTGATCTATTATCGATTTGCATAAGCTATGTAGTTTGTGATAGAACAAAGCTACCTCACAACCTCATGCAAAGCTTTATACAATTTTGGGAGAAGTTTATATGATTTTGGAACAGTTTCCAGTCTTCAGTACTCAGTCGGCAGTCCGCAGTTTCCGGTCTACAGTACCAAATCAATACAGTCAGTAGTCTACAGTTCTAAGTCGGGGGGGGGTCTCACTACATACTGGTGGTTGTCGATTGGCAACTGAGTACTGCTGACTGCCGATTGTGGACTGCCTACTGCTGACTGCCTACTGCTGACCGCCGACTTTATCCAATGCTTTTCTACTGGAATCTCTTAGTTTTTTGAATTCACTCGGAGTTAATCCGGTTGTTTTTTTGAATTGAGAGGAAAGGTGGGCAACGCTGCTATAGCCAAGCTGGTAGGCAATTTCGCTCAATGTTAATTCATCATAGAAAATTAACTCTTTGGCTTTTTCAATGCGCTGTAAGATGAGATATTTTTCAATGGTAATTCCCTCAAATGATGAGAACAAATTGCTTAAATAGCTATAGTCGACATTAAGAAAAGCGGACAAGTGGTCAGAGAGATTGATATGCAGTTTAATGGGGTCTTTACTGTGAACCAGTTCAATGATCAGGTTTTTAGTAAGTTCAATTAGCTTACTTTGTTTGTCTTCCAATAGTTCAAATCCGTTATCTTCTAAAACTGATTTTACCCGTTCTAACTGATGGTTGCTTAACGTTCCTTCCAGTTCAACTTCTCCGAGTTTTATTGAATTAACAGTTTGACCAATTTTTTCTAATTCATCTTTAACCACCTTTATACAGCGGTTGCAAACCATATTTTTTATTTGAAGTAGCATGCTTTTGAAATAATGTATGTTTTAGGTAAACGACGAAAGTACTGATATGGTTTTGATGCATTACCGCATTAACTCGCTCATCTAAAATGTAAAAGTTTTGGTTAAGATGAACAACAATGAGCATTATATTTTAATTTCACCCAATTATTAACTTAACCATTTATGAAGTTATACAAAGTTTGTTTATCGGGTATACTTGCTTTTGCAGCCCTCAACGCCAATTCACAAGCACTTTATCAAACGGCTATTATTAAATCGGCTTTTGAAAAAGGTACACGTGCTGTAAATGGCAAACCAGGGGCTAATTATTGGCAAAACAAGGCCGATTATAAGATTAAAATGAATTTCGATCCGCAAACAAAAGTGCTTAGCGGAGAAGAAACCATTACCTATTTTAATAACAGTCCGGATGCATTAAGCCGACTGATCATTCGTTTGTATCCTGATTTTTATAAGAAAGGTATTGAACGTAACACTCAAATCGACCCAAAAGATGAGAATGAAGGTGTTGTGATTGATTTCCTGAAAATCAATGAAGAGCAGATTAGTGATCTTCAAAATAATAAGAAAGCGGCTCGTTACGGGACTAATTTAATGGTGACTCCGGCAACGGCAGTTGCAGCTAAAAGTGAAAATACACTTGTTATTAAATGGCACTATACCGTAAATACTGGTTCTCAGCAGCGAACCGGAGCTATTGATGCAACCTCTTACTTTATTGCTTATTCGTTTCCGCGTTTATCCGTTTATGACGATATAAATGGATGGGATACATGGAGCTATAAAGGCACTCAGGAGTTTTATAATGATTTCGGAAACTATGAGGTGGAAGTTACAGCTCCTAAGAACTTTATTGTTTGGGCAACAGGTGAACTACAAAACGGATATGAAAACTTAAGCACTACTGTTACTGAGCGTTTAAAATTAGCGGCAACAACCAATAAAACGGTTCATGTTATTGATTCTACCGATTACAAAAAGAATAATGTGTTCTCGGCTAATCCTACAGGTAGCTGGAAATTCAAAGCAACTAATGTGAGTGACTTTGCTTTTGCCTTAAGCGATCATTACTTATGGGATGCAAGCAGTGTATTGGCAGACTCGGTTACCAAACGCCGGGTGATGGTGAATACCACCTATAATAAAATTCACCATGATTATTTTGAGGTACAGGATATTGCAAACAAGTCGGTTGAGTTGATGAGCCATGTGTATCCGGCTGTTCCATTCCCGTTTCCTCAAATTACTGTTGTTGACGGAACCGATCAGATGGAGTACCCTATGATGGTAAACGATAATCCTTCGCCTAATCGTAAATACGCGGTTCAGTTAACTACTCATGAAATATTCCATAGTTATTTTCCATTTTACATGGGGATTAATGAAACGCAATATGCCTGGATGGACGAAGGTTGGGCCTCAATTGGTGAAACAGTGTTATCTGCATTGTTAGGTGAACCTGAAGACGAAGGAATTTATAGTAAAACCCGCTATGAAAAGGTATCAGGTACTGATTTAGATGTACCGTTGATTACTAATACTAAAAATTATGACGGCTTTGCTTATGTTACCAATTCATATGGCAAAGGTGCGCTAAGCTATCATGTTCTTAGAGATATGTTGGGTGATAAACTATTCTTTAAGGCGCTGCATCAATACATGAACGATTGGAATGGTAAGCATCCAACCCCATACGACTATTTTAACAGCATTAATAATACAACCGGTAAAAATCTTAACTGGTTCTGGAAACCATGGTTCTTCGAATGGGTTTACCCTGATCTAGCCGTTCAAAATGTTTCGGTTGATACCAAAGGACAAACTTCAATAGTTATCGAAAACAAAGGCGGTTTACCGGTTCCAATTCACTTGGTAATTAAACTCGAAAATGGGAAGGAAGTTGTAAAACACTTTACCGCTGAATCATGGGCAACAGGAAATACGGAATTTGTAGCCAAAGGATTTTTCGATGCGAAAGTTAAAAGCGTAACAATTGGAGATGAGTTTACTCCCGATAAGATTAGAGATAATAATAAGTGGGAAGCTGGTCAGGTTACAAAGCAAGGCAGTCTAAAATAATTGAAAGGGCGTTAAATTTGTTTTTAACGCCCTTTTGTTTTACCCTTTATCCTCAGCTAAAACTAGTTTTGCTTCGTTGTCATCGTTGGTGACTTCAATTTCTTTTTTTGGAGCTTCGTTTTTTAAGGCTTTAGCCTTTTTACTATTGCCTTTATTCACCAACATTACTCCAATTAAAATAATTGCGAGTGAAATGGTTTGAATGCCTGAAATAGGTTCACTTAAAATCAACCAGCCTAATAATACAGCAACGGGAGGATTGACATAGGCATAAGTGCCCACTTGTGAAGGTGAACGCACTGAAAGTAACCACACATACGACAAATAACCAATTAACGACCCGAATGTTACCAGGTAGGTTAATGCCAGCCATGATTTAGTGGTTGTTTGGCTGATATCATAGCTTTGATATTCTCCTCTTATGGCAGCAACTGTGAAAAAAGCTAAACTGGCCACCAGCATTTGAATGCTTACCTTCATTAAAGTAGAGCCATCAGAAGGGGAATATTTAGTAAATAAAGAACCTCCAACCCATGCTATTGAGCCACTTAAGAGCACTAAAAGTCCAAGCAGTTGCTTATGATCTTGTAAGCTAAAATGGGTCGATTCATTGCCACTTGTAACAAGTATTATAACACCCGAAAATCCTATCAATAAACCGGCTACAATGGGTAAACTGGTAAACGATCGTTTCCATTCGCGTTTATCAAGCAAAGCCATCCATAAAGGAGCTCCTGCAACCACAATGGCCGTTAAGCTGCTAGGTAAATATTGCTCGGCCCAAATTACGGCCCCATTTCCCCAAAGAAGTAATAATAAACCGGTAATACAGCTTTTTAATATAGCTGTTTTTGAAGGGAGCCTTTGTTTGTTATAAAAACACCATCCCAGTAATAAAACTCCGGCAATTAAAAAACGAAGGCCACCCATTATCATCGGTGGAATACTTTGAATGGCGACCGAAATGCCTAAATAGGTTGATCCCCAAATAAGATAAATAGCCGCAAACGCGGCAATAACAAGGCTTTTTGAAGGTTCATTAGTGTTGTTGAGCGTTTTCATTTTGTGTAAGAGGTATAGTTAAGTTTGTGGTTTCTTTTAAGGTTTCGAGTACAATGGTGGTGCGGGTTGAGATGATGCCCTGAATTTTACTTAATTCTTCCCGCATCCATTTAACTAATGATTGAGAATCTTCCGTTCTGATCTTGATCAGAAAACAATCGTCTCCCGCAATATGATGTACTTCTTGTATTCCGGGTAAATCCTTTATTGAATTGTCCTGCCAACAACTGTTAGGGGCTGTTGAGGATTTTACAAAGATAAATGCCAGTAATTTTTGATTTAAGGCGATAGGATTTATACGCGTGTTGTACGACTCGATAATGCCTTTTTTTTCCAGTTTACGTACTCGTTCAAGCATAGCCGATGGTGCCATGCCTAACTCTTTTGCAAGTTCGGAGTTAGAAATACAGGCATTGTCTTGCTTGAGTGACAAGATCCTTAAGTCGATATTATCTAATTCAATCATTTTTAAGTAGAATATTATTCAATAAATTTAAAATATTTCAGAATAAAATTCAATAAAAAATATAAAATTTCGAATTAAATAAATTAAGAGAGAGCGAGAAATTATGAAAGAAGGAAGTGGGGTAGGTATAAAAAACAAGGAACCTCGACCGGGGAGATGCGAAGTTCCTTACAACCAATTTATGTATTATGAATATGAAGCAAAGATAGTGTATTACTTACACTATGCAAATATTTTTAAAAATTTTTTTTAAGTTTTTTTTCAAAACAAATAACTCCTTGAATGCAGGGTATTTTTTGTAATTAATGACTTGTTTTTTAGGATGTAATAGAATTTAATTTGGCAAATAGAGGTAAATAAATATATGGTTATAAATCAGAACTTTGCTGATATGCCGAAGCAAAAAATACCATTATTCCCAACTCCAAGTTCTCCAAATACTCCAAACGTTTTTCCGTAGCGTAAACCTATGGCATTCAGCTGAAAGGCAAATTCCGTATTAGATGAAGTTTCAATATCTGAGTCATTTATGGGTTTAGCTTTGACAAAAGCAATACCAGCAGCTAATCCGGAATATAGTTGAAACTTTTCTTTGTTAACGTAACGATAATCACTTCTCGCCATTAGTATATTGTATGTACTGGTGTAAGAAAGATCAATAGAAGAGGAATTGCTTGTGGTTTTTCCTTCTAATGAAGTGTTGGAATATAGAGCACCTATAGTCCATTTTGGGTTTAGATAATGGTTATAACCCAGCATTATTGGTCCGAACTTTACAGAAGTTTCGGTTGATTCTCCGGTAAATATGCCCACGAATGCGTCTGAAAAGGTTTCGCTGGCTTCTTGTACTGAACCTAACCCATATCCAATATAAACTTCATTCTTTTGAGCTTTTAACTGGCTTGAAAACAAACTTAATGTAAATGCAATTGTGAGTAGTTTTTTCATAATAGCAGATTGTTTTAGATTGATTAATAGTATAACAGGCTGATTTAGAGTGCTTCATTTTAATTTAAGCTAAAAAAATCAAACTTGAAAGAACTAAAATTTAATAGGTACATCGAATAATATTTAAAAAACTAATTAATCCAGAGAATAAGCATTTATTTTTAGCCTTTTAATCCAGGTTATCTTTTAAATGTTCGATTCATCAAATTCAGCCTTTAAGTACGCAGTTCAGTTTGTTAATCAAACAAACAGGCATTTATTTATTACAGGCAAGGCAGGAACAGGTAAAACTACTTTTCTGAAATACATTTATCAAAACTCTCCTAAAAAAATGGTGATTGTTGCACCAACAGGAGTAGCAGCCATTAATGCAGGAGGGGTAACTATACATTCTTTTTTTCAGCTTCCCTTTGAAGCTTTTTTACCGATCAATCAGCCTCAATGGAATAAAAATCAAGGGCAGTTTAATACCATTTATTCCTTCTTGAAAAACCTTAAGATCAGCAAGGAACGAAGGGAGTTAATGCAAGAAATTGAGTTATTGGTTATTGATGAAGTGAGCATGGTAAGGGCTGATTTACTCGATACAATCGACCATGTGTTGCGATTTGTAAGAAAACGACCAGAGCCATTTGGTGGCGTACAGGTGGTATATATTGGCGATTTGTTTCAATTGCCTCCTGTGGTTAAAAATGATGAGTGGGAAGTGCTTAAAAACTATTATGAAAGTCCTTTCTTTTTTGATGCACATGTTATAAAACAATCGGAGTTGTTATACCTTGAGCTTACCAAAATTTACCGCCAAAAGGACACGGTTTTTATTGATATACTGAATAATATTCGCAATAATGTAGTGTTGCCGCAAGATTTAGAAGTGTTACATCGGCATTATCACCCCGATTTTCAGCCTCCAAAAGAGGAAAACTATATAACACTTACCACCCATACAGCAAAAGCGGATAATATTAATTTGCGAGAATTGAATTCCTTGCCGTCAAAATCATACCGGTTTAATGCTGAAGTTACCGGCGATTTCAATGATAAGGCTTATCCTGCAGATGCAATTCTGGAGCTGAAGGAAAATGCGCAGATCATGTTTATTAAAAATGATAAAGGTGAAAGCAGGAGGTATTATAACGGCAAAATTGCAACGGTCAAAAGTATCAGAGAAGATAGTATTACAGTTGTTTTTAATAATGGGAACGAAATTGAACTCGAAAAAGAATCATGGAAAAATGTCAAATTTCAGTTTAATAGCGATAACGACAATATTGATGAAGTTGTATTAGGTGAATTTAAACAATATCCCATTCGGTTGGCTTGGGCTGTTACTATTCACAAAAGTCAGGGTTTGACTTTTGAAAAAGCCATTGTCGATGCAGGAGCTTCATTTGCTGCCGGTCAGGTTTATGTAGCGTTAAGCCGATTGACCAATATGAATGGCTTAGTTTTATTGTCTAAAATCACCCCGGCAGCCGTTTTAAATAATACCAGGGTAATTGAGTTTTGTAAGCGTGAATTCGATCCGGACATCCTTGTTAATCAATTGGAACGCGATAGAACTAGTTATATCAATTCACTTTTGCTGCAAACATTCAACTGGAATAAACTTGTATTTTATCTCGAACAGCATTATGATAATCTGGCTGGGGGATTAATTGCAGATAGGAGTGAGGCGGCTACTTTAGCAGAAAAATGGTATAAAACTACTAAAGATCAACTGAAGGTAGCTGAAACCTTTTCCAAACAGTTAGGCCAGCTACTGTCGGAAGCCCAAAGTGATAATTACGGAAAACTTAACGAACGAATTGACAAAGCTTCAGCATATTTTCTCACTTCGATAAATGAAATGCTTGATAGCTTGGATGATCATATAAATCAAACCCGTAAGAAAAAAAGGGTTGTGAAATACCTGGCAGCTTTAAAGCAGTTAAGAAAACTAATATTTAGAAAAGTTGAATTGATTAAAGCGGCCCAATTAATTGCTCATGGGCTATCAAAAGGGATTGATTCTACAATCCTGCTTGAAGAAATGAATGTTAAATCTGAAAATCCAGGAAATAATGATGAGGTTGATTCACCAACTGAAAAAAACAAAAAAGGAGAAACCAGATTTATCAGTCTGCAATTGTTTAAAGAAGGTAAGTCAATTGCTGATATTGCAACTGAACGGAATATGACTTCGGGTACTATTGAAGGTCATTTAGCATCGTTTATTGCAACCGGAGAAATTAAGGTAGAAGAATTGATTTCCGAAGAAAAGCTTAAGCCTATCCTTGATGCCATTCAAGCCAGTGGCTCAGTTTCATTAGGTGTTTTAAAAGAAAATCTGGGCGCGAATTTCTCTTATACTGAAATTAAGGTAGCTGTTGCTTATTGGCAGGCAACACAAGCCTTAAATAAATAGAACTTTTGTTCTAAAGCGAACAATTAAATACCTATTTCGACAATTCAATCCATACCGGGGCGTGATCGCTTGATTTTTCCCAACCACGAACATGACGATCTACTCCTGCTTTCAATAACTTATCGGTTACTACGTTATTCAGTAAAAAATGGTCAATCCGTAAGCCGGCGTTTCGACTATAAGCATCCCTGAAATAATCCCAATAAGTATAAATGATTTCGTCAGGGTATAGTTTACGAAGAGCGTCAGTCCAGCCTTTGTTAATCAGGCTATGAAACACTTCTCTTGATTCGGGTCGGAATAAGGCGTCATTTGTCCAGCGTTCAGGTTTATAAACATCAACTTCGGTTGGAATAATATTAAAATCGCCGGTAAGCACTACCGGGATGTTTTGTTTAAGAAGTTCATCTGTATGTGTGATAAAGCGCTTCATCCAGCTTAGTTTGTAATCAAACTTTGGCCCTGGAGCAGGATTGCCATTAGGCAAATAAAGACAACCAATAAGAAGATCTCCTACATGAGCTTCAATGTATCGACTATGCAGATCTTCATCATCTCCCGGAAGCACCCGTCGAACTTCTTTGATCTCTGCATGATCACGGGCCAGAATGGCTACACCATTCCAGCTTTTTTGGCCATGCCATATTGCATTATACCCCGCATCCTTGATCGCAGCTTCCGGAAAATTTTCTTGCGGAGCCTTTAATTCCTGCAAACAAGCGATATCAGGCTTGGTTTCTTCAAGCCAGCGAAGTAAAACAGGTAAGCGACTTCCGATGCCGTTTACATTATAAGTGGCGATTTTTAAAGATGCATTAGGTGACATAGTTTACCGATAATTTATAAAAAAGAAGATAGTAAATATCTGTTGAAAGCAGCAACTGTTAAAGTTTTAATGAGAATATTATACCGACCTTAATTTTTCTTCTTCCAAATCAATATGATGCAGAAACCTTCTGATGATCTCTTCATCGATTCGTTCTTCACTTTTATTCTTTTGAATTAGCAATTGACGCTGCTTATCGAGAATGTTCATGTAGATCGTTTTTACTTCCTCCGAAATAGTTACTGTTTCATCCGCCTTTAAATGATTTTGCCACTGATTGGCCAATTTCTGCAAATGAAAATTGGTTGTTAGTTCGGTTTGATGATATTGAGTTAAATAGTTTAAAGATTCTTTTGCCAACTCTTCACGGATCAGGTTTTGTGTTTCTTCCTCTGGCAGATGATCGTTAAAGTTGGGCAGGCTTACTTTTTTAATGAGAATTGGAAGGGTAAGCCCTTGCAATACCAACGTGACTAAAATTACGATGAATGTGATGTATAAAATCAAATTACGATGGGGGAAAGGGGAGCCATTTTCAAGTACTAAAGGGATGGATAATGCAGCTGCCAGAGATACAACTCCTCGCATACCTGTCCAGCCGAGCAAAATCGGACCTTTTATGCCAGGGTTACTGTCGGCAACGGTAATGAAGTGACTGGCCACTTTAGTTACGATCAATGCCCCGAATGCAGCAAGCATTCTGCCTATAATTAAAACCATTGTGATCAATAGTCCGTAACTAGTTGCCTGATAAAAATTGCTACCTTCAGCTTTTAATCCAGATGTGATTTCGGGCAGGTCCAGTCCAATTAATAGAAATACTAAACCGTTTAATAGAAAAACGAGACTTTGCCACACATTTTCTCCTCGTAAGCGTGAGGAACCACTTAAAAAATGGTGCCGATGGTACGATAAGAACAATCCACCGCTAACCACCGCCAATACACCTGAGGCATGTACTTCTTCAGCGGCAATATACATGGCATAAGGTGTTACAAGGCTAAGTATGATATCCATATTTGCATCCGTCGGAAGCCATTTGTGAAGTTTCAGGAAAAGTAAACCTACCACCAGGCCCAGGCAAACACCTCCAATAATCATCCATACAAAACTAAATGCTGCCTCGTACCAAACAAACTGACCGGTGGCTACTGCAATCATCGCAAAGCGAAAAATAATAAGCGATGAAGCATCATTTAAAAGGCTTTCTCCTTCCAGAATAGAGGACATTCTTTTGGGAACCTTTACAAATTTTAAAATCGCGCTCGCGCTTACAGCATCAGGAGGGGAAACAATTCCTCCCAGCAAAAAGCCTAAGGCTAAAGAAATGCCTGGTATAAAATAATTAGCTATCAAGGCTACTGAGATGGCGGTGAAAAAAACTACCACGAATGCAAAACTTCCGATGATCCTGCGCCAATGCCAAAGTTCTTTCCATGAGTTGGCCCAAGCTGCTTCATATAACAAGGGGGGAAGAAATATGATAAAGATGAGCTCTGGATCTATTTTAAGAACAGGAATACCGGGTACAAAGCTGATGAGTAATCCTGCTAACACTAATAAAACTGGGTAGGCTACTTTAATTTTAGTAGCCAGCATTATCAACAAAATAATAAGGACAATCAGCGCCAGATAAAAAGGAAAATGTTCGAGCATATACGGTTTAAATGTTCGTCGGATAAATTTATTAAACATTCATCATAATCCTAATAAACCTATGGCAGCAGTTTAGTGCTGGCTGATTCTATTGAGGTATTTATCAATTGTACTATTCATGATTTTTTATATTAGAGGGATAATTGTAATGATATGTTATTTTCTGTCCAACCAATTTTAGAAAACGATAAAGTGTTGATCAGTCCATTAGAAGAAAAGGATTTTGAAGACCTTTACAAGGCAGCTTCAGACCCTGACATTTGGAAACAACATCCTAATAAAGACCGTTGGAAAAAAGAAGTTTTTCGGACATTTTTTGAAGGTGCAATGAAGAGCGAAGGGGCATTCAAAATCATCGATAAAGAATCATGCGAAATTATAGGTAGTACAAGGTTTTATGACTTTAATGAACAAGATAATAGCATTCTGATTGGCTATACCTTTTATTCAACCAGATTTTGGGGAAAAGGTGTTAATCAGGCTGTAAAGAGGATGATGTTAGACTATATCTTTCAATTTGTTGATAAGGTTTATTTTCATATTGGAGCTACTAATATTCGGTCGCAGATTGCTATAACCCGTATAGGAGCCCAAAAGGTTGGCGGGCAGGAAGTGGCTTATTTTGGAGAACCTTCCAAACTGAACTTTATTTATGTTATTGAAAAGGAGAAGGCTGTTAGCAATAAATGAGAGGTGCATTGGTAACTTAATTTGCGCATACCGTAGATGTATGATAAAACCACAAAGGTCGCCAGATGATTCTTACAACCTTTGTGATCCCGCTGGGATTCGAACCTTAGCGCTTAAATAAAGTAGCTAAAATTAGAGGTACAACTATTTCAATACGATATCGCAACCAATTGGATCAATTTCTGGATAATCCACATCAATGCCGTCCAAAGCTGCTTCAATGGCATCTTCCAGGTAGACCCTGGTAACCATATTTTCATTTTCCCAGCTATCATCTATCGCACCTTTATAAACCAATTCTCTTTTCGAGTTAAATAAAAATGCTTCGGGAACTTTAGTAGCACCAAATGCCTTAGCCACCGTTTGGTCATCGTCCATTAAATACAAATGAGGCAATTTTAAATCATCATACATTTTTTTCATCTCTTCCAACGATTCAGCTTCACTGTTTTTGGTAGTAGAATTAATTCGAATGATTCCTAAATTATCTTCTTCATATCGCTTAAGTAAGTTCTTGATACGATTGCGATACGCTACAGCCACTGGGCAGCTGTTGTTGGTAAACACTACAAGCAATGCATATCTATCGGCATATGCATACTGATTGCTCATTTCTCCGTCTACTCCCTTAAGGTTAAAAGCCGGAAGTTTGTCGCCTATTATCATAAGATTATTGAATGGTTATTTCGACAAATCTCTGTTTTTTTAACTAAGGCACAAGCAATTTTATATTTTTGGGCACTAAAATTTTTATATGACTATTATTGAGGTTAAAGACGCCAAAACGAAAAAGGAATTTCTGGAAGTTGCAGTAATTATTAACAAGAAAGATCCTGTTTGGGTTAGACCACTCGATAGTGATATTGAATCTATTTTTGACCCCAAACGCAATAATTTTCACGCTTTCGGAGAAGCTACCAGGTGGGTTTTAAAAGATAATAATGGAAATCTTATAGGTCGTGTTGCAGCGTTTATTAATCAGAAAAAAGCATATCAATCTGAGGTTCCTACCGGAGGAATGGGTTTCTTTGAATGTATTGATGATAAAAAGGCTGCTTTTATTTTATTTGATACCTGTAAGAAATGGTTAGCCGAACGGGGTATGAAAGCAATGGATGGCCCTATCAACTTTGGCGAAAACGATACCTATTGGGGCTTACTTATCGATGGATTTGTACATCCTTCATTTGGTATGCAATACAATCCACCTTACTATCAAAAATTTTTCGAGTTATACGGTTTTACGCAGGCTTATCAGCAATACACCAATACTATTCCGATTGCTCTTCCTGCACGGGTAGAAAAAATTGCAGATTGGGTAATTGCTAAGCCGGGCTATTCATTTGAGTATTTAACGGTAAACAAGTTTGATAAGTTTGCAGCCGATTTTGAAGAGATCTATAACGATGCCTGGCAGGATTTTGAAAACTTTGTTCCGATTTCGAAAGAGATCTTGCTGGATAGTTTTGAAAAAATGAAACCCATAATGGATGAGCAGTTAATTTGGTTTGCCTATGTTAACAACGAACCAGCTTCATTCATTGTTTGTTTACCAGATGCCAACCAAATAATTAAGCATTTGAACGGCAAACTTAACCTTTGGGGTAAGCTAAAATTTGTGTATTACAAATGGAGAGGTAAAATGGATCGGATTCGTGTAGTGGTGATGGGAACTAAACAAGCTTATCAGAAACATGGCCTGGAGTCTGCATTATTTCGAAAACTTCAGTTCTATGTTTTGCCACAAAATCATTATACTGAAGCGGAACTATCGTGGGTGGGTGATTTTAACACTAAAATGCAGGCTATTCATGCTGCATTAGGGGCAACCCGATCTAAAACCCATGCAACGTATCGATTTATTTTTCCTGAGTAACAGGCACTTAATTTTTAATTAAAAAAAGCTGAACATTTAGTTTGCAAACTAAATCAAAGCCTGTATATTTGCAGTCCCAAAACAGACCGCCCTAGAGGTGGTTTAAACAGGGAAAAGATTCCGTAGCTCAGCTGGTAGAGCAATACACTTTTAATGTATGGGTCCTGGGTTCGAATCCCAGCGGGATCACAAAAACTGAAGTTGCACAGTTTCAAATAAAGGTAACAACGATTCCGTAGCTCAGCTGGTAGAGCAATACACTTTTAATGTATGGGTCCTGGGTTCGAATCCCAGCGGGATCACAAAGGTTGTCAGAATCATCTGGCAACCTTTTTTATTATGCCATACATCTACATCATCTATTCTCAAAAAAATTAACAAATACTATGTTGGAGTCTGTATTGATTTACATCGAAGACTTTATAAGCACAACATTGGGGATCAGGGATCAGGATTAAAAGTTGCGGACTAAGCATAAGGTTTAGCTAGTTTGAACAGGAAAAAATAACATTTCCCACTCCTCTGTATTGGGTTCTAAAGGCCTTAATTTTCGCAGTGAACGATTCAGCTGAAGTATTGGTGCTTTGGTTGTCAAAATAATTGAGAATGTTCATTAACTCCACAACCTTTGAGTATGATCCGGCTTTGGGGCATAATTAATGGTTGGTAGTATGAAGAAAAAGAAAAAGGGTGACCGGAACTTTATTGGACCGGTCACCCTTCTTTATTTTGTTAGAGGGATGATTTTTCATCTCCTCTTTTCGACTATCAATTATTGATGCGTACTATCAATTATTGCTTGGTATAGGTTTCTAAATAAGAACCATGATTATCAGTAAATCTCAACTTTAAGGTTGTACCTGAAATCAGAACAATTTGGGCGGATTCGGGACTTCCAATTACTCCTGCCGATAAATTAAGCGTTCCGTTGTTTAAGGTATAAGTTCCCGAATATTCCGACTCGAGCTGACAAGCTCCATTAAATGGCTTATAAGACTTTCCAACATACGTGTTTTTTGAAGAATTGAAACTTATCGTATTATTACCACTGCAAGGAGTGCTAATATCCGTTTGATTGCTTTCATCAACTTCAGCGATTAATTTCCAGGTACCATTCAAAGAAGGATTATTTAATTTGGCGGTAATTTTTTTCCGTTTGCTAATACCTATTGCCGGGTAGTTGTAAACCACGTCAAAAGTAAAGGTTTGATCTTCTTTAATGGTGCCTGTGGCTGTGATTGTTAAAATGTCTCCGTTCGCTGTTGTACTCAATTTAATGGCAGAATTGGAAACGTTCTCTATTTTAATCAGATTAGCCGGGCTATTACGAATTTCCTTGTTTGGAGTAGCTGGTATTCCACTTGCAAGTTCAATCAATTTTGGATCACGCGAAAACCATGATTTAATCCCGTTTACCACTTTAACCACCCCATTATAGATGGAAGTTGCTTTATTGGTAACTAAAACTATTTTTCTAAAGAAAGCATTAGTACTCTTTTCATCAGCAATTGAAACACCTTGGTAAGTTGAACTAACGTTAAATGAACGTTGAACACCGGTTTCAAAAACAATTTCAGGGTCTGCAGTAGTAACTGCTTCAACCATTTTTGTACTGTTGTTTTGGCCACTTAAAAGGGTTTTAAGATTGATTACCTCTTTGTTTTGACCATTATATAGAAATAGAACTCTTTTATAATCCAGCGATTTTTTGAATGTATAAAAAGTAGCCGCTAAGCCTGCGAGGCCTATTGCCTGTGTAAAACCTGTAGGGGCAGCAATTGCTTCAGCAGAAACGGTCAAAAGAGCCATTGACTCGGTTACAAGGGCTACATAACCAATTACCCCTGCGCGATACTCCTGATCAGTATTGATTTTTGAAGGCACATCAATTAAATCGTTAGTGCTTTTACTATGAATTGCCTGTTCTGCAATAGCAGGCATCTCAAACTTTAATTTTTGAAGTACAAAAGCTAATTCCTTCTTTTCTGTATCAGTTAAAGCTGCATATTTAGCCTTAAAAGTATCTCTAAATACAGTTAAGGTATTGGCATCTTCAGTGCTTGAAACATCGGTAATAGCATTGTCAAGTTCAGCTAAATAAGAATCTTTAACCTGTTCGGGATTGGCAATAGGTGAATAAGCTGAAATAGTTAAGGTCGGTTTCTCCTTTGCACCTACAATAGAAAAATCTAAATTCAACTGACCTGAAGGAATAACGGGAACTAAAAATGCAGATGTTGTATCGTCAATTTTAGTTAAGGTGACGTTCTTTGCTCCAATCAATATCTCCCACGATGATTTATCTTTTGGTAGTTCATACTTTACAGTAACCAGATCTCCCGGGGTAACGGTGGTTTTATCAAGAACCAAAATGTTTTCTTTGGAAATTTCCGGGTCGGAATCGCCTTTTTTACATGCTATAGGTAAGAGAAAAATAAATAGGATAACGAGAGAGCTGAGCTTAAATGAAAGTAAGTTTTTTGTCATATTAACAGATCGATTTATAAAAAGTATATCCAAGGGACGAAAGTGCCTACAAATATTTAATTAAGAAATACCTATAAATAGGTAAATTATAAAGAGTTCAAAATAGGACTGTTTAGTCAGTCCGTAATAAAAAGAGCTTCAATCTATTTAATGATTGAAGCTCTTTTTAGATTATTGATTTTCCATTAAAAAGTTATTGTTTTTCCGGCCCCACCTGCCGCAATAAAGTCATTAATGGCTTTTAACTCTGCGGCTGTAAGTGTTGATGGCGCTGTTTTTCCTTGGTAAGGAGCATTTACAAGAGGTTGATAGGCATATTTACAACCTCCGTCGCAATCGGATAGCCATCCAGGATAACTGGTTTCTGTTTGGTCCATGCTTACTAATTTTTCATTCCGAGCCACATTTAAGGGTCCAAATTCAAATTTTTTGAGAATGGTACTATTCAATATATATTGCCATCCTCCTCCTCCAAAAGTAAGTTGGGGTTCTCGTATGTCTGCAACCCACAAGCTTCCAATTATATTGGGTATTCCTGGAAAGATGCTCTTTGCATAAAAAACGGAGTTGTAACCAAGGGTTTTCTCGTTATAATAAAAATATACATAGAAAGATCCCTTTTTGCCGTAATCAGGTCCACCATACGCACCATTCGCTGGTGCAGCCAAGGTATAGTCACCGGCATACCAACCCAAGCCATCTCTGGGTTCATATTTTGCCGTAATTTTTTTTCGATTGGAGATACCCATTGCCGGGTAGCTGTATACAACATCAAAGGTGAAGGTCCGAATATCTTTAACGTTACCAGTAGCTGTAATTTTCAAGATATCTGCCACTGTGGTATAAGTTATTTTGATTTCAGGGTCAGAAACATTTTCAATTTTGATAAGATTGGCCGGGCTATTACGAATTTCCTCAGTTGGCGTTGTGGCTATACCGTTGGCAAGTTCAATCAATTTTGGATCACCCGAAAACCATGATTTAATTCTGTTTACGGCTTTAACTACACCATTATAGATGGATGTGGCTTTATTGGTAACCAACACAATATTTCTAAAAAATGCATTAGCGCTCTTTTCATCAGCAGTTGAAACACCTTGATAGGCAGAGCTCACATTAAAAGAACGTTGCGCACCTGTTTGAAAAACAAAATCAGGTTCTGTTGTAGTAACCGCTTCAACCGTTTTTGTGTTGCTGTTTTGGCCGCTTAAAAGGATTTTAAGATTGATTACTTGCTTATTCTGTCCATTGTAAGCAAATAATACTTTCTTATAATCCAGCGCTTTTTTGAAGGTATAAAAAGAAGCTCCTAGGCCTGCCAGGCCCAGTACTTGTGTATAACCCGTAGGAGCAGCAATTGCCTCTGCAGAAAGGGCCAAAAGAGCCATAGATTCGGTTGTAAGCCCTACGTAAGCAATTACCCCTGCACGATATTCCTGGTCACTATTGAATTTTGCAGGCACATCAATGCCTAAACCATTAGTGATTTTAGCGTGAATAGCCTGTTCTGAAATGTCAGGCATGTCAAAGTTTAATTTTTGAAGAACAAAAGCTAGTTCCTTCTTTTCTGTATCAGTTAAAGCTGCATATTTAGCCTTAAAAGTTTCTTTAAATACCGTTAAGGTATTGGCATCTTCAGCGCTCGAAACATCGGTAATGGCATCATCAAGTTGCGCCAAATAAGCATCTTTAACCTGGTCGGGATTTGTAATAGGTGAATAGGCCGAGATAATTAATGTCGGTTTCTCCTTAGCTCCAACAATAGAAAAGTCTAAATTCAACTGACCTGAAGGAATAGCGGGTACTAAAAATGCAGATGTGGTATCATCAATTTTAGTTAAGGTGACTTTTTTCTCCCCAATCAACATTTCCCATGATGATTTATCCTTAGGTAGTTCATAGGTTACTTTTACCAGATCACCCGGAGTAACGGTGGTTTTATCAAGTACTAAAATGTTTTCTTTTGGTATTGCAGGGTCAGAATCTCCCTTTTTACATGCCAGAGGAAAGAAAAGAATAAATATGGTAACGAGAGAATAGTGTTTAAAGGAAAGTAAGTTTTTGGGCATATCAACAGGTTTGTTTTTTAAGTATATCGAATGGCTAAAATGGATACAAATATTTGATTGCGAAATACCTATAACTAGGTAAATTATAAAGAGTTCAAAATAGGACTGTTTAGTCAGCCTGTAATAAAAAGAGCTTCAATCATTAAATAGATTGAAGCTCGTTTAAGATCATTAATTCACCTCTATTTATTAAAAAGTTATTGCGGCTTCATTTTCACTGGCAATATAATCATTAATTGC
Source organism: Solitalea agri (assembly GCF_023914155.1). Classification (GTDB taxonomy): domain Bacteria; phylum Bacteroidota; class Bacteroidia; order Sphingobacteriales; family Sphingobacteriaceae; genus Solitalea; species Solitalea agri. Next base: position 133,307 of record NZ_JAMWYS010000024.1, on the reverse strand, counting down.
TTTTAACTCGGCGGCAGTAAGCGATGTTGGCGCTGTTTTTCCTTGATAGGAGGCATTAACAATAGGTTCATATAAATAGATCAAATCTACCGGATTTAACTTTTGCCACAGAATTTGCCCAGAATAAGCTGCATCGACATTCATATTACTTACAAGTTTTGCATTGGGGGTCAATATTAATTGTCCAATTATAAATCCTTTACTATCGGCTTGTACGCCATTGCCCCATCGTACTTGAGGAATGGTTACATACTCTCCTGGGTTGTAAATCGTCGTTTTAGCCATAATGCTTGGTATACCAGAAAGGACGCTTTTAGCATAAATTACAGCTTGATATTGCGATGGTTTGTTCGCATCATAATAATAATAAAGATAAAAGGCACCCTTTTTTCCTAGATTTTCTGGATTTGGAGCTCCATTATAAGAAACTTTTGCTAACGTATAATCACCTACATACCAACCCGAACCATCAACCGGTTCATATTTAGCCGTGATTTTTTTTCTTTTATTAATACCCATTGCCGGGTAGCTGTAAACCACGTCGAAAGTAAAGGTTTGCTTTTTTTTAACGCTACTTGTGGCTGTGATTGTTAAAACATCTCCATTTGCGGTATAGCTTAATTTAATGGCTGAATTGGAGACATTCTCGATTTTTATCAGATTGGCAGGGCTATTACGAATTTCCTCAGTTGGAGTAGCCGGTATTCCACTTGCAAGTTCAATTAATTTTGGATCACGCGAAAACCATGATTTAACCTTGTTTACCACTTTAACTACGCCATTATAGATGGAGGTGGCTTTGTTGGTTACCAAGACAATTTTTCTAAAAAAAGCATTAGTGTTCTTTTCATCGGCAATTGAAACACCTTGATATGCTGAACTGACATTAAATGAACGTTGAACACCGGTTTCAAAAACAATTTCAGGTTCTGCAGAAGTAACCGCTTCAACAGCTTTTGTACTGTTGTTTTGGCCGCTTAAAAGGATTTTAAGATTAATTACCTCTTTGTTCTTACCATTATATGTAAACAATACCCTTTTATAATCGAGCGCTTTTTTGAATGTATAAAAGGAAGCGCTTAAGCCTGCAAGACCCAGTACTTGCGTATAACCTGTAGGAGCAGCTAAAGCTTCAGCAGAAACGGTCAAAAGAGCTATCGACTCGGTTACAAGTCCTACATAACCAATTACACCTGCGCGATATTCCTGATCGGTATCGAATTTTGACGGCACATCAATGCCTATGCCATTGGTACTTTTAGTATGAATTGCCTGTTCTGAAATAGCAGGCATCTCAAACTTTAATTTTTGAAGTACAAAAGCCAGCTCCTGCTTTTCCGTTTCGGTTAAAGTGGCATATTTAGCTTTAAAAGTTTCTTTAAATACGGTTAAAGTATTGGCATCTTCAGTACTTGAAACATCGGTAATAGCATTGTCAAGTTCAGCTAAATAAGAATCTTTAACCTGTTCGGCATTGATAACAGGTGAATAAGTTGAAATGGTAAGGGTCGGTTTATCTTTTGCTCCAACAATAGAAAAGTCTAAGTTCAACTGACCTGAAGGAATGCTAGGTACTAAAAATGCAGATGTGGTATCATCAATTTTAGTTAAGGTCACTTTTTTTGCTCCAATCAGTATCTCCCACGATGATTTATCTTTAGGTAATTCATAGTTTACTGTTACCAGGTCACCTGGAGTAACAGTGGTTTTATTAAGAGCCAAAATATTTTCTTTAGGAATTTCCAGATCAGAATCCCCTTTTTTACAGGCTATGGGTAAGAAAATAATAAATATGATAATGAGAGAACAGAGCTTAAATGAAAGTAAGTTTTTTTGCATATAAACGGATTTCTTTATGAAGTATATCGAACGGCGAAAATGCTTACAAATATTTAATTATGAAATACCGGTAACTAGGTAAATTGTAAAGTGTTCAAGTAAGCAAAATGTAATGAGGGTGATTAAAGAGGTGTGTGTCTTTGTATAAGGAGGAAGAGGAAAGTTCATTTTTCAATTTTTTAAATTGAAAAATCCCCGTTTTTAGGCGGGGATTAGATCTTTATAAATTAGTTGTACTAAAATCTGTCGTCGTCATCAAACTCATCGATATCATCAAATGATCCGAAGTCATCCATCGGCATTCCCATGTCATCATCATCGTCGTCATCTAAAAAACGATTTTTTACGTTTTTGGCATCTTTAGGATTAAGAGGCTTCATACTTTTCTTCGGATCCTCTGTTGCACTTTTGCCGCTGGTTTTTTTAATTGGTTTCTTTGGCGTTTTCATTTACCTCTTCAAATTTAAATTTTCTACTAATAGATTCTCGGTTTAGATTTACTAAGTTATAGCTTGTTTTTCTAGTCGTTTATTTCTTTAAATTCTCTTTGTGCAAAATTAAAAAGTTTTTAAATTCTAAAAAGCACGTTAAAAATTAATTTTCAACCTGTTCTCCAATTTCATTTCCGTTAGTTGTCTGAATATCTTTTAATTGAGGCAGGTCATTCAATGAATTTAAGCTAAAGTAATCCATAAATAATTTGCTTGTGGTGTATAACAAAGGCCGCCCAGGCGCATCACTTTTACCACTAATGGTTATAAGTTCTTTTTCTAAAAGCTTATGAACGCTATAGTCACAGTTAACACCTCTGATTTGTTCAATTTCTGATTTGGTTATTGGCTGCTTATAAGCAATGATTGCCAAGGTTTCCATTGCTGCTGCCGATAATTTCTTTTTATTTCGATGTTGAATTAATGATCCTACTGTTGGTGCGAACCTTTTTTTGGTCATAAACTGATAACCACCACTCAGCGCAACTAATTCAAAAAAATGCTCTTCTCCTTCGTATTTTTTGCTGATGGATTCAATGGTCTCATCAACCAGACTACCGCTAACCTCTTGTTCGCTCACACTGGTTAAGCAAGCAATGATTTCGGCCGTAGTTATGCTTTGTTCTGAAGCAAATATCAGGGCTTCAATATGTTGTTGAATCATTTCCATCATTCGCAAAAATAGAATATCTCTTTTGGCAGCAAAAAAAAATATTAAATTTTGCTAATTGTTTGATTTTTAAACCTTTAGTTGTTGTAGTGGATTAATGTAATGTTAATCCAGATGGATTTATATATGAGAATGAATAGTTAGTAAGCGTTAAAACCGGTAGCCTATACTTAAAGAATACCTAAATCCGGCCGACCATGACGAGTTTGTGTCATTCGCTTTGAACTCTTTGTCATTCGCCAAATCTTTTAAAAACGGAAAACGCTCGGCTAATGCCTTTATGTATTCTTGTGTTTTTTCGTCAACATTAACATCTGATAAATCACCATCTAATTTCACTCTGGCTGAATAGTTAGAGATAGAAGGACCGATAAGGATTAAGTCGAGTGCTATACGACGTTTAATAATGAATTGATAGCCGAGTAGACCGCCAATATTAAGAACGTTGATCTTAGTGTCAAGGGTTACATCAGTAGTGCCTCCACTATTTGTTTGTACAGCAGCCAGTTTATTGCTTTTAAAAGAGTAGTACGAAGCATAAGGGCCCACGTATACTCCTCGAGGGGCATTATGGCGGTTTTCACTACCTAAATAAAACCGATAGTCTCCTCCAATGGTAAAACCACTTCTCGAATTACTCCGTTTTTCAACTATTTCAGCATTTCCTCCCTTTAGGATTTTGGGTAATTCTACATAACCAACCTGAACATTAAATGCTTCGTTAGTGCCAACAATACGTTCATAAGAGAATAAGGCCGCCTTACCATAAATTAACTGAGAGCTTAAATTGAACTTAATGGTGTTTTTTAGTTGGGGCTTCAGTGAGTCAGTTGCCTGGCCGAAACCCGTGGTAGCGAATGCTAATAAAAAGCATAGCAAACAGAAGTAGTATTTGTATTTCATAGCAATGAGGGGTTTATCTAAATTTACTATTTATAATCTACTTCTCGGTTAATTTATAAAAGCTATTTTATTGTTAGTTAGGTAGTTAAATGCTTTTTCTTTAAAAAAGCGGGCTATTCCTTATTAATTAAGAGTTATATTTTTGTGATATTAGGCAATTGTTGTAAATATTTCTTTTCCAGCAGTATTTTTACTTTATTTGCCAAACAATTGATTAATAATTAAATAATTATTGATCAGTGAATTAGCAGTAATGGAAGTAAATTTTTAATTAACCTAACCTAATATTAATGAGGAGACTTTACTCACTTTTTTTATTCTTTTTAATTTTCTGTTCAACAATTTCTATTTCTAAGGCTCAGCAGTTTTTAAGCTTACGTGGAAGTAATTATGCAGGTATTTATAATGTTTATTATAATCCTGCCGAAATAGTTGACAGTCGTTACACGTTCGATTTCAACCTTGTAAGCTTTTCTGGAAGCTTTACCAACGATTTCGGAACCTTAAATCGTAATTATTTCTTCGATAAGGGTTTTCTGAAACTGAATGTTAAGGATGAGATAGATCCTTACTTGTCATTTGCTGATGATAACAAAATGCGTTCAGGATTAGGGAACACTACTGTTTTCGGACCCTCTTTTATGTTCACTTTTGGCAAAAAACGTCAGTATAGCTTCGGTTTGTTTACCAAGGCAAACGCTTTTGTTAATGTTGATGGAGTAAGTGGTGAGTTTTCAACCCTGGCTCAGGATGATTTCAAAAATGATGCATTGCAAGGTAAACCGATTGTACTGAATAATTTCCAAACATCAGCCATTGGTTATGGCGAGATCGGTGCAACTTTCGGTCGCGTGCTTTTAAATAAAGAGAAAAACTTTTTAAAAGGTGCCGTTTCTGTTAAATATGTTAGGGGATACGCTTCAGCTTATATCAACAGTAAACAGATTTCCATGCAAGTTAACGATCCTGAAAACGGGATCGCTAAAATCACTACAGATTTAAGCATTGGGCACTCCAACAACTTTGATCCGAATACAGGCGATTTTCAAAGTGATAAAATAGGAGGTTCAGCATCTGCAGCCTTTGACTTAGGCCTGGTTTATGAATTCCGTCCAAAGTATAGAAACTTCTATTACGAGATGGATCAGGTGAAAAACCGGGTTCGTCAGGATGTTAACAAATACATGTTCAAGGCTGCCATTTCAGTTACCGATATTGGTGGTCCGCTGAAATTTGAAAAAGGAAATTTTAGTCGTGATTATAAAATTAACCGGGATAATTATGATATGTCAGGCTTGCCTGATCCTACCGATTTAAAAGAATTTACAGATTATTTGGACGCAGACTTCGGAAATTCAGGAGTCAAAGAGAAAAACTATAAGTTTAGTTTGCCAACGGCTTTAAATGCCAACTTCGACTATCACGTTTGGAGAGGCATATATCTGAATGCTAATGCTTATGTGCCGATGAACGATAAGAGTAAAGTAAGTGCGCATTATGTGAATATGTACAGCTTTACCCCACGTGTTGAAACCGGTCATTTCGGTGTTTATTTGCCGGTGACTTATTCTGGCCACCAGGATTTGAATATGGGCTTTACGCTGCGTATGGGAACCTTCATGATCGGAACCAATACCATAGCGCCTGTTTTTGGAAAAGAAGATATCAAAGCTGCTGATATTCATTTCGGAGTTCGTATTCCGGTGTTGAAGAAACATCCTAGAGACCGTGATAACGATTTGATCTCTGATAGAAAAGATAAGTGTAAGAAAGTTCCTGGTGAAGTTCAGTTCTGGGGATGTCCTGATACGGATAAAGACGGAATTCAGGATAAAGAGGATAAATGCCCAGAGGTTGCTGGTAAAGCAGAATTTGGTGGATGTCCAGATACCGATAATGATGGAATTCAGGATAGCGAAGATAAGTGTCCTACGGTAGCGGGTAAAGCAGAGTTCGGTGGATGTCCTGATACTGATAATGATGGTGTTGTTGATAGTGAGGATAAATGTCCTGAAATTGCAGGTAAAAAAGAGTTTGGCGGTTGCCCAGACACTGATAACGACGGTATTATCGATAGCGAAGACAAATGTCCTGACTTAGCCGGTCCAAAAGAATTAGGCGGTTGTCCTGATACCGATGGTGATGGAATCGTTGATCCGCAGGATAAATGTCCAAATGAAAAAGGTTTACCTGAATTAAACGGTTGTCCATTAAGAGATGCTGATGGTGACGGAGTAAAAGACGAGGTTGATGCATGTCCTTCAGTTGCTGGTCCGGTTGAAAACAAAGGTTGTCCTTATCCTGATACCGATGGTGATGGCGTTTTAGATAAAGACGATCAATGCCCGATCACTCCTGGTGATCCTGCAAATCATGGTTGCCCTGTAATTAAAGAGGAAACCAAAATGATTTTGGAAAAAGCCTTTGATAACCTGGAGTTCACTACCGGTAATGCGATCATTAAGAAAGTGTCTTTCGCTTCGTTGACAGACCTTGCCTCAATTATGAAAGAAAACCCTGAGTATATTCTGAAAATTGAAGGCCATACCGACAACGTAGGTAAACGTGCAACGAATATGTTGTTGTCGAAAAACCGTGCAAACGCGGTTAAAAATTACCTGGTGAAAAAAGGTGTTGCGGCTAATCGATTTAAAGTAAACTCTTTCGGTCCTGATAAACCAATTGCTGATAATGCTACAGCAGAAGGTCGTCAGCAAAACCGTCGTGTTGAAATGACGGTTATCTTCAAGTAAAAAAGAAAGACTTCCAATCTGATTATAAAAAGGCTCGCTTAGAGGAAACTCTTTTGCGAGCCTTTGTTTTTTTGCGCTTCGGCCCTCGACTTCGCTCGGGCTGACAAGAGAGAGAAGGTCCGCCTGAGCGAAGTCGAAGGCTTAGACCGAATTTGAGACAACGCTTCGACTGCGCTCAGCGAGACCAGAGTGGAATCGTCAGCCTGAGCGAAGTCGAAGGCTTAGGCCGAATTTGAGATAACGCTTCGACTGCGCTCAGCGAGACCAGAGTTGAAACGTCAGCCTGAGCGAAGTCGAAGGCTTAGACCGAATTTGAGACAACGCTTCGACTGCGCTCAGCGAGACCAGAGTTGAAACGTCAGCCTGAGCGAAGTCGAAGGCCGACTACAATCAGCATATCACAATGCTTTTTAGAACTTGTTAATTAAAATGATTATTTACCGCTTTTAAGCGATATTTGTCGCCCTTTAAAAATTAAGCTGAGTGTAGTATAATTGAATATGAAAGTTTGCATAGCCGAAAAACCCAGTGTTGCCAAAGATATTGCCGAAGTAATAGGAGCCAAACAACGAAAGGATGGCTACTATGAAGGTAATGGATACCAGGTTACCTGGACGTTCGGTCACTTTTGCACGCTGAAAGAACCTCATGACTATACCGAGCGTTGGAAAGCCTGGCGTTTGGAAGACCTGCCAATGATCCCGCCAAGTTTCGGCATCAAGCTGATTGATAATGGTGGAGTACAGAAGCAGTTTAAGGTAATTGAAAATTTGGTTGCCGGTTGTGAAGAAGTGATCAACTGTGGTGATGCGGGCCAGGAAGGAGAACTGATTCAGCGATGGGTTTTGCTAAAAGCCAAATGTAATGTACCGGTAAAACGCCTCTGGATCTCTTCATTAACCGAGGAAGCTATCAAAGATGGCTTTAAGCAGTTAAAAGCAAGCGAGCAGTTCAATAATTTATATGCTGCGGGCAGTGCACGCGCCATTGGCGATTGGCTGCTGGGCATGAATGCCACGCGTTTGTTTACCAAAAAGTTTGGACAGGGGAAAGTGGTTTTGTCGATCGGTAGGGTGCAAACACCTACCTTGGCTATGATCGTTCAGCGACAGAAAGAGATCAATGCTTTCGTTTCGGAGGAATATTTTGAGCTAAAAACCATTTACCGCGATACCGAATTTACCGCTACTATTGACCGTTTACGGTCATTAGAGAAAGCCGAAAAAGGCTTGGAGTACCTTAAACAGCATTTGTTTGAAATTACTTCATTCGAGAAGAAAGAAGGAAAAGAAGGTAATCCGCGTTTGTTCGACTTAACCTCCTTACAGGTGGAAGCCAACAAAAAATACGGCTACTCGGCTGATGAAACGCTGAAATACATCCAGAATTTATACGAGAAAAAGTTTGTGACTTATCCAAGGGTTGATACCACTTACCTTTCGGAAGACCTTCACCCTAAAATAGCCGGTATTATGGAGCAGTTGACGTATTACAGTCAGTTTACGGCGCCTATATTGGCTAAACCCATCCCTAAGCTTAAAACTGTTTTCGATGATAAAAAGGTGACCGATCACCACGCCATTATTCCTACTGGGGTATTGCCGGTGGGTTTGAGTACTGATGAAAAACGGGTATACGACTTAATTACCCGCAGGTTTATCGCTGCATTTTATCCCGAGTGTAAGGTTTCAAATACAACGGTATTAGGTAAAGTGGGACAGGTGGAATTTAAGGCTTCCGGAAAACAGATTTTAGAGCCCGGTTGGAAGGAACTCTACGCCAATGATAAAACCGAGAAGAAAGAAGGCGAGGAAGAAGAACGCATTATGCCGGTTTTTGAGGTAGGAGAGAGCGGTCCGCATGAACCAAGGGTGCATCAGGGGAAAACTTCACCGCCTAAACCTTATACAGAGGCTACTTTGCTCCGTGCTATGGAAACCGCCGGTAAACAGGTGGACGACGAAGAAGTGCGCGAATTGATGAAAGATAACGGGATTGGGCGGCCATCAACCCGAGCAAATATTATAGAAACGCTTTTTAAGCGTAAATACATCGAAAAGAAGAAGAAGAACCTTTTTGCCACACAAACGGGCATGGATCTGATCGATACCATCCAAAATGAGCTGCTGAAAAGTGCCGAATTGACCGGTGCCTGGGAGCGCAAACTCCGACTGATTGAAAAAGGCGAATATGCATCTGATACCTTTAAGCAGGAGCTCATTCAAATGGTGGTTGACTTAACTAAAGAAGTGAAGAGCAACATCGGCAAAGTGATCACTATTGTAAACGAAGCTCCTAAAACTGAAGAAAAACCTAAAAAAGAAGCGAAACCCAAAGCTCCTAAAGAGGCCGTTGCTATTGAAGAACTGAAATGTCCCAAATGCAAAGAGCACGTGCTTAAAAAAGGGAATACCGCCTATGGATGTGCCAATTTTAAAGTATGCGGGTTTAAAGTTCCGTTTGAAGTATTTGGCAAAAAACTAAGCGATAAACAACTAGCCGACCTGCTCAGCAAAGGCAAAACCGGTAAAATAAAAGGGTTTAGTGTGGATGGAAAAGAAGTGGAAGGGAAGTTGGTGTTGGATGCTACGTTTGAGGTAAAAGTGGAATAACCCGATCTTGATCCGGATAATACATAGTTAGTGAAGTAGGTAAAAGAGCCTTTAAAGTACTTCTAGCAGCTTCGGAAATAGCTAGTACTTGGTTCGGAAATATAATTACCCTTTTATATAAGCTGAGGGATGGGGCTTGCCTAAGCATCCTCCCCCTGCTTAAGAACCAGTAATTACCTCGTTCCGAAGTACTTACTCCCGACTTTATAACCAAGTGAAGACTGGTTCTGAACTGCTTTGAACCATTTCAGGACTGGGATGAAGATGGTTTAGTAGTAGTAAGATTTGGAGAATAAGGGAGAATAGATATCTTAGGCAAATATGAAACTACTCCTTTTTTTTGCTTCAATATTATTAGCAGCTAGTGTTTTCGGACAAAACCCTACGAATGCAAAAACAAATCAATCGCCTGGGACAATCGCAGGAGTAACAATTGCGTCCCCAATATATAAGAATGACTCTATTCCTGTGGTTTGGTATGCTGATACAACACACAAATCCCCCTCTTATTTTTTAAATGGAGAATTGATAAACAAAGGCATGGTGAGCTCATTAATAAAAAACATAAACCCAAGTATTGTCGATTCAATCTATGTAAAGAATAAAGAGGTCTACATAAAAACAAAAAACAACTACAATTATATACCTAAAGCCTTCTCATTAACTGACTTAAAAGTATATGAACTTTATATGCACTAGGAGTGCATGTGAAAACTAATTATGCGCTATATTATGAGGACAGCATTACGAATTATCTTTCTTTTAATTTTCATTTCCTGTGACAGGTCAACAGAGAAAAAATCGACAAATCCAATGGCAAAGGAATTAAATAAAAAAGCGCTTTCGATCCTACCGCTTAATCGAGATAGCTCATTAAAAGCCCTATCGCTTTTAGACAGTGCCGTTAGACTTGATAGCAATTTCTTTGCTGCATATTGGAACATGTTTTCAATTAAAAATAGCTTAGGACTGTACAAAGAGACAATTCCGACATTAGAGCATTTACAACGGATAAAGCCGACAAATCCTGACTTACCAATGTTCGAAGGATTAATGCTTGAAAGAACTGGTGACTCTTTGAATAGTAAAAAATATTTTAATCGCTCATTAACACTTTTTAATGCCATATTGGACACATTGAATCAGACAAATAAGAATTATAATTTCACAAAACTTAATCAAGCACTTTGCCTAATATTAAGCGGTGACGAATCTTCAGGTAGACAGCAATTAAAAACACTTGCAAGAGAACCATTTGCTATGGAATATCTCAATAAATCAAGACAGGAAATTATTGAGTGGTACATGACAGGAAAAGAGTAATACAGCTCATAATAAGCGATTGAACGCAATTGCGGGCGATGTGCAACTTGCAAATCCCAATACGTTAAATTACTTTCGTCACGCTGGACAATGGAACGGAACTTTTTTCGCACCTGCGTCAAGCGCCATCCGTTGGCGGTAATTTTTCAATGAAGATGAGACAACTAATAAAAATTATCTTAATAGTACTTGTAACAAGCTCTTGTGATTCACAAGTCAAAACTAAGAACAACATGATTGGATTAGATAAGATTGAAGAGTTATTTAATAACATGAAATCCAATGGTGTTAACACGGACAGCGAAATGCTTTATGGTTATTTTTTCACAAATCAAACGTCAGACCAACTTGAGAAACTCGCGGACCAGTTGAAGGGTGAGAACTACAAATTCGTTGACATTCATCAAGACGAAGACAAACTATTCTGGCTTCATGTGGAGAGAGTTGAAAAGCACAATCCTAAATCTCTTTTCGCACTGAATGAGGAGTTGTATAAACAAGCAGAGAAGTATAAGTTGGACTCGTATGACGGATTTGATATTGGGAACACTGACCCCAATAAACCAATTGACCGGGACACATATGCAGTTCCGGAAGAGTTTAAGACTGCGGACTTTGATCAGGATGGACATCCTTTCTTACTGATAGGTAATGCAGCTTTTGAACAATTTCCACACAAGGAGGAATTTTGTCATTTCATAAAAATCACAACTCAATACAAAGCCGAAGAAAATTCATTGTTGCCAAGTGAAAAAGAGCTTGATGAAATGAATGACTTTGAGTTCTTTATAGAAAATAATCTGACAAAAAATGGAGTAAGAAATTATTATGTATTTAGGGACACACATAAAGGCCTGAGACATTTTTACCTAGTGACTAACGACAAGGACGAAGCTCCAAACATTCTAGAGTTCTTAAAAACATCTGGAGATCAAAGAAAATTCGATTTCGAAATATTGACTGACAAAAACTGGACTTTGTATAACGACATACTTGGTAAACTGAAAGATGCGGAATGAAAAACTACCGCCAACAAAATGTTTATGCCAGCTTGGGGTTACATATAGATATCTTGATGAGAAACAATCCTATCTATTTATTAATGAATACTATCTTCCTAGACTGGATACGATAGTAACAGGTCGAAAATTTTTCATTCACCCAATTAACAAACCAGATTTTCCAAGAAGAATCAAAAGCAATGTCAAACATTATCTTGAACCGCTTATTATAGATTCAAATTATCGATGGGACTCCCAAAGGCTTAAAAATGTAAGAGTTGTTTCAAACGAAGATTTTAAAGAGCTATTGCCACTTAAGGAACAAGATTTTATGTATTCTGTCCTTTGGAGACGGAAATTCAACAAGGGTTATGTTTGTATTTCTCGTCCGGCTTATAACTCTTATACCAAAAGGATATTGATACGGGAATGGATAGAAAACAACCTCGATTGCGGAACTGGTAGAGAAAAGCTTTTATCTTATAAATTGGCAGAAAATGGAAGATGGCAAAATAAGTAAACTACCGCTAACGCCTGCTTTACCAAGGGCAAATTTGAAACCAAAACCAAATTAATATCTTGCACCATGGCTGACAATTAAGCGCGTTTTTCATCGCGCCTTCGGCAAACTGAAACATTAGTGCTAATGCTTCATAGCTCAAAAAACATCATACCTCATTGAAATTTATCAAGACGCTTATGTATCGTTTGTATTTATTAGCTACCGTGACAATGTTTACTTTTTTCAGTTGTAAACCAGATAAACCGACTGATAAGTTCTCCATTAAGGGCAAAACTGTTTCGGAAAGAATTAAACCACCAAAGGGATTTAACTGGGTAATAGATGAGAAGGGTAGTTTTGGAGAATATCTTCGAAACATGAAGCTGGAGCAATACGGCGCTGAAATTTTAGATTACAATAATAAACCAATCAGTAACCAATTTGAACATATTGCTGTAATTAAAAAAGATATAGGAAGCAAGGATCTTCAGCAATGTGCGGATGCCGTTATAAGGTTACGCGCTGACTATTTGTGGGAACAAAAAAAGCATGATCAAATAGAATTTCATTTTACCAGTGGTGATTTATTTAAATGGAATGACTACAAAAATGGAATCAGACCAATTGTGAAATCAAATGAAAAGGTACTTTTTCGGCAGGCAGCCACTGAGGATGATAGCTATGTAAGTTATAGAAAATACCTTGATATACTTTTTACGTATGCAGGAACGATCTCCTTAAATAGAGAAACCCAAAAGATTAAAAGTGATAGGGAAATAAAAACAGGAAATATAATAGTTACACCCGGCAGTCCTGGGCACGCAGTAATTATTGTTGGAAGTGCAATTAACGCTAAGGGAGAAAAAGTTTATTTATTAGCTGAAGGATATACACCCGCTCAATCTATACACATCATAACAAATCCATTTGATAGCCAATTAGATCCATGGTATAAATTGAGTACAACTAAAAACCCGACAATTACGGCAAGGTATATTTTTAAAGAAACCAATATTAGAAGATTTACTAGTGAATAGAAAATTATTACCCGTTGTGGTAAGTCTTAGCGCAATGTCTCTTCCCCCAGCAAATAAACCTCAATAGATATAATGGCTCCACTCTATAGTTGGTGAAATTGATTGGGGATCTAATTGAAGTTTCAAAATTAAAAAGGCACACAATCTATGTTTGTAATCCACGAAGCATGAAACTCAAATTTTATTGGGGCGCTTTATTCGTCGCACTTTTTTTAGTTATTTTTATAGAACGTGCAGGTGGAATTGAAGTTTTCTACACACTAAGGGTTAACTATCAATGGTCTTATCTGCTGTAATTCATCAACAAAAATGAAGTGCTTGCTAACCATTTTGTTTTTTGCCATTTCAACTCACTGCTATGGGCAAACTACGGTTCATTTTGCTGATTCTATTCGAAATTACTACCACATTCCTGAACTGTCATACGCGGTAATTGACAGTAAATCGACATTTGAAATTGCAGCCTTGGGGAAACATTCCATCAGTCTTCCTGATACTGCTACTTTAAATGATCGGTTCCATCTTGGTTCGAATACCAAGGCAATGACTGCTTTTATTATTGCTAAATATGTAGAAAGCGGCAAAATGAGTTGGACAACCCGGTTCTTCGACCTTTTTCCTGATTGGAAAGGAAAAAGCGATTCCGGCTATGCAACTATTACCTTGCAAGACCTGCTTTCTCACAAAGCCAGAATAGCACCACTCCAAGGGGAAGAAGGAGATCCCGAAATTCCAGCTTTTAAAGGAACACCCCAGGAAAGAAGAAAACTATTTGGACAGTTTGTATTGACATTAGCACCTGTCCAACTCGACGACCAACATCCGTTTATTTATTCAAATGCAGGTTATACTTTGGCTGCCCTGATGTTGGAAAAAATAAGTGGTAAAAGTTGGGAGGAGTTGGTTGATCAGGTTTTTAATAAAGATTTGAAATTGGCGGTACAATTTTCCTGGCCTGAAAATCAACAACACAAAGATACCTGGGGACATCGTTTTGAAAATGGAACGCTTATTCCTGTTCCCTCTACAATTGATTTTCACTTAGATTATACCGAACCCGCAGGGGATTTGAACATTCAACTGAAAAATTATATCAAATTTATTCAACTCAATTTACAAGGACTTAACGGTCAGAATAATTACCTAAAAGCCGAAACTTATCAATTTATCCTCAAAGGGATTAAAAACTATGCTTTAGGATGGTATAATATTTACGAAGGCAATAAAGAGTTTTCGACTCACGGTGGAACAGTAGGAACTTACTACACACTTGTTCAAATTGACAGAATTAAAGAGAAGGCTTATATTATTTTCACCAATTCTTTTAATCAGGATACACAACAAGGCGTTAAAGTTCTAATGAGAAAGCTGAAAGAAAATTACGGCAGTTATTAAAGATTAGGTGAATTGTCTTATAAATTCATGTTCTCGATAGCCCAATCCCCGCGTTGTCGTAAGTCTTAGCGAAGCGAGACTTACGACTGCAAATGATATAGAGGTCTTAAAGACCGGTATAAAAAGTAAAAGTGCCAAAGTTTCTAAAAAGTAGCTTTGGCACTTTTGCTTGAAGTCAATACGAAATCTATCATTATACATTTTTTTATTCGATTAATTGTCAGTTTGTTAATTGATTTATGTCAAGGTTTTTTTAAATATTGTTGTTGTACTTTCGCAACCACTGAATTCAATCAATTGATTAACTGTTGGCGTGAATATCATGAATTTTCAGATTTTACTCTTTCTAATCTTTGTATTTGTTATATGGGGAGTTAAACGTTTGATCTTCGAGATTAAACGAAGACGTCGTCGTGATTATTACCGAAATGTATATCTTAAATCTGAGGAATGGAGACGAAAGAGGTATGTGGTACTTCAGCGAGATCATTGGAGTTGTGTTTATTGTGGCGCACGCGCAACACAAGTGCATCACAAGCGATACGCCAAAAATAAAATTGGAAATGAGCCAATCAAATGGCTTGTTTCTGTTTGTAAATTGTGTCATGAATCTCTACATCGATAGCTATCAGGATTACACTGGGATAAATAGGAAAAGAAACAACTCCGCTTCGCTAAGACTTCAGATAGCTCCTGAAACCCAATCATCCGAAATAACATTATTACACTTAAGCCCTTACCTAACCCAAATATATTTTCTATCATTGGGCCCAATTTTACGGTAATCAATGAGCGAAGTAGTATTAAACCCTCCTGTAAAAACTAAACAGCATTTTAAAATTCTTGACGGATTAAGAGGTGTCGCAGCTTTGGCTGTGGTGATTTTCCATTTTATGGAATGGGTGTTCACCGACTACACTAAAAATTTCATCGGTCATGGTTTTTTAGCTGTTGATTTTTTCTTCTGCTTATCCGGGTTTGTAATTGCCTACGCTTATGATGATCGCCTGGAGAAAATGGGAGTTAAGGAATTCTTCAAATCGAGGTTTATTCGACTACATCCCCTTGTTATTTTGGGTACAGTATTGGGTGTGATTGGATTCTTTTTCGACCCTTTTGCAGCTTATCCTGCATACGGTTTCGGCAAGCTTATTTTGCTGATTCTTTGCTCTGTTTTTCTTATTCCGCTTCCAATTATGGAAGAGCGGTTTTTTAACCTGTTCTCTTTCAATGCACCTGCATGGTCATTATTTTGGGAATATGTTGCCAATATTTTTTATGCCTTTGTTTTATACAAAATCGGTCGTCGTTCATTACTTGCCTTAACAATAGTGGCAGGTCTGGGTATTTGCTTTATCAGTTATCGTTCAGGTAACCTGATGGGAGGATGGGGAAGAGATAGCTTTTGGGATGGCGGTGTTCGTGTTGCCTACTCCTTTTTAGCCGGACTTTTGATTTACCGATCACAATGGATTATTAAAAACAAAATTGGCTTTACGGGTTTGGCCATTTTATTATCGATGGCCTTCCTGATGCCCTCGTTTAAATGGAATTGGTTATCAGAAGGAATAGTTGTGCTTTTTTATTTCCCATTGCTGGTTTCAATCGGAGCCGGAACCTTTTTATCTCCCCGCATCGAAAAGGTTTGTGAGTTTTCGGGAAAAATTTCCTATCCCTTATATATGACCCATTATGCAGCTATATGGGTATTTGGGAATTATTGCACGAGTAAAAAGCCTCCAATGGCCGACTTGCCTCTTATCATCATAAGCGGAACCATTTTATTAATTTTGATAGCCTACGTGGTTATGGTGGTTTATGATATACCTGTTAGGAAATACTTAACCAGGATTGCTCGGAATAGAAACGTCTGATTTCGCTAAGAATTAAGGCAACTGTGTTATTGGAAGTGTTTAGCATAGCCTCACTTTACTCTTGATGGGCCAGAGGCAAGTAGCAAAAGAAATAGTTTGAATGGTTGTTTAAATTAGTTGCGGAATAAAAAATGAACCTTATTATCAAATCAATATTACCCGACAAAAACATTTCGCATTTTGTTCACAGTTTTTGGATGCTGGAAAACAATACAGGGAAAGACGTTTCTTCAACGGTATTGCCAAACGGAATGGTTGATTTGATTGCCCTGAAAATAAATTCATCGAACTGGGAATTAATGGTCCGGGGAATTGACACAGAGCCATCGCAAGTGAAAATTGAAGATGGAACACAAATGTTTTCCATCGGATTGAAACTTTTGGCGGTGGAATATTTGTTGGGTGATTCGATCAAAGACGTATTGAATGAAGGCAGAGCTATTTCAAATGACTTTTGGCAATTCTACGAAAATGATTTTGATAGCCTGGAAAAATTTTGTTGCAAAGCATCACAAAAAATAGTGTCAGTTACTACCACCGGTATTGATAGCAGAAAGAGAAAATTATTTGACCTTCTCTATTCTTTTCACGGCGCAATTACAGTAAAAGAGCTTTCTGAAAAAGTATATTGGAGCAGTAGACAGATCAATCGGTACTTCAATCAGCAATTTGGAATTTCTCTCAAAACCTATTGCAGCATTCTTCGTATTGGCGAATCATTTAAAGGCCTCAGCGAAGGCAAACTTTATCCTGAACAAAGTTTCACCGACCAAAATCATTTTATTAAAGAAATCAAAAAGTATGCAGGTGTAACACCAAAAGTGTTGAGCAAAAACAAAGACGAAAGGTTCGTAAATATCACTGCAATAAAAAAGCTTCCTTCCTAAGAACTACTGATCTTATATTAGGTTAAGTGAAATTTATAATAGATCAATATTCATTTCTATAGTGCGGCGTTTTAAGTGCCGCACTTTTTGTTTATATTCATTTATGTCGTGCTGGGCCTTCAACGGAGTACGCAACATCAACAACCATTACAGTTAGCTGCAAACCAAAAACGTCGAGGAGATTTAATAGTTAAACTTTGCGCCTAAAAAATAATCATAATGACAATTTCAAAATCTTTAGCCTTGTCGATCATTGTTAGCTTGAATCTTTTAGCGAGCACGAATTTGATAGCTCAGACTACTAATTCTAAAACCTCAAAAAAGAACCAAGTAAAAGGCTCCCTGACGTCTTATGAAAAATACATTGACGACAATAATGACGTACACTTAAAAGAATTTATGGAGCTGATAGCTATTCCAAGCATATCTTCTCTTCCTGCAAATAAATTAGATATTGACAAGGCAGCTGCATGGATCGTAAATAAATTAAAGGCTATTGGAATGACAAGGGCGCAAACAATACCGACAGATGGGAGTCCTATTGTATATGGCTGTTGGGATAAAGCGCCAGGTAAACCCACTGTGCTAATTTATGCTCATTACGATGTGCAACCTGTAAAGGAATCGGAATGGGATAATCCGCCCTTTGCACCAAAAGTAACAGATGGTAAAATAGTTGGACGTGGTGCCAGTGATGACAAAAGTGGCGTTATGATAACTATTTGGGCGGTTGAAGCCATGTTGCACACGGACGGCAAATTACCCGTGAATGTTAAATTTATCTTTGATGGAGAAGAAGAAAAAGGCAGTCCCAATTTTAAAAAATTTATTAATGAAAATAAAAACTTGTTGAAAGCTGATTTTGCATTAAATGCTGATGGTAGCCAATACAGTGAAACTACGCCATCTATTTTGATGAGCTTAAGAGGTGCTGCAATCATGGAGTTTACAGTAAAAACAGCTAATACGGACGCACATTCGGGGCAATTTGGTGGAAAAACTCCTAATGCTGCGGTAATTATGTCGCAAATTATTTCATCGTTTTATACCAAAGAAGGAAATGTAGCCGTAAAGGGGTTTTATGATAAAGTAGTACCAACCACTTTAGAAGAAAAAGAAATGATAAAAAAAGTGCCTTATAATAAATCTGATGATATGAAATTATTAGGCACCTTAGCGGAGTCTGGCGATACTACTTTTTCGCCACTTGAACGAGTATGGTACCGTCCTACACTCGAAATAATTGGTATGCAAAGCGGTTATACAGCAGCGGAAGGACATTCAAATATTATTCCTGGGAATGCTATGGCAAGAATAACGTGTCGCTTGGTTAATAATCAATCACCGGATGAAATTATTGATTTAATAGTAAAGCATATCAATAAAAATTGTCCTTTGGGCGCTACCGTTTCTTATAAATTAACCAAAGGAGGAGCAAACCCCTTGAAATTTCCTGCAGACACCAAAGCCTATAATTATGTAGCTGATGCCTTATTCAAAATTTATGGAAAACAACCCTTACAACTTGGTGCAGGTTTTTCTACTGGATCTTTGATTGACATTAAAGAAACCTTGGGGATTTATCCGTATTCATTAGGTTTTGAACTACCTGATGAGAAATGGCATGCTTCGAATGAATATCTCCGGTTATCAAGCATTCGAAAGGGACAACTATTGTATTGCTATTACTTGCAGCATGTAGCAGACGAAGAAAGTAAACTTAAGTAGGTAGAAAGCACTTATGCCTACGTAGTTTATAAAAGTATCAATGCTCAACATAAGATTTGCGTGTTCCGCTAGCAACATGTATGCAAGATTGCTCGCAGTTTAGATTTGTAGTTTGGTTTTTAAATAACGTTTTGTTTCGGGGGGAGTTTACCTTTCAAAGACCAGCAACCTCGTATATAAATGCCGTATGCCTCATTGTAAAAAGACACTAATAACTTATAGAAAGCAATAAAAATAGTCATATGAGAAAAATAATTTCATTTATGCATATATCGCTTGACGGTTTTGTAGCAGGACCGAACGGTGAAATGGACTGGATTAAAGTGGATAAGGAGATTTTTGATTTTGTCGGACTGAGGATAAGCGAAGGTGATACTGCATTGTATGGACGAGTAACCTATCAGATGATGGAAGATTACTGGCCTACCGCAGGAGAAAAGCCGAATGCGACCAAGCACGATATTGAACATTCAAAATGGTATAGCAAAGTGCACAAAGTTGTTTTATCAAAAACAATGAACAATGAGGACTTGACTAACACAAAAATAATTAGCGACAATCTTTCGGACAGCATAAATGAAATAAAACAGCAGGCAGGGAATGAAATCTTGCTTTTTGGCAGTCCTTCAGCAACGCATTCGCTTATTCAATTGAACTTAATTGATGGCTACTGGCTATTTGTTAATCCAATTATTCTTGGTCGAGGTATTCCATTATTTGTAGACATCAAAGACAAAATAAAACTAAACTTATTGACTACCCGACAATTTACTTGCGGGGTAACTGAACTGAATTATACAGTGGACAAACAATAACAACTAATCGCCCACATCTCTGATTGCTGCTTCTTGTGTTAAAAAACACTTCAAACTGACAGTTTATTTAATCCTAAGATATTTTTTGTTTAAATTATTTAGTGTTCACAAAATACAGTAGTTAACCACAATAAAACACTATGGATAAGTTAAATAATTACTCAACAAAATTTATTGACTGGCTCACCATCTTCGGTCCAAAAGTTCTAGGTGCATTAATAGTCTTTATTATCGGACTTTACTTGATCAACATGGTGGCACGATTGGTTTCTAAAGGGTTGCGTAAACGAGGAATTGATGTGTCCTTACAATCTTTTCTGGGAAGTTTAGTGAGTGTTGGGTTGAAAATTTTATTACTTATTTCCGTTGCTGGAATGTTAGGCATTCAAACCACTTCTTTTGTGGCAGTGATCGGTGCATTAGGTTTGGCTATAGGTTTGGCCTTGCAGGGATCGTTGGCAAATTTTGCAGGCGGAGTTTTAATATTGGTTTTTAAACCTTTTAAAGTTGGCGATTTAATCGAATCGGGTGGACAAACAGGCCATGTGCTGGAAATCCAAATTTTCAACACTATTTTACTTACACCTGAAAACAAAACAGTAATCCTTGCTAACGGGGGCGTATCGAATAGTACAATTGTTAATTACAGCCGACATGGGAATCTGCGTGTGGATATTACAATGGCAGTAGCGCCTGATAATGATATTGAAAAGGTACGCAGTATTGCTTTACAGACAATTGAGGCAAATAAGTTTGTTTTAAAGGAGCCTGCTCCATCAGTAAATGTAATTAAAGTTGGCGATGGAATGATAACCCTCGCAATTCGTCCTTATGCAACACCTGCCGAGTACTGGGATGCATTTTTTACAGTGCAGGAGGATGTGAAAAATGCCTGGGATAAAAATAATGTTACCGGTCCTGTCCCAACCCGGGTTATTATAAATAAATAACTCGACTAACCATGAAGCACAAAATAACAGGAATGACCCCAATGCTAATGGTTTACGATATGCAAACCTCCCTGGCATTCTATTGCAATGTGCTGGGCTTTAATTTGATCGAATCGGCAGGGCCTCAAGATGATATTGGGTGGGTATTACTTCGATTAAATGATATTGAATTAATGCTTAATACCCAATACGAAAAACCTGACCGGCCACATAATCAGGAGTTGCTTCGGAATGATCATCATGGCGATGTGTGTCTCTATTTTGCATGCAATGACATTGATGGATTGTATCAGTCGCTGAAAAGTAAAAATATAGCATTAAAAGAACCTTATATTACCGGTTACGGATGGCAGACGCTTGATTTAACTGATCCCGATGGTTTTAAGTTATCGTTTCATAAGCCCCTGCATACGTTTTAAAAAAAGCTTCAGATTTTAATCTGAAGCTTTTTTGTTCTAATTCTAACGGTCTTTATATGTCGAAGCCAAATCAAGCATACATCAATTTAAATGCATGACTCCAATTGTTATTTAAGAAACCTGGAATACACCAAAGCATTGCCAAAGGCTCAATTGCTCTGGCTGCTTCCATTTTGCCCATGTCGGCAACGTCAAAACCAAATAGCTCCACAATTTTTTTGACTTCAGCTTTTGCATGATCATTATTCCCGCAGATAAACATGGTAGGTATGCCTTCATTAAACGAAGGGTTTATCATAAAAGAACTACCGATGCAGCTGAAAGCCTTAATAAAATGTGCATCAGGAACTAAATTTTGAAGACGCTCCATTAATGATTCGTTAGGGCCGGTAAAATACGAGAGAACTCCATTAACAGGAGGGGAATCATTGAGCGGATTAGTTGTATCGATCACGGTTTTACCTTTTAAATAATCTTTTAGCTCAAGTATTAACTTTTCAGCCGCTGTTCCTTTAACAGAAAAAACGATCATATCTCCAAAAGAGGCTGCTTCGGCCAATGAACCTACAGAACCTTTGTTTCCGGCATTTGACAGCCATTCAGTAAGTTTCGTGCTGTCGCTGGTTCCCATCATCACTTCAAACCCATGTTTAATAAAACCAGATGCTAGTGCTTGAGCTACTACACCTGAACCGATGACTCCAATTTTATTCATATGTTTTTAAATTTTTACAATTAGAAAAGGTTGATTGTAATATTGTTAATAAGCTAAAATAGTTGTGCTGATTGTTATAATTTCAGTTTTTTCTATCGATAAAGAAAGCTGATTAAGGCTAAAAAAGAAATTTATGATCAGCTATTCTAATTTAATTATTATAAAACAAAGCTTATGAAAATTTTATGGTCATTATTAATGCTATTCATTAAAAGATGTAAGGTTATATATGGAATCACTCGAAGGAACAAAGGATATTTTGTACGAAACTGGTACAGGATATTCTATACTGGTTTCATCAAAAGATACATCAAAGCTTGATACCTTCTGTTTTAAATGTGTTAGTGTATGGAAACGTCAAGTAATGGTGAGTATAAATGTGTGATCGATACTTATAATAATTTGCCTTCAGATTGATTATAAATAACTGAAAACGGTTCTGATGCAAAACAGAACCGCTTTTTAATAGTTGTTTCCTGTTTGATCATACATTATAACCTTGCGCCAGAATACGCTTCCATTCAGGATGTCTTTTCAAGTACGCGGCCACATAGGGACATAAGGGAACCAGTTGCTTGCCTTCATCCTCGATCATTTTAAGAACAGTTTCTACCAATTTTTTAGCAATGCCTTTCCCTTCCAGTTCAGGAGCTACTTCGGTGTGAGTAAGGTAAATACTGTTACCCGACTTCATATATTCAATAAAAGCCTTATGACCTTCTACTTCGGTTTCGTAATGTTTTTCAGTTTGTATTACATTTAATGCTGTTTCCATTCTATGAAGATTTAAACAAAAGATACAGCTTTTCTTAGCCATGGCAAAAAAGCAAGAAAGGGCGATCGATTTAGCAAGTTGTAGAAGATGATAGCTCTTTCACTTTATCCAAAAAAAAAACTCCCTTTTTTAGTTAAAAGGGAGTTGATATTTTGTAACGTTAAATGTTAGTTAATAACTAATTACTTGATCTTCTAAGTGTTCAGGTAATTCTCTGAATTCATACTGCTGGTTACGCAACTGAGGTGTATAACCTGCCTCACGTATAGCTTGTTGAATGCCGCTGGCTGTAAAGCGGTGTGGAGCACCAGCCGCCGAAACCACATTCTCTTCAATCATAATTGAACCGAAGTCGTTAGCCCCGGCATGTAAACACATTTGCGCTACTTGCTTACCAACGGTTAGCCAAGAAGCTTGTATATTTTTTACGTTTGGCAGCATGATACGGCTTAATGCGATCATTCGTATATACTCGTCGCCGGTAACTGTATTTCTCACATTTCTGATTCGGCGTAATAATGTTCCATCATCCTGGAAAGGCCATGGGATAAAGGCTAAAAATCCTTTTGCATCTGCAGGTTTTTCAGATTGAACTTCGCGTAGCCAAACTAAATGCTCAAAGCGTTCTTCCAGGGTTTCAACATGACCAAACATCATGGTGGCTGAGGTAGTCAAATGAAGCTGATGGGCAGCGCGCATCACATCTAACCACTCACGACCACTGCACTTTCCTTTTGAAATTAAACGACGTACGCGGTCATTTAAAATTTCAGCACCGGCGCCAGGTAATGAATCTAGTCCGGCTTCCTTTAAGGCTGTAAGTACTTCCGTATGTGAAAGCTTATCGAGTTTAGCAATATGGGCAATTTCCGGTGGACCTAAAGCATGTAGTTTTAGGGTTGGGTATAACCTTTTTAGTTCCTTGAAAAGATCAACATAATAATTTAAACCCAAATCAGGGTGATGACCGCCTTGCAATAACAACTGCTCTCCACCATACCTAAATGTCTCTTCAATTTTAACCTTGTAGGTCTCGATATCGGTAATGTAACTTTCATCATGACCTGGGCGACGGAAGAAATTACAGAATTTACAGTTGGCAATACAAACGTTAGTGGTATTTAAATTTCGGTCGATGATCCATGTAACCAGGTTATCTGGTTTTTGTATCATTCTTAACTGATGACCAACGTGCATTAACTGGGCCGTGGAAGCATTTTTAAATAGATGTAATCCTTCATCAGCGGTTAAAAATTCAAAATTGAGAGCCTTTTCTAATAATTTTTCGGTGTTCATTTTACGGATAGTATCCCTTGTCAGGGGGCGTGCGAACTAATGATTGGCAAATATAAACCTTCGCTTATAAACTGAAGAACATATTTGATCCTGCAATAACAAAAGTTCATAATTGTTGTTTATTTTATGGTTTTGAATTTCGAGTTTGGGAGCGATAAAAGCTTGGAATAAACCATTACTTTTGTAATCCCGTTTTAACAAAATCCTGATGATAAATTTCGAAAGATTTACTTTAAATAATGGACTGCGTGTTTTGGTGCATGAAGATCCTGCAACGCCAATGGCAGTTTTAAACGTATTATACGATGTAGGTGCCAGAGATGAAGATCCTACTAAAACAGGGTTTGCACATTTATTCGAGCACCTCATGTTTGGAGGTTCGGTTAATATTCCTTCTTATGATGAGCCATTGCAAAGAGTAGGAGGTGAGAACAATGCCTTTACCACCAATGATATAACCAATTACTACATACAGGTCCCTGCTGTAAATCTTGAAACGGCCTTTTGGCTCGAATCAGACCGGATGCTGAGTTTGGCGTTTTCAGAAAAAAGTTTGGAAGTGCAGCGCAATGTGGTATGCGAGGAATTTAAACAGCGGTATTTAAATCAGCCTTATGGAGATGTTTGGCTAAATCTTCGTCCGTTGGCATTTAAAAAGCATCCCTATCAATGGGCAACAATTGGTAAAGAGCTTTCGCATATCGAGGATGCAACTTTAGATGACGTAAAAGCTTTCTTCACTAAGCATTATAATCCTCAAAACGCCATTTTGGTAGTTGCCGGAAAAGTGAAATTAGAAGAAGTTAAACAGTTAGCAGAAAAATGGTTTGGGCCTATTCCTGCTGGAGAAAGGTACAATAGAAACCTAATACAGGAGCCTGTTCAAACAGAAGCTCGCACTCAAACAATTAAAGCAAAGGTTCCGTTAAACGCTATTTATAAAGCCTATCATATTGGCGATCGCAAGCAAAAAGAGTTTTATGCCACCGATCTGATCTCTGATTTGCTTTCTCGTGGTGATTCATCTCGTTTATACCGTTCATTGGTTAAGGAGCAACCACTGTTTAGCGAAATTAATGCTTATGTTTCAGGAGATATGGATCCGGGATTGTTCATTGTTGAAGGTAAATTGGTGAATGGAGTTGAAATGGAACAGGCGGAAGCTGCTATTCAAGTTGAACTTGAACGCCTTAAAAATGAAGTGCTACAGCAAGACGAGTTAACCAAGGTGAAGAATAAAATTGAATCGACTATGGTGTTCTCGGAGTTGAACCTGCTTGATAGAGCAATGAACCTTGCTTATTTTGAATTGCTGGGAGATGCAGCCAATTATAACCTCGAAAGAGAAAAATATCAGTCGGTAACTGCAAATCAAATTCAGGAACAGGCGAATAAGATTTTTACTGATACCAATTGTTCTACCTTGTATTACTTAAGTGAAAATTAGTAATACCAACTTATCAACGAATAAAATGATTTTAGACAGAAAATCGGAGCCGCAATTTAAGGCCATCTCAAGCATAAAACTTATAAAACCCGAATGTCAAAAACTGCAAAACGGCATTGATCTATATTTTATCGATGCTTCGGAAGCAGATTTGGTGAGGGTAGAATTTATTTTTCCTAATGTTGATTGGAATGCTGCACAGCCTTTGGCTATTGGTGCCACAAATTCAATGTTGAATGAGGGAACTCCTCATTATACGGCTTCTCAGTTGGCGGATAAGATCGATTTTTATGGAGCCTTTTTTCAACATGAAGCAGGCTTCGATCATTCAAGTGTTACTCTTTACAGTTTAAATAAGCATCTAAAGAGTACGCTGCCAATAATTAAAGAGATAATAACAGAGGCTTGTTTCCCAGAGCAGGAGCTTTCAACTTATATTCAAAATAGTAAGCAGAAACTTAAGGTAAATCAACAGAAGAATGATTTTCTTGCCCGTAAGAAATTCAATCAGGTGCTTTTTGGTGATAATTCTTACTACGGATATAATGTTCAGGCCGAGGATTACGATAAATTAACAAGAGAAGAATTATTAGCTGTTCGAGCCAAGCAATATACTGCTGGTAATTGTATTATTATAATTTCTGGAAAGGTAAAAGCTGAAGAACGCCAACTGATTGCTGAACTATTTGGTAATGATGATTGGTTGTCGGATGAAAAATTGGTGGTGAGTAAGCCTGTGTTAGAGCCATCATCCACATTGGTAAATTTTGTAGAAAGACCTGATGCTTTACAATCAGCCATTCGACTGGGTAAACCATTGTTCAATAAATCGCATCCCGACTTTCAGGCAATGCAGGTGTTAAATACTGTATTTGGCGGTTATTTTGGTTCACGGTTAATGTCCAATATCCGCGAAGATAAGGGCTATACCTATGGAATAGGGTCGGCTATTGTTTCACTTAAAGAGGCTGGTTACTTCTTTGTTGCTACCGAAGTTGGTGCCGAGGTTTGTTCGAATGCATTAACGGAGATTTACAAAGAAATTGATATCCTGAAAAATATTCTTATTCCAGATGAAGAGTTAAGTCTGGTAAGAAATTATATGTTGGGTTCATTTTTAGGAAGTCTGGAAAATGCGTTTTCACATGCTGATAAGTTTAAAGGAATTCTGCTTTATGGCTTAGATTATGATTATTACGAGAATTTCTTCGAAACAGTTAAAACAGTCACTCCGCAGCATCTGCAACAGTTAGCCAATAAATACCTAGCTGATAATTTTCTGGAAGTGGTGGTAGGGAAAAAGTAAACAAGTCAACAGTGCCCAGTCATCAGTCTCCAGAAAGCAGTATGTTTCGTTTATTTCTACTGGAGACCGTGAACTGAGTACTGTAAACTGAAGACTGCATACTGAGTACAGTAGACAGTGTACTACCGACGGATGACTGAATACAGCCGACTAAACACTGCCATTATTTTGTCATAAAAAACGAATTGCAAAGAATCTTTAATTAAGGGTTTCGCAAACCGGATATTTTCTTTACCTTTGCCCGGCAAATAATAACTCCTAAAATTATTTGCCATGCATTTAGACCCATCAAAATTTGTTCTCGACGGCCTTACTTACGATGACGTGTTGCTGATTCCAGCGTACTCAGAAGTTTTACCACGTGAAGTTAACACCCAATCTAATCTAACCAGAAACATTAAGATTAACGTTCCGATCATCTCTGCTGCTATGGATACCGTTACCGATGCTGAGTTGGCTATAGCCATTGCTCAGGCCGGAGGTTTAGGTATGATCCACAAAAACATGAGCATTGAAAAACAAGCTGCTGCTGTTCGTAAAGTAAAACGTTCAGAAAGTGGTATGATTCAGGATCCTGTTACGTTAACTGTAGATGCTAAATTGAGTGATGCTTTACGCCTAATGAAAGAGAACAAGATTGGTGGTATTCCAATTATCAATGGCAACAATAAACTGCTTGGTATTTTAACCAACCGCGATTTGCGTTTCCAGAAAGATGTTTCTCTTCCCGTAAGTGATGTAATGACTACTCAAAATCTTATCACCGCTCCAGAAGGAACAGATTTGATGAACGCAGAGGAAATTCTTCAAAAACATAAAATTGAAAAACTTCCGGTAGTTAAAGCTGACGGTACGTTAGCCGGCTTAATTACATTTAAAGATATTCAGAAGTTTAAAGCTTATCCAATTGCATGTAAAGACGAACACGGTCGTTTACGTGTTGGTGCAGCTGTTGGGGTAACCGCTGACACCATTGAGCGTGTTACTGCCTTGGTAAACGCTGGAGTTGATGTGATTACAGTTGATACAGCTCATGGCCACTCAAGAGGAGTTATTGAGATGGTGAAAAAAGTGAAAACTACTTTCCCTAAGCTTGAAGTGATTGCTGGTAATATTGCCACTGCCGATGCTGCTTTGGCACTTAAAGAAGCTGGTGTTGATGGTGTAAAAGTAGGTATTGGCCCGGGCTCAATTTGTACTACCCGTATTATTGCCGGTGTAGGTGTACCGCAGTTAACGGCTGTTTATGAGGTTGCTAAAGCCTTAAAAGGTACTGGCATTCCGGTTATTGCCGATGGAGGTATTAAGCAAACAGGTGACATTGTTAAGGCGATTGCAGCAGGTGCAAGTTCAATAATGGCGGGATCTTTATTTGCTGGGGTAGAAGAGTCTCCAGGTGAAACCATCATTTTCGAAGGTCGTAAGTTCAAATCATATCGTGGAATGGGTTCTGTTGAAGCAATGGAACAAGGTTCTAAAGATCGTTATTTCCAGGATGTTGAAGATGATATTAAGAAATTAGTACCTGAAGGTATTGTTGGTCGTGTACCTTATAAAGGCACATTGGCTGAGGTGATGTACCAGTATATCGGTGGATTAAAAGCTGGTATGGGTTATTGTGGTGCTCGTACTATCGAAGATTTGCAAGAAGCTAAGTTTGTACGTATTACCGCTGCGGGTATGCGTGAAAGTCATCCTCACGATATTACAATTACTAAAGAAGCTCCGAATTATTCAACTAAGTAATTAGGCGCTTATATTGTTTACAGAGTTATATCAAACTGATTTTAATCATAAAGATTCATTCAGGTTGATGTAACTCTGTTTTTTTAAAGATTAGTTGATAAATCTCCCCTCTACCTTGAAATAACGTTCTTGCATTAACGTTGCTTTTTGTTTTCTTTCAATCGAATAAAAATTATTGGGCGCGTACTCCAGTTTTTCCTCTAAATCATATAGTTCATTCTCAGTTTTATTTACAATTGAAATATTCCTGATAGAACCGTTAGGAAATCTTAGAATGCTTATTTTTCGTGTTTTTAAAAGTGTATCAACCGCAGTGTAAACCTCAGAGCTATCAGTTTTCAAAACATTATAACTTTTGCTCCATGCTGGTTTGTTAATATTTGAGTTTTCGAATACACTTAATTCATCTGCCCATAGCGTATCTCGAATCGATTTGGTTTCAACTTTACCATTATCATTCACCGTTTTATTCACCTTTTGATCTTGCGCATTTAATCGTTTAATCTCATTTTCAAAATATACTTTCAAGTCGAAATATCGATTATTAGCCTTCGATTGCACATTTTGTTTAATGCAAGCAGTTGAAATGACTAGTAAGCAAATAAAAAGTAAATACGATGTTTTATTCATGGCCTAAAAGTAATAAAAAAGCCTCCCTAATAGGAGGCTATAAAATTGTTCTATATAGATTTTACAAACTGGTTGTAGACTATAAAACTATACTAATTCATTACCTGTCATTTCTGCAGGTTTTTGAATATCCATCATTTTTAAAATGGTGGTGGCAATGTCACCAAGTTTTCCGTTTTTAACTGTCTTTACATCATTGTCGATAATAATGCAAGGAACCAGGTTGGTGGTGTGCGCAGTATTTGGAGTTCCGTCATCATTGATCATGTAATCAGCATTACCGTGGTCAGCTATAATGATGAATGAATATCCGTTTTCAATACCTGTTTCAACTACCGATTGTAAGCAACTGTCAACAGTTTCGGCAGCTTTAATTGCAGCACTGAAAACTCCGGTGTGCCCAACCATGTCGGTATTGGCAAAGTTTAAGCAAATAAAGTCTGGCCATTTGCTTTGTAACTCAGGCAAAATGGCATCTCTGATATCAAATGCACTCATTTCAGGTTTCAAATCGTAAGTAGCCACTTTAGGAGATGGACATAATAAGCGTTTTTCACCATCAAATGGAGCTTCACGGCCTCCAGAGAAGAAGAATGTAACGTGGGGGTATTTCTCAGTTTCAGCAATTCGAATTTGAGTTTTGCCAGCATTCTGTAGCACCTCACCCAAAGTCATAGCTAAATCATCCTTAGTGAAGATTACTTTAACGTCGTTAAAGGTCTCGTCATATGTAGTCATGGTAACATAAAACAGCTTAAGCTTTTTCATGCCTTGCTCAGGGAAATCTTCCTGAGTTAGCGCTTTGGTAATCTCACGACCGCGATCAGTACGGAAGTTAAAGCAAATTACTACATCACCTTCCTTAATGGTTGCAATTGGATTGCCATCGGCATCAACCTTAACTATAGGTTTTAAGAACTCATCTGTAACATCTTCGGCGTACGATTGTTCAATGGCTTGCTCAATATTACTTACTGCTTTACCTTCACCTTTAACCATTACATCATAAGCCAGTTTAACACGCTCCCAGCGATTATCCCTGTCCATAGCATAGTAGCGTCCAACAGCCGAAGCCACTACTCCGGTACTTTGTGATATATGTTGCTCAAGTTCTTTCATAAAGCCTAAGCCGCTTTTAGGATCGGTGTCCCGACCATCTAAAAACGCATGAACAAAAACGTTTGGTAACTGCTGGTCGGCAGCGGCTGAGAGCAGTCCTTTGAGGTGATTAATATGTGAGTGTACACCACCGTCAGACACTAATCCTATAAAATGAACACTCTTGTTCTCTTTTTTTGCATAGTTAAAGGCATCGACTAAAACAGGGTTTTTATCAATTTCGTGCTCACGAACTGCTTTGTTGATTCGCACAAGTTCCTGATAAACAACTCGTCCGGCGCCGAGGTTCATGTGGCCAACTTCCGAGTTGCCCATTTGACCTTCTGGCAATCCCACTGCTTCACCCGAAGCTTCGAGTTTTGAGTTCGGATACTTCTTTACAATTTCATCAAAAAAAGGAGTGTTTGCTTTGTAGATGGCATTAGAGTCATCCTGGCGACCGTAGCCCCATCCATCGAGGATGATAAGGGCGATTTTTTTATTATTTTCCACAATACAAATATATTTTTTTACTAATAAAACTCTTTACAAATTGAAAAAACAGTGTATTAGGGGTAATATTTGGCATCATTTGTGTAACGATGGCGACTATAAAATATAATTTAATAAGATCGTGAGTAAAGTACTTTTAATAGTATCATTAATATTTTTTGTCCAACCGGGACCGGGGGCAAAACATCAGGATGATGCGATAGAAGTAATTACAAAGTCAATTGAAGCAGGCAATACTAAAGAAATTTCAAAATACCTTAATTCCTCTGTAATCTTGTCTATTTTAGAAGATGAGAATGTGTATAGTAAAACACAATCAGAAATGATTCTTCGAAATTTCTTTCTTAAGTACCCCCCAATACAAGTAAAGCTAAAACATACCGGTTCGTCACCAGAAGGTATGCAATATGCTATTTGTTCTTACCGTACCTCTTCCAGCTCTTATCGTTTGTTTTTTTATATGAAACAGAGTGGTAGCAGCACCCTTATTAACGAGCTCAGAGTAGAATCTGAGAAATGAGTTTTCCTCAGTTTTGCCAACAATTTTATATCTTGCCGCATCAAATTTCGACGTTTTGGAAAAAGAACTAGTTAAACAGTTTATTATTAGTGCGTTGGCTGAGGATGTTGGAGACGGCGATCATACTTCCCTTTCAAGCATTCCTCAAGGAACTCTCGGAAAAGCACAGTTACTTATTAAAGATAATGGAATTTTAGCAGGTTTGAATCTTGCTAAAGAAATTTTTGCCGTTGTTGATCCTGAACTTCAGTTGGAAATTTTTATCAATGATGGGGATAGGGTTAAGGTTGATGATATTGCATTAACGGTTTCCGGAAGTGTTCATGCTATTTTAAAAGCTGAAAGATTGGTTTTAAATACCATGCAACGAATGAGCGGAATTGCGACTGTTACTAATTTGGTAGTACAAAAACTTGAAGGAACCTCAACTAAGGTTTTGGATACACGTAAAACTACTCCAGGGATTCGTTTTTTGGAGAAATGGGCTGTTAAAATTGGTGGCGGAGTCAATCATCGTATCGGATTGTATGATATGATTCTGATCAAAGATAATCATGTTGATTATGCCGGTGGAATTAAGAATGCCATCAATAATGCACATGAGTATTTAAAACGAACCGGGAAAAATCTTCAGATTGAAATAGAAACACGTAATTTAGCCGAAGTAAACCAAGTACTGGAAACTGGTGGTGTTGATAGAATTATGCTTGATAACTTCAATTTTGAAAACTTGCGTGAAGCTGTAAAGCTTATCAACCGACAGTTTATTACTGAGGCCTCTGGTGGTATTACATTAGAAAATGCTCGCGAATATGCTCTTTGCGGTGTAGATTATATCTCTATGGGAGCCCTAACTCATTCGGTTAAAAGCCTTGATATGAGCCTTAAGGCTATCTAGTTCTAATTGCTGCTCTCAACGATTTTTAATATTTTTAGTTAAGTTATTTTGAATAGAAAACGATTCTGATGATCTCAACTCAATCGTTAATCGCTCTCTTTATAGCCTATTTGCTTGGTTCTATCCCAACAGCTGTTTGGATTGGAAAAATTTTTTATGGCATCGACGTGCGTGAGTACGGTAGTGGTAACGCGGGTACAACCAATACTTTCCGTATTCTCGGAAAGAAGGCTGGAATACCAGTTATGCTGATCGATGTATTTAAAGGTTGGTTAGCTTGTTATCTTGCTCACTGGTTTTCAAATTACCCGCCAGAATCTATCCAGTTTGCTAACTTTCAATTATCCTTAGGAATTATTGCAATTGTGGGGCATATCTTCCCTGTTTTCGCAGGATTCAGAGGAGGAAAGGGAATTGCAACGTTATTTGGGATGGTGTTGGCTATACATCTGCAAGCCGCTTTATGTTGTTGCGTTATATTTCTGGTTATATTGATTTTTAGCCATTATGTGTCATTAGGATCAATGATAGCCAGTTTTTCATACCCTGTGTTAATGATTTTTGCTTTCCATGTAGGCAATAAGTCAGTAATTTTGTTTGGTGTTTGTGTGGCTGTATTGGTATTAGTTACCCATCAGAAAAATATTGAACGATTATTGAAGGGTAAAGAAAGCAAGTCATATCTCTTTAAGAAAAAAGTACAGAATTAAATTATTATGAAGTTAAAAGTAGTTGCACTTGTGGCTGCTATCGGTTTGTTTGAGGCCTGCTCTCAGGTTCCTTTAACAGGCAGAAGCCAGCTAAGTTTGGTTGATGAAAGCCAGATGCTTTCGTTAGCCCAAACCAGTTATACAGATTTTTTAAAGGAAAACAAGGTTGTAGCATCAACTAATAAAGATGCTGTTTACGTTAAAAAAGTAGGGAATAACCTGATTGAGGCCGTGAAAACTTTTATGAATCAAAAAGGTTATGGTGATCAGATCAAAGATTATAAATGGGAGGTAAACCTGGTAGAAAGCAAAGAGCTGAATGCCTGGTGTATGCCCGGCGGGAAAATTGTGGTTTATACAGGTATTTTACCTGTTGCCAAGGATGAAGCCGGTTTAGCTACTGTTATGGGACACGAAATAGCACATGCTATTGCGCGGCATGGGGCAGAACGTATGTCGCAACAAATGGCAATTGAATACGGTGCCGCAGTGGGTTCGGCTGCAACTTCAAAAAATGCACAATATCAATCAGTGTTTAATCAGTTGTATGGTGTTGGTGCTCCAATGGTATTGTTAAAATATGGTCGTAATCAAGAGTCGGAAGCCGATCGATTGGGACTGACGTTCATGGCAATTGCCGGTTATGATCCTAATAAAGCAATTGATTTCTGGCAGCGTATGTCGGCTTCATCTCAAGGACAACAAAAACCACCTGAATGGTTAAGTACACACCCTAGTGATGAAACACGTATTGCAGGTATAAAAAAGTACCTTCCAGAAGCGATGGGATATTACAAAAAACCATAACTCACAGAAATTGATAATAAAATAATACGGCCCGAGGTTTTGATCTCGGGCCGTATTAACTTATATCAAGGGCTTTAAATACCAGAAATACCTAATGTTTCCATAATTGCTTTTGCCTTTAGTAAACATTCGTTGTATTCTTTTTCGGCAACAGATTGATAGGTGATTGCTCCGCCCACCTGAAATGACAAATACTGGCTTTTCTGGTCATAAAGTATACTACGGATCACTACATTCAAATCGAAATCACAGTTTGGGGTAATATAGCCTAAAGCTCCCGAATAGACCCCTCGTTTACTTTCTTCCAAATCCTCTATAATTTCCATTGCCCTAATTTTAGGAGCTCCGGTCATTGAACCCATTGGGAAACAATATTTAATAGCATCGCTAAAGTCCAGGTTGTGATTTAGGGTAGCCGAAACTGTAGAGATCATTTGGTGCACCTGTTTAAAGGAATAGATGCCAAAGAGCTCTTCTACTTGTACGGATGCAGGCTCGGCGCAGCGCGTTAGGTCATTTCTAACTAAGTCAACAATCATTACATTTTCAGATCGTTCCTTTAAATCGTTTTTAAGTGCCGATTTAAGCGCTTCATTCTCTTCGGGGTTGTCACTTGTTGGTGCAGTGCCTTTAATTGGCTGAGAATAGAGCTTTTGCTCTTTCTTTACTAAGAAACGCTCGGGAGAGGCACATAGAATGTATTTATCATTCAGTTTAAAGAATGAAGAGAACGGCATTGGCGAACGTTTATTGAGCTTCATCCATGTGGCCACTGGATCAATTTCGGTTGATTCGGAATAAAACTCCTGGCAAAAATTCAATTCATAAATATCACCTCTTATGATGTGTTTTTTTATTTTCTCAACCCGATCTAAATACTGCTGTTTGCTAATTTTTGCTTTAATAGATACAGGGTTGAAGTTTGTTGAATTCGGCAAGTCGAAGCTTTCAATTTTCTTTATAATAGTATCCGCTGATATTGTATCATCATTTGAAATGATTTGGATATCCTGGTCTTTTATGCAGATAATAAACTTCGGTACAAAGAAATAAGCGATTGGAAAGTTCAGTTGATCACTGTTCTCAGACTTAAGATCCTCCACTTGATTTTTTAGATCATATGAAAGATATCCAAAAAGCCATTGGCGATTTCGGGTTTGAAACTCTTTAAGCTCTTCTAAGTAGTAATTGTTACTTGCTAAAAGCTCATTTTGGGTACCTGCAGCAATAAGACAATCATAGGAACCATAAGCATCATCATACCCATTCGAATCGAGATAGCAACAGGCATTAAAAGAAGAAGCCCAATAAAGGGCTTTCTCTTTGAATAGATTTATGTTTTCGGTTTTAAACAAAATCAAAACGATAAATTATGAACCAAACGGTTGTTCTTATTTTAAGATCAATGTTTGAACACGGTCAGGTCCAACTGATAAGTATTTAATTGGAACTTCCAGTTCTTTCTCTAAATAATCGATATACGCTTTTAGTTTAGCCGGAATTTGCTCAGGCTTGGTGATTCCGGTCAAATCTTCATGCCATCCATCCAGTTCTTTTAAAACAGGAATGGCTTCTACGGTATTGATATCATACGGCATGTAGTCGATCTTCTCTCCGTTATATTGATAATGAGTACAAACATAGATCTTTTCAAATCCACTCAATACGTCAGCTTTGGTCATTACTAATTCAGTAGCTCCATTTAACATGATAGCATACTTAAGTGCAGGCAGGTCAATCCAACCGGTACGGCGAGCACGGCCTGTAGTGGCACCAAATTCGTGACCAATACGACGTAATTCTTCGCCTGTTTGGTCATTTAGTTCAGTAGGGAAAGGGCCTCCGCCAACACGGGTACAGTATGCTTTGAAAATACCAATAACCGCACCAATACGGTTAGGCGCAACGCCTAGTCCAGTACACGCTCCAGCTGTGGTAGTGTTTGAAGAGGTTACATAAGGATATGAACCAAAGTCTACATCCAGCATTGTTCCTTGTGCGCCTTCAGCCAATACTTTCTTACCTGATTTTAGGTAATCGTTTACCAGATGCTCTACATCAACCTGAGGAATCTGTTTTAACAGTTTTAAGGCCTCAAAGAATTTGGCTTCGCGCTCAGCTAAATCAGAATAGTCAAATTTATACTGATCTAAAATACCTAAATGCTGTGCTTTAATGCGTTGATATTTTTGGTCGAAATCCGCTAACATGGTATCCCCAACACGAATTCCTTTACGTCCGATTTTATCAGTATAAGTAGGGCCAATACCTTTTAATGTTGAACCGATTTTTTTATCACCCATGTTGCTTTCATAAGCAGCATCAAGTAATTGGTGTGTTGGCAAAATTAAATGGGCTTTACGGGCAATCATTAATTTGCCAGTTTTAATCGGGTCATAACCGTTAGCTTGCAAATTTTCAATTTCGCGTTTGATGATAATCGGGTCGATTACCACTCCGTTACCAATTAAGTTTAAGGTGTTTGGGTTGAAAACTCCAGAAGGGATGGTATTTAAAACATATTTTTTACCATCAAATTCAAGTGTATGGCCGGCATTTGGTCCACCCTGAAAACGGGCGATCAAATCATACTCTGGGCTTAAAACATCTACAATTTTACCTTTGCCTTCGTCGCCCCATTGCAGGCCTAATAACACATCTACGCGCATAGTTGTACGAAAATTTATTAACAGTTACTGTTGTGATATAATAGGAAAAACTGATCAGGCGTATTTCAACAATACTGACCAGTTGTTTTTATTTAAGTATTTTGAAAATTAAATCAAGCGGTTTTGTTTACGTATGATTCACATTGGCCTCCATCGCGTAATCGAGTGCAGGCTCCGTATAGATTTAATGAGTGATGCTTGATTTCAAACTTTAGTAAGTCGCCCATCATAGCCTGGATTTGCTGTACGCGAGGGTCGCAAAACTCAACAACCTTACCGCAATCCAAACAAATAATATGATCATGCTGACGGTAACCATATGACTTTTCAAACTGTGCCATATTTTTACCGAACTGATGCTTGGTTACAAGATCACATGATACCAATAATTCAAGTGTATTGTAAACCGTAGCACGACTAACTCTATATTTTTTGTTTTTCATGTGGATATACAATGATTCCACATCAAAGTGATCATTACGAGAATAGATCTCTTCAAGAATTGCAAAACGCTCAGGTGTTTTTCGCAGGCTATTTTTTTCTAAATACCCTTCGAAAATTTTACGAACCGTTTGCGTTGTTTCAGCTGTTGATGGCATAATACTTTTTAATGCAGGTCAAAAATATCGTATTTATCCGATTTATATCAATTTTTTATTAATAAATCGCTAAAACTGACAGAAATACAATTGACTTTATAACGAAATTAAAGCAATTATGATTGCATTTGGTCGAACCTGTATGCACTCAAAACTCCTTTGGTATCACTTAATTGTTTGATAAGATTGTTCAAATGATCGGTATCATTAACATACAACATGATAGAACCTTCAAAAATCCCGTCGTGACTGTCGACTGTGATTGAGCGAATGTTTACTTTAAAATCGCTGGAAATTACTTTTGTAATGTTGTTAATTACACCCACATCGTCAATGCCTCTTATGCGGATACCAGCAAGGAAAGCGATTTCCTGCTGATTGGTCCAACGTGCTTTAACAATACGGTACCCGAATTTCGACATCAATTTTACTGCGTTTGGACAATTGGTGCGATGGATCTTAATACCATCACTAACCGTTACAAATCCAAATACATCATCACCAGGAATTGGGTTACAGCATGGAGCAAGCTTGTAATCCAGTTTGGTCATGTCATCTCCAATCACCAAAGTGTCATCCACTTTTTTCTTTATGCTTTTTACATAATTATCGAGTGATTGCGTTTCAATCTTCTCAACCGTTTTGTTTTCTGGAACCCGCTCAAATTCGAGGAACTCTTTCAAGTTGTTTTGGTCGAATTTTCCAAGGGCAACTTTGTAATAAAGGTCTTGAATACTTTGAATGCGATTATGGTTGGCGATTTTATGCAGCATATCATGGTTAAAGGGAATTTTAAGCGATTTCATTTTACGCTCTAAAATTTCCTTACCATCTTCTGCAATACGTCTTTTTTCTTCTTTTAACTGAGATTTAATCTTCGACTTGGCTTTGGCAGTGATTACAATGTTTAGCCAGTCTTCTTTTGGTGTTTGTTTTTGGGAGGTAAGAATCTCCACCTGATCCCCATTCTGTATTTTATAGCTTAGTGGAACCAGTTTATGATTCACCTTAGCGCCAATACACTTGCTGCCTACGTCAGTATGAATTTCGAAAGCAAAATCGAGAGCTGTAGCACCATTTGGAAGTTTAATTAAAGAACCTTTAGGGGTAAATGCAAAGATCTCATCGGAGAAGAGATTCATTTTGAAATCATCCAAAAAGTCGAGAGCATTTGATTCTGGACTGTTCAGCGTATCTCTTACTTTTTTGATCCATTGATCTAAACCACTTTCATTCGACGATTCTTTGTATTTCCAATGTGCGGCAAAGCCCTTCTCTGCAATTTCATTCATCCGTTGGGTCCTGATCTGAATTTCCACCCAGCGCCCTTTAGGTCCCATTACCGTCGTATGTAATGACTCATAACCATTACTCTTAGGGTTTGATATCCAGTCTTTTAATCTGTCTGGATTGGGAAGATAAAGATCGGTGATAATTGAATATGCCTTCCAGCAATCAGCTTTTTCAGAGTCTGGTGTACTATCTAAAATCACCCTAATGGCAAACAAGTCATATACTTCTTCAAAAGGTACACCCTTTGTTCTCATCTTATTCCAGATAGAATGGATGGACTTTGAACGACCTACCACGTCAGCCGTTAATCCCTGCTCAGCCAGCGTTGTTTGAATAGGTTCAATAAATTCTTTGATGTATTTATTGCGTTCGGCTTTACGTTCGGCCAACCGTTGAGCAATGAACTTATAGGTTGCTGTTTCGGTGTACTTCATGGCCAGATCCTCAAGCTCCGATTTTATTGCATATAAGCCCAAGCGGTGAGCAAGAGGAGCATAGAGGTATATTGTTTCTGAAGAGATTTTTAATTGCTTGTCGCGGGGCATATGCTCCATTGTCCGCATATTGTGCAACCTATCGGCCAGCTTTATCAAAATCACTCGCACATCATCGGCCAGAGTAAGCAGCATCTTTCTAAAATTTTCAGCCTGAATAGAGCTCGTATTATCAAAAACTCCTGAAATTTTAGTAAGACCATCAATTATTGAAGCAACCTTTTTACCGAATTCACGCTCTATATCTTCGAGTGTTAGATGGGTGTCTTCTACCGTATCGTGCAGTAATGCGCAAACAATAGATGTAGTACCCAAGCCAATTTCTTCGGCGCAAATTTGAGCTACGGCAATAGGGTGGTAAATATAGGGCTCGCCCGACTTACGGCGCATATCTTTATGGCTTTCCAACGACATGTCGAAAGCTTTGCGTATCAGTCGTTTGTCACCTTTTTGCAAGGTCGCTTTGCAGGCTCGTAAAAGCGTCCTATAGCGCTTTATTATTTCGTTCTTTTCGGCTTGTAGGTCTATTACCAATTCCTTCATAAATCAGTTAACCTGTTATGGAGTTAGCAAAATAAATTAATCATTAAGTGTGGTCAACACTGTTAGTTAAAGCGGAGTAGGTTGCTTAGGGACCGTAAAGTTATAGATTTTTTGTTGAAGTGTAATTGTTTTATTAGCGATAACAAAGATATCTAAGTAAATTATTACTATTACTTTATAGATATTTAGACATACTCAGATCAAGATAAATTTAGTTAATATACCAAGTTTTGTTGCAATAGTAAGTCTTAAAAATTGACAATCAGATGATTAAGTGTTTTGATGTTTTGTAAACTTATTCTGTTTAGGGTCGTATAAATAGTGTAGAATTGTTTGGTGAGAGCTATAGTGTTAAATTTGCAGACATTGTTACTATGATAAATCCATTAAAAATATTTGTGCTGTGCGTGTTGCTGTTTGTCGCTTCGGGGGTAAAAGCTCAGCAACAATGGATTAAAGGTAAATATGATACGATCGTCGTTCAAGCCTATGTATATAAAGGAGATACCCTACCTCATATTTGGTTGAAAGAGGTCATGGTAAGCGACCTCCGTATTTGGAAAAGTGACCGTCAGCGTGAAAAATACAATAAACTTAAGCGTGATGTATTAAAGGTATTGCCATATGCAAAGTATGCAGGCTACCGATACAAGCAGTTGGAATATCAGCTATTGTCGGCTAAGAATGAGGCCGAGCGTAAAGTGTTGGTGAAGCAATGTGAGGATGAAATAAAGCGGAATTTCGAACGGGATATCCGAAATATGACCATTAAGCAAGGTGCTATTTTAATAAAATTGATCGATCGCGAAACAGGACGCACCAGTTATACGTTATTGAAAGACTTAAAAAATGGATTAACTGCGTTCTTCTGGCAATCAATTGCTAGTGTTTTTGGAAATAGTTTGAAAGAACACTATGACCCGGTGGAAGATTTTGAGATTGAAAATATCATCCAATCTGTAGGTGATCCCGACTATATGCAAGCTTATAATGAGTACTACAAGTATTTATCATCACAAGGTATCAAATATTAAGGGTGAAGAGGTTTCACTTGAAAAATTCAAAGGCAAGGTTTTATTGATAGTAAACACCGCTACCGAATGCGGTTTAACCCCTCAACTTCAAGACCTGGAAAAACTATATGAAGAGTTTAAAGACCACGACTTTGAAATTTTAGGTTTTCCTTCTAATGATTTCGGCGCGCAGGAGCCTCGTTCTGAAAATGAAATCCAGGAATTTTGCATGGTTAATTATGGCGTTTCATTTCCAATGTTTTCAAAAATTCATGTGAAAGGTGAACAGGCTCATCCTTTTTATAAATTCCTCTCCGAGAAAAAACAAAATGGGAAAGTAAATTCAAAGCCATTGTGGAATTTTCATAAATACTTGGTTGATAAAGATGGCCATGTAGTTGACTATTTTCTGCCGGTAACAAAACCTCTTAACTCCAGGGTGACGAAAAAAATCCGATCATTACTAATAAAGTAAAATTACAACTGCTAAATCTAAACTCTTAATTCTATAATCTTAAATCTGCTCATGAAACTCGATATTTTAGTTTTTGCCGCCCATCCTGATGATGCGGAATTGTGTTGTTCAGGCACTATTGCACAGCATGTGAAAATGGGCAAAAAAGTTGGTGTGGTTGATTTAACCCGCGGAGAATTAGGTACCCGTGGAACCCCTGAAACGCGTGCAACTGAAGCTAAAGATTCCTCTGAAATATTAGGCCTTAGTGCACGTGAAAATCTTGGCTTTGCCGATGGTTTCTTTGTCAATGATAAAGCCCATCAGCTTGAAGTAATTAAAATGATCAGAAAGTATAGACCTGAAATTATTCTGGCTAATTCACTCGCTGATCGCCATCCGGATCATGGTAGAGGTGGACAGTTAGTGCGTGATGCTATTTTTTATTCGGGTTTAAGAAAGGTAAATACATCTTTTGAAGGTGAAATTCAGCATGAATGGAGACCTAAAACATTGTTTCATTATATGCAGGATCGTTTATTTGTTCCGGATCTTGTAGTTGGTTTTGGCCAGGAGGAAATGGATAGAAAAATAGCATCATTAAAAGCATTTAAAACCCAATTCTTTAATCCTGATGATAAATCAGGAGAACCTCAAACATATATTTCTACTCCAGAGTTCTTTGAGTCAGTTATTGGCAGAGCCCGAGAACTTGGGAAACCTGTTGGCATGCCATATGGAGAAGGTTTTGAGGTGGAGAAAATGATTGGGGTAAATGATTTATTTACATTGTTATAATTCAGTATTTAATACAAAGACAAAACCTGGCTCAATAGCCGGGTTTTGTCGTATACGATTATCCATAAAATATTGTAAATTTCTGTAAGGCACAAAGTCACGGAAATTTATATGAAATCAGGATGCTCTCTTCTCCTTTTGCTTTTGCTTTGTTCAATTGTTTCTAAAGCACAAACGATTGTTTACCCCTACAAGATAAGGGGACATATTGACCATGTTGGCAACGGGAAAGCCTACCTCTATTTTTATGATAAGAATAAGGGTTTAGGAATAGATTCTACTAATACCCAGGATGGCGATTTTGTGTTTTCAAGTGTTGTTGCCGAGCCTGTTATGGCATATCTACTAGTCAAGTCGGAGTATTATTCTTCTTCAAACTATAAAAAGCAATCACCTGTTCAGTTTTTTATCGAAAACGGCTATACTATTGAAATTGTGGGAAGATATAATGAATTGGAGAAGGCCCGTGTTTACGGTGGAGAAATCAATGCTGATTATGCGCGTTATTTAAATGCTACCCAAATAGTAAACGGAAAAATAGGCATTCTTAAAACGCAACTAAAGTCGGCAGATAACCAGCGTAAAAATGATCTGCTTCAAGACCTTAGAACAGCAAATAATCAACTGCTTCAGCAAACGGTTCAGTTTGTAAAAAAAAACCCTGATGATTTATTAAGTGTATGGCTTACGGGTAATGTTATTGCCCATAATTTTCCATTCCGAAATGTTGAAGAATGTTACTATGCATTAAGTGCTGACGTAAAACAGACAGCATGGGGAAGAAAGCTTGCTGCACAGTTTTTTGCCGACAAAACAATGGAAAAAGGAGTTAAAGCTCCTGACTTTAGCAAAAAAGGAGTGGATGGTAAAGATGTGTATTTGAGTGGGTACAGGGGGAAATACGTGTTGTTAAATTTTTGGTCGTCGTGGTGTGTTGCCTGCCGTGCAAATAATGCTCGCCTAAATGCCTTATCAAAAGAATATAAAGAAGAGAATTTTCAGGTAATTAATATTTCACTTGATAGTGATTTAGATCAATGGGTAAAAGCGATAAGAGCTGATCAGTTGCAAGGCGTTAATCTAAATGCATTTTTCAAAGACAAAGATGGAAAATTGGCCGTTAGCTATAATATACGCACACTTCCGATGCAAGTGCTAATTAGTCCGGAGGGAAACATAATTGATCGGTTTAACGAAACAGAAAAAGCAGCAAATAAAC
This sequence comes from Solitalea agri, assembly GCF_023914155.1. Taxonomy (GTDB): domain Bacteria; phylum Bacteroidota; class Bacteroidia; order Sphingobacteriales; family Sphingobacteriaceae; genus Solitalea; species Solitalea agri. The sequence continues at coordinate 90,565 of NZ_JAMWYS010000024.1, read as the reverse complement.
TTTCTACCTTAATTAAGCAAAGCGAACCTGCCCAATAATCTAAATAGTTGTTTTCAAATAGGAAGGGCCATAGCATGAAGTATCTGTAAGTGTTAAATCTGGAGAAAGTACCACTGTTGATTTTGTATTAAAAGAAAATGCAAATGCATTAAGTGAGGCTGTTGTAACGGGTAATAAGAATAAGTATAAGGTTAAGAATCCTTCATCGTCATTGCGTTTGGAAACCCCATTGGAAGAACTTTCACAAAATATTCAAGTAGTTACCAGTAAAGTTATTGCTGCTATTGAGGCTGCTATAAACCCTGAAAGAGGCACTTTTTTGGAAGCGGATTACCGCTACTTTGATAGCGAGTGGATATATTGAAATAAAAATGCCGTCTCGGTTTAACCGATACGGCATTTTTTGTTATTTGTAAACTTAAAGATCTTTAAGAATGGTTCTAACGGTTTCCATTCCTTCATCAATATGCTTATGTTCCATCATTAAAGCAGGGCGGAAACGGATTGATTTTTCACCACAACCCAAGAACATCGTATTGTATTCCATGCCTTTTTTAATGAATTTATCACGCATTTCTTTCGTTGGAAAATCAAATGCATTCATCAACCCACGACCACGAACGTTACTTACTTTATCCGAATGTTCCGCAATGTTGAACAAGTTTTCGTGCAGATAATTACCAACTACAACTGAGTTTTCGAGTAAATGATCTTCCTCTATAATCTGCAAAACCTTAGTTGAACGTACCATATCGGCCAAGTTGCCTCCCCAGGTAGAATTAATGCGGGAAGGAACCTTAAATACGTTAGTCTCAATTTCATCCACTTTTCTTCCGGCCAAAATTCCGCAAACCTGCATTTTTTTACCAAAAGCCAAAATATCAGGTCGAGCTTTTTCGCCAAAGTGTTCATGCGCCCAAAATTTACCTGTTAAACCTACACCGGTTTGTACTTCATCATAAATTAATAAGGCATCGTTTTCATCACATAACTCGCGTAATGCTTCTAAAAACTCTTTACGGAAATGGTTGTCGCCACCTTCCGATTGAATAGGCTCGGTGATAATGGCACAAATATCATCCGGGTTATTAATAAAAGCTTGTTTTATCTGATTGATGGCCAACTTTTCTTTTTCAATAACCTGATCATGTTTTTCATCGCTGTACGGAAAACTTAATTTAGGATTGACGATACGTGGCCAATCAAACTGTGCAAACCATTTAGTTTTATCGGGTAAGGTATTCGTTAAGCTTAAAGTATAACCTGATCGGCCATGGAACGATTGCTCAAAGTGGATTACCTTAAAGCCTTTCTCTACCCGATGTCCTTTTTTGAAGTTCTTTTGAACTTTCCAATCCATTGCGGTCTTTAAAGCATTTTCAACTGCTAATGCACCGCCCGAAATGAAGAAAGCATGAGGCAAATAAGAAGGAATTCCAACCCTTCCAAATGTTTCAACAAATTCAGCGTATTGCTGGGTGTAAACATCCGAATTTGAGGGGTTGATGAGCGCCGCCATCAACAGGTTTTTTTTAAACTCTTCATCGTTTACCATTTTAGGATGATTGTACCCTAATGGGACAGAAGCAAAACACGTAAAGAAATCAAGAAAGGTGCGATTGTATCGCGAGTCGTAGATGTAACAGCCTTGGCTTTTCTGAAGGTCAAAAATCATATCGAAACCATCAGCTAAGATGTGTTTGCCTAAGGTTTCGTGTACATCGTTAGGAGCGATCTTTAAATTATACATAAGTGACTGGTTTACTCAAATCTAAAAAAGAAATGGAAAACGGCCAAATAATGTTTTATTAAAGGTTTTTGAACCGAAATAAAAATCGGTTTAAAATGTTTAAAGTTGGTTTTTGAACTAATATTAATTTTGGTACATCATGAAAAGAGGGTAGAATTGACAATTATTGCTCATTGTTCAATCCAATTAGACCGGTAAGGCCTCCGGTATGAATAGTTAAAATACGGGAACCGGGTTTAAAATAATCCTTACTGATCAAGTCGAACAAGGCGAACATCATTTTTCCTGTATAAACATGATCGAGCAATAATCCGGTTTTGTTAAAATCAAAAAGCCAGTTAAGGTATTCGGTGTTGGTTTTGGCGTAACCTCCCTGATGATAATCGAGATGTAGAGTAAATTTGGGATCAGTACCGATTAATTGTTGAATGTCGGAATGTAGGAAATCAGCACCCTTAAGTACGGCTATTCCTTCAATTTTAGTTGAAAGGTTTCGTTGGAAGGCTCCCATGGCCAATCCTGCCAGGGTTGTTCCTGTTCCGCAGGCTAAAAAGATATGATCATACGGTTCGGGTAATTCATCCAATAGTTCAGCACAACCCGGTAGTGCCAAATTTCCGGCTCCTCCTTCATCAATAAAATAAGCATCAGGATCATTAGCAAAATTATTGAAGAAAAGCTGTGGCTTGTTCCGATATGTTTCCCTTGAAACAAACAAGAAATCCATGCCGAATTGCTGGCAGAGAAAAAGTTGATGGTTGAGTTTTCGAGGTTCATCGCCTCTGATAATGCCTGTAGTTTTAAACCCAAACTTAGCACCTGCACATGCTAAAGCCAGTAAATGGTTTGAATAGGCGCCTCCGAAACTTACCAAATGGTTTTTATTTGAGTCGCGAGCATCAGCGAGTACATATTTTAGCTTACGCCATTTATTACCCGAGATGAAAGGATGAATTAAATCATCACGTTTGATGTAAACTTTCACTTGTTTTTGCTCAAACAGATCATTTTTGAGTTCTTCCACCGGACTGAAAATGGGTAGCATGAATTTAAAGTTAGAAGTACGAAGGTAGAAGTACGATTTTGCAAGTACAAAGTTAGATTTGAGATTTTAGACTAAAAAAAAGAAGTACAATTGAGTAAGTCCTCAATTGTACTTCGTAAATCTAAAATCTAAAATATGGTTATTTCCAGTCTAAATTTAATCCGAACCCAGCATTAGCGGTTGGATATTTAGCCAAGGTGCCACTTGCATGGATCGTGAAAACTGCAAACTTCAAACGGAAACCTCCTGTTAAATTGGCTCCGTTACTATCATTATTGCTAAATTTTATTGGGTTTGTTAAAGTTTCATAGGTTTTAATTTTGGCATTATCCGGCCCAGTAACTCCGGTTGTTACAGGATATTTACCTAATAATCCCACTGTTGATTTGGTGCTTTGATAACCTAAGCCTCCAAATACCGTTAGTACTGAGATTTTTTTAGAAATTATTGCATTGGTCATAAATCCTTTGCTGCTAAATTCTATATGTTGGTTAGCTGTAGCAAGATTGAAAACATCGTTAGTTGATTTTGGTAGTGCGCCTTCATCCGGTTTCAACTCTGTTCCTTTGGTATAGGTAAGGTTAGTAAATGCAGCCATTACACTTAAATCAAACGGAAGCATTTTAATGACTGGTATCCATTGCTTCACATCATGTTTAACACCAAAGCCAATCATTTTAACATTTCCAGCCTCACCCATGTTGATTGATGGAATAAAGCGGATACCTATTTCAGTACCTTTTATTAAACCAACAGAAATTTGTGCCATTGGGGCCGGAGCAAAGCTAATTCCTGCTCCCTGAGGTAATCTGAATTTAGCGATCTCTTCATCTTGGTTTGTTGAAGGGTTTTTGCCGTAAAGTTTCACTTCTGGGCCTTCTGTATCTTTGCCCATCAACGTAGGAGAAACACTATTGTTCTGATCATAACGCAAGTTGCTCGAAAGTCCTAATGAATTCAAGTCGAACGAACGGCCACTTGAAGGAACGAAACTAACACTTGGAGTAATAGTGACGTCGAATCTTCCTAAACCGTGTGTTTTGGCAGTTTGAAACCATCCACTATTTAAACCAGTCCCGAAGCCTTTTAAGAAAGGATTCAAGTATGCTTGAGCAAGTTTTCCGGCATCATCCTTAGCTTTAATAATATTCACTACATCGTTTTGAGCAAATGCGCTTAAGCTGCAGAAAATGAAAGCGATAGCTGATACAAAAAGTTTAGTAAAAGTTCTATTCATGTGTTTATTGTTTTGGTTGTTTAATTGACAAAGCTAAAGTATAAAGTTTTAGTTAAAAGCGGATTTAATTAACATTTGGGTGAAAAAAAAATCTATGGGATTAATATAAATCAAGAGTCATAAGCAAATCAATAACAGTAGCGAAATAAGTAATTATCTAAAGCCTAAAATGACAAACTGATTTTTAATTTATCTTTGCGCCATGTTGGAAAACGAAGAGTACAGCGAAGAAGAATTTAATGAGCCGGAAGGTGCCGGTGATCTTTTTGAACACTTTCGGATAGTGGTTGATAAAGGTCAGTCGCTGCTGCGTATTGATAAGTTTTTGATGAACAGGTTGGAGAACGCGTCTCGTAACCGTATTCAAAACTCCATTGATGCCGGAAATGTATTGGTTAACGAAAAGGTTATTAAGGCCAGTTACAAGGTAAAGCCGGAAGATGTGATATCGGTGGTGATGCCGCATCCTCCCCGAGATACAGAGGTTTATCCTGAAAACCTGCCAATCAATATTGTTTACGAAGATGATGATCTGTTGGTAGTGAATAAGGAAGCCGGAATGGTTGTTCATCCGGGATACGGTAATTATAACGGAACCTTGGTAAATGCGTTGGTCTATCATTTTCAGCAATTGCCAACATTGCCAGGAAACGATGGTCGCCCAGGTTTAGTTCATCGAATTGATAAGGATACTTCCGGGTTATTATTGATTTCAAGAAATGAACGTTCCATGACTTATTTGGCGCGTCAGTTTTTTGATCACTCCATTACCCGAAAATACATTGCCTTGGTTTGGGGAGATATTGCCGAGGATGGTACAGTAACCGGTTACATTGGTCGCAGTGTTAAGGACAGACGCGTTCAGGATGTTTATGATTCGGAAGAAAAAGGAAAGTGGAGTGTAACACATTATCGTGTTTTGGAACGATTGAATTATGTTACGCTGATTGAGTGTGAGCTCGAAACAGGCCGAACGCACCAGATTCGTGCTCATATGAAAAGCATCGGTCATCCGCTATTTAATGATGAAACCTATGGGGGCGATAAAATTTTAAAAGGGACTGTTTTCGGCAAGTACAAGCAATTTGTGGAGAATTGCTTTGAACTTTTACCTCGCCAGGCCCTGCATGCTCAAACGCTTGGTTTTATTCATCCAACAACAAAAAAATACATTCATTTTGAAACACAACTTCCCGAAGATTTTAAATCAGCTTTGGAAAAGTGGCGCAAATATTCGGCACAACGGGAAGAGGAATAGAAAGATAAGTTCATAGTCCATGGTCGATAGTCAGTGGAAAAGAAAACGATTGATTATTGCCCATGGACACTGGTATTTTTTGATAACATAAAAAGATGAAAGATGCGACTAGGTAAATCCGAATTCGTCAATCCAAAATCTATAATTAAATGACTCAATTCATAAATTTTAAGGGGGAAATTATCCCTGAACAACAACCTTTATTCACAACAAAAAACCGCGCTTTCCGATACGGAGACGGCCTTTTTGAAAGCATTAGAATGATTAAGGGCGAGCTTAAGTTTTTAAGTTTTCATACTGAACGCTTGCAGTATGGGATGAAGCAGCTCATGTTTTCGAACTATAAAACTTTTACTGCCGATTTTTTAAACCAACAGGTTCATCAGTTGGCTAAAAGTAATAAGCTATTTGATAATGCCCGTATTCGTATTTCTGTTTTCAGGGAAGGAGAGGGTCTTTATACACCAGAAACCAACCAAGGAGCTTTTATAATCGAAATGCAAAAAATGGAGGAGTCGGCTTATGAAACTAACAAAAAAGGGGTGATCATTGACTTATTCAGTGGCGTTCGAAAAAATTATAACCAGCTTTCAGGATTAAAAACAAGCAATAGTTTACCTTATATTTTAGCGGCAATTCAGAAGCAACAAACCGGGGTTGATGATGTAATCTTATTGAATGATGAAGGCTATTTGGTTGAAGGAATCAGCTCTAATTTGTTTTTAGTAAAGAACGGCGAGTTTTATACGCCGGCACTAACCGAGGGGTGTGTTGCAGGAGTAATGCGTAGGGTGATGCTTGAAATGGCATTACATACAGGCTTAAAAATGCATGAGGTAAAGATTAAACCGGAAGCATTGCGCGATGCTGATGAAATCTTTTTAACCAATGCCACACAGGGCATTCGCTGGGTGGTGGGTTATCAGGAGAAGCGTTTTTTTAACAGTTACTCAAAAATGCTTACCGATATGTTAAATCGGTTTTCTATTTAAAACACTTTAGTCCTGCCACATGACCTTCTTTCGTTTAATAATGCTTAAGCTCTTGAATATAAGATAGGTGATGCTGACAATAAAGGCGAAAAGAGCTAATGCGAATTTTGCTAATATTAAATAATGAACCACTTCAAATACCTTTTCGTCGATCGGAAAATTGGTTAGCCATTTTTCATGATAGATGTTTTCAACCAGATCGAATATCCAGGCAGCTGCAGGAAATGTTATCAGCAATGAAAAGAAACGTTTCAAGAACTTTCCGGCTAGTAATGAAGCTCCGTGACAGCCCAGAATAATATATCCATAACAAAATGGCATGAAAAAATAATCGATACGCAGGCTTTCAATAACACTATCCAAGGCCTGTGGAGTCATGCAATCTTTTAACTTGATAAATTCGGCTGGGTTTTCAGTTGTCTGAACCTGTAGCATTGAAAAATTAATAAAGAGAGCGTTTGCAGAGCATTGTTCCCGCAGGTTAAAGTTTTGCGATAATTGGTGCAATTGAAAAAATGTGATGAAAAAACCTAATAAAGAAAGCAGTATGAGGTATTTTTTCATGATGTAAACGTTTCTTTTAAGTTACCCATTTATTGGTTCTTAATAAAAAGAAAGTAATATCTTTCGGTAAAATACAACACTACACAATGACCGATAGAAAACAATCATGGCTAAATCAGAATGCCATAATCATCTTCTTTTTTCTTGTAAAATTTACTCAGCTTTTTTTTACTTCTTCAAATTATGAACTTCACAGAGATGAGTATCTCTATCTGGCTGAAGGAGATCATATGGCCTGGGGATACTTGGAAGTTCCTCCATTGGTACCTTTTTTAGCTTTTTTAACCAAGAGTTTGTTTGGGAGCTCAATCACAGCAGTTCGATTATTTCCGACATTATTTGGGGCAGGGATAGTGGCCCTTGGAGGCTTAATGGCTCGTGAAATGGGAGGGAAAAAATACGCCGAAGTGCTGGGATGCTGTGTAATACTCTTTTCTTCAGCATTTGTAAGAGTAAGTATTTTATTTATGCCGGTAATTGTTGAGCTTTTCTTCTGGACCATTTACTCTTATTTGATCTTTCGTTATTTAAACCATCGATCTGCAAAAAACTTGATCTTTCTGGGAATCGCCTTTGGCTTAGGTATGATGACAAAGTACTCATCGGCTTTCTTCATTGTTTCACTTTTAATTGGCCTGGCTTTAACGAATGAACGAAAGTTGTTCATCAATCGTTGGTTTTGGATCGCTACGGCTATTGCCTTTATTATTTTCCTGCCTAACCTGCTATGGCAATACAATTATAATTTCCCGGTTGTGCACCACATGAAAGAACTACGCGAAACGCAGTTGATAAATGTTAATTGGGGTGACTTTTTAAAGGACCAATTGATAATGAACCTTACTGTTTTGCCAATATGGATTATTGGTTTGGGCGCCTTATTGTTTTCTAAAACATTAGCAAACTATCGTATTATAGGGCTAACTGCTTTTTTTGTGGTCTTTATTCTGATGATTTCAAGCGGTAAAAGTTATTATACCTTGGGTGTTTACCCGGTTTTATTGGCTGCTGGAGCAGTTCAAATTGAGCAATGGTTGATCGGAAAAGTAAGTTATTGGTTTAGACCTGCATTTATTCTCGTACCTGTTGTTCTATTGTATTTAATTCTTCCAATTTGTATTCCTTACCTGCCAACAACAAAAATGATTGCTTTCGGTAAGAAAATGGTTGCCAAAGGTATTGATGGGCCATGGCGTTGGGAGGATGGAAAAATTCATGATTTACCGCAGGATTATGCTGATATGTTCGGCTGGGAGGAGATCGCTAAAAAAGTAGCTGAAACATATCATTCACTTTCACCAGAAGAACAGAAGCAAACGATAATATTCTGTGATAACTATGGTTTTGCCGGTGCTGTTCAATACTATAATAAACGATTAAATCTGAATTTGCCCGAGGTGCAAAGCTTGGATGCCAGCTTTATGTTATGGACGCCTGCTGAGCTTAGGTTTAAAACAATGATTTATGTTGATTGGGTACGAAATAATGATGCAGGTGCATTCAAACTATTTCATTCGGTTAAACAAACCGGAGCCATGACTAATATCTATTCCCGTGAAAGAGGAACAGGAGTTTACCTGCTACAGCAGCCGGTTGATAATATTGATGAGCTTGTGAAAGGGGCCGTTAAACAAGAAAGAGCCTTTTTAGCAGAGAATTAAGCGAATAAAAAACGCCGGAACTGAACTTTCCGGCGTTTTCAATTGTAAGTTAGAGTTTATATCCTCTTAAAAAGTCTTCTGTTGTCATTCTTTTCTTACCCTGCAATTGCAGTTCTAAAACATTAATATAACCATCGTCGGTGGTAAATTTCAGGAATTTCTTGCCGTCAGAAACAACTTCTCCAGGCGTTTTACCATGGTTTTCCAATTCCTTTTCAACCTTAAATATTTTCAACCCTAAACCGTTTAATTCAGTAAAAGCTGTTGGGTATGGGCTAAGCCCACGAATAAGGTTAAAAATCTTTTCAGTTGACTGATTCCAGTCAATCTTACAATCGTCTTTAAAAATCTTAGGTGCATGGCGTAAATCCGAAGGTTGAAGACCTAGCTCGGCAATAACATCATCCTGCGTTTTGGCAATCACCTCATTGTTTTCAATGGCTTTTACTGTTTTTAATACCAGTTCAGCGCCAATTTCCATCAATCTATCATGAATGGTCCCAGCATTATCCTGATCTGTTATTGGAGTATGAACGTTAAAAATAATATTGCCCGTGTCGATCTCGTGTTTTAAAAAGAAAGTAGTTACACCTGTTTCATGGTCACCGTTAATCACTGCCCAATTAATAGGTGCAGCGCCCCGGTATTGTGGCAATAGCGAACCGTGAAGGTTGAATGTCCCTTTAGATGGCATTGTCCAAACAACTTCAGGCAACATTCTAAACGCGACCACAATAAATAAATCTGCATTTAATGATTGCAGTTCGGCGATAAAGTCAGGGTTTCGCAGTTTTTCGGGCTGAAGTACTTTTATGCCTTTTTCGACAGCATATTTTTTCACAGCTGATTCTGATAGTTGCTGTCCCCGGCCAGCCGGCTTATCTGGTACAGTAACTACAGCAGCTACATCATAATTATTGCTTACTAAAATATCTAAGGAGGCCACTGCAAACTCAGGTGTGCCCATAAAAACGATCTTCATATTAAACTAAATGAGTTGCAAAGGTAAAGTTTAAGCACACACTTTATGTATCAATTAAGTATAATTCATTGTCGTTGTTAAGTATTATTACTTGTTTAATTAGTTGAATATTAGGTATTTATGCTTAATTATACGAATGGATGAATGTTAATTTTGGTATCTTTAAATTGATCGAAATCCAATTAATTAAAACCTAACACTCACAAATCAATATGAAAACTTCTAAAATTACACTCTCCGCCTTAGTTGTTACTTTGCTATTAACTTTCGGCTCTTGCAACAATAATGATGATAATCCAAACCCAAATCCGGGAAATACCTCTTGCGTTATTTCAAGTGAAACGGATGACGCGAATGTTAAACAGATAGATTATGAGTATGATTCGCAAAACCGTCCTGTAAAAATTCAGGAATATACGGGTGGTACCCCTGACGGTTATGAAAATATTGCCTACAGTGCCGGAAAGGTGGTAGTTACCAGTTATACCCAGGCTAATGTAAAAGAAAGTGAATTTACCTACACCCTTGACGGTAATAACCGAGCTACCAAGCTTGATGGAACCACTACGCAAGATGATGGTGGGTTTACCATGACCTCGATAATAAGTACAACTTTTCAGTACGATAGCGATGGGCATATTATTAAATCTGTAACGACAGGAACAGAAACCAGTACAGACCCACAAAATCCAGGGCCATTTAACTCTACAATTACTACCGATTTTACCTATACCAACGGAAACTTAACCACCATGAAAATGACAATTGAAGCTGAAGGCAGCCCGGTTCAGTTTGTTACCACCGATACCTATGAATATTACACCGATAAGAATGAAACCAGAAATATTGGCGACTTTTCCGAATTCTTTTTGGGAAAAGGAAGTAAGAATTTGATCAAAAAAGTAACATCAACATCTAGTGGTGTATCATCTGTGACAGATTATGTCTATGAGACCAATAGCGATAAGCAAATCACTAAGCAAACAACCACCAGCAACGGTGTATCCGATGTGACTAAATATGTCTATACCTGTAAATAGTGCAGTTTTTCATATCAAAAACGGAGCTTATGACTAAAGCTCCGTTTTTATTTCTGATTTATTCTGAATAAATTATTTTTCATAAAACTCCAGTGGTAAACCATCCGGGTCGCTAAAAAAAACAAACTGTTTTCCGGTTATTACATCCACCCTGATCTCTTCAACCTTGACACCTTTTTGCTCTAACTCTTCTTTTGCCGCTCTTACATCATCTACCTCAAAAGCCAAATGCCGTAGTCCACAGGCTTCCGGAAAAGAAGGACGTGGTGGTGGAGGATCTGGGAACGAGAATAGTTCAATAACATAATGGCCATTCAGCCCCAGGTCCAGTTTATAGGATTGGCGCTCTTCACGATAGGTTTCTTTAACGATTGATAAACCTAAAACCGAAGTATAAAAGTTTTTCGATCGTTCATAATCTGAACAAATGATGGCTATATGATGAACAGCTTTAAGTTTCGGCATTATTTATAAATCAAATATTTTTTACGCATCTGTTTGTAATTCGATAAAGCTGGTTCCCAACTTTTGCGAATCTCCGCTTCTGTTTTGCCTTCAATAATCTGTTTACGTAACTGGTCTGTGCCGGCAAGTTTGTCGATAAACAAGGTTTTTAAGAAAAATTTGTCTTTTTCAGGATAGGCCTTGTACATGTCTAAAAGCCACTGAAGATTTAAACGTTTAGTTTTAGTGAAGACAGAACAATCGAAGTTTCTTAGATCCACACCGTAACATACCTTGTTTTCTTGAGGCGGATTTTTGCTCATACCCGGAATGCTTTTAGGAATAAACGAAAAAGGTTGATTGCTCAACTCTGGAGCGCCAAATGCCTGAAATGGAAATAACGTTCCTCTGGCAAGGCTAATCTCAGTTCCCTCAAAAAAACAGATGCTTGGATATAAGTATATAGATTGATTATTCGGCAAATTCGGAGATGGCTTAATAGGTAAAGTGTATTGCTTCGAATGATTCCAGTTTTCCATTGAAATCACCTTTAATTTGCATTGCATGCCGTCTTTTAGCCATTTTTCGCCATTGATCATCTTCGCGTATTCGCCAATGGTCATTCCATGAACAACAGGAACAGGATGCATACCCACAAATGATTTAAACTTCGGATCGAGAATCGGCCCGTCAACGTAAAAGCCGTTGGGATTAGGGCGATCTAAAATCATCACTTCCACATTGTTCTCAGCGCAAGCCTCCATAACATAATGCAAAGTTGAAATGTAGGTATAGAATCGAACTCCAACATCCTGAATATCAAAAATGACCAGATCAACATCTTTCAGATCCTCGGGATAAGGTTTATAATGTTTGCCATAAAGTGAAACGATGTTCAGTCCGGTTTTTTTATCGATCGAATTATCTACTTTTTCGCCTGCATCTGCATCACCTCTGAATCCATGTTCTGGGGCAAAAACAGCCTTAATTTTAATACCGATAGACTGTAAGCTGTCAACAAGGTGTGTTGTGCCAATGGTTGATGTTTGGTTCACCACCATGGCAATCGTTTTATTTTTTAGATAGGGGACATAGCTGGCAGTGCGCTCAGCTCCGGTAATTATTTTTTGAGGTTTTTTTGATAATGGTATGACAAGTTGGCTGTAACCAATTGTTGAACAAAGTGTTAAGCAGAAAAAGAACAATAGAAAAACTCTTCTCATAAAGATTTAAATAATAGTTTGGTTTAAAATTGTTTGATCAGGGTATTCGATTTTTCGAAAAATCATACACCTTTGTAGCACCTCTAAAAATGCATAAAAATATTGAACACTGAACTGTTTATTGCAAAACGTATTTCTTCATCATCACAACGCACTTTTTCTAAAGTAATTGTGCAGGTTGCTATTACTGGTATTGCATTGGGGGTGGCCGTGATGATCGCTTCTTTTGCCATTGTTACCGGGTTTAAAGCCGAAATTCGTGATAAGATAATAGGTTTTGCCGGAGCTATTCAATTAGTTAAGTACGACTTAAGTACATCATTAGAAAATAATGCGATCAGGCTTAATGATAAAGCCAGGCAATCAATAAAAAATACTCCTGAAATTACCCATGTTCAATCATTCGCTACCAAAACTGGTATTATTTCAACGAATGGAGAGATTGAAGGGGTTGTTTTAAAAGGCGTTGGAACTGATTTTAACTGGAAGTTTTATGCTGATAAAATGGTGGAGGGGAATATGCTTAGGCTCAACAACGACAGTATTACCAATGAGGTATTATTATCTAAGTTTACCGCTGATAGATTGAAGGTGAAAACTGGTGATAATATCCTGATGTATTTTGTGCAGGAACCATTAAGAAGAAGGAAATTCAAGATCGCCGGCATTTTTGATTTGGGTATTGAAGAGCTCGACAAAATGTATGTGTTGGGAGATATAAAAGTAGTGCAGCGCCTAAACGACTGGAAGAATGGCGAAGTGGGAGGGTATGAACTGGCAGTTAATGACTACAGGAAAATAGATTCGCTTTCAAAGTATATTTTTGAAAATGCTGGCGAAGACCTGGCTGCTTATTCAGCACGGGAACGTTTTCCGGCCATATTCGATTGGTTAGCACTTCTGGATGTAAATGCCATCGTTATTTTGGTATTAATGCTGCTTGTTGCCGGAATAAATATGATTTCGGCCTTGTTGATACTTATCCTGGAGCGTACCAACATGATCGGCCTACTAAAGGCGCTTGGTTATACAAGTTGGGGTATTCGCAAAATATTTCTTTACAAAGCCTCTTACCTTATTCTTCGTGGAATGCTGATAGGTAATGTATTAGGCATTGGATTCTGCCTGATTCAACAAAAGTTCCGCGTTATTTCCCTCGATCAGCAATCCTATTATATGAAGTTTGTGCCGGTTGAAATTAACTGGGTTACGGTTGGGGTGTTGAATATCGGAACACTGATCGTTTGCATGTTGATGCTTTTAGTACCATCAATGCTCATTACCCGCATTACCCCTGTTAAGGCATTGCGTTTTAAGTAATAATTGGGGAGCTAGTATTCAAATTAATGCACAATTTGTGGAACCTTTACTACAAAGTTGTCGTAATAGGAAGATAAGCTTTCCTTGATTATGAGTAGGTCTGGACTTCTTTTTTTTCTGCTGCTATTTTCTGTTACCGCTTTTGGACAACAAAATGTCATTTTCTCTGGGAAATTTGAGAACACAAAACCAGGAGCGTTCCTGATTATTAACAGGGTTGGCTATTTAGGGCAGGAAGGCATTCTTGACAGTATTTGCCTGCATGATGATGGTTCATTTGAAGATACCATTCGAAATGTGAAGGATGGTCGAATGCTCTTGCTAAGTATCAGCAACGAAACCAGTTGGCTGAACACAAATATTAAAGGATTCATTTTTCCCTATTATAGTCTTTACCTAACTGGTGATGTTAAGAAAGGTCTTCTTAATACCCTGCAGTATTACAATTGCGGATCTATTGTCAATAATTTTATAATCGAAAGAGAAAGAAAGTTTCCGTTTAGTGAAAGGGATTTTACAATCATCAAGCCTTTGGAAAACCGGCAACTGGACTACCTCTCTTTGAATAAAAACATCAACAAATACAACAAGGGCTTTACTCAAAGTGTGCTTTTGTATGAGGGTGAATTTACCGATACTGTTACTGCTTATTTTTCCGCCAAAAGAAAGTTTGCTGTTCAATCTCTTCGAACTATTGATGTGGATGGCGACTATTCTGTAAGGTTTTTTGAGGCATTGGATGGAGTAAGTAATCAATACTCTGAAGCCTTGTCATTGCTTAAGTATCCTTCACAAAATATTCTGATCACACATGAGTTAGGCCTGCCTTGGTCGGATGTTAACGTCCATTTTTACCGTCAGTTTGAACCTATAGCAACTAACCAGTTTGATGTTTACCTTATGATTGACAGCTATCGTAAGTTTTTTAGAGAATATATTAATCTACGTGCTGGTGATTTCGATGAGGTACTTAATATTAATCCTAAAATGGCCTCCTATACCGAGCTATTTGATCTGGCAAAAAAAGAATACACCAAAGGCGTCAGAGAGAATGTGCTGGCTACCATTATTCTGGAAAAAATTGATGATTATAATAAGACTGGCGAAGGTCCCGAAGAGATTGATAGTTTGTTAAGCAAATTTAAAGAGCTTGACCCCGAAAAGGTAATATTAAGCCAGGTTGAAAGTTATTATCAAAAACTGAAAGAGAAACCTTCTGTTGGTAAATGATATTAAAAAGGCACCTTTTAGGTGCCTTTCGTTTTTATTGTAAATAGGTTTTTAACCACTCATGTACCTGCTGATAAAAGAACTTGCTGTTTTCGCCTTTTAAGATCCAGTGATTCTCTTCGGGGAAAACGATTAGTTTCGAAGGTACTTTCATACGTTGTAATACCGACCAGTTTTCAAGCGAGTTATTCAGTGGTACGCGGAAGTCTTGTTCTCCCACAGTTACCAAAATAGGTGTTTTAAAATGGGCAGCGTAACGAATCGGGTTTTGTGATTTCCATACTTCGTTTTGTGACCACGGAGGGCCTCCGGCTCCAATTTCTCGATGATAAATAGCATCACTTGTGCCCCACTGAGATTCGCTATTTACCAAACCGGCATGGCTGATCAGGCATTTATAGTGTGTTGTTGTTGCCTCGAGCCAGTTAGCTAAATGACCTCCATAACTAGCGCCTCCCGCGGCCTGGCGAGTCCCGTCAATAAACGAATAGTTTTGAACAGCATAGGCAGCTGCCTCGTTAATTTCATCGCCGGGTCCTTTAAACGGATCACCGTCAATTTCTTGTCCGAATTTCTCACCAAAACCTGTTGAACCGGTATAATTAGTCAGCAACAATACATACCCTGGTTGCGCAAGCAAATGATAGTTCCAACGGTAGCCAAAATTATCCATCCAGGCACTTGCAGGGCCACCATGAATAACTACAAACAATGGATACTTTTTAGCCGCATCGAATCCTGCCGGCAAAATCATCAGGCTGTGAATCTTTTTACCTCTGCTGCTGGTAATCCAAACGGTTTTAATTTCAGGCATATCCAAGTTCGCCACTTTAGCTGTGTTGAAAAAGCTCAGCTGTTGGTGTGCCGTGCCTTTTAAGGGCACTTTAACAATTTCGGCCGGCATTGATGCATTTTCATATGAAGCAACCACTACAGTTTCTTTGCCTTCCGTAGAAATACTTAAACCATTATAACAGCCTCGTGGGTTGTTTATAAGTAAGTTTACCTTGCCTCCATTTGAAGAAACAGTAAATAGTTTTTGCTGACCCTGATCTTCTGCATTTAGATAAATTGTTTTTCCATCGCCTGATACTTCAAATGAACTTACCGGATTATCAAGGTTTGAAGTGATTGATGTAAAACCCTGCATTGATGGCCAGTTGTATCGGGCAATACGTGGCAGGTTATATACTTTACCACTGGTAGTTATTGAGTTGGTGTAAATGCAATAAAGGTATTTTCCATCCGGACTGAAGGTAGGATTGCTTACTTCGTCTTTTGAGCTTGTCAATTGAGTGGGTTCGCCTCCGGTTGTGTTGATTTTATAAAAGTTCGAATAAACATCTTCATAAGCAGCTCCGTTTTGGTTGGTGGTCGCTGCAAACACAATAGCATTGCCATCAGGTGTCCATTGAGCTGAACCTCCAAAGTTAAATCCAGGTGACTTAATAAACTGGGTTCCGGCTAAAAGGTCCTTGGCTTTTGCATCGGTGTCAGTCGATTGTATAAACAAGTGAGTTTGTTTGTCATCAACCCATTGGTCCCAGTTCCGAACTGGAAACGAAGTATAAACCCTTGCCTTGTATTTAAGCTTTTTCTTATCGTCCGCTATCTTTTTGTTTGCCGAGTCGGTTAATGCTTCGGCATAAACCTTACTGGTAAATAATAATTGCTTTCCATTAGGGCTCCAGTTTGGTGATGATGCTCCTGTTGTTAAACTGGTGAAACGTTGTGCTTCTCCACCTTCCTTTATATTGATAATATAGATCTGGGCTACCTCATCTCCATCACGCTTTGCTGTAAAAGCGATCTTACTGCCATCAGGACTCCAAACATAGCCCGATTCGCCTCCTTTGCTAGAAGTGAGTTTGCGTGGCTTAGCGCTGGCATCAGATGGAACGATCCACAGGTCTGACGATTGGTCCTTTTCATCGTAAGCGGCATCTGTAACATTGAATACGACCCATTTCCCATTCGGGCTAACAATAGGGGCTCCCACCCGTTTCATCAGCCAAAGGTCTTCATGGGTAATGGCTTTTTTAGTTTGGGCATAGCCAAAGCTTGCACAAACCAGTAATGCAATTACAAGTAATCCTTTCTTCATATAATTTTTCTTTGTGTTGAAGAGCGCAAAATAAAAAAGAGGTGCTTTTTAAATGAGCACCCCTTTGTAACAACTTTAGTCATTCTTAATAATATCATTATAAATCAACCTTTTTCTTTCCTTCAGCCGACTCCTTAATGAACTTGATCAAGCCATTCAGGTAAACTTTCTGATCATCATACATGCACATATGTCCCCCGTTAGGGCATAATAAAAAGCTGCCGTTTTGTACTTGGGTCGACATCCATTTCATGTGATCAGGATCCATTGTATCATATTTGGCTCCGATAACCAGTGTTGGCACCGTTAGCGTTTTAAGTTCAGCCTTTCTGTCCCAATTTATTAGTTTGCCTGAAGCGCCAAACTCACTCGGACCTTGCATGGTTACGTATAATGAACGATTCATTTTACCAAATGATCTGTTCATGGGCTCCGGCCATTTATCTAGTGGAATGCGACAGATGTGAACGGCATAAAAATTTGGCATCAGCAATTCCATGTATTTAGGATCTTCAAAAGCGCCTTTTTCTTCAAGTGCTTTAATAGAATCTAAAACTTTTGGATCCATTTGCTTTGATAGCACATTTTCGGCATATTTTACATAATCAGGAATACTCGACATCATATTCGAAATCACCAATCCTTTTAAGTTTTGCTGATATTTCAGGGCGTATTCCATAGCCAAAATTCCTCCCCATGAATGGCCAAGCAAGTAAAAGTTATCCTTATTAAGATTCAAAGCTGTTCTTACTTGTTCAACTTCCTCAACATATCTTGGTAAATCCCACATGCTTGTATCATTTGGATTATCCGAATTTCCACAGCCTAATTGGTCATAATAAATAAACTCGATACCCTCTTTAGGGAAGAAGCTTTCGAAACATTCAAAATATTCATGGGTTGCGCCAGGGCCGCCATTTAAGAGTAGAACTTTGATCTTTGGATTGTTGCCAATGGTTTTCGTCCAGATATTGAACTTGCCTTTAGGGGTTTGGATAGGAATGATTTTTACACCGCCGGTTTGTACTCCTGTATCTGCATTGTTGAAATAGTTATTATTAGCAGTTTCCAGAATTTCAGTATTACTTTTATTTCCATTGCAGGAAATAATGAAAATAGCGGTACAGGCAAGTAGAATTAGAATAGAAAGTCTAATTATTTTCATAAGATACAGGCATTGATTTGCTTAAAGATAACGGTTTTCAACTACCAGTCAATACCTATAAATGTGAATAGCGGTTATTCGCCGAAGACTTTTTTAGCCGGCTGCTTTCATAATTAATTCCCTTACTTTGTCGGTCATAGGAATCTGCAAAGTGGCTTGTACTGCTTTGGGTGTCATTTTACGGATGGTTTTCTGCAGAATCTCGACAATTTTTTCGTCCTCATGTTCAGCAGCAAAATGGTCGAGGTAATAGTGAACAAAAACAAGGCAGATGACATCTTCCAAAAGCTGCGTATCCGGATTTTGTGCTAATTGTTTTTTCTGCAAAAGAAACTTAACCTTTTCAATCGTTTCATTATCGAAGCCACAATCGGTCAATAGCTTTGCTGCAATTGTTGCATGGTGGGTATATAATTGGGTTCTCCACATTAAATATCCTTTTCGATCCATTGGAAAGCTATTTCTTGGGCTTTCCCAACGGCCGATGTGCTGGCAACGGGCGGCTAATTGAACATAATCGGGAGCATTAGGTTCGTATTTGTTTAATTGCTCAGTCATTCGAATTGCATAAAGAACTTCCTTTGGGTATTCCTTACCTTCAAAAGTTTCTTTATTCGGATCGTTAGCATTATAAGCATCGAAAGCAGCAAATGCCTGTGTAAGTTTTTCAGGTGAAGTCATAGTGGTTAATAATAGGTTGAATTCGCTAAGCTAATATTACAATTTCTTAGCTTCATTCCAATACACATCCATTTCGGCAAGCGACATATCTTTCAGGTTTTGCCCGTTTTCTCTTGCTTTGCTTTCGAGGTATTGAAAGCGTTTAATGAATTTTTTGTTAGTTTTTTCCAATGCATCTTCGGCATTAATATCCAAAAAGCGGGCATAGTTGATCAATGAAAATAAGAGGTCTCCAAATTCAGCTTCGGCTTTTTCTTTGTCGATGGGTTTATCTTCATTAAACTCAGCCCTGAATTCGGCCATTTCTTCCTCTACCTTTTCCCAAACCTGATGCTTTTCTTCCCAATCGAAACCAACACCTCGTGCCTTTTCCTGAATACGAGATGCTTTCACCAATGCAGGTAATGAAACAGGTACACCTTCTAAAACTGATTTATTACCTTCTTTAAGCTTAAGTTGTTCCCAGTTACGTTTCACTTCGGCTTCATCTTGTACAGTAACGTCTCCATAAATATGGGGATGACGAGAAATGATTTTGTCGCAAATTCCGTTTAAAACATCGGTAATGGTAAAATCATTGGTTTCGGAAGCAATCTTAGCGTAAAAAACCAGGTGCAACATAATATCACCCAATTCTTTCTTTACCTCTTCCATGTCCTTGTCTAAAATGGCATCAGCCAATTCATAAACCTCTTCAATGGTTAAATGGCGCAAGCTTTCATGTGTTTGTTTCATATCCCAGGGGCAACCGGCACGAAGGTCGTCCATAATAGTAAGTAATCGTTGGAAAGCATCCTGTGGGTTATGAGTAGTGATTTTGCGATCGTCGAGCATAGAATAAGGTTAAAAGAAAAGTTAGAAGTACAAAGTAAGAAGTATAAAGTAAGAAGTGCAATTTTAGATTGGGGGATTTTGGATTTTAAAGTGCGATTTTGGAATGGGTGATTTTAGATTTAAGACTGACTGTGAAACTTAGTACAACTCTATGGTTAATAAAGTACAAAGTAAGAAGGACAAAGTACATTTTAGAATAGGTGATTTTAGATTTTAGAAATGCAAAGTGGAGGTTGGTAAATTAAAAAGTACAAAGTAAGAAGTACAAAGTACAAGTTTTGAATGGGGATTTCAGATGTAAGAGTGACTGTGAAACTTAGTGCAACTCTGTGGTTAAATAAATTTTAGAATGGGGATTTTAGATTTTAGAAATGCAAAGTGGAGGTTGGTAAATTAAAAAGTACAAAGTAAGAAGTACAAAGTACAAGTTTTGAATGGGGATTTCAGATGTAAGAGTGACTGTGAAACTTAGTGCAACTCTGTGATTAAATAAATTTTAGAATGGTGGTTTTAGATTTTAGAAGAAAGCTGGGAGACTAACGTTGAATTTCCGTGTTACTCCGTGATTAAATAAACTTTAGAGTGAGGGATTTTAGATTTTAGAAATAGTAGCTCGGTGGTTCGTTTTTTTTTACTTCTAAAATCGTAAATCAAAAATCTAACTTCCGTCTATTCTTCCGGATCAGCTAAGTGATAGCTTCCGTTTTCACGAGGAATATCTCTGATGTCATCAAAGCAAAAGTATTGGCCCTGAAAATAGAACACCGGTAATTGAAGTAATAATTGATGAAAAAAACGGCTGTTTTCAATTTCAAAAGGGGACTTTTCCATGCTAGTTTATGATGCTTGATTTAATAATACAAATATAAATAGTTTGATATTTTTTCAAAATTTTATTTTATAGTTTTTTAAAAATGCAAACTATTGTTTTTTATTATATCATAATTGCAAACTATTGAGATTTTGACTGTTGTCCGCATAAGCATAATTTTGCAAAGCGATTAAAAATCTTTAAGCGGACCTGTGTTTATAATCATCTTATAATCATGCTTTCTTTTTATGAACTAACCGATACGGAATGCCTTGATTTTGAAGGGGCAATGGAGATTTATATTGAAGCCTTTCCGGCACATGAACGCCCTTCAATTGCTATTATCAAAGACAGGATTAATTCGGGTGCCGAACGTTTGATAATTGGCAAACAAGATGATAAAGTAGGCCTAATGGCTTTGCTGTGGAAGCTTGCCAGCACAAGGTTTATTTTGCTTGATTTTTTGGCAACTGCCGCTCCTTTCAGAGGCACGGGCATTGGTGGCAATTTCATGGAATTTATTATGAATTGGACTACATCTCAAAATGAAAACCTGTTGTTTGAAGTAGAACACCCTGATTTTGGTGAAAACACGGAACAACGACTTAAAAGAATCAGGTTCTACGAAAAATATGGGGCCAACACTATCAAAGATGTGATTTATTATCTTCCTGATTTAGAGGGTGGAGAGCCAAAAGAAATGCTGATCATGACCATTCCTGCCATTGATTTAGATCTCAAAGAATTAAAGCAGGTAGTAAAGGCAATTTATCAACAACTGTATAGTCTTGGTGAGGGGGATGAACCGTTTAGGAAGTTTATATTGAGTTTAGAGTTGGGATTTTAGAGTTAAATAAAGTACAAAGTACAAAGTACAAAGTACAAAGTACAAAGTACAAAGTACAAAGTACATGAACCTAGACACGGAA
Organism: Solitalea agri; assembly: GCF_023914155.1. Lineage (GTDB taxonomy): Bacteria > Bacteroidota > Bacteroidia > Sphingobacteriales > Sphingobacteriaceae > Solitalea > Solitalea agri. Next base: position 69,295 of record NZ_JAMWYS010000024.1, on the reverse strand, counting down.
ATTGGTATATTGATTTTCATCTCTACCATGGAAAACAATATCGATTTAAAATTGAGAACCAAGAAATTTGGTTTAAGGGTGATTAAGTTGGTCAACTATTTACCTAATACAATGGCTGCTAAAGCCTTAGGTAATCAATTATTGAGATCTGCTACATCCGTTGGGGCTAATTACAGAGCTGCCTGTCGGGCAAAATCAACAAAGGACTTTATTAATAAGTTGAAAATTGTGGAGGAAGAAAGTGATGAATGTCAATTTTGGTTAGAGCTTTTGGAAGAATCGGAAATTGTAAAACCTCAATTAATAGGAAACCTAAAGAAAGAAGCATCCGAACTCACCGCTATATTCGTTACGGCGATAAATTCAGCTAAAAGAAACATGGATAAGGTAAGAAATACAAAGTAAGAAGTACAAAGTAATAAGTACACGGCCCTTAAACTGAGATAGTCAAAACTTAATCTGACAGTTACGATAAGTTAATAACTTAAAAGTAACTTAAGATTATGACAACTCAAGAGAAGATTATCAAAAACAAGTTGGGCATACTAGAACTTGCTCAGCATTTAGGTAATGTATCGCAAGCCTGTAAAGTGATGGGTTATTCCCGCGATAGCTTTTATCGATTCAAAGAGTTATATGAACAAGGTGGTGAATTGGCACTTCAGGAAATCTCCCGAAGAAAGCCTGTATTAAAAAATCGCGTTGAAGAACACATCGAGCAGGCCGTAGTAAAAATGGCTATAGACCAACCCGCCTTGGGCCAGTTGCGGGTGTCGAATGAATTAAGAAAGCAGACGATTATTATTTCACCGGGTGGAGTTAGAAGTATTTGGTTACGGCATGATTTGCAAACGTTTAAGCTGCGCTTAAAAGCTTTGGAAGCCAAATCTGCTCAAGAAGGCCTTGTCTTAACAGAAGCACAACTGGTAGCCCTGGAGAAAGCCAAGGAAGAGAAAAAAGCACATGGAGAGATTGAAACCTTTCATCCTGGCTATTTAGGCGCCCAAGACACCTATTATGTAGGCAATATTAAAGGTGTGGGCCATATCTATCAACAAACGTTTATCGACACCTATGCTAAAGTAGCCTTTACCAAATTATATGATCGTAAAAATGCACTGGTGGCGGCAGAACTGTTAAACGATCAGGTAGTGCCTTTCTATGAGCAACATGATTTACGATTACTTCGAATACTTACTGACCGGGGCACCGAGTATTGTGGAGTGAGGGAACAGCATGAATATCAACTTTATTTAGCAATTGAGGATATCGATCATAGTAAGACTAAAGCCAAAAGCCCTCAGACCAATGGTATTTGCGAACGTTTTCACCGTACAATTCAAGACGAGTTCTATGCAATTGCATTTCGAAAGAAGGTCTATCGGAGTATTCAGGAATTACAACTAGACTTGGATAGATGGATGTTGGAATACAACACCAACCGAACTCACAGTGGAAAATACTGCTTTGGAAAAACGCCATTGCAAACGTTTATTGACAGCGTACCACTAGCCAAGGAAAAACTATTGGAACAGTTGAACCAAGACCAGTTTTCGGCTTATGCGACCTTAAGCAACAATGGGGAGCGTAAGCCGGAAACTGCGTCGGGTGATTTTGATGATTATTAGTTATATTAAAAGATTCAATCTGACAATTTTTATAACCGGTCAACTGTCAGATCAAGTAGTGGCTATTACACTTAAACCACTTTTAACTTCGTACTTTTAAACTCTAACTTTTCTTAGCTCTCAGCATTTCCCTTTTTCCTGCTGCTCCTTTAGGTTTTTCGATGGTAAAGCCCAATGATTTTAAAATGCGTTTCAGGTTGCCGGTGATACTATAGGTGACAAATAATCCGCCTGGTTTTAAAAAAGAGGTAACGTACGCAATTGTTTCAGCCGACCACATTTCGGGTTGGATAAGAGGCGCAAAAGCATCGTAATAAATGATATCAAAATGGGTGTTAGGTTGTGCTTCCATTACCTTTTTTTGTTCCATTTGCAGTGTTACAAAATCTGAAATTCGGATGCTATTGCCGGTAATTAATTGTTGATAGTTGTTTACATACGATTGCCATAGGTGTTGATTTGAAATTTGCTTGTCGAACTCAATTTGCTGAATAATTTCTGGTTTAACTGGGTAGGCCTCAACTCCCACATAATTTAACTTTAGGTTGTGTTGTTCGCAGTAATCAGCAGTTACCAAAAAGTTTAAACCAGTGCCAAAGCCAACTTCCAGGATGCTCACTTCAGTCATTTCATTCATCCATAAGAGATACATAAGTCCAGTTTCTAAGAAAACATGCTTGGCTTCCTGTAATGCCCCGTTTACCGAATGGTAGGTTTGCATCAAGTCTTGTTGTAATAGGGTGTAACTGCCATCGGCGGTCTTTAAGAGCTGAACATTGCTAAACTTCATGGAAATGAATTGAATTATCCTGCGAAATTAAGGCAAAAAAAGTTGACTGACCACCTGCCAATGAATATGATAAGGTTTATTATTTTTAACCCATGGATAAGATGAAACTTTCGATTAGAGAGCTTACAATAAATGATATTGAGCTGATTGTTAATTACTGGACAATGGCTAAGGATGAGTATCTGGTTGGAATGGGAGTGGAGGTTAATAAGTTGCCAACTAAAGAGCAATGGGTTGAAATGCTGTCGGAACAGTTGAATCAAAGTTTTCAAGAGAAGAAATCTTATTGTTTGATCTGGGAGGTAGATGGAAAACCTGTAGGCCACTCGAATGTGAACAAAATTGTTTTTGGAGAGGAGGCATATATGCATCTTCATTTTTGGGATGTTGCTAACCGCACGATAGGTGCTGGTACAGAATTGGTGAAATTGGGGCTCCCTTATTTTTTTCAAAATCTTCAACTGAAAAATTTGTATTGCGAACCATATGCTTTGAATCAAGCTCCGAATAAAACATTAAAAAAGGTCGGCTTCAAATTTGAGAAGGAATACATTACAGTACCAGGGTTTATCAATTTCGAACAGCCGGTAAATAGGTGGGTACTGAGTCGGGAGGAGTTTGAAAGCCTTACCTCCCTTTCCCAATAATTTATATGGTATTTATGAATTTGAGCAATGAGCAAAAGAAGTTTTTAGAATCCAATCAAATTCCGATTTCAATGGTATTTGATGGAACAGAGCATAATTTGAATGAATGTAAATTGGAAATGAAGTCTCTGGATAAATATTTTCTACTGGGTACAAAATGTAAAAATGGACATTTCTTAAGAACAAGGTCTGGGCACTGTATTCAGTGTGATACATCAAGAATAGCTTACTATAAAAGACATTACATGGATGCACATGTTTATATAGCTATATCTCAAATTTCCAAACTTCTAAAAGTTGGGTTTGCTAAGAATATTGTTAAAAGAGAGAAATCTTTAAATGATACTGAATACGGTGGAATGAAGGATTGGAAAATTGTTCATTATGTAAGTGTTGGAAATGCGGGTCGATTAGAAGTTGAGTTACATAAAAAATTAGCTAATTATTCATGTAATGAATACTCATATTATAAATCTGGTAAGAAACAGGTTTGTTATGAACTGTTTCAATGTGAAAGAAATATAGCAGAAGATGCATTGGATTCAATAGTTTTAACTTGGGGAGATTATTTTCCAAATAGTATATTTAAAACTGTTCCTGTTAGTGGAAAAAATAAAATAGCCAAAGGGGAAACAAATACAAGTAGTAATAAAGTTGATAAATCTCAAGTTGAAGAATTTCCAAATGTTATAAAAGAAAAGTCAAAAGTTATGGCTTTAGGAGAAGAAAGGGCTTTTAGGAGAAAAGTCAATCTTCTTTCTATATTAATTACAGTTGTGGTTTATTCTTTATTTTTTGGATTACTGATATATTTTGAAAAGATTGTCCATTTCTTACAAGACAGGTATAAATAATTATTTATAGGATGAATTTCCTATTTTTGCGCTTCATTTTTAATAATCTCCGTATTTACAAATAATGTCAATATCAAAAACATACAATCCACGCGAAACTGAAGATAAGTGGTACAGCTACTGGTTAGAGAAGAAGTTTTTTAAATCTGTTCCTGATGAGCGTGAGCCTTATACCATTGTAATTCCTCCACCTAACGTTACCGGGGTATTGCACATGGGGCACATGCTGAACAATACCATTCAGGATGTGTTGGTGCGCAGAGCTCGTATGCAAAATAAAAATGCCTGCTGGGTTCCGGGTACCGATCATGCTTCCATTGCTACCGAAGCGAAAGTGGTTGCTATGTTAAAAGAACAAGGCATAAACAAAAAGGACCTTTCTCGTGAAGAGTTTTTGAAATATGCTTGGGAATGGAAAGAGAAATACGGAGGTATTATCCTCGACCAATTGAAGAAACTGGGTGCTTCATGTGACTGGGACCGTACAAGTTTTACGATGGATGCTCCTTTATCAGAAGCAGTTATTGATACATTCATTCATTTATACAAAAAAGGATGGGTATATCGTGGTGTACGCATGGTGAACTGGGATCCGCAAGGCAAAACTGCCGTATCTGACGAAGAGGTAATCCGTAAAGAAGTAAATCAGAAGCTATATTATATCAAATACAAAGTTTCGGGCGAAGATGGTTATGTAATGATTGCCACTACTCGTCCTGAAACGATTATGGCCGATACGGCTGTTTGTATCAACCCTAACGATGAGCGCTTTAACCACTTACATGGTAAAAAAGTGTTTGTACCATTGATCAATCGTGAAATTCCGATCATTTTAGATGAATACGTTGATATGGAGTTTGGGACAGGCTGTTTGAAAGTAACCCCAGCTCACGATTTGAACGATTATGAGCTAGGAGTAAAACATAAGCTTCCTGTTATTGATATTTTAAATGATGACGGAACACTCAATGAAAAAGCCGAAATTTTAATAGGAGAAGACCGTTTCATTGCTCGTAAGAAAATTTCCAAACAACTTGAAGAAGCCGGTCAGTTGGAGAAAGTGGAAGATTACAAAAGTCAGGTAGGTTTCTCGGAGCGTACTGATGCTGTAATTGAGCCTAAACTTTCATTACAATGGTTTTGTAAAATGAGCGAGTTGGCTCAGCCTGCTCTTGAAGTGGTATTAAATGGCGAGGTTCAATTAATTCCTGATAAGTTCATCAATACTTATCGTCATTGGATGGAGAACGTTAAGGATTGGTGTATCTCTCGCCAGTTATGGTGGGGACAACGTATTCCGGCCTGGTATAATGAAAACGGAGAATTCGTAGTAGCTAAAACGCTTGAAGAAGCTGTTGAGGAATTCAAAAAAGCCAATCAATCAATTGCGGGTATTGCTCAGGATGAAGACGTGGTGGATACTTGGTTCTCATCATGGTTATGGCCAATTTCGGTATTTGACCCTTCAGTGTTTGGTAACCCAGAAAGTGCCGGTAATGCCGACCTTCAATATTATTACCCAACCAATGACTTAGTTACGGCGCCAGAAATCTTATTCTTCTGGGTTGCTCGTATGATCATGGCCGGAAAAGAGTTTAAAGGAGAAGTTCCTTTCAAAAACGTTTACTTAACGGGTATCGTTCGCGATAAACTGGGTCGTAAAATGTCTAAATCATTAGGTAATTCACCTGATCCTTTAGATTTAATTGAGAAATACGGAGCTGATGGAGTGCGTGTAGGCATGTTGTTATCATCGCCAGCAGGTAATGATTTGATGTTCGACGAAGCTTATTGTGAGCAAGGAAGAAATTTTGCCAATAAAATATGGAACGCTTTCCGTTTGGTAAAAGGCTGGGAAATCAAAGAAGGTGGTGATGACAATAATGAAATTGCCATTGCATGGTTCGAAAACAAGTTCAATGCTTCACTGGCTGAAATTGAAGAGCATTTTAATGCTTTCCGTTTATCAGATGCATTGATGAGTACCTATAAATTGGTTTGGGATGATTTCTGCGCATGGTATCTGGAAATGATCAAGCCAGTTTACGGACAGCCTATTGATCGGGAGACCTACGATGCGACAATTGAAATTTTTGAGCGCATCTTAAAGCTGGTTCATCCGTTTATGCCATTCTTGTCGGAAGAGTTATGGCACGAGATCGCTGAACGTTCTGAAATGGACTGTATTATTGTTTCGCATTATCCTAAATCAGTTCCTACTGATGCAAAAGCTTTGAAATCAATGGATGCTGTATTAAACGTGATTTCGCAAATGCGTAATATTCGTAACTCAAAACAGATAAGTCCTAAAGAAGCATTACCACTGGCAATTAAGATAAACAGTGACATTCATTATCAATCGTATACAAGTTTAATTACCAAAATGGCCAATGCGTCATCTGTTGATTTTGTTACTGAAAAAGTAGCGGGAACAGGATTCCATGTTGGGACCGATGAATTCTTCGTTGACTTAGGTTCAAATATTGATGTGGATGCTGAACGCGAGCGCATAACCAAAGAAATTGATTACCTGAAAGGGTTCTTAAAATCAGTAGATACTAAATTAAACAATGAGCGTTTTGTACAAAATGCAAAACCAGAGATCATACAAAACGAACGCAATAAAAAGGCCGACGCTGAAGCCAAAATGAAGGCTTTGGAAGAGAGTCTTGCTACATTAGCATAAGTATAAATAATCTTATCAAAAAAGGTCCTTGAACAATTCAAGGACCTTTTAATTTAACTATAGTTATTTCCCACCTTTCGAAAAACTCTGGATTTAGCTTATAATGAAGCTCGCACTTCAGAAGGCATGGTTTTCTTCAGCGTTCTTACTTCATTCATATCACCATCAGCCATTCGTAACATTACGTAGCCTTTAGCGTTTTCCAAATTTACCATCCATACATTTGCACCCCCTTGTTTCACATTAATAGCTCTGATAACAGAATAGGCTTTGTATTGACCTTTTACTTGTGATAATAGGTCAGAAGGGAGGTTTTTTTCAAATCCATAAATGATATGGTAAATCATTTGTCCCTTTTTGGTATATAAAACATGATTTCTTAGATCTTCAGTCATAAAATTTACCAGGTAGCGATTTCCGGATTCATACCATTTTACATGGCTCACGTTTTTAAATGAGTTTTCAAAAGAAGAAGTAACCTTTGTGTTTGAAATGTTGCTTTTAGCACTTTCGGTAACAGTAATTTCAGGAAGTTGTACCTGAGCTAAAGCAGTTCCCGCCGTAAAAAGTGTAAATACACAACCGGCAGCTAGAGAGATAAATTCCTTTTTCATGATTTAGTAGTTTTAGTGTTGTAAACAATTGCCTAATAATTTTTAAGCACTGTTGTCGTTTAGTTTGGTTATTCAAATAGTTTGTTTTGATAAGGATAAATTTATGTAGATGGCTGTTGTTCAGTTGTTTATTTATGTATCAAACTGATGGTGAGTATTGTATCAAAAAGGTGTGTTTGTATTAATGGGGCTACAATAATTCGTTGAAAATTTTACATGATTTTGGCTGATAACTTCACCCAAGCCTGATATAAGTAGAATGTTTGGTGGTGTCTCTTCATTCCCATTAAAACAGTTGTTTTATTTGGTAAAACGTAAAGCTTTTATTTACATCTTTATTGTTACCTTTTATCAAGTTTAAAACTGAAAGCCATGAACAAATATTTTTTTATTCTCTCAACAGCATTGATCTTAGCAGGATGCCAGTCGAATCAAAAGGAAAAAGCGGCAGAAAAAGCAGCCGACAGCATAGCAGCGGCAGCGGATTCGCTCGATGTAGATTCTTCAGATGCAACCATTTCAAACACTGGAAAGACTTTATTAGCCACTTATTCAGGGGTGTTACCTTGCGCCGATTGTGAGGGGATTAAAACAGAATTAGAACTATTTCAGGATAATACCTATGCATTAAAAGAAACTTATTTAGGTAAGGGCGATGGAAAGAAGTTTATATCAACCGGTAATTATAATACTGAAAAGGGATTCGAAATAGATAGAGATGCTTCCTTGTATGTTATTGATTACGATAAGCAAGGCAATGAGCGTTATTTCGTTCAGTTTTCCAATAAAGGTAATGAGTTAACAATGCTCGACCGAGAGCGAAAAATTATCAAATCAAACTTGAACTATACACTTCATAAACAATAAAAAAGCCGGGATAACCCGGCTTCTCATTATATTAAGGTTTGATTATTGGCTTTAGGTTTTCGAGTACAGGTACCTTTACAGCTTTTATAGTGGTTGAAGGTACATCGTTCAATTCAACAATGGTAATCTCGTTTTCACCTTTTTTAAGCCAGCAACCCGGTACGTACAAGGTCTGTTGTGGTCCAACATTCCAATATCGGCCCAAATGATGACCATTCACAAACACAATTCCTTTACCCCAGTTTTCCATATCTAAAAAGGTATCGCCAGTTTCATTGAGGGTAAATTTACCCTGTAATACTTGAGGTTGTGTTTTAGCAGGAGCGGCTTTTAGTTTGGCGAACTCTTTTTCACTTTCAAGAGGCATTTTATACATTTTCCACTTGCCGGTAATTTCGGTTCCATTAATCAACACAGGACTGATAATGCCTTTGTTATTTTCAGTGATCTTCGCTCCGTAGTTAATGCGTCCAAAGTTTTCTACTAAAATGTCAACCGTTGCATTAAACGGAACATCGATCTCGCAAGAGTAGTTTTTATAGTAGCGGTTTAGTTCGGCTACTTTTTCGCCGTTCACATAAACTAAAGCGTAATCTCTTAACCCATTTAGTTCAAGTTTACCCGAAATAGGTTGGTTAAACTTGCGACTGTACAGCACGAAACCATGGCCCTGGTTAAGCTGCTCAAATGTTAAAGGTTTATCATTTGACACAGGTTCAATCGAGTTCATTAAGTCGAGTAAAGCAAATGACTTACTTAGCTTAATCTCCGGAATTTCAATTACCGGATTTTGAGCAGGTATTTCCGGAATTTTATAGCTGACATTTTTCTTCAGAAGCTCACGCAATGCCGTGTATTTAGGTGTAACCCAGCCAGCCTCACTAATCGGGGCGTCGTAATCATAGCTGGTCATATCAGGCTGAATGTCGTGGTTCTTATCATAATTGGCACCCGAGGTATATCCGAAGTTAGTACCGCCATGAACCATGTAATAGTTGAAAGAGACTTTATTGTTAAGATATTTTTCAGTTTGGGCAACCACATCTTCGGTTGCAACCTTTGGAAATGGCTCTGCCCAATGATCTAACCAACCTGGATAAAACTCGGCCACCATATATGGGCCTTTGTTACCATTATATTGGTTAACCACCGATTTTAGCTTTTCTACATCATCCTCACCATTGGCGGTTGGTAAACAGTTTTCAATAGAGCCACCTTCAAACAGCCAGCTGCCATCAGATGTAAATAATGGAACATCAAAACCTGCATCAAGTAATTGTTTTTTAATGGCTGCGCTATAAACCTTGTGCTCAGCCAGCGGAATATCTTTGCGTTGAGCAACATAGGATCCGAATTCATTTTCTGCTTGAACCATAATAATTGGTCCGCCTTTAGTAATTTGAAGACCTTTTACTTCGGCTGCTAAATGCTTTATATATTCGTTACAAGCTGCTAAAAACTTCGGATTGTTTCTTCGAACCTCCAAGCCTTCAACATTCTGTAAAAACCATGGGTAACCACCATACTCCCATTCTGCACAAGCATATGGTCCCGGACGAAGAATAACCATTAAACCTTCCTCTCCGGCAATTTTTATGAATTCAGAAATGTTTCTGTTTTCTGTTTTAAAGTCCCAAACACCAGGAGCAACCTCGTGGTAATTCCAAAATACATAAGAGGCAACGGCATTTAAGCCCATTGCTTTCATCATTTTTAACCGGTGACGCCAATATTCATGAGGTACTCGTGCAAAATGCATTTCACCCGAATGTATTTGAATTGGTTTTCCATCGTAAACAAATTCACCCTGTTCAATTTTAAAAGTATGCTTAGGTTTTTGAGCAAACAACTGCATACAAATCACAGAGAATAATAACGTTAATAAGACCTTCTTCATCACCTGTTTTCTGATTATTTCGCCGAATATAGGTCTTATTTATCAACGGATTACCCGGTTTACAAACGCAAACGGTTGCGCAATTTTTACTAAAAAGAAATAGCTGTCAGTTTATTGACAGCTATTTCAACAATTAACCAAATAAGTATTTACAGGCTAGTTTTTCTTTGCAGGAGCAGCTTGATTGGCTTTGTAGCGCATATCAGGAGTTCCATCTTTCTTTTTAGGTCCTGTTGTTTTTGCAGCATCCTGATTGGCTTTATAACGCATATCAGGAGTTCCGTCTTTTTTTACCGGTGCAGCAGCTGAAGCGGTAGCTTTAGGTGTCTCGGTAGCCTTTTTTACTGTTTTTGTTTCCGCAGCAACAGGCTTGCTTACTGTTTTTTTTGCTTCTGTTGAATTTTTCTTAGCAGTGGCAGTTGAAGCAGTGGCTGTAGCTTTAGATGTCTCGGTGGCTTTTTTGGTCTCCGCAGCTACAGATTTGCTTGCTGTGTTTTTTGCTTCTGTTGAAGTTTTCTTAGCAGTAGCAGTTGTTGCTTTAGCATCTTTTTTAGCTGCAGTAGCAGGTGCGGTTTGGGCAAAGCTCAACGATGTACCCACTAATAAAGCTGCGGTAAATAATAATAGCTTTTTCATAATTGTTATTTTTTGTTACCACTAATATGTAAATACAAAATGAAGTAATGATGAAGATTTTTAATTATTACTTACATGTTTGGTTAGTGGTTTCTCTTCCAGATAAATCCATCCAAAACGTAATGTGTTGATTGGGGAAGGGATAAAAAAGGTACCAGCAAAGCCAGCGTTTCTTTGTTTGTTATTGAGGGTAAATTTTTAAAGAGGTTAAATACTGATGGGTGATCGCGCCAAATAAAACCATCCCATAATCCTTCTTCTAAATAAGCCAATAAGATAATAGATCCAGTAAAAAGTAAGATTCCGTATGCGCTTTTAAGTGGTTTGTAAAACAAACTTTTATCAGCGGAATTATTTTTCAGTTGCATGAACCACACTAATGCCATATACGGTATACCATGAGAAATTACATTTAATGTGGTAAAGGCCATATCCCCATTAAAGTACACGATTCCGAAGTACCATGATAAATACGTACCCAGAATGATCAGATTTTTGGGAAGGTTGAAACTCCTGAAACGGATAAGGTAATACAGTTCTTTAACTGCATAAAACACAATCACGGCAACGTAAAGTACCGAAATGCAGCTGAGCAGTATTTCTGATTGAAAACTCAGAAACTCGCCATCAACAAACCAGTTAAAGTTTCGGTTGGCTGATAAGTGCCAAAAAAGCAATGGATAGATGGTAGCCGAATAAATACTTATTGTATCAACCTGTTTTGTCCAATTGGGAAGATCATCAGCCCTGGAATACAAACGCATAAATCCGTACTGTTGCCTTATAAAATGATAAACAGCCAGGTAGGCGAGTATACTCCAAAACAGCATGCCGTCGATTGTGTGTAATAATACACCTCCTATATAACATAAAATAGGAATGGAAAGGTATAAAGTTCGGTGTTTGTTTAATTGGCTAGGATTAAAATAGGTTTGATAAAGGGTGGTATAAACATGAGCTACATCGATCATTAATATCAGTATTACCCAATAAAATACCGGTATTCCAGCCGACTCTTTAAACTGCTGCGGGAAAAGGAAAACTGCCAATAACGCAAGAAACGGTGGTGCAATAATAAATGCCAAATCACTTTTAGCATTGCTTATCCAGGCGCTTTTAACTGTTCCCATTGTGAGTTTCGGTTGATGTCATACTTTTAGCCGCCGCGATACCCTGATGAAACGCTTCTTCAAAAATTGAGATTCCACTTAAATCGGTATGTGCGAAAAACACTTTATCGTTAATTGGTTGCGAAGCCATTCTTTTTGCTTCACCCCAAATAAAACCTGGGTTTGGCCTTACCATACCGTGTCCCCAAATCCATATATCCACAGTTTCAATAAATTCCGTGATTCCTGGATGTGAGTTTTCCAGGTCCTTGCAAACAATATCTACCCAATCATTATAACTGCGTGTAAAGGCTACCAGGCGCTGAATTTTCGGCTCTTTGCCGGTTAAGGGCAAATAATAGGTGAGTATCTTTTTATTCTCATTCTGATTAACATGCTGATGGCAGGCATTTACATATCCTACCGAATCACTTTCGAACATTACATTGTCCCAGCATAATCCAATGCCTTTTGAAACCGGAAGCTGATGAATGGTTATGTTGGCGATCATCCAAGGCGCATAGCTAAACTGCTCGTAAACAGATGTACTTCTGTCACTATTCACTTCGTGAAGTAAACGTTGGTTTACAAACTGAGGTGTTGCCAGCAATACTTTTCTGGCCTTTATTATTTTGCTCTTATGATCTACCGTATTATATACCGATGTTAAAACAGAATCATTATTCACAGAAACATTAAAGGCTACAGAGTTTACACTGATGTGATCGGCAACCTGGGATCTTAATTGTTCAGCGAGCCATGCATTGCCTTCTGGCCAGGTAAGCAAATCGCCATTTTTAGCATTGGCTGCTTTACCTTTTCTGCTGGCAAAGTAATGGATTCCCGCCCATGCCGAGGTTTCGTTCAATGTACTTCCAAAGTCATCCTTGCAAGCATAATTTAAATACCAAAGAAGGTGTTTGGATCTGAATTTTTCTTTTTCAAGAAAGGTGATGAAGCTTATCTTGTCAAGATTAATAAAAGTTGGATCGGAGGAACTGTCCTTAAGCGGAATGGCAAAAGCATATTTTCCGTCAATACCTTTTGCAGTTTTATAGTATTCCATCAACTTAAAGAAACGCTCAATTTCTGTACGTTCCTCCAAAGAAAGTCCCAAATTAGGTATCAGTCCTTCCTGCCATTGACCACGGATGTATAAACGTTCTTCCGGGTCGAAACAGAGATGGTATTCATTATAAATTGGTAATCCCTCCGGACTGAAACCAGTAATACAACCAATTTCGGTCAAAAAGCTAATGATTGATGAATCAGAAGGATCTGGTATTGGTAAGTAATGAGCTCCCCAAGGATAAGCTGAAATCTCATTTTTACCTTTTGAAGAATTCCCACCGGTATGATTATCCAGCTCTATAAGCTTAAAACTACTGATGCCTTGTCTTTTCAGTTCCCGGGCAGCGGCTAAGCCTGAAATTCCTCCACCGATAATCAAATATTCAATTTCTTCAGTTGTAGAAGGCTCGGGAATAGATAGTTTGTCACGGAGTAAATGACCAATTTTAGCATTGGCTCCTATAATGGAACCTTTTATATGGGCGGTTTTTGCCGATCTTTTTCGATTAAAGAGGTAACCACCTGCAATAGCTGCAGTTAAACCAATTCCAGCCCTCAGTAAAAATGCTTTTCGGTTTAAACGACTTAATAAATTGGCCGATTGGTTATAAGTATTTTGCCCACTCATCTTCAAAATAATGTACCAATACCTGGTTGTTAAGTTTATTCACTTCAGTTGGAACCTTGGCCATGTCGGCAGGGAAATAGATCATTTGCTTAAGGCTTTCGCGGTTTACGTATTTAAGTCCTGCAGGGAAATTTGCCGGAAGTTGATAATCATGTTTTTTCATGCCCATTACATAACCCCATTCGCCAAAGGATGGAACATACACATGATAGGGAACCGTATTAAACCCAACCGACTGAAGAGTTTTATCGATGCACCAAAAAGATTTAGGAGCAACATATGGAGAGGTTGATTGAATAACCACAATCCCTTCTGGTGATAAAAGTTTTTCAATCTCCTGATAAAAGCGGTTGCTGTATAACTTTCCGATTGAAAAGTTTGATGGGTCAGGAAAATCAACCACGATAAAATCGAATTGAGCAGTGTGACTTTTGGCCCAGGTAAAGGCATCAGCATTGATCACCTTTACTTTTGGATTGGAAAACGAATGTTTGTTCAAATTGGCCAGCATGCTGTTTTGAGTGAACATGGAGGTCATTTCCTTATCCAGATCAACGAGGGTAATTCGGTTTATATTCGGATATTTTAAGATTTCCCTTACTGCTAATCCATCACCTCCTCCTAAAACCAACACATTTTTGGCGTAGGGTAGGGCTGCTAATCCCGGATGTACGAGGGCTTCGTGATAACGATATTCGTCAGCCGAACTAAACTGAAGGTTTCCATTTAAGAACAAGCGAAGTTCCCGCTGATTTTTGGTGATGATGATACGCTGATAATGGGTGGTTTTAGCATAGATGATCTTATCGGGATAAGCCATTGATTCCGTAAAACTCATGATTCTATCGGCATAAACAAATCCAGCTAACAAAAGTAAAAGGCTCACAAAAGCTTGAAATTGCAGTCGCTTAAACCAATTGATCTCTTTGCTAAACTGTATGAGTACCACTAAGGCAACGCCAATATTGAGCAAGCCAAAAAAGTAGGAAGTGCGGATAATTCCCAAATGGGGGATAAGTAATAAGGGGAAGATTACCGAGGCAAGTAAGGCACCAATGTAATCGAAGGTAAATACTTTAGAAACCAGTTCTTTAAACTCAAAACGGTTTTCCAGAATGCGCATAAGTAGAGGAATTTCTAAGCCTACAAAAATGCCGGTAAGCATTACCATCATGTACAGCACCAATCTGAACGACTCTGTTTGTTCAAATAAAAAGAACAAGAGTGTTGAGCTTGTACCGCCAATCAGTCCTACCAATATTTCTATCTGTATGAACCATGAAAGCAGGTTTTTGTCAAAGTATTTCGAAAACCACGAACCAATACCCATTGAGAACAGGTAAACACCAATAATGGTTGAAAATTGGGTGACCGAATCTCCCAGCAAGTAACTTGCTAATGTTCCGGCTACTAGTTCATAGATGAGGCCACAGGTGGCCACCACAAAAACAGAAAATAATAATAAAAGATGAAAGCGGTTTGGTCGCATATTGTTTGGTTCATGGTTTATAGATCATGGACAATAAAATAATTATGATCTATCTCGCTAAAACTATCCGTGAATGGCTGAGGCAATGATAATGGCCAGCGCAATGATATAGGCCGAAGCCATGAGTGCGAGTGCCATGTTTCTTTTTTCCAAGATCTCTTTCCAAAGGCTTTCGGGAGTAATTTTCTCGATTATCCAAAATGAGATCAGAAGGATCAGAATTCCTAAGCCTGAATATAAAATCGAGGCAACTATGTATTTTAAATTGATAAGTTCAGAGAATGCCATAGTAATAATAAAAGTGTTTATTGTTATTTATGATAATAGCTTCGTGTGTAACCTGAGCGTTGTTCTTTGCTTTCGTTGTCATCGCCTAAAAAGCGGATTCCCTGTTGATTAACCCAAACGTATCCACCTAAAGCCAGTGCTAATGCAACAAGGTAATATTTTGCCTTTTTAAGATCTTCAATCATTGTCTTCCGCTTTATTCTATACGATAAGGTGAATAATCGCTATTCATCCATCTTTTTTTATCAAAATGATTAATTCTAAAAAACTGTAAAACCGGTATTGCAATTAATAAAAGTGAGGCCAAAAAGAAGTTGGACCATATTGAATTACTTTTATTTACTGTAACTCTAATTGAGTTAGGGAACAAGATGTCGGATGAAGGCTCTATGGTTAAATGATAAGTGCCTGTTGGAATTCGACTTAATGTTGCATCAGTGCTTTTGCTTCCTTCTGACCATGATTCACCATCTTCATATCCATGATAGTATTCGATAGCTTTCGTGAATTCATAAAATTTTCCGGTTTTTTCTTCCACAAGTGTTACCGGAACCTCCAGCCAATTGTTATCAACTTCTGAATTTAAATAAACATCGAGCATTGTAGGGCCATTTACCTTAAAGCTACTAGTGGTAATGGTCTTAAAATTTGTACTCCCCCAACTCGAAGAATCTCGTTCGGGAGTAAAACGTTGGTCAAAAATTACTGCAGATTCATTTGAATAGGCGCTGAATACATGATACAAGAAAAGAAACAAAATGGCTATTAGTGTAATTTTTATTACGCCATTCTGCTGTTTTTCCATGGAGGAAACCTCATTGGCTCCAATTCCAATCTTTGCAGGTAATAATTTATTCTTTAACGAAAATGCTTCAGCTATTTCATCGCTCGACTTATAGGTAGCCATATACCAATCGCTAATGCTATCTTGTTTTTCATGCACAAGCATAAATGGAGGGGATATGAACTCCCGACAGGCAATTTTTTCTTCTAATATATTCCAATCAAACTCACCCGAAGCATAGATTACCTGGGGGGTATATTTGTTGAACAGCTTAAAAGGAAGTCCGTTATACCTTGCCTGGTACATATTGCCTTTGGGTTTTAGATCAACTAAAAAGTTTTTCCCAACAATAAAATTCCAATGTCCATCATATTCCGATAGAAAAGCGTAGCCTTTTTCTTGATTGATCAAGAGATATTCTCTCCACCGATATTCGTTACCACTTTCCTTTTTAATCATAAAAGCTGCCACCACAAATGTGTAGCCGTTAATTTCACCTTTAGTTCCAATTGGAATTGCCGGTACAGGTGAATCGTTGGTGAGCTTAAATGTCCTTAACTTTTGAGAAGTTCTTTCAGTTTTGAAAAAAGTATGGCATATTGGGCATCCAAAACAGATACTGTTCTGATAATCCAGCACTTTTATCGTTGAACTGCATTCAGGGCAATTAACAGTCCCGCTGCTTCCTAAATAATTGTGACGTAATAAACTTCCCATGTTTAGTGCTCAATTTCTATTCAGCTCCCTTTTTTATCCGTGAATAGCTGAGGCAATGATGATGGCCAACGCAATCATATAGGCCGAAGCCATCAGCGCTAGAGCCATGTTTCTTTTTTCCAAGATCTCTTTCCAAAGGTTTTCGGGAGTAAGTTTCTCGATCACCCAGAATGAGATCAAAAGGATCAGAATTCCTAAACCTGAATATAAAACTAAGGCAACTACGTACTTAAAATTGATAAGTTCTGATAATGTCATAGTAAAAGTGTTTAATATTATTTATGATAATAGCTTCGAGTGTAACCGCTTTTGTTTTCTTTACTCTGGTTGTCATCTCCCAGAATTTTAATTCCATTCATTGTAAACCAGGAATAGCCCAAAATTCCGGCAATGAGTAAGAAAGCATAGTATTTGACAGGCTTTAGATCTTCTAACATAATTTATTCTTCATGATTGTAAGGTGAATAATCACTGTTTGCCCAGCGATTTGTCTCAAATAGGTAATTCCGAATCGATTGAATAACAGGAGCTATTGCAATAATCAATAAACAAATAAAGAAGTTAGACCATAGCTCAGTATTTTGACTAACAAGAATACTAAGTGTGGCCTCACCTGTTGAATCGGATGAAGGTTCAATTGCCATATGGTAGGTTCCTGAAGGGATATTGCTTAAAACTGCATTTTCTTCATTTCCTCCTTCCGACCATGATTCACCTCCTTCATAGCCATGGTAATATTCGATGGCTTTAGTGAACTCATAAAACTTCCCTGTTTTATCGTTAATAAGAATTACCGGAACCTCCATCCAATGATTATCAAGATAAGACCTTAATTGAATGTTAAGTGCCGTTGGCCCTGTAATATTAAAACTTGAAGTGGTTATGGTCTTATACCCTCCGCCACCCCAGTTAGTTGAATCCTTACTTAGCGTGTATTGTTCATCGAAAACAGTTTTTTCAGGAGAGAAGTGACTATAGGCAAGAGTGATTATTAGAAGTAGAATAGCTGTCCAAAAGCTAAGCATCTTTAACCCTTTCAAATGAACACTTGATTTCGAAGGCTCATTTGCTCCAACATCAAAGGTTTGTGGCAATAAGCTGGCGTCTATCTTAAATGCTTCAGCAATTTCGCTGGCTGATTTGTAAGTGGCTAAATACCATTCTTCTGTTTTACGAATATCTTCTTTAATCAGCATTAAAGGAGGAGAAATATATTCTTTAGCAGTAATGCGATCTTCTAAAATATTCCAATCAAATTCACCTGTAGCATACAATATAACCGGTTCATATTTATTGAAAAGTTTGAAAGTCAGATCTCTGAAATAGGCTTCATTTGCAAAATCACTCACTTGTTCCAGATCTTCAAAATGTTCTTTCCCTGCAATAAAATTCCAGTGGCCATTATATTCCGCTAAAAATGCATACCCCTTTTTTTCGTTAATGAGCAAATATTCGCGCCAGGTATATCGGTTCCCATTTTCCCTCTTAATTATAAAGCCTGCTAATATATACTCGCAGTTATCAAAAGTAGCTTTGCTCCCCAATTGCAATAAAGGTGCTATTTCAAAATCTCGTTTAACAAACCCTTTAATCTGATGATTTCTGGAGAAAAAGGTCTTGCAATGAGCACAACCAAAGTGGTTACTGTTGGTATAATCAAATACCTTTATATCGGTTGAGCAATCAGGGCATTTTATATAACCCGAGCAGTTCAAATACTTTTGATTTAGTAAGCTTCCTTCCATTGGCTATCGGCTTATTTCAGTTTTGTTTTTCTCTTCAGCCTTAAAAAAACGAAGCGTTTCGGCATAAATATTTTTCACCTTGTCGTTATTCTCGTGCTTAAAATTCGAAAGGAAAACATCAAACGTTGCCAAATTGAATTCGGGCCAGGTATGTATAGAAAGATGCGATTCAGTTAAACAAACGACTGCCGTAAATCCTCCGTTTTCAAAGTTGTGGTAAACTTCGCCCACTTTAGACAGTCCTAACTCATCAATTAATTGATCAAACAAAACTTTGCAGGATTCGCTATTGGTTAAGAGCTTGGTTTCGGTAGTTGTAAATTCGGCAAGAATGTGCAGACCGGGTTTGTAACTTATCATTAAAATTAGGCTAACAGGTTTTAGTTGTTTGGCAAATATATTTGTTTAAATGAAAAATTAATGTGTTAGCGGTGAAATGATTTTATGTAGAAGCAATAGATATTGTTGTTTGTGTAGAAAGCGCAAAAATGAAACTTAAGATGGACTGCAGACAACATAAAAAGGACAGAGCACAATGGTGCACTGCCCCCAAAAAGTTAGACACTTATTGGGGGCATTTTTATGAGAAAAAAACATGGGGCCGAATTTAGGCTCAAACTTGTTAGAGAACACTTGAGCGGGAACTCGATTACCAGAGTATCCAAAGAATATGAAGTGCCAAAAACGCTTCTGAAAAAATGGATTAGTCATTACCAATTATTGGGAGTAAATGGTCTATTTCCCAAACCAAAAGTATCCTATTCAAGAGATTTTAAGCTTAAAGCCATTGAAAGCTATCTCAGTAAAGAATTATCTTTGAGAGAATGTTGCCTGCGCTACAATATACCCAGCGATAGCACGCTACTCAACTGGGTAAGGAAGTACGAAGAGTCTGGTCTGGACAGTCTCCTGGAAAAGCGGAGGGGAAGACCCAAGCTTATGAAAGATAAACCATCGCAAAAGAAAGTGAAGCCACTTACCCGGCTTGAAGCACTTGAAAAAGAGAATCTATACCTAAGGGCGGAGAACGAGCTGCTAAAAAAGCTCGAGGCCTTAGCCCAACAGAAAGAAGCGCAAAAGAAAAAGCGTTAGCCATTGAGGGACTAAGGCACAGATATCCATTAAAATTATTATTGGATATCTTAAAAATGGCCAGAAGCAGTTACTATTACCACTTGAAGACTAGGTCCATCTTAGACAAGCACGATGCTGCCGAAAACCAGATAAAGGCGATATACCATCGTCACAAAGGAAGGTACGGGTACAGAAGAATAACCTTGGAGATGAATAACCTGGGGTATGAGATCAACCATAAAACAGTCTTAAAGTTAATGGGATCCCTAGGATTGAAATCATTGATAAGAAGAAAGAAATACCGCTCGTATAAGGGTGCTATGGGCAAGATAGCGCCCAACCTGCTCAAGCGGGAGTTTTTGGCGGAAATGCCTGATCAAAAATGGGCGACAGATATTACCGAGTTTAAGGTTATGGACAAAAAACTATACCTCTCACCGATAATCGAACTGTTCAATGGCGAAATAATCAGCTATACTCTATCCGAGTCGCCCAATTTCAAACAGGTATCCGATATGCTGAGCAGAGCATTTGCCAAGCTTGGCAAGCAGAACCAACCTATTCTTCACTCTGATCAGGGATGGCAGTATCAAATGAGAGAATACCAACTGTTGCTCAAAAAGCAAGGCATAAGACAAAGTATGTCCAGAAAAGGCAATTGCCTTGACAATGCGGTTATCGAAAACTTCTTCAGCATTATAAAATCTGAGCTATTCTACCTGAAGAGATATAGCGAAATCAGCGAACTTAAAAAAGATATAAAGGAATACATTCACTATTATAATAACGAGAGAATCAAACTCAATTTAAAAGGAATGAGCCCGATAAAATACCGGGCTCATCACTGTTATTAATTTTTAACTTTGTCCAACTTTTTGGGTGCAGTCTATGGCTCAGTCCTTTTTGCTTATTTGTTGAACGATCGTAAAACTTTAATTGGCTAATCAATCTCAAGTTTTGCATCTTTTGGTGTGGGCTTTCCTTTACCGGTATTTATCAGGCTTAATAAACTATCCCGAAGATATTCCCCCCAGGCATTTGAGCAATCGTTATAGCATTCAATCTCTGGAATCAAGCCCTGGTGCGTAAAATCTATTTGAGTTTTACCGCCTTTTTCGCTGATCTCAAAACTGATTTTTGTGCCGTTCCATTCCTGTTTGTTGTTAATAAAATTAAGCTGGCTACTGCTTACTAACCAAACTACCTTTTTATCAGGAATCATTTCTACTACTTTTTGGGTTGAAACGTGCAGGTCGTCAAAGAACCTAACTGTAAATTCATCATTTAGCTTTTGTGAATTACCCTCAAGGTTGTCGGTCCACCATTTTGTTACGTTGTTAATACTTTCAAAAGCTTCATGAGCCGAAGCATCGGTGGTCATGTTCATATGATAATCAAGTGTTTTCATCACTTTAGTTATTATTTTCAAAATATTTTTCCCTCAATTCTCTATTTACACCTCCTTCTTCATCTTTGGGGTTTGGTGAACCTTTACCTGTGGTTATCAAGTTATGTAAACTATTTTTGATAAAACCCGTCCAGGCATCATGGCAAATTGAATAGCATTCGTTGGCAGGTACTAAACCTTCCTGTGTAAATTGAAGCTCGGTTTTGTTGTCCTTTTCGGTAATTTCAAAAATCATTTTATTGCCAACCCATTCGGTTTTGTCTTCAATAAAGTTGAAATCGTTTTCGGTTACTAACCAAACCACTTTTTGATTGGGTATAAGTTCAATCAGTTTTATTTTGCAAAAATGAATGTCTTTGTAATGATATAGGAATTCGTCATTCAGTTTGTCGGTATTTCCTTCAATATCCTCCGACCACCATCCCCGAACGTTGTTGATGGCATTAAATACTTCCTCCGGAGTTTGGTTTACGGTAAAGCCAGTTGTAAAATCTGTTGTTGTCATAGTTTTATTAATGTTTTATTGATGCTTTTTTATTTAACTATTTGTTTAACATAAAGTTACTGTCTTAATTTAGGAGTGATATGGCGTGATATAGACATTCTGATAGGCTGATTTAGACAAAGAGGAATAAACAATTTACGAAAAGTTATACTATGATTATCAGCTATTACTTTCGAATAATTTTACCTTTGCCGCATGCAACAATTGCCACCGTTAAACCTTCCTCCATATCCTTTTCAATTGAAAGAAGAAGGAGGGAAGCTTTACATTTTTGATGAGATCCGTAGGAAAAACCTTGTGCTGACGCCCGAAGAATGGGTGCGCCAGCATTTTATTCAATACCTGATTAATCAGAAGAATTACCCCAAAGGATTGATTAATATTGAAGGTGGTTTAAAAGTGCATGAACTGAACAAACGATCTGACATTTTACTTTTTAATACCAATGCCGAAAAGCAGTTGCTGGTTGAATGCAAAGCCAGTTCGGTTAAATTAACCCAAAAAGCTTTCGATCAGCTAGCTCGCTATAACACCACACATAAAGCCAAAATCATTATCCTTACCAATGGTTTGGAGCATTATTGCTGCGAAGTTGATCATGAACTAAAGAGCTACAAGTTTTTAGCAGAAGTGCCGGTGTACATTCCGCAGTAGGCAGTTCCCAATATTCATCCGCCGGTAGCCGGCTTCGACTGCCGACTGAATACTGCTAACTGGGTACTACTTAATACTGTAGACTACCGACTGAGTACTGTTAACTGAATTTTCCTATTTTTACCCCATGACCGCCGCCGAAATACTTAAAGAACTTAAAGCCAAAAAGTATCGTCCTATCTATTTTCTACATGGAGAAGAAGAGTATTACATCGACTTGATAAGTAATTACATCGAAGAAAAAGTGCTTTCTGATGCTGAGAAAGGCTTTAATCAAACGGTTTTATATGGCAAGGAAACTGATATGACCACCATTCTAAATAATGCCAAGCGTTATCCAATGATGTCGGAATATCAGGTGGTAATGGTAAAGGAAGCTCAAAATATAAAGTTTGGGAAGGATAAAGGTGATAAGGATCAGGATCCGTTTACCGCTTATGTGGATAATCCTTTGCGTTCAACTATTTTGGTCTTTTGTTATAAGCATGGCAAAATCGACGGTCGCTTAAAGGTGTTTAAGAACATTGAAAAGCACGGGGTTTTATTCGAGTCAAAGAAATTGTATGATAATCAGGTTCCGGCATGGATTGCTGATTACGTTCAAGAGCATGGATTTAAAATGAGTCCACAGGCTACAGCATTATTAGCTGAGTACCTGGGTAATGATCTGTTAAAGATCTCCAATGAGTTGGAGAAACTGATGATCAATATTCCGAAAGGTGCTGAAATTGGCGTTAAGGAAATTGAAACCAATATAGGTATCAGTAAGGAATACAATGTTTTCGAATTGCAAAATGCCTTGGGAAAGCGTGACGTACTGAAGGCAAACCAAATTATCAATTATTTTGCGGCTAACAAAAAGGATAATCCGGCGGTAGTGGTCATGGCCACATTAGCGGGCTATTTCAGTAAGCTGTTTGTATATCATTGTTTAAAAGATAAATCGAAACCTGCCGTAGCATCAGCTTTAGGAGTTAACCCCTATTTTGTTGGTGATTATGAACTAGCCGCCCGTAATTATCCGCAAGGAAAAACCATGCAGATCATCAGTTTTTTAAGGGAATATGACTTAAAGAGTAAAGGCGTTGGCAGTACCGGTAATACGGATGAAGGCGATCTGATGAAAGAGCTGGTTTGGAAGATCTTGCATTAATGCTTTATTAACTACTTGGAAACGTAAATTATAAAGTAAAAACCGCGATGAAATCTTCATCGCGGTTTTTTGGCTATTTAGTGTTCTGGTACTCAAATTCCATCTCGTATCCTAATCCATCATCGATTGTTTTGGGATAACCTGAACTATTGTATTTAATCATGTATTTAAAAATTAAATATGGGAATTGAAAATCTGATTCTTTGAGTACATTATTAACAAACGATTGCTTCTTTAATTCAATTTGAAAATGGCAATTAGGGCATCCGAGTTTGGAAAAAGGGTTCTTTTTGCTATCATAAGTATACTTAATTGTTGAATACAACTCGTTGTTTTCATATTCATTTAGCTCTGAAAGATTTCCTTTATCATCATAACTAAAAGTGCTGTAACTATTGGTGTATTCAACTTTGGTAATTTGTTTTTTTTCGTTTACTGTATAGTAGGTATTATATTCAGTATCCCAATAACCACCAGTGTTCTTAGCTGCAATTTTATTATTGTTATAGGTATAGGTGGTTAAATAATAAGGTTCTGTTGCAGTTAGTCCTTCAAAAGTTTCAGTCTTTATAAGATTATCATTATCATCATAAGTGTACAGATATCGTTTATCTCTAGATCCTGATATATATTCTATGATTCTGTTTTTGCTATCATACTTATATTCAGAAGTAGATACTTGATCGCCAATGAAGTCATGATGAATTACTTTAATCAGTAGGGGTTAATTCGTCAGATTTAGTTGAGCATCCATAGGTGAAAAATAGCATTAAAATAGCGCACAATAAGTTTTTTTTCATAAAATAAACTATAAATAATTAATATTAAACAATAGGTAAATTTATTGTTTTTTTTAAAGTATTAATGGATGCAAGGATTCTTTATGCATTCTCTGAGAATGTTGTCAAGCTTGATTCGTTGGCGAATATGAAGTTGAGAGCGAAATAACACGGCGGGAAAAACCATGCAGATCATCAGTTTTTTACGGGAATATGATCTTAAAAGAAAAAGGGGTACGGATGAAGGCGATTTTATGAAAGAGTTGGTTTGGAAGATATTGCATTGAAAGTTAGAAGTACAATTTTAGAAGTACGGAAAAGCAAACAACCTATCATCCCGACTGCTAATTTATTATTGATTCCCAATAAAGTTAGATTTACGATTTTAGAGGTACGAAGAAACTGATCAACGAGCTTTTGTTTCTAAAATCTAAAATCCACATTGTAAAATTTATTTAACCACAGAGTAACACCGAGTTTCATTGCTGGCCTCCATCCTTCTGCTAAAATCTAAAATCCAAAATTGTACTTTGTACTTCTTCCTTTGTAGTTCAGTTAAAACTTTTCTCCGGCACCTCCACCACCAAAATCACCACCACCAAAACCGGAATGGGTATCAGGTTGAATGGGTTGAGCTTTAAACGTCTCTGCAATAACAAGCGATTCCACATTAAGCTTAACCAATAAATGTTCTTCATCTAAATCATCATAAGTAAAGCCATATTTAGGTGTTTTAAGATATTTTATGATGGCATAGGAGCCTAAAAGTAATGCAGATCCCGAAAGTGTAAGTATTGATTCAATAGGCATTATCGCATAAAAACTTCGGATGGTAAATGCCGTGGCAGCAACCAGTAATAGTCCTACTCTTAATAGAACTGTATTTTTCATTTGTAAGCCTCCTACCAGGTAAGCGAATGGTATGATGATAGTCCAGGTCCAGAAAAACCAGCCAAAAGGTACATGCAGGTCTTGAGTAGTAGAAACTTCATAATTCGAACCGATTGCAAGAGAGCTTACCACAAAGAAGTTTCCGGCCGCATAAAACACAACCAACGCAATAATTTCAACTATTAATAAACAGTTGGTATAATGGATGAATTTTTCCTTTTTCAAGAAATTTGCGGCCAATATATACAAGGCTGCAGCAACTAGCATAAAGAAAAATGAAGCTGTTGCTAAACCCCATGGAAATCTTAACCAACTGTAATAGCAAAAAGCTAATAGGGCAAGAACGGTCACGCCAGCCATTAAAAAATCTGCAAACCGAATTGTCAAGCCCATTCCAATAATGAAGGCCAGCAAATAAATGATGCTAAATACTATGCTATCAGAGTTATATCCTATTAGTTTTTCGAGGAAAATAAACAGGCCTGCCAATATAAATCCTCCCGAAAGCCATAACAGGGCGTCATCAACACCCGAGCGAAAATGATGTTTTTGATGTACCATAATTTCAAGAACAACATAATTTGCTATCCCAAAGAAAACCATGAAAAAGGCTATAGAACTTTCCCCAAAACCGGTCATCAGGCCAAATAAGCCGGCCGAAAAGAATGATATCACAACTGTTAATAGAAACAAACCTATACGTATGAACAGGTTAGGTGAATAAAATCCGACCGGATGACTGGTTTTAATAGCTTTAAGCTCCTCGGTAGTGATGACTTTTGCTTTATGTAAATGGTCTATATCCTGATGCAGATATAAATTATTAAGCCAGGTTTTATTGTAGATGATCATGTTTCTTTAGTTTTTTGTTAAGATTGATAAGGAATAAAATAACTCCAATGCCTGAAGCAATGAAATACATCAATCCAAGATAAATGGCACCTTCGTCAGCAAGGGCAATCAGTCCGCGAATAATAACACTACTGATAGCAATGTAACCATAAAGAGTAATGACTAACAGGAAATAAAAGGAATGCTCGCGTATTGCTTCTTTGTAATAAAACAATGCTATGGCTGCAAGGGCAACTATCCAAAGTAAAGTTGAGCTTCCGAATGAATAATAGCCAGCTAGTAAGGCAATAAATGTAAGGTTGAGCCCAAAGTTTTGATAAGTAAATTTAAAGTGTTTTTTAATGTTATAGCGTTCCGACAGAAAGGCTGCCAAAAGTAAAATAATGCCCAGCAATAATCCTGAGTAAATGATCTGATCACTGTTAAAATCATTGTTCGCAAGAATTTGAGTAGGGGTTACGGCAATACCCATCCAAAGTCCAAGGTTGGTAATTGCCAGACTTAAAATACCCAGATGATCAAAATAATAAGCGACAAAGAATAAAACCAGCATTGGGATAAAGGTTGCCATTCCGTAGCGTGTACCAAAAACTTCATATTGAAACTGCAGATAACCAACAAACGTTAAAAATGAAAGGCAGCCGAGTAATAAAATATAATCGAAGAACGAGTTGGGTGACGAAACTTTGTCGAAGGAAAAGGGATGTTTCTTTTTTAAACAATAAGCAAAACAACCAAAAGATATAGCAGCAATTAATGCAAGAATAACCTGATGGCCTATGGTATCTATATTCTTGTAGATGAGTACCCCTAAACCGGTACTTAAAAGCATTACACCTAAGTATAATAGGGTTTTTAGTTCCCAATGAACAGAAAATAAAGGGTTGCTTTCTTTAGACTTGATCTTGGTGTAAGAGTCGTTGCTTAAGAAACCCTCTTGGTACAGTTTTTCATAAATAGTTTTATCCATGGATCGCGGCAGGTAAAAAATCCTGCTTAAATGTGATTAAAATCTTTATTAAAACCAATAAAGTATTAAACCTAAAACCGTTTATTTATCATAAAAATTCAATAAATTGTAGGTAATCTTCTCAACTAGTTATGTATGAACAGATTTTTGAGCTGATGAAAGCTCAGGTTTCGAGAAAACTCGACCATCTCGATAAACATCTAACCTACCATTGCAAAGAGCATACATTTGATGTATTGGAACAGAGTATTCGTATTGCTAAAGATGAAGGAGTTACCAATTCACATCAGCTTCATCTGCTTAAAGTTGCTGCTTTATACCATGATTCAGGCTTTCTTGAAACCTATGCCGATCACGAAACGCATAGCTGCATGCTTTTTTTAAGTGAAGCCAATCGTTACAGTTTTACTGATGAAGATAAAGAGCGAATTACTGAACTTATAATGGCTACCAAAATTCCTCAAGACCCACATAACTTGCTAGAACGAATTATTTGCGATGCCGATTTAGATTATTTAGGTAGAGATGATTTTTATAAAATAGGAGATACCCTACGCCTTGAGTTTCTACATTATTCAATTGTTGGCTCGGATGATGAATGGGAGGCCCTGCAGTTGAAATTCCTGATGAGTCATCATTATCATACGCACTCATCACAACAGTTAAGAGAACCTGTAAAACAACATCACTTAAAGCAATTACAATAACTTATCCAGCCAAAGTATTAATTGCTTTCCCATTTTGAAGCACAAAATACATATCTATTTCGCCGGCATTTTTCGCATAAATTTTACCCCTGTATTCACAAACATATTCATGCTTTATTAGTTCATAATGCGCTGCCGAAATATTTATTTGTCCAGGCATGCCATTACTCTCCATTCTGCTGGCAATATTTACTGTACTTCCCCAAATATCGTAGGCATATTTTTTTCTTCCAACAACTCCGGCAACCAAAGGGCCGGTATGTATTCCAATCCTTAGCTCCCACGGAAGTTCTCCGTTTTGAATTTTTCTGGAGTTTATTCCGTCCATAAATTCAAGAATTTCAAATGCTGCCTTTACAATATTCAATGGATGGGATTCGTCTTCCGTTGGAACCCCGCCCGCACACATATAAGAATCACCGATGGTTTTGATCTTTTCGAGATTGTTTTTTTCAATAATGCTATCAAAAACCGTAAAACACTCACTCAACTGCGCCACCACTTCTTGCGGAGAAAGGGTTTCGGAAATGGAGGTAAAGCTTTTAAAATCGGTAAATAGAACTGATACACTTTCGTAAAAACGGGGTGTTGCTTCGCCTTTTTGCTGCAGTTCTTTGGCAACCTCATTGGGTAATATATTCGATAACAGCCGCTCAATCTCGGCATTTTGTCGATCGAGTATTTTGTTCACTTTGATCTTGTTTCTGTAATCTCGATAAAGAAGTATACCTAGAATAGATAGTAGACCAAGAAAAGCGATCAAGGAGTTCTTCGTTAGTTTTTGACGTTGTAAATCAAGCTCCTGTAATGCACGATCTTTGGTTAATAAATTAATTTCTCCCTGTTTTTTCTGTAGATCGAAATCGAATTGCAGATTACCTAACTTCTTGTCGGTTTCTGTATTGTAAATAGTGTCTTTAATGTTTGAATAAAGGGCTTGATATTCGAATGCTTTTTTAAAATCACCGGTTTTTGCATATACCTTCGACATTACTTCGTAAAGGTCTTTGATTTCATGAAGGGCCTGAATTTCTACAGCAGGTGTTTGTGCCTGGTTAAAATAGAAAAGAGCGGTTTTGTAATCGCCCTTGTCAACAAAAACATTTCCTAAGCCAATAAGTGATTGAGTAATTGAAAGCTTGTTATTTAGGTTTTGTGCCAGCGTAAGCGCTTTTTGATGATTCTCAAGTGCTAAGTCATACTTCTTTTCTCGTTTATAGAGCTTTCCTAGTGCATTATAGGCATTCAAACTTCCTTCCGAATTTTTGTAGGCATTTAATGCCTTATTAAAATAGTAGAGTGCTTTTGTATCATCGTTTTTGTCGAAATAAATGGATCCCATGTTCACACAAATGGCTCCAAGCTCATCCGGTCGCTTTAACTCTTCACATAATTTCAAGGCTCTTAAATAATATTCAAGTGCTTTATCGTAGGTAGCATTTTTAAAAATGTATACACCTGCAACATTATTCAAGGCTGTAAGTATCCGAAGCTTATCACCCGATAATTCTGAATATTTAAGGGATTGCAGATAGTTTTCCAGCGCTTTGACATCATCACCCTGATCGTAATAAATTACTCCGATGTTATTATACAAATTGGCTATACCTACATTTTCTTTTTGTTCCTTGAAAATATTTAACGATTGATGGTATTTTTCTAATGCTTCAATATATTTTCCCTGAAAATAATAGGCAATACCTACGTTTTTAAGTGCATAGGCTTTGCCAATAGGGAAGTTTGATTTTTCGGCAATTTCAATGGCCTTATTCGCCAACTTAATTGCTTTTTCAGGGTCATCGTTTAGCCGTTCTTTACTTTGTTTTATGTAGCTGTTCACCAAAGCTGTGTCAGTAGCAACAGTTGTTTTGGCTTTTCCAGACTGACACAGCCCGCAAACCGGAATGAGAAATGTTAAAATGAAAACTCTCCAAATCATATAGGCATTATTCCTTAATTATTCGTCCGAATTTATACCCACTGTTTCCGGTCACACGTAAATAATACAAGCCTTCCCTTAAGCCAGTCATGTCAATTTCAAATGAACTATCATTAATTTTTTGGGTAATCTTAACTGGATATAATTGCCCATACATATCGTACATCAGGCATGTTTTGGTATTTAAAACATCGTTTTCCCATTTAATGGTTACCAGGGTTTTAGCCGGATTAGGATAAACGGATAAGCTCATCTTTAAATCTGTTCCGTTACTACTTCCCCATGAGTTTACATTGCCTTGTTGTGATGAAGCATAATCTTGGGTTTTATGGCAACGGGCCGATGAGGAGCTCGCAGTACCAGCAATTGCAGTCTTTTTATTGCTTTCTATCGTGTTTATTTGCCAGTACAAGGTTTTTCCGTCAAAAAGAATGTCAAAGGTGGTTATTCCTGAAGCGAAAAATTGTGGTAATAAACTATCGTCGAACTGACCACTTGTCATAATCTGATTGTCGATGCCTTTTTCTATATAAACGGATGAAGAATTGGGGTTTTCACATTTAAAATGGGCAACGTATTTATAGTTTGCAGTTCCAGAAACTTCTTCAACGCAATCAAGATAAATACGTAGTTTTTTGGCGTATCTGCAATCCGGATTTACATACAAAGTACCATTGGTATAAGTAATAGTATAGTTTGATGATGTAGGAAAACTGCAAGCAGATGGGATAATACTGTACTGACCTACTTTGCCCTTGTAGTACGGACTTAATGTGAACGTTAATGTTGGAGTTTCGCCAGCCTTTAAGGTTATAAACTGGGCGGTGAATTTAGGCAACGGGTCTCCCTGATTAATTACCTTGTTATCTGCAATTATGTTTAAAGGCGCTTTGTTAATGGTTAATTTAGCGTTGCAATCGGTAAAATCGAAGGTGTAATTGGTAGAGGCCAATGTTCCAATTGAAACTAAAATCGGATAAATACCAACATTGCTAAATTGGGTTGCAGGCGTTGAAAATGCTAGTGCACCAGTAATTTCGCTAGTTTCAAAGGTTTGTCCATTTAAAAATCCCTTAAATGTTGCCGTAAAAGTTGGGTTTGGATTGCCATACTCTTTAAAAGCATCGTTAGCTTTCACCTTCAATGTTGCTTTACCCACGCTAAGCGTTCCATTTATATAAGCAATGTTATAGTTAGATAATGCTGTGTTATCACTTCCAACAGCTGCGCTCGGTACTATGGGGTATTGGCCTGCCGATGCAGAGGCAGTTGTACCCGTACTGCTCAGTGTCACGGTTTTTATCGAATCATCAAACATTAAGGTGCCGTCGCTTATTGAAAATGCTTTAGGGTTTAATGTAATTGCCTGTCCATATGATTTACTGGTATCTCTGGCTGTAATACTGATAGGGACGGGTAAAATGGTCAGTTTTCCTAAACCATACGAAATTTCAAAATTATCATTACGCAAAGCTCCCGGAATAATGTAATTCAGGCCGTTATTTATACCCGTAACCATGTTCAACGATTTTAATAGTCCATTCAATCCCAGCCCGATTTCTTGTTCGTCAATAATTATAGCAGTTTTATCCTCACTATTTACGATTGGAACGGCCTGACCATTAACAATAGTTACAGCCCTTCCGTTAACAATGGTCACAGCCCTACCATTTACTTCTGTAATTTCTAAACCATTTACAATTGCAACGGCTCTTCCGTTGACAATGGTTACGGCTCGTTTATTTGTATATGAATCCAGATCAATTAACCCACGCGGACTCACATTGGTTATTGAATTTAGCATGTATGTTTGACCTGAATTGATGTTAAAATCAAGCACCGACTCCTGGGTTATGTCGATGATATTACTTGTTTGGGAAATAATATTTCCGTTTACAATCTTCTGATTGGTTACCTGCCGCGCTCCTTCAAGTGTTTTTTCAGTAGTTAAAAAGCTTAGATCTGACAATTGCGTATCCACTAAATTATTAACTATTGGAACCGCTCTTCCGTTTACAATTGTTATTCCTTGTGAGTTTACTATCGCTACGGCCCTTCCATTCACAATTGCAACGGCCCTTCCGTTTTCAATACTAACTTCTTGTCCGTTTACAATCGGAACTGCGCGTCCATTCACAATTGCTACCGCCCGGCTATTTATTAAACCAATATAATCGTTGGCTAGTTGTTCCTGGTGATAATTTAGCACAGTGTCCATCAAAGCTTCTGGATCATCAAGAACAACAGAAGGATCGAATTGATAATTAAAATGAATATCGCCTACTTTTTCTCCATAAGTAAGGGTGGTATCTCTTGGAGTGACAGTCAGCGGCATTTTTTGAATAGAAATAAATCCATCGATAAAATTGTAATTATAAAGCTCTGTAAAACCTGCGTCAGCCGGAATGTCGGGGTTAAACGTTCGGGAAGCTTTGAGAATATAATTGTTGACATTGCTCGTACTTGTCGCAGGAGTAGTGAAAACAATGCTGTCGAGGCCGATATCTGTTAGCGTTAAACCCGAACTATCCAATGGTTTTCCATCTACTCTAATTTTGGCAGTAAACACTGGCAGCTTCTCGCCATACTTAATAGTTTTATTGTCGGCTGTTATCGTAATATTTTTCTTTTGAATTTCAAAAAAGGTAATCGAGTTAGAAATACCACCATCTCTTCCGGTAGGAGTTCGTGAAGGGGTAAACGCTCTAATGGTCGGGTTGCCCGTAAATTGGGGTATAGCAGCGGTTGCGGTACTATCGTTTACGTAAGCGGTAGTAAGAGTGTCATCTCTGAATAATACTTTGGTATCAGGACTAATATATTTTGCACGTAATTGCAGGGTAAAGTCGTCTGGTCCGGGGGTAATGTTTTCAGGAACAATTAGACGGATTAACTCCGGTTTGGCAGCAGCAAACGACTGAATAGCCACATCCGCTCTCATAAAACCGTTTCCGCTGATATAATCGAAACCTGGGGTGTTCATGTCAAGTGCAGTGCTTGCAAAAAGGGCTTTTAAATCTGCGTTGTTATAGTTTTCATTGAAGTAACGCTTTCTGGCTTGCTTCATCAATGCAGCAACAGCAGCTGCGTGTGGCGCAGCGGCAGAAGTACCAAAGAAATTAGGAAGCCCATCGCCTTCATAGTCTATTGAACCTAGATTAACAGAGGTGTTAATACCGTCAGGAGCGGTAAAGTCAGGTTTGTTTCTTGGTATACCGTTAATAGTAATTGGGCCACCAACTGATGAATAGCTTTCAATTAAGGGAGGATTAATTCCTGCTGCAGGAGTTTGCGAATAACGCACAGCTCCGATAGTGAATGCCGCCGGAGCATTGGCTTGTCCTATAATGGTGGATGTTCCGGCATTATACTCGTTTATCGTAGCCTCGCCTCTGAAAATAATGTATTTCAACGCAACATTTCCTGTTCCTGCTGCCCGGTTTATTAAGATATTGGTGGTGGTTGCCATGGTTACTGTAAATGGCAATATTTCGATTGGGTCGCCACCCAGATTATCTCTGTTAAAGCCAAAAAGTGTCGATCCGCTATCGTCGGTTAGGTATATATCAAGATCATTAACCGTTCCTGTCTCGGTTTGCCCCAATGAATAAATAGGGTCCTGCCATTGTAAAACAATTGTATAAGTTCCAGGTTGCAATGAAATATTCTGAAGCACATCTCCTCCTCCGAAATTATGGGCTGATCCGGTAAGACCTGGGGGTGAGGGCGCGGGATTAAATGTTGCCTGATAAGATTTGTTACCAAAGTTTCCGGCAGAGGTAAAATAGGCCACTCCTAAAGCACTCACTTCATTTACAGCTTGAGTAACCACACCATCCTGAAAGAAAGGCTCTGTGATAAAAGTAACATCATCCACCATTACATCGCAATTAGCTTGCTGTAGTTCGCGTATGCCTTGTGCCAAGTCTCCTGCACTCACAAATCCGGTTCTAAAAGCCAGTTTAGCTTTTGGTGCTATATCATGTATGATCTGCAACATAGCTCGACCCTCATCAGATCTTCTGCCAAATGGATATTCGCCAAAAACCTCCACTGGGTCAGTAAAATCGGGGTTGGTAATGCCCGGTAAATCACCGTTGGCTACATCTACTGCCGCAGGATTGCCCGGTAGCGTGTTATAACTATCTGATAAAACACCCACTTTAATACTGTCGCCGTCTAATCCATATCCGTTTCGTAAAAAGTTGCTCCTTAAAGCAGCATCACCCTGCGTATTGGCAATACCGGCACCTGAAATCGCCGGGAACAACGGCCGGCAATAGTTTATCTCCGCATCCTGTTGATTTAGTTTTTCCAGGTTTCTAACGGGCATTTTACCGGAAATTATAAATTGAGAATTGCCGTTGTCTATTAAGTTGGTAAGGCCAAACTCATTGGATGTTAACAATGTAAGTGCTTGTTGGTATCGGCCTTCCTTCACAATTACCTCTACCCAAACACTGTCGCTGTTTAAAATGAAAATATTCTGTTGAGGGTCATGCACACTGTCTCCAAATGCGGCAAGGGCGGCAAGCTCAGCTCCAATAAGTTCGTTTGCCTTTCCATTTTCAGGTGGTGGATAATAGGGCAAGATACACGGCGTATAGGTTACGGTAACTGTATCGGAACCAGTACAACCGCCTTTAGGATTAGTAACGGTTAATATGTATCGGCCTTTTTTATTAACTATCGGTTTAGCGGTATTGGCTCCCGAAAGAATATTTCCGCCATCAATTGCTTTCCATGAGAATTGAACATTAGGGGTTAAACAAGAGCCGTTAAGCTGAACCTGTGTTTGAGGGCAGGTGAAATTAACATCAGCACCTGCATTGGCGATTGGCTTAGTACATTCAATAAATGGAGCATAAGTGATTTTTACACCGCATTGAATATTCACTTTTGTAGCACTCCAAAGTGCGCCGGTAATGGTTGACCTACCTGCAGTGCTGCCAATGTTTATGCCTCCGTAAGGAGCCCAAACGGTACCAAACCATTCCGAACAACGGCTTGAACTGCTGTAATTGTTTATCGTAAAGGCATAATTGCCTAGTTTGCAACTGGTACCAATCCCATGTGTTTCGGTATATATTTTTGAAGCGTCACAACCGTTAACAAAATCAACTTGTGTGATATTTAAATCAATATCGCCGTGAACGTAAATTTTAATTGTACCACCTGGGTTGTCTTTTAAATCGAAAATGAATTTATTAGGAGTAGTACCTGTGTTTTTAATACTGCTGAAGGTATAAGTGCCTGCTCCCGAAAATGTAATGGTTTGACCTCCTTTAAGCTCCATGGCATTGTAGCAGCCGGGAGTAATAATTTGAGTTGAGGTGACTTTTGCAATGCCTGCATCCGGAAAAACGGTTATTGCTGGTAATTGGGGGATAGCAGTTAATGTTGGCGTTCCCATTTTTTTTCCACCCGCAGGTATAGGCCCTGAATAGGTGCTACCCTTAGGGTATGTTACTTTTCCTAAAACTTTACCCCCTCTTATGAATATCGATCCGTTTATGTCGATATTTTTTTTGAAATACTGGTTGGTTCCTGTTTTAAAGATAATTTCTTTGGATGAAGCAGAGTTGGCAGCAGCAATTGTTCCCAAAACGCTATTGCCATTGGCAAGGTAAATTGTTCCATCCGAAATCAAGTTGCTTGTGAACTGTACTCCTCCAATGGTTTTTATCAGCTTTGAGCTTCCTACAGATCCTCCATAAACAGAAGAACCGCTGCCTAGTATAACCGAAAAATCGGCAGCCGCCGATCCATGGATACTTGGATTTCCTCCAAAAACTACAAAATCATTTATCGCTAAGTTTTGCCCTTTTGCCGAAATTGAAAGCAACAAAAACAAATTAATGGAAAGCAAGATTAACTTGCAAAAGCGGTTAGATGGCAAATAAGTCTTTTCGCTGGCAGATATTTTCATTTGAGAGCAGTTTTAATTATATCCATTGGGATATTAATTGAAAAATTAAAAGAAAACAAAACCAGTTTAGGAGATAGGATGAAAGCAAATGGCAGTTTTTAATAAAAGCGTACTGGTTTCTTTTAAATTATCGGCTAAGGACGAACGGTAGGAGTCGATTGATGATTACATTACAATGGATTTAATTTATGAATTTTTTTTGTTTTTTAGGTGGTGCAACATGTTTTTGTGGTAATCATAATTTGATGGTTTTTAAACGGCTTAATCTCTAAAATGGGTTAAAAGTGAATGATAAAATATATTATCGGGATATAAATATTGAAAACAACTCATTTTGGGTCATCTTCTTTCTATGAAAACTAATAAAGTAAGCTATTTTGAGTTGTGTATTTGCTGTTCTTGGGTTGTAAAAGTGTGGTTTTGTTGCTTTTAACAAAAAAAATGGCGTTTTCTAAGTTAACTGTTGATGATTTGATAATAACTTGCTGAAGTTTTTTTCTTTAAAATTGACGGTCATAATTATCGGTCTGGTTTTGTATATTTAATTATATGAGAAACAGGGTATTAAGTGTCCTTAATATAAAGGTGTCAGAATCGGCCTATATTTTTGATTTGTTGCGGGTTCAAATATTTATAGGCATTGCTATTTCCTATGTCAATATTATCGCCTATACCTTATTCTTAAAATCGCTTTCCATACAATTGCTGCCTTATGCTTATTTAACAATTGCAGCCTTTTTGTTTTTGTTGAATCTCGGCTATGAAAAGTTAGAACACCGATTGTCACCACTCAACCTGCTGAAATACATTGTGGTATTTTCTATAGCTGTTTTAGTTGTGCTTTGGGCTGGTTTATATCTGCAGCATTCGGGTAGTTTTATTTTTATGCTCATGGTATGGTCCATTTTGTTTTATATGCTTAATGGATATACTTACTGGGGGCTGGTATCGCAGTTATTTAATGTAAGAGAAAGTAAAAGGGTGTTCTCAATTATTGGTGCAGGGGATATACCCGCAAAACTGATAGGATATCTTTCAGCACCTTTGTTAATTCCTTTAGTTGGCCTTACTCATTTACTTTGGTTTTCAGTTGCATCGCTTTTAATGGGGTTGTGGTTCTTCAATAAATCGGTAAAACAGCGAAACTGGGATTCTATTAAATTCAATTCGCATGAAAGTCATTATCAGCATCAAGCGGCTGCTCCTCAACAAAAGGGTTTAATAACTGTTTTTTTTAAGAACGAGCTTATTTTTAGCATCTCCATATTAACTATTCTAAGTTATAACGTATTTAATTTTATCGACTTCACTTTCCTGTCGCATGTGAAAATGAAGTATGAAGATATTGCCTCTTTGGCTGCTTTTATTGCTACATTTTTTGCCATCGGCCGAATAATAGCACTTGCTCTGAAATTACTGATCACTAGTCGGGTAATTGAACATTGGGGCGTTATCAAAGCCCTTTTTATAACACCAGCTATTTTATTATTCTTTTGTCTGATCTTTTTTGTGCTTGATCAACGAGCAAACCTGATCATTTATGTTTTTGGAGGAATGGTTTTAATTACCGAAGTATTGCGTTCAACTATGCAGGAACCCATTTTCTTCATTTTATTTCAGCCTTTAAAAGAGAAGTTAAGACTGCATGGCCACCTCATTTCTAAGGGTTATATGCTGCCTCCGTCATTAATTATTGTAGGGCTTTCCTTAATATTTATGAATCGTTTGGGGATCAATGTTAGCATTTTACTTACCATCATTATTGTGCTGCTGAACCTCGTTGCATGGGCAGTTATTATTTTATATGTAAAGAAGACCTATTTGCATACGCTGCATCAATCGATAAGAAAAGGAATATTCAGCAGTGAAGATGTTTATCTGAACGATAAAAAATCATTGGACATTTTATTGGATAAAATTTATAACGGTACCAAATCAGAAGTTATATATGCGCTTAAATTGCTTGGCAAGGCCGAACATCCTGAATTTGTAAACTTACTTCATCAACAATTACTGGGAAACGATTCAGATGTAAAACGGTATGTTTTATCTGAGTTAAAGAAAGCGGATGGTGTTGATATGAATCTGTTAAAGCGCTTGGCAGACAAGGAACCGGATATTGAAATCAGGCAAAAATTAACGGCGATTATCTGTAAATACGACTTGGATTATTTGCACGAGCTGGCAGGTCGTATAGATCATCTCGAATATCCGATCAGAAAAGTGGTAATTATAAGTTTACTCAACCAGGAAGAGTTCAGTCATTTAATAGTGGCTGGAAATGAATTGAATAATTTGATCCAATCGAATATTGCTGCGGAAAGGGAATTGGCCGTAAAAATAATAAGCGAACTGAAAAATGTAAGGTTTACCGCTGCAATTGAACAGTTGATTGACGATGAAGACTCTTCTGTAAAGCGTTCGGCAATAGTAGCATCTTGTAAACTCAAAGTTCAAAAAACACTTCCCGAAATTTTGAATATGTTAAACAGGCCTACCGAAAAATACATCGCCTTGCAGGGATTACTTCAATATGGAGATGAATTGTTTGAAGATATAAATGATGAAGTTGCCGCTGATTATTCTTCGGAATTGATTCGTTTGGCTGGCAAAATGAAAGGCGATAATTCAACAAACTACCTCCTTGCGGCCATTAAGTCTTTTCCCGAACACATTGATAAAATCGTTTACTCGCTTTGGCGAAAGGAGTACAAACCTTTTAGTGCGAAAGAGATTTCGTTGATTAATATTTTGCTTGATAATTGTTTTCAAAGCTCAAGAAATAAACTTGAGTATTACCATTCAATTCAACAGTTTAACAATCATGTTTTGGTACGGAATTCTCTTCACAGTGAAATACGTAGCGATCTGGAAACTTGTTTGAGGATTTGTTGCCTTCTTTACGACAGAAATGAAGTGAACCGAATATTGGAACTGATTGAGGTAGGGGATAGCTCGAAACTATACAATGCCATCGAAATTTTGGAAATGGTGCTACCGCAACGAATTACTAAAGAGTTAAATGTGCTTTTTGACCATGTAATCGATCCTGATGATACCCGAAAGGCCTACAAAACACAAGCAATTGATTCCATGTTTAATAAAATTGTATTTACTCATGCTAATGAATTCAATCCATGGACAAAATCTGTATGCATTTACAGCTCATGGCAAAATAAAGATTATGGATTTCTTAAAAAGCTGTCGTTGGAAACTTATTCTCAAGGGCCCTATGTAATAAAAGAAACCACAGCTTATGTTTTAAACGCAATAACTTAATTTTTCATGCTGATCATAGAAAAGGTACTACTGTTAAAGAATTCGGAAATATTTAAAAATTCACGCGAAACCGATCTGGTTGAAATTGCATCCATTTGCGAAGAATGCTCATTTGATAAAGATGTGCTGATTTTTAGTAAAGGAGATAAGGGAAATTGCATGTACTTTATTTATTCGGGTAAAGTGTTGATACATGATGAAGGGCATGAAATTGTGACCTTGGGCGAAAATGAAATTTTCGGCGAACTTTCATTACTCGATACCGAGTCGCGATCTGCCAGTGTAACCACCTTAGCAGATTGTGTTTTGCTTAAAATTGAACAAGAAGCCTTTTATGATGTAATTGCCACCAATACCGACATTTTAAAAGGCATAATGCGGACACTTTGTAAACGTTTGCGAGAGCAAGATCGAGTAACTATAGAGATGAAAAAAGTAATGAGTTAACTATCCATTTTTAAAATAATTTTACCCATGTGCTCACTGCTTTCCATCAATTCGTGGGCTTTAGAAGCATCTTCCATTGAAAATGTTTCGTAGATAATAGGTTTGATTTTTCCATACTCGATCAATGGCCAGATATGTTGCTTTAGGTTATTGGCAATGTCAGCTTTAAATGAATTTGGCCGCGGACGAAGTGTACTTCCGGTAATTACTAAGCGTTTTTGCATTACTTTCAGAAAATCTACTTCTGCCTTAAAACCTTTCATGGCGTTTATAAAAACCAAACGACCATCATCAGCTAATGAGTTAATGTTTTTGCTGATATACGTGCCTCCAACCATGTCCAAAATTACATCAACACCTTTTCCTTGTGTCAATTGCATGATTTCCTTTTCGAAATCGTCGGTTTTATAATTTATGCATTTGTCGGCTCCGAGGGCTTCACAATAGTCGCACTTTTCTTTAGTTCCAGCGGTAGTATAAACAATGCTTCCGAGCGCTTTGGCCATCTGTATAGCTGCCGTTCCAATACCGCTGCTACCACCATGTACTAAAAGACTTTCAACACTTTTTAGATTTCCCCGGTCAAAAACATTGCTCCAAACGGTGAAAAAGGTTTCGGGTAGTGATGCAGCTTCGGCCATTGAAAGGCCTTCAGGAAGGGGAAGGCATAATTCAGCTGGCACTGCACAATATTCGGCATAAGCGCCACCCGCAACAAGGGCGCAAATGTTATCACCTATTGCAAGATTTTTAACATGTGCGCCAATTTGCGTTATGGTTCCGGCGAGTTCTAAACCCGGAATATCAACCGGAGCTCCTGCCGGAGCAGGATATCTTCCGGATCGTTGTGCCACGTCAGGCCTGTTTATTCCGGCAGCCATTACTTTTACCAACACCTCATCATCTTTTATAATGGGGAGGGGACGTTCTTGTACCTGCAAAACTTCAGGGCCTCCTGGTTGAGTAATGATAACTGCTTTCATAAAATCAGGGTTTTATTAATTTTATAGGATCCTCATCCCAGGCTGTAATATTGCCCGATTCATCAACTAAGGCGAATGTTACTTCACAGTCGTCCATTTCACCGAAAACAAATTCACCATAACATTCGTTGTGACCAATTCTAATTTGGTGGTTTACGGGTAAAAGGTAAAAGGTAGTAGCCTTTCCGGTTTTGGTATTCACCAATGAGGTTTTAATTAAATATTCGGAACTCTCTTCTATCGTTGTATTTAAACGAACTGTTGATGAAGCACTTTGTTCAGCTTCAAATGATGAGCGCTCCAAAAGTTTAGGTTTCGCAATCCAAACAGGAGCAATAGTGTCCGGCAATGACCTAACGGACCATTTAGCTGTGATTGCTTTTTTATCAAGCGTGGTATTTTTAAATGCCGCCGGTTTTATTTTCGGATTGAAATCGATTTTCAACTCATAGGTTTTGCCGGGCGTTAAGTCATGCTCTAATGCAAGCAGTGATTGTTTCATCGCTAGGTCACCTGTATAGGTTTCCTTTACAATTAGCTTAACTTTTTCTTTTCCCGATTGAAGATAGATCACATATAAATTGTTCAGTCCATCAAGAACTTCGGTTTTATTGCCAATGGCTGTTATTAAAAACAAGCTGTTAGCGTTAACAGAATGTTGCTTTGGCCAAAACGTTAATTCATTTTTAGCACAATCGGCAAAAACATTCAACGAAGAAATAAACAGAGTAATTAATAACAAACACTTTTTCATAAAAAAATTAAATTCTAACGGCGTAAAAATAACCATCCGCGCTTCCAAAGTAAACTATATTTCGCTCAATAATTGGCGAACCCAATATACTTCCTAAATCCATTACTTGTTTTTCTCCTTTTACAGTTACTGACATATCATTTCCATAGTAGTGAAACGTAGGCAGAAAGTGCCCTTTATCATCATAAATGGTGCTCCAGTTTTGTTTGCTGGCTTGTGTTTGAAACTCCCAGAAAAGTTTGCCGGTCTGTTTTTCTACGGCATAGAGTTTACCGTTAAAACATCCAAATAATACCAGGTTTTCATAAAAAGCAGCCTGCCCATACACACGCTCATTCAATGGCAATTTCCATTTTATATCACTTGAATAGGCATCTAAGCAGTAAAATGAATGGGTGTCGGAAGTTCCGAAGAACGTAAGCTTATCTGACTGTGCAGGCGTGGCGATTACCCAGCTGCCTCGCTCTTTCATATTCCACATACCGGTTCCAGTTTCTGGGTTTAAGGCATACACATTATAATCTCTTGATCCGAAATAAATCATGTCGTTTGCAATGGAAGCTCCGTTTTGTATTTCGCCTTTAGGGAAATAAGCGTCGCCGATTGTTTTAAACTTCCATTTCAATGCACCAGTTTTTGCATCCAGCGCATAAAAATTGCCATCGAAGCTACCGATATATACCTTTTGATTGTAGATTAATGGGTCTGCATGCACTACGCCATCGGTCTTGTAGGACCAAACTTTTGCACCAGATGTTTGATCGAGGGCATAAACCTGCTGATCTCCCGAGCCTACAATTAACAGGTTGTCAACTGTTTTTGGCGAAGAAAGGTAATAGTCCCACATGTCGACTTGCTTTTCTCCTTCGGTAGTAAACTTCCATATCAATTCGCCGGTATTTACATTTAATGCGTAAACATTACCATTGGTGCTGTTAAAGAATACTTTGCCTTTTTCAACTTTGGGGGTCGATCTCACCTCACCTTGAGTTTTGAATTTCCATAGTTCTTTACCAATACCTTTATTAATTGCATAAAGAAAGCCATCCTGGCTTCCAAACAAAATCATAGTCTCAGTAATGGCGGCGGCGCTAACAATCTTGTCTTTGGTTTTAAATTTCCAAACCTGTGTTTGAGCCATACTGCTCAATTGTAGTCCGGTAAGCAGTAGAATAATAACTAGTTTTTTCATTGATAAATTGGATAGTAAGTATAGTTAGTCTATCTCGAAGGTATAATTTTGGCGATTGTTATTCTATAAATTAGCTGTTACAGATAGAAAGGGTGGAATATAAATTAATTGTTACAGTTATAGGCGTGGATTATTCAGTAGGTTCATTTAGCGATGAAGATGCCTTAATGTGATTTT
This sequence comes from Solitalea agri, assembly GCF_023914155.1. Classification (GTDB taxonomy): domain Bacteria; phylum Bacteroidota; class Bacteroidia; order Sphingobacteriales; family Sphingobacteriaceae; genus Solitalea; species Solitalea agri. The sequence continues at coordinate 27,152 of NZ_JAMWYS010000024.1, read as the reverse complement.
AATCGCTGATTTTTAACTAATTCAGGTTTGTTGATCAACAATAGTTCTGAAAGTAAGGTTTACGCGAGGCGTCTTTACTTTTTTAGTTTTTGGTAAACTGTGCAGCCAATGGGTTTGAGTAGTACCTTTCATGATTAATAAACTGCCGGATTCCAGATTTAGAGAAACGGTTTCTTTGGTTTGTTTGTGTTTAAATGAAAATTTGCGTTCGGCTCCCAAACTGATAGAGGCTATAACAGTATCTAAACCTAGCGATTTTTCATCATCGCTATGCCAGGCCATACCTTCATCACCATTATGGTATAAATTTAAAAGGCATGAATTGAATTTTGTGCCAGATAGTGTTTGGGTAAGAAGTTTAAGCTCCCAAAGTTCTTTTGTCCACGGTAAAGCTTTTTTCGTCGTGTTTGAATAGGTGTATTCGTAGTCAGCATCTCCATACCAGGCAGCTTTTCTCTTAGTTATTATGTGTTTTCCATAGATAATCGCCTCATCGTTTTTCCATTCAACTGTAGTCAGCAGATCGATAAAATATTGATGAGCTTTATTTAAGGATAATATCTTTCCAAAGTAATTAACAATACCATCATAGGGCAGGAGGTTATCTTCTTTCGTGATGCTATTCCCAAACAGATCCATTCTTCCAGTTTTTATATTCCTTTTCTGAATTGAAGAAAAAAATAAAGTAGAAAGTAAGAAGTACAAAGGATAAGACTACCAATGAGGGGGCATTTGTACTTTGTACTTTTAACTTCGTACTTTAATTAGTTTTCACTTTTAATAGTTGGTTCAAGTTCAATTTGAGCAGCCTCCCAGCCAATCATAGCTGTTTTGCGCAAGCTACCCCAATGGTATTGTCCAAATACCCCCGTTGATTGAATTACCCGATGGCAAGGAATTAAGAAGGCTACAGGGTTATCTCCAACAGCACTGCCTACTGCTCTTGATGCTTTCGGATTATCGATCTTTCCGGCAATGGTGGCATAGGTTGAAACTTTGCCATAAGGTATTTTCAGCAGCGTTTCCCACACTTTAAGTTGAAAAGGAGTGCCTTTTAAATGAAGTTTAATTTTTGCCAACTCACTCCAGTCGCGTTTGAAAATAAGCAATGCATCTTGCTGAAATTTGTCGGTTAATTGATGGTAATCGGCATTTGGAAAGTTTTTTTTCAACTCTTCAATAGCTAATTGATGCTCATCAGCAAAAGCGGTATAACATATGCCTTTTAGGGTAGAGGCTATAATAACGGTTCCGAAAGGCGTTTCGGCAAAACTGTAATTAATTCGCAGATTTTCACCTCCATTTTTATATTCACCGGGAGTCATTCCTTCAATGTTAATGAACAGATCATGTAATCTACCGATGCCTGACAAACCTGTTTCAATGGCTGTTTCAAATAAATTTGCCTGATTTTCCTTTAAGATCTTTTTTGCATGTTCTATACTGATGTATTGCAAAAATTTCTTCGGACTTGTTCCTGCCCATTCAGTAAATATGCGCTGAAAGTGAAAAGGACTTATGTTCACTTGTTCGGCAACTTCGTAGAGCTGAGGTTGAGTTTTAAAGTTTTGCTGCATATACTCAATAGCCTCGGCCACGCGGTTGAAATTAATAGCATCTTGTTCTTTCATCTCATTAACTATGTAGGTTAATAGCAAATGTAGAAATGAAATTAACCTTTCGCTACCCGAAACTTGCTATGTTTTATTGAGAATAGTTGGAGATTTTTAAAAAATATTGGCTATGAAATCAGAGTTGCTTTAAGTTTTAAAATTGCTTGACCATCATACTGGCCATTGCTGCGGCCAATGATAATTGGGCCTTAGCATCCAAATCCTTATGCAGCCAAACAAAGAGTCTATTGTTTGCGCCAAGCTGCACAGCCCCAATCGCCTTGTCTCCCTGAAAGAATTGATATCCGTAAACCGGAGCTTGAAAAACTGATTTATAGACTATAGGTACATCCTTAATCTCAATATCAGAAAGACCATTGGTTACACCGCCTTTAAAAGTAGTTGTTTCATAGTATTGAATATCGCCCATGGTTTTCATTTTGCTGGTGCTGGCCGTTGTCATTTTCCATTCAATAGAATCACCAGGACGAGTAATATTCACCATAAAGTAGTCATTAGTTTCACTAACTTTCTGATCGTCCCAGTTAAAACGAAGAGAAAAATAATCCAAATTCACGTCGTGTCGTTTTGAAGTTACGATGGCGTTGACTAGTACCGAATCGCTATCGTTTCTTACAAAAACGAAAGAGAATGCTCTCTTTGAATGAGCCTCTGATTCAGCACTAAATAACTTTTGTTTACTCTTGGAGGTTGTTAATCCCGCTTTTCCCGAGACAATTTTATAAGCGCCGAACTGATATTTGCCAATAGCACTTGCACCCTTTCGCTTTACTTCCAATGGTTGACTGTTTGCGGCCAGATCAGCATCGATCTGAAGTTTCTGTTGTCCGTATGCGGTATGTATTGAAAACAGTAAAAAGCAATAGGTCACCGTTTTGAGCATGTTTTTAAAAAGTATCATTGGCAGTAATTAAGTTATCTGTGATTTTTGAGCCTAATGTTTCGATGCTTCCCGAAAGTACGATGATCCCAATAACTTGGAAACTTCTTTTAGGGCAGCATGTGTTGTAAAGATATTGACTTTTGAGAGTTTTCAACTCCGAATTTTCCACATTAAATGCTCATTATCCACAAAACTAAATCGTCTTTGTTGTTAATAATCAAATGATTTGGAATATCGATTTTTATTATCTAATTCATAATCCTCCCGGATATGAATTAACTATTCACTAGGGTACTAACTGCTTTTTTATTTTATGTAAGCGATTAAATTATCTTTGTCGCCAATTCTTGTCGTTACAAATGAAAACAAGAGTAAAAAGTCGTTTAAACACTATAAAAGCACCTAATAAATGAATCACTGGTTAGTAAAATCGGAACCTTTTAAATACAGTTGGCAAAAGTTTAATGAAGATGGCCGGACTTTTTGGGATGGTGTTAGAAACTACCAGGCTAGGAATAACCTAAAAGCCATGAAAGAAGGTGATTTGGTAATGTTCTATCACAGTAATGAAGGCAAAGAAATTGTTGGCATTGCAAAAGTGGTGAAAGAGTTTTATCAGGATCCAACAACCGATGATACAAACTGGGTAGTGGTTGATCTATCGCCAGTTCAGTCGCTAAAGAAAGCAGTTACTTTAGAAACTATTAAAGCTGATGATCGCTTACAAGATATCGCTTTGGTGCGTCAAGGCCGATTGTCGGTAATGCCGCTAAAATCTGAAGAGTTTGATCGTATCTTAGAATTGGCTGAAAACTAATTAAAGTAAAAAGTTAGAAGTAAAATGAAGTAAAAGTTGGATTTCAGATTTACGATTTTAGAGGAAAACGAAGAGGAATCCGAAATCTAAAATCGCAAATCCCACTTCGTACTTCTAAGTTTTTACTTCTAACTTCAATTTATTCTTCAGGGAAGAAAAGCGCTTTTAGTTCGGTAGCGTCATCAGGGTTCATTTTTCCACCTAGAATTAATCGTAGTTGGCGTCTTCTTAAAGCCCCATCGTAGTATTTAATCTCATCTTCGGTTTCAGCAATAACTTCCGGAACCGGGATTGTTTTACCGCTTTGGTCAACTGCAACAAAAGTATAGTAAGCCTCATTACTTTTGAATTTGGTTCCATTCGGAATATTCTCTGCCCAAACTTCCAATCTTACTTCCATTGATGAGTTAAATGCCCTGGTTACCTGTGATTTAATGGTAACCACGTCTCCTAAACCAATTGGGTTTCTGAACGAAACATTATCAACCGAAGCAGTTACCACCACCCGATTCGAATGTTTTTGAGCGGCAATAGCAGCGGCAATGTCCATCATATGTAATAATCGGCCACCCATTAAATTGTTTAGGGGATTGGTGTCGTTCGGCAGCACCAATTCATTCATAATTGTAAGCGATTCTTTGGCAGTTTTTGCTTTCATCAATAATTTATTATGGTGCGGTTATCTCAAAACACACCTGATAATCATAAGGGTTAAATTCAGCGTGCAAAGATACTGCATTATGCAGCCACTTGCTACTAATGAATTTCTCAACTTTTGTACTGAAATAAGTACAATCTTCCATTAGTAGTAATAGATTTACAAATAACCCTGTCAAGCCTTTGATTTTTCCTGTTTATCACTCACGAATGCCTTCTCGTCAATTAATTAATAGTTGAAAATTCACTGCTTTGAGTTTAAAATACTGCATGGCACAAGGTTTGACAATTAGTCTTAAATAAAAAGATTTCCATCTAATAATCAGATACGTACACAAGTATGATGAGGTTTTAGCTGGAATTGATACTAAGTATGTAAACGATATTCTGTCTCTATCTAAATTTTCGCTCTATGGATACCTACTCTCGTCGCTCTATTTCAAGGAGCAATTTTTATAAGTATCAGCGATGGCTGATCACCTTTTTTGTGTTTTTTATCAGCATTATTTTTTTGGCTTCCTTTGCGATCGCGAAAAATATTAACCGAAGCTATTATGACTTCATTTTAACTTCCGTAGACAGCGCTGACCTTGCTATTCAAAAGACAATTAATGTAAAGACAGTAGCTGTTGGCAAACAGCTCACCTATAACATCAAAATTAATAATAAAGGACCGGCAAATGCCCAAAATGTTGTGGTTACGGATACATTACCGAAAGAATTGGTCTATACTAGCTCAACAGTAAATCTTGGATCGGTGGAAGTGAATGGCCAAACGGTTAAATGGCTGGTAGGAACTTTGCCCAAAAAGACTGCGGAGAATATGCAATTAACCGTTACAGTTGTTAAGGCCGGTAGTTTTAAAAATAAAGCTAAAATTACTTCAACTACAAAAACCATCTGTAAATGCAATGATAAGGTCACTTCAACCGAAGTGGTTGCAAAAGATACTTCCGATGTGAGCATTGTTAAAACGGTAAATAAAAAGCTGGTAAATGAAGGGGATACACTAAGCTATTTTATCACCATTTCGAATAATGGTCCTTCGCCTGCATTAAAAGTAAAGGTAAAGGATATTTTGCCAACAGAGCTCTCCTACGAGTTTTCTTCAAATAACAATGTTTCGTTTGATATTAATACTCACCAATTAGCGTGGGAGGTTGATGAGTTGCCGGTTGGGCAAAGCCGCTCAGTTGCTGTAAAAGTAAAAGCTGTAAAAGTTGGAACTGCAACTAATACGGCTGTTGTTACTTCAGTTGCTACAGACCCGGATTTAAGCAATAATGTTTCAACCGCAGAAGATGTTACGATTAATGCTAAGCCTAAAAAAGCCGATGTAAGTATTATCAAGTCGGCTGATAAACAATTTGCCCCTATTGAAACAGACTTTCATTATGCTTTTTTAATTGAGAACAAAGGCCCTGATACAGCCAAGTTTATTGTGCTAAAAGATACCTTAAATGAAAAAACGCTGTATAAGGATTATAAAGTAGATGAAGGATTGCTGGTATATGATTCATTTTATAACTCTTTCATCTATACCTTAGATGCATTGCCTCCAGGAAGACAAATAATAGTTACGGTAGGCGTAAAAGCAATTAAAACCGGATCTGTAATCAATAAAGCTATAATTGAATCGCAAACGGAAGATCCTGTTTTGGTAAATAACACAAGTATTTATTACAATAAAATTGTGGGTTTGCGCATCCCCAATGTTTTTACGCCTAATGGTGATAATTTGAACGATACGTTTCAAATTGAAGGACTTGATACCTGGGCATTTAATGAGCTTAAAGTAATGAACCGATGGGGAAACAGCGTTTATGAGAAGATTAATTATGCTAATAATTGGGGAGGTGATCAACTTCCTCCAGGTACTTATTATTACGTTTTAACTGTAAAGAATGAAATGGCTGATGCTCAATCGATTACTGGTTGGGTGGCGATCTTGAGGAAATAATGAAATGTAGAATGATGTCAATAATCAGACGTTTTTCATTGTTTAGATAATCCTTATAATTTTTTCAAATACAATAACTTGATCTCAAAAAGATACACTCAAAGGATGGTTTTGTGTACATTATTGTTAACTATTAATTAATAATATTTTTATTCGCTTAATTAAAGAGCATGATAAAGTGGTAAATGTGTTCTGTAGTTATTAATTCTACTTAATAAGTAGTTTTACTAGTTTTTAGTTTATAAGGTATTTATAATCAAATAGGTACATTTATTAAGATTGTAAAATGCAGAGTTTAATTTGTTATTTTTGGCCAAAGAATCGGATCTAAAATATTAGTAATTATTATAATCTATTAACTAAAGGTTTCTATAGTTCTGGTTATAAATATTGCTACAGTTTACAATTATATAGTTGGTATTGATGTTGATTGGTACCCGCTGAACTGGATTGAACATAAGGCTGTTAGAAGTTAGTAAAAAGCGCAATTATCTTACAAACTTTTAGCTCGATTGAAGAAGGAGTATTAATGAGGTCTTGATTCGTCAATTTTCATGATTATAAAAAAGTTATCGCTATTGTTTTTGCTTCTGTTTGCGATAAATGCGTATGCTCAGCAGGATGCGCAGTTTTCGCAATACATGTTTAACGGCATATATATAAACCCTGCTTATGCAGGTTATAAGGAGCAGTTGAACTTGCATTCTTTTTACCGCAGCCAGTGGACTGGCGGACTGGAAGGACACCCTGAAACATTTAGTTTTGCATTGGATGCAATTGCCAATAATGGAAACGTTGGGCTTGCCTTTACCGTTTTAAAAGATAAGTTAGGAGCAGAGAGCACATTGGCCGCCTATGCAAATTATGCTTACCGTTTAAAAGTTGGAGATGCTTCGCGCTTAGCTTTAGGATTAGGATTAGGAATTGCCCAATACGGGCTTGACGGAACTTTACTGCAGTCGTACTCCCCTAATGATCCCAGCGTTCCTAATATGATGCAATCGGTGATTGTACCCGATATAAGAGCTGGGGTGTATTATTCAACCGATCGGTTTTATGCCGGAGCTTCTGCCGATAACCTGATCGGGCAGTATTTAAATTATACCAAGGATCCTACCATATTAATACCTGCCAAAATGCCGCATTTTTACTTAACTGCAGGTGGGTTAATTCCTTTATCGAAGCAATTTTTGTTAAAGCCATCATTCATGCTTAAAAATGAATCACATGGCCCGGCAAATTTAGACATTAATACGTTTGTGCTGTTTAATGAACGTTTATGGTTAGGAGCCTCATACCGGACAGGTATTGGCGTCTGGGACAAGAGCAATCTACAGAATAATTTATCAACAACAGATGCATTGGTAGGTTTAGCGGAAATATACGTTACCGACAGATTAAGAATAGGATATGCTTATGATTTTTCATTTACAAAGTTCAAAGATTACAATTACGGAACACATGAAATTTCATTAGGATATTCCTTTATACCTAAAAAGGTACGGATGTTGAATCCAAGGTACTTTTAGTTAATAATTCGCAAATGTATACTAAGCGCATTACATCATGATCAGACGTTGTACATACATTATATTGAGCCTTTTGCTTTTAACCATTAAGACTGTTTTTGGACAAGCAACTTTGCGTGAAGCACAGCGCCAGGCCGAGTTGCTTAATTTTAATGATGCTGTTGGTTTGTATGAAAAGGCCTTTGATAAACGTGAGACTCTTCAGTCGGCAAGAGGCTTAGCCGACAGCTACCGTCTGTTACATAATTATCAGTTTGCTGAAAGTTGGTATGCCAAGGTTGTGCTAATGGAAGGTCATGAACCAATGGATGTATTCTATTATGCTGAATCATTAAGGAATAATTCGAAATATGCTGAAGCTAAAGAATGGTATAAAAAATATCAACAGGAAGCAGGAAATGAGGTGCTTACGACAATTCCGCAATTAATTAATGCATGTGACTCGGCGGGTTACTGGATGCAAAATCCGGTTAACTTTGTTTTTAAGCTAGATACTTCCCTCAATACACCGCAAAGTGATTGGGGGGCTTTCCCTTATAAAAATGGTATTGTTTTTACCTCTGATCGGATCTTAAATCAGAAAGCAGATAAAAAACCTATTTTGTTTTTTGATGCTAATAATACTTTGAAGAAAGATGTTTCGGGCTGGACCGGTTTACCTTATCTCAAATTATTTTATGCTGAAAAAAAGAATAATAATTGGGATGATCCGCAATTGTTCACCTCAGTATTAAATGGCAATTATCATAATGGGCCTGCTTGTTTTTCTAAAGATGGTAAGGAAGTGTACTTTACGCGAACAAGGGGAATTGTTAATGCGAAACAATACACTGATGATAAACGGAAACGAAAAGATTATACCATCCGCTTAGAACTTTATTATTCAAAATATGATGAAGCTTCAAATAACTGGAGTGAGCCTCAGCCGTTTACCTATAATGCTCCCTTAGATTATTCAGTCAGTGATGCTTGTTTAAGTGCCGACGGTAATTACCTATATTTTGCCTCAGATATGCCTGGAGGAGAAGGCTTATCGGACTTGTATTATTGCAAGAAACTAGCTGATGGTTCCTGGGACAAACCTGTTAACCTGAAAGGATTAAATTCACCAGGTACTGAACGATTCCCTAGTTTTGATAATGAGAATAATTTTTACTTTGCGAGCAATGGTTTTGGTGGAATGGGAGGTCTTGATGTTTACAGGGCACTATCATTAGGTGATAATAAATGGTCGGCGCCAAAGAATGTGGGTTATCCGGTAAATACGCCGCAAGATGATTTTAATATGATTTTTGCTGCCGATGGTAAAAGTGGGTATTTATCCAGTAATAGAACCGGAGGTAAAGGGATGGACGATATTTATCAGTTTACAAAGAAAGACCTGAAATTTAAGCTCGAGGGTACGGTGGTACATAAGAAAACAGGTAAACCTTTGAGCAATGCTATCATCACCTTATATAACAAGGGAAACAATACAAATATAAAAGCTCCAACAGATGCTAATGGTGCATTTACGTTTAACCTGGAAGAAAACAGTGAGTATTCAATAACTGCTGAAAAAACGAATTTTATTACCAGTCGTAAAGATAGTTTAAGTACTAAAGGTTATACTGAGTCTAAAACCTTGTATGCTAAACTTTCACTAAACATTGATTCAATTGAATTGTATAAAGGAATCAGGTTGGATAATATCTATTACGACTTCAATAAGTGGAGTATTCGTTCGGATGCTTCTAAAGAACTTGATAAGCTTGTTCAGGTAATGACTGATAACCCAACGTTGGTTATCGAACTAAGTTCACATACCGATTCGAGAGGTGCTGATAATTATAACCTTCAGTTGAGTCAGAAAAGGGCAGAATCAGCCGTTAATTATATTATTTCCAAAGGAATTGATGCCAAACGTATTACAGCAAAAGGATATGGTGAATCTAAACCGGTAAATAATTGTGTTAATGGAGCCAATTGTTCTGAAGCTGAATTTCAGTTAAACCGACGAACAGAGTTTGCCATTTTGAGATATTAACATTTAAAGTAAATAGCGTTAAAACCACGGCTGCTTATAACATTCGGGGTTTTATATACAGTTAGTTTTAACAGATCAAGATTAAAATGAATCTGAACTATCTTTTGTTAAAAGCCATGGATAATGAGGGTAATTGCAGGTGAAATATGAATAATTTACCTTGTTTAGAAGCATTAAGTAGTTAAATAAATCAAGCCTTAAGACTAAAACACAACAGGAAATTCATAAAAATGAACTCTTGTTTTTGTTTTTATAGGATTAATAATAATTGTATACAAAATGTGGTTATTTGTATATATTTTATTGTAAATGAATAGTTTATGATGTAATTTTAATCCTTCGAATTACTCACAAAAACCAAGCAAAGTTTCCTTCATACCAATGTTCTCCCGTCATAGGAATTCAAAACACATTCATAAAAATACTTTTCATAACGCTTTTACCGACGGTTAATTAATTCAATAAGTCGTTTTTGCTAATTGTAGGTTTATGAAAGACTCTACCAATGTTTCCATGAATGAACAATTCAAGGGATTGACTCATTCATTAACAAAAGTGTTAGAAATCTTTTTGGGTACAAATAATTTCCACTTTACCACTCGATTGTTTTCATTGTTCTTTCTTCTGTTTGTCTTTAGTTCAGCAGATGATTATGATGGAAATCAAACCGTTAAGCCCCAAAAGGGTTTAACAATAATTAGTACCCAAAGTAGCCCACCGTGTATAAAAATTCAGAATTCTTCTTGTAAGGAAGCAAATACCGGATATTCTACTACTGATTTTAAAGTGATTTTGGATGCCCCTTGCAAAGAGGAAATTACTGTAGAATACTATACCCGCAATGGCACAGCCGGATCAACGGATGATTATAAAGCAGCTTCGGGAAAGTTGACATTTGCTCCTGGTGAAGAGTCAAAAAATATAACAATATCGTTAAAAGGTGACTTTAACGATGAAGAAGATGAATACTTTTATGTTTACCTGAAGAACCCTAAGAATGCAACTTTATGTGATGATAAGGCCACAGGAACAATCATTGATAACGATCCTTTCCCAACATTGAAAGGTGAAGATAAACGGGTTTTTGAAAAAAATGAAGGTGTTACAAACTATGAGTATTTCTTTGCTTTCAAAGATTGCAGCCAAAAGGAAACTCGATTTGATTATTCTACCTACGACGGGACTGCTACTGCTGGAGAGGACTATATTGAGACAAAAGGAACTCTTATTATTCCTGCTGGACAATCAAAATTTAAAATAGAGATTCCTGTTTATGGTGATACCAAATTAGAACCAGATGAAACTTTTTTTGTAAAACTTTCAAACCCAGATGGACTGATTTTAAAAGATGATGTTTTTCAGATTACTATTTTAAATGATGATTCTGAGGGTGGACTTCCTGCTATTTCCATTAATAATTCCGCTGTTAATGAGGGCGATGGAACAGCATCTTTTACTGTTGCTCTAAATAAAGCATCAACCGAAGCGATAACAGTTGATTATGCAACTGCCAATAGCTCGGCTAAAGATGGAAGTGATTATACCGGTGGTTCGGGTACATTAACATTTGCTCCAGGTGAAACGTCTAAAACTATTGATATAGCTATATTGGAGGATACAGAAGAAGAGGCGGATGAAACATTTTTTGTCCATCTTTCCAATGTATCCAATGCAACATTAACTAATGATCAGGGAGTTGGAACCATTATAGACAATGACAAGACGGTTGAGCTTCCGACAATGTCTATCAACAATGTTATTGTTAACGAAGCCGATGGAACGGCATCATTTACTGTTGCTCTTAATAAAGCTTCGGCAACAGATGTGGTAACAGTTGATTATGCAACTGCCAATAGCTCTGCCACCGACGGAAGTGATTACACAGGTGGTTCTGGTACATTAACATTTGCTCCGGGCGAAATGTCTAAAACTATTGATATTGCCATTCTTGATGATACAGAAGATGAAGTTGACGAAACATTTTTTGTCAATCTTTCAAATATTTCAAATGCAACTTTTACGAATGATCAAGGGGTTGGGACTATTGTAGACAATGATGAAGCTCCTTCTGCCATATCAATCAGTAATGTAACTGTAACTGAAGGAAATCAGGGTACAGTCGACGCTGTTTTTACTGTCACTTTGGATAAGGCAGCCTCCGGAACTGTTACTGTCAACTGGGCAACACAGGATAATACTGCAGTTTCACCGGTCGATTATACCACAGGTAATGGAACCCTTACTTTTGCAACAGGTGAAATCTCTAAGACCATTACAGTAACTATAAAAGGAGATGAAACCGTTGAAAATGATGAAACATTTCTTGTAAACTTAAGTAACGCAACCGGAGGTGCCACAATTGCTGACGACCAAGGAGTTGGAACTATTACCACCGATGATGTAACCCTTCCGGCCTTTAGGATTGATGATGTAACTGTAACCGAAGGTAATTCAGGTACCGTTGATGCAATATTTACCATTTCATTAAGCAAAGCAGCCGAAGGAACAATAACTGTTGACTGGGCAACGCAGGATAATGGAGCAATTTCTCCATCTGATTATACTTCAGGCAGTGGAACGCTCACTTTTGCTGCAGGCGAAACATCAAAAACAGTAACTGTTGTAGTAAACGGAGATGAAACAGTAGAAGGAAATGAGTCGTTTCTGGTGAATTTGAGTAATGCTACCAGTGGTGCAACTATTGCTGACGGGCAAGGAATTGGCCAAATAAGTAATGATGATGAAACCCTGCCTGCATTAACAATTAATAATGTAATAGTAGCCGAGGGTAATGCTGGTACTGTGAATGCCGAATTTACCGTAAAAATGGATAAAGCTGCAGAAGGAACTATAACAGTTGATTGGGCAACCCAAGATAATAGCGCTATTTCACCATCCGATTATACTTCAGGTAATGGAACTCTGTCATTTGCAGCAGGCGAAACTTCAAAAACAATTACGATAGAAGTAAATGGCGATGTTACTGTTGAAAGTGATGAGGTCTTCCATGTGAACTTAAGTAATGTAAGTGCTGGAGCAACTATTTCAGACGGTCAGGGTGCGGGTACAATTACTAATGACGATGAAGCTCCTCCTTCACTAAGCATTGACGATGTATCTGTGACCGAAGGTAATTCTGGTACTTCAACTGCTACGCTAACAGTTACTATGAATAAAGTTGCAGCTGAAGCCGTAACGGTTAAGTGGGCAACGCAAGATAACGGAGCAGTTTCACCAGCTGATTATGCTTCGGGAAACGGAACGCTCACTTTTGCCGCTGGAGAAACCTCTAAAACCATTGATTTGACCATAAATGGTGATGTGACCGTTGAAGGTAATGAGGGATTTCTGGTGAATTTAACCGGCCCAACTGGTGGTGCAGTTATCGGCGACAGTCAGGGTACTGTAACAATCACTAACGACGACGAAACGCTACCTGCTTTATCAATTGACAATGTTGAAGTAACCGAAGGTAATTCGGGAACTGTTAATGCTGTGTTTACCGTAAAGATGGATAAAGAGGCCGCCGAAACCGTTACAGTTGATTGGGCAACTCAGGATGAAGGCGCCGTTTCGCCATCTGATTACACATCGGGTAATGGAACGTTGACTTTTGCCGCAGGAGAAACTACCAAAACTATTACGGTAGTTGTAAAGGGTGATGCAACTAACGAATCTAACGAATCATTTTTGGTGAATTTAACTAATGTTAGTAGTGGTGCTACAATAGCTGACGGACAAGGGTTCGGAAATATATTGAACGATGATGAACCTCTTCCATCACTTAGCATGAAAGCCATCGAAGTAAATGAGGGAAATTCAGGGACTGTTGATGCTGTATTTACCGTAACCCTAGATAAGGCTGGAGCCAGTTCAATTACAGTAGACTATCAAACAGTTGAAAACTCTGCAACTGATCCAGAGGACTATACGGCAGTAAACGGAACCCTGACTTTTGCAGCAGGCGAAACTTCAAAAACAGTTACCGTAAAAGTGAAAGGGGATGTTGATGTAGAAGGCAACCATGGTTTTTATCTTCAGTTGTTAAACCCTTCAACCAATGCCCAAATAGGCACAGAAAACGCTTATTGTACAATTGTCGATGACGACCAAAGTATCCCGGCAGTCCGTATATACGATACCTATGTTTATGAAGGAAACACCGGCTCAAATGATGTTACTTTCTATGTTTACCTGAATAAAAATCCATCAGAAACCGTAACGGTTGATTTTGCTACCGAAGATGTGACCGCTATCGCAGGCGAGGATTATGTGGCCGCTTCAGGAACCCTGACCTTTAATCCAGGCGAAACTTATAAAACTTTTACAGTAGCTGTTAATGGTGATACTGATTTTGAGGGTAATGAGCAGTTCAGAATAAATTTAACCAACCCTACAAATGCGACCCTGGAAGATGGGGTAGGTAACTTTATTATTTACAACGATGATAACGCCATATTTGCTTTTGTATACGATGGTTATTTTAGTCCGGAAGAAGACGAAGGAACTTCCACCAAAACATTCTACATATACCTTTCAGACAATCCTTCTAAACCGGTTACACTCGATTATACCTTAGCCGACGGAACTGCAAAGGCTGGAGAAGATTATGTAACTCAAAGTGGAAGTTTAACCTTTAACACAAACGAATATTTTAAAGCCATAGATATAGTTTGTAATGGCGACAATAACTTTGAGGGAGATGAATTCTTCAGGTTAGTGATTTCCAATATTCAAAATGCACTAATCACCGATGGGGAAGCAATAGTGACGATCTATGACGATGATGCACCGATACAGTTTTATTCAACCGATGCTGTAGCGAATCCTGAAGGAAATGATGGCACTACCACCACCGCCACTTTTTATGTTTATCAAAGTGATTATTCTGATCAGACCAATTCAGTTGATTATGCCACCGCTAATGGAAATGCATCATCAGGTTCAGACTATGTGGCAGCTAACGGAACGTTAACTTTTAACCCGGGTGAACTTTATAAACAAGTAGATATTACTGTAAATGGAGATAATACCCTTGAGTCTGATGAGGTCTTTAAGCTTCAATTAAGCAACCCTGTGAACGGAAGTTTGCGTGATGCATTTGGTATTGGAATCATATATGACGATGATGCTCCTCCTTATTTTTATGTTACCAGTGCCACTGCTGACGAAGGACAAAATGAAGTATTTTATGTTTATCGTTCAGTTTCAACAGGTACAGCAACGGTAAACTATGCAACAATTAACCAAAATGCAGTGGCTCCTGACGACTATACGGCAACCAGTGGAACCGTAACTTTTAATGCAGGTGAATATTTTAAAATGATTGAAGTACCTACAATTGCTGATGGGGTTGATGAGCCGTATGAATACTTTACAATGCGATTGAGTTCTCCTTCTTCAGGTTATTTAATTTATGATCAGGATGGGTATGGTCAGATAAATGGCTCTGCTTACGATTACAATTATTTAACTGTAGCTGGAACTTCAGATTACGAAGGCGATAGCGGAACAAAAACGTTAACTGTTTATGTTTCATTAGCAAGGAGTGGTAATAATAATGCAGTTACTGTTAACTATGCTTTGCAAAATGTTACTGCAACATCGGGCAGCGACTACGTTGCATCATCGGGATCATTTACTTTTGCCGCTGATGAGTTTTTTAAACAAATTGATATAACGGTAAATGGCGATAATACTTTTGAAATTGATGAGCAACTCAGGGTGGTAATTAGTTCTGCTACCAATGCAGTAATATGGGATCCATCAGCTCTCGTTACCATTTCTAATGACGACACACCTGCACTAATTTATGTTAACGATGTAGCAATTACTGAAGGAGATTCAGGAAATGATAAGACAGCAACAGTTGGTGTTTATTTGTCTCCTCCTAACGCGGATCAATCCGTAACAGTTAGCTATACTACCGTAGCAGGATCGGCAACTGCCGGTACCGATTTTACAGCCGCTTCAGGTATTTTAACTTTTGATCCCGGAAATAGCTTTCAAACTTTTGATGTAAATATTGTTGGCGATAATACATTTGAGCCTGTTGAATATTTTAGGGTACTGTTAAGCTCACCTGGGAATGCCACCATTGCTGATGGTGATGGATATGTACAGATTACAGATAATGATCAAATGCCGTATCTCTATGTAACAGATCCATTTGTAACAGAGGGTGATTCGGGTGATCCAATTCTTTACTTCTATGTTTATTTGAATAGTACTACCGACAAGGTAGTTACCGTTGATTATACCACCCAGGATCTTACCGCAACTTCCGAGGATTATACAGCAGTGAACGGAACGTTAACGTTTGATGGAATCACTGGTCAGTATGTTGAGGTACATGTAAATCCTGATGTTGTATTTGAGCCTAATGAGTATTTGAAATTTGCATTAAGCAATCCGGTTAATGCTAATATTGGTGATGGTGAAGGCTCTGGTTTAATTACTGATGATGATAATACTCCAATAATCTCCGTCTATGATACTTATGTATATGAAGGCAACTCGGGTGAAACAGACATGTATTTTGGCGTATGGTTGAATCAGTGGAGCGACCAAACCATTACAGTTGATTTTGCTACCTCAAACGGGACGGCTACTGCTGGTTCAGATTATACAGCCGCCACCGGAACCCTTACTTTTTCACCTTACACTACCTATCAGTACGTGAATATTAAAATTACAGGAGATGTGGTTGATGAAGCTGATGAAACCTTTAAAGTTACGATCAGCAATCCAACGAATGTATTAATAGGTGATAACGAAGCTACAGGAACAATTTATGATGATGATGCAGGAAGTGGATTCGCTCGAACTTCAGCACGTATATCAAATGTATTTACCCCGAACGGTGATGGAGTGAACGACCTTTTTAAAATTGAAGGGGTTGAAAATTCAGAAAATGACTTGACGGTTGTCAATCGGTATGGATCTCAAATATTTAGATCAACCAATTACAAAAATGATTGGGACGGTCAAGGTTGCTCAGATGGAACTTATTTCTATCTGCTAAAAACTAAAGATAAAGACGGTAAAGTGGAGGTGAAGAAAGGGTATATTACCTTAATCAGGAACTTAAACAGGTAACACCAAATCAATACAAAAAAAGGGATTACTCTTAACTAAAAAGGAGTAATCCTTTTTTGTTTTTAATGCATTTTATTATTAGATAAAAATGATGCTTGAAAATGTATCAATAGATCGTGCTTCTTTAGTTCGCTACTTTTAAATAATACATAAGGTTTCTATTATGTATACAATTGTAAACGATAAGTATAACGTTAAAAATAAGTTGATTGTCGCTGGTTTTATTAATTAAGGAGATAATGCAAGTTTCTCGCAATTAATGTTGGATTTTAATAAAATAATAGGGGTGGTTATGTTGAAAATAGGGTAAAGGAACCGTTTTTGTAACAAATGTGCGAATATCAGCAACTGGTTTTTGTTTTTAATCCAGTGGCTTTTATTTGTTGCATTTACCACTGGGTATTATTTTATGGTCAAAAAGTTTACGCTCTCAACTTTTGCTGTAAAGGCTGCTTACCGTTGGCAATTTTCTAATTGCTTTAGCTTTTATTTGCTTTTATTTTTAATGCTATTTATATCTACAATTGCCAATGCTCAAACTGTAAGTATTAGCAATTCCGCACCTGTAAATGAAGGCAATACCGGAACACCAACCTCACTTTCCTTTACTGTAAGTTTAAATGCCATTAGTCCGGTTGATGTAGTTGTTAGTTATGATTTTACGGGCAGCACCGCCACTCCAAGCACTGATTTTGTAAATTCCGCAACCACTGTAACCATACCCGCCAACAGCTTATCAGCCACCATCACGGTACCTGTTAAAGGGGATGTGATTGACGAGCCTAATGAATTGGTCCAGGTAAATCTTACAAGTGTTTTGAGTGGACCTGCAACCATTGCAGCAGCCCCTGGAAATTCAGCCACAGGTCAAATTACAGACAATGATGCAGCTCCTGTAATATCAATAACTAATCCTGCAAATTATACCGAAGCAAATGGAACTATCAATTTCCCGATAGTGCTTAGTAACCCCAGTTCGGTTGATCTGGTACTTTCATTTTCCTATAGTGGAACTGCTTTTGGAGGAACGGCTGTAGCTCCCGGGGTTGATTATAATAATAGTATAACTTCAATCGTAATTCCGGCAGGAAATACCTCGGCTACCATACCCGTAATTGTTTTTAATGATAGGCGAGACGAAAACAACGAATCAATTATCATAACCCTAAACTCCGTTACAACTGGAGCTTCATTAGCAGCTGGAGCCGCAAGAATAGGAACCGCTCAAATAGTTGATAATGATGGCGGACCAAAAGTAGGTTTTGAGTTTATTTCCTCTTCCTATATCGAAGGTGTAGGCACAGCTGTAAATGTGAGAGTAAAGCTTACCGGAAACACCACCGAGCGTACGGTTACTGTTCCTTATACCTTAAGCGGAACTGCTTTACAATCGCCAGCAGCAAACTTCGATTATCAAATTACAAGCAATGCTACCCCTTTAGTTTTTAACGGGAATAATCCGTTTGCAGGTACCAATGGACAACGCACAAAGGATATCACCCTGATTATTACCAATGATAACCTTATAGAACTGAATGAAACCGTCGTTTTTACACTTGGTACGCCTCTTAATTCATCGGCAATTTTAGGTAATAACAAAGTTCATACACTAACTATTTTAAATGATGATGCGCAGATAAGCATTTTGGCTCAATCGGCAACAAAAGCAGAAGGAACAGGTGCAGGTACTACTGATTTTACTTTTGTTGTAAAGAGAGATGGAGACACACCCATCGATCAGCCTATTGATTTTACATATACTGTTTCTCCAAATGGTGCAAGTCCGGCGGATGCGGCTGATTTTCCATCAGGATTTCTTACAAATGTTTCAGCTACTATTCCAGCTAATCAATCATCAGTAATAATTACTATTCCTGTTAATAAGGATTCTGATATAGAGCCTTCGGAAGGCTTTTCGGTGCAAATAACTCCTCAGGCAGGAGTAGTAACAGGAACCAATACAGCCTTAGGGGTTATTCAAAATGATGATAATGCGGTTTCATTGGAATTTGCTGCCTCCACTATCAACGAAGGTGGCAGTACCACCCTTTATGCGCGTATGCCTGACGTATTACCAGTGCCGGTAACCGTTACCGTTGCTACTGGAAATATTGCAGGTACTGCTATTAGAGGAACCGATTATACGCTTACTGCCGGAACGCTCACCTTTACCATTCCTGCAGGTTCAACTGTCAGTAACAGTTACACGGTTTCTGCAGTAAATGACAATACCTATGAGGGTGCTTTGGCTGAAACGCTTATAGCTTCCATCACTTCTGTAATCAACGCCACAGCGGGAGCAGGAGCAATTTTAGCCATCAATGATATTCAAACATCCCCAACGGTTAGCATATCTGCCAATAATCTGGTAATTAATGAAACCGGAGCGCCAACCCAGTCTACAGTAACAGTTTCATTAAGCACCCAAACTTATGAACCGGTAACAGTTGATTTGGCGATAGGCATCAATGGGACTGCTGTAATTGGTGATGATTATACCGTAACTAGTCAAACTGTTACTATTCCGGCAGGGGCATTATCAGCTACTATAACCGTTGCTGCTATAAACGACAGTTATTATGAAGGCGTGGTAAATGAAACAGTTGATGTAGATCTTGTAAGCGTTAAAGGGGGAGGGGCAACTGAAAACGGGACGGGTAATAGCTTAACTATTGAGATTGTTGATAAAACGCCTCTTCCAATAATTCGTATTTCTGATGCGCCATCAATTGTTGAAGGTTCTGCGGGTGAAGTGAAGTATTTACAGTATACCTATACTATAGAAAACAACCGTCCTAGTGCTACCGATATTCAACTTAACTACTCCTTTTCTGGTACTGCTACAGGCGGTAGTAATAGTTCATTTGACTATGATAATACAACTACCCAAGTTTTAATAGAATCGGGACAAATAACCGGAACTATTTTGGTGCCGGTATATGGCGACAATATAAGTGAGTTTCCTTCGCCCGAAACAGTAATTGTTACACTTCGGAGTGGAACCGATTACGTGGTAAGTGCTGGCCCCAATAATGTTGCAACTGGTAATATTATTGAAGATGATGAGGTTCCAACAGTAAGTCTGGTTACTGATTTTACCTATTTAAGAGAGCCTGGTGCTCATACACAACCTACTACTGCTAGAATAAGGGCCAGGCTGCCTAACTCGGATGTTGTATCAGCTTCTGATATAACAATTCAAGTTACATTAGGTGGAACGGCAGTAAATGGTGCAGATTATACCACAGTACCTACGCCCATAACTTTAACTATTCCTGCTGGTTTAACTGAAAGTGATACATTTATTACAATAGCGGCATTGCCTGATAACACTTTTAAGTTCTTTGATGAAACGGTTATAGCTGATATAACTTCTGTGAGTAGTAATGCCCAAATTGGAATAGGTACGCAGGTAAATATCGTTGATGTTGACCCGGCGCCGGTGTTAACAATCAATGACGTATCAACCACCGAAGGTAACGCAGGAACCAAAACACTTAGCTTTACAGTTACAAAAACAGGAAATACCACGCTAAATGCCACCGTTAATTATTTTACTGTAATTGGTTCAGCCACTACCCTTGATCCTGATTTTGTTGGCATTGGATCAAATACATTAACAATCCTTCCAAATCAAACATCAGTAACTGTAAACGTTAACATTGTTGGTGATACTAAATACGAGAACGATGAGAATTTTTCTCTTGTGTTGCAGTTCCCGCAGTACGCAACATTGGGAGCTAAAAGTACTGGTACAGGAACGATAATTAATGATGATATTTTACCTGTAATCACTATTCAGGATGTTGTGGTTAATGAAAACGCTGGTAGTGTATCCCTTACTTTAACAAAAACAGGTACTTCTGATTTTAGTTCTACTGTAAATTATTCAACCTCAAATGGGTCGGCGACTGCTCCAGGAGATTATACTTCAGCATCGAATTCGGTTACTTTTCTAGCCAACGAAACCACCAAAACTATTTCCATTCCAATCATTAACGACGTTTTGGTTGAACCAGCCGAAACATTTACAGTGAATCTTAGCGGTGCAATTGGGGCAACCATTGGTAATACAACGGCAACAGTAACCATTGCTGATGATGATGCAACCCAGTTTTATATTGAAAGCAAAACAGTAAATGAAAATGCCGGAACAGTTACTTACAAGGTGTTTAAAACCAGTAATACCATTGCAAGCGTTGATTACCTAGTAGCAAGTGGAACCGCTGCTTTAGGAACGGATTTTACAGCATCTCCTGCCACAGGAACATTAAGTTTTGCTGCAAATGAATCATCAAAAGATATCACAGTAGCTATACTAGATGATAATATAACCGAAGCATCCGAAAACTTTACAATAACTCTTTCCAACCCATCAGCGGGTGCCAGCATTATTGCAGGTTTGGGTGTGGGAACCGAAACAATAGTAGATAATGACCCAACCCCAGCTGCTAGTTTTGTTCCTAATGCACTTGTGGTTAATGAGGGGAACTGTGCCAATACAACAGCAACCTTTACCGTTCAGCTAAATAATCCGAGTGCTCAAACAGTCACCCTAAACTATGCTACAGTTAGCGGTACAGCTGTTGCCGGCTCAGACTTCACTGCGGCCTCTGGTTCGCTCACCTTTAATCCTGGACAAACGAGCAGGACATTTTCGGTGAATATTCTTCCAACTGATTTAACAGATGAGCCGAATGAGGATTTTACGGTTACACTAAGCAATCCAACAAATGCCACACTCGGAGTATCCATTGCTACTTGTACTATTCAGGATATTCCTAATCTTACCCTGAATGTGTCGGAAAGTGATCTTACCTGTAATGGAAATAACTCAGGAACTATCACCGCAATGGCAGGAGGGGGAACCCCGCCATATCAGTATTCAGTTGGAGGGCCCTACCAGTCATCCGGAGTGTTCAATGGCCTTGCTGCCGGAACCTATACAGTAACAGCTCTTGATGCCGCGAATTGTACCATCGTTCAGAATAATATTACCATTACTCAGCCAGCTGCATTAACAGTAACTGTACAGAGCTCTACAAATGTTACCTGCAATGGTGGAAATAACGGTTCAATAATCCTATCTGTATCAGGAGGAAACGGCGGATATACTTATCAATGGAGTAACGGGAGTGGAATATTTAGTACTGACAAAGATCAAGTCGCTTTAACTGCCGGAACTTATCAGGTAGTGGTTACCGATGGACTAGGATGTAGCACTACATTAAGTAACCGTGTTATTAGTCAACCAGCTGCGTTGGGAATTTCATTGGCGCAAACCGGTGCTACATGTAATGGTTCGAGCAATGGATCGATCACAGTAACAGCCTCAGGAGGAACTGCACCTTATACTTATTCAGTCGACGGATCTTTAGCGCAGGCAAGTCCTACTTTCACGAATCAGGCTCCCGGAGGTCATGCTATTACTGTTTTTGATGCAAACGCTTGTCAGGTAACAGATATAATTACGGTTACACAACCAGCAGCTTTTGCTGTAACCCAATTCAATCTCACAAATCCCAGCTGTTTTGGTGCCACAAACGGAAGTATCCAGGTGGTTGGTGCCACAGGAGGTACAGGAGTAATTCGTTATAGTGTTGATGGAGGTGCGTTTCAATTATCATCTACACTTACAGGGTTATCAGCTGGAACGCATCAGGTTGTATTAAGGGACGCAAATAATTGTACCAGTCAGATTTTCGTCGAAACACTTACTCAACCAGCCGCAATAGCAGCTGTAACTACACCTTCAGATGCAATTTGTGCCGGACAAGCTACCGGCGCTATTACAGTTAATAATGTTGCGGGAGGTACTGGAACTTATCAGTATAGTAAAGACGGTGGAACGACTTTTCAAGCATCAAGTTTGTTTAATAATCTTTTGGCAGGGAACTATAATATTGTTGTCAGAGATGCAAACGGCTGTTTAAGTCCAGTTTATCTTACAACGGTTGGGCAGCCAGCCCCCTTTACTGCTGCCATTACCCCAAGTGGAAGTACCTCATTATGTCAGGGAGATGCGGTGACATTAACTGCTTCTGCCGGATCCTCATACAGCTGGTCAACTGGAGAATCGACACAGTCGATCACGGTTAATACATCGAATACCTATTCTGTTACAGTCACTGACGCGTCAGGCTGTACGGCATCAGCATCAATAGCTGTAACTGTTAATTCACTTCCTCAGGTAACTTTTACAAAAGTTGATCCTGCTTGCGGAAATTCTAATGGTTCAATAAATGTTACGGTAACGGGTGGTGCTGCTCCATATGCTTATTTATGGTCAAGCTCAGAAACATCAGAAGATATTAGCGGTAAAATTTCCGGAATTTATACGTTGGAGGTGACTGATGCCAAGGGTTGTAAAGTTTCAACATCGATTCCTTTAACAGACCAGAATGGACCTGCAATTACTCTTAATAATAAAAACGACGTTACCTGTAACGGTGGAAATAATGGAGCAATTAATATTACAGTTTCAGGTTTAGGTCCCTTCAATTACGCATGGACAGGCCCAAATAGCTTCGTGTCTTCTTCTGAAGATTTAAATAGTCTACCAGCCGGAACCTATAGCTTAACTGTAACTGATATAAATGGATGTATTGCTACTGCCAGTGTTCAAATTAATGAACCTGTAGCTCCAACAGCTACAATAAGTGCAAATGGACCTACCAGTTTTTGTCAGGGAGGAACAGTAACCCTTACTGCTTCAGCCGGTGCCTCGTATTTATGGTCAAATAATGCAACAAGTCAAAGCATTACTGTTAACGCAAGTGGAACTTATTCAGTTACAGTGACTGATAATAACGGATGTACTGCAACATCAACTCCTATTGATGTAACGGTAAATCCACTTCCTGTTGCAACTATAACCGCTAGCGGACCGACTTCATTCTGTTTAGGGGGAAGTGTAACTCTTACTGCACCTGCGGGTTTTGCTTACCTATGGTCGAATGGTATGACCACCCAAAGTATCAATGTTTCAACTTCGGGAAATTATACAGTTTCCATTACTGACGGAAATGGGTGCTCGGCAACTTCATCCGCCACAGCTGTAACGGTAAATAGTCCACCAATTGTAACTATTTCAGCTAGTGGTTCTACTACTTTTTGTTTGGGAGGAAGTGTGACCCTTACGGCCACAGCAGGAAGTTCTTATTTATGGTCGAATGGAGCTACAACTCGAAGTATTACGGTTGCAGCATCCGGCAGTTATTCAGTAACAGTTACAGATTCCAATGGTTGTTCGGGCACTTCTTCTAATGCAAATGTTATTGTTAATACTCCTGTCACTCCAACTATTACGCCTAATGGTCCTACCACTTTTTGTAATGGTGGAAGTGTGATTTTAACAGCATCTGCAGGTAATTCATATAATTGGTCGAATGGAGCTACTACTCAAAGTATTACAGTAAGTACATCGGGTAATTATAGTGTTACAGTAACAGATGTTAACGGTTGTTCGGCTACCTCAGTTGCAACAGCTGTAACAATGAATCCTAGTCCAACTGCAACTATTACTGCTGGTGGTCCAACTTCGTTTTGTTTGGGAGGAAGTGTAACACTTACGGCTAATTTTGCCAGTTCTTATTTATGGTCGAATGGAGCTACTACTCAAAGTATTACAGTAAGTACACCAGGTAATTATACCGTTTCAATAACTGATGCCAATGGCTGTTCGGCAATTTCTGCTGCAACTCCTGTAACTATTAACTCATCGCCTGCAACACCAACTGCTTCGACCGTTCAACCGACATGTACGGTAGCAAGCGGCTCGATCACGGTGACTTCGCCACTGGGAGCAGGACTGGAATATTCGATTGATGGTACTAACTATCAGGCTTCGACTTTATTTGCAGGTTTAACCTCAGCAACCTATAATCTGACTGTCCGCAACGCTCAGGGCTGTATTTCTTCGGCTACTTCTGTTACGATTAACGCCCAGCCATTAACTCCAGCTACACCAGCAGCCTCGACTGTTCAACCGACTTGTACGGTAGCAAGCGGCTCGATCACAGTGACTTCGCCACTGGGAGCAGGTTTGGAATACTCGATTGATGGTACTAACTATCAGGGTTCGACTTTATTTGCAGGATTAACCTCTGCAACCTACAATTTAACTGTTCGTAATGCTCAGGGCTGTATTTCTTCGGCTACTGCCGTTACGATCAATGCCCAGCCATTAACTCCTGCCACACCAACAGCTTCAACCGTTCAACCAACCTGTACGGTAGCAAGCGGCTCGATCATAGTAGCCTCGCCACTGGGAGCAGGCCTGGAATACTCGATTGATGGTACCAACTATCAGGGTTCGACTTTATTTGCAGGATTAACCTCGGCAACCTATAATTTAACCGTTCGCAACGCACAAGGCTGTATTTCTTCGGCCACTGCTGTTACGATCAATGCTCAGCCGCTAACGCCAGCTACACCAACTGCCTCGACCGTTCAACCGACTTGTACAGTAGCAAGCGGTTCGATCACAGTAGCCTCGCCACTGGGAGCAGGCCTTGAATACTCGATTGATGGCACCAACTACCAGGCATCGACCACCTTTGCCGGTCTTACTTCAGCTACTTATAGCCTGATTGTTCGTAACGCTCAAGGTTGTATTTCAACTGCGACCGTAGTTACGATTAATGCCCAGCCATTAACTCCTGCTACACCAACAGCGTCGACCGTTCAACCGACTTGTACGGTAGCCACCGGTTCGATCACAGTAGCCTCTCCACTGGGAGCAGGCCTGGAATACTCAATTGATGGTACCAACTATCAGGGTTCGACTTTATTTGCAGGATTAACCTCAGCAACCTACAATTTAACTGTTCGCAATGCACAAGGCTGTGTTTCTTCGGCTACCGCCATTACGATCAATGCTCAGCCATTAACTCCTGCAACACCAACTTCGTCGACCGTTCAACCGACCTGTACTCTAGGAACAGGCTCGATCACAGTGACAGCGCCACTAGGGGCAGGATTGGAATACTCGATTGATGGCACAAATTATCAAGCATCAACTTTATTTACGGGTCTTGCAACCAATACTTATAACCTGACTGTTCGTAATGCTCAGGGCTGTATTTCTTCGGCTACTGCCATTACGATCAATGCTCAGCCATTAACTCCTGCCACACCAACTGCCTCGACCGTTCAACCAACCTGTACGGTAGCAAGCGGCTCGATCACTGTGACAGCGCCACTGGGAGCAGGACTGGAATATTCGATTGATGGCACAAACTATCAAAGCTCAACTTCATTTACAGGTCTCTCATCAAATACCTATAGCCTGACGGTTCGTAATGCGCAGGGCTGTATTTCTTCGGTCACCGCGGTTACGATTAATGCTCAGCCATTAACTCCAGCTACACCAACAGCGTCGACCATTCAACCGACTTGTACGGTAGGGACAGGCTCGATCACAGTAGCCTCGCCACTGGGAGCAAGCCTGGAATATTCGATTGATGGAACCAACTATCAAGCTTCGACTTTATTTACCGGCCTTGCAACCAATACCTATAACCTGACGGTTCGTAATGCGCAGGGCTGTATTTCTTCGGCTACTGCCATTACGATCAACGCCCAGCCATTAACTCCAGCTACGCCAACTGCTTCAACCGTTCAACCGACTTGTACAGTAGGAACAGGCTCGATCACAGTGACTTCGCCACTGGGAGCAAGCCTTGAATATTCGATTGATGGTACTAACTATCAGGCTTCAACTTTATTTACCGGCCTTGCAACCAATACCTATAACCTGACGGTTCGTAATGCTCAGGGCTGTATTTCTTCGGCTACTGCCATTACGATCAATGCTCAGCCATTAACTCAAGCTACACCAACAGCGACCACCGTTCAACCGACTTGTGCCGTTGCAACAGGAACAATTACAGTGACTTCACCACTGGGAGCAGGACTGGAATATTCGATTGATGGCACAAACTATCAAAGCTCAACTTCATTTACAGGCCTCTCATCAAATACCTATAGCCTGACTGTCCGCAACGCACAAGGTTGCGTGTCAATAGCGACCTCGGTTACGATCAATGCTCAGCCATTAACGCCTGCAACACCAACAGCGACCATCGTTCAACCGACTTGTACCGTTGCAATAGGAACAATTACAGTGACTTCGCCACTAGGGGCAGGATTGGAATATTCGATTGATGGTACAAATTATCAAGCCTCCACATTATTTGCAGGATTAACCTCAGCAACCTATAATTTAACTGTCCGCAACGCGCAAGGCTGTATTTCTTCGGTCACCGCGGTTACGATCAATGCTCAGCCGCTAACTCCAGCTACGCCAACAGCGTCGACCGTTCAACCGACCTGTACGGTAGCAAGCGGTTCGATCACAGTAGCCTCGCCACTGGGAGCAGGCCTGGAATATTCGATTGATGGTACTAACTATCAGGGTTCGACTTTATTTGCAGGATTAACCTCAGCAACCTATAATTTAACTGTTCGTAATGCGCAGGGCTGTATTTCTTCGGCTACTGCTGTTACGATTAACGCTCAGCCATTAACTCCAGCTACACCAACAGT
>NZ_JAMWYS010000034.1 GCF_023914155.1 Solitalea agri | reverse complement strand
AACCCGTTGGTTAATCCTTCGTGGATACTTCAGGAATCGAACCTGTTTGCCTTTCGGCGTCCTCTTTATCCATCTTTCTTTTTTCGCTTTCGACCTTCCGTCTCAGCGGGGCTGCAAAGGTAAGCTTCTTTTTTGTTTTCGCAAGAATTATTTTTTATTTTTTTTCTCGCCTTTCTGCTTTCTCCTTATCGCTATCCCTGTTTTTCAATTCCTTCGTCTCGATGACTTACTCATCTAAACCCCGTCGTTTCGGGAGTGCAAAGGTGAAAAATTTTTTCGCTTTTGCCAAATTTATTTTAAAATAAATTTCAGCTCCGTTTCAACCTTTTCTTTACCGGCTCCCGCTGCTCTTTTCCCCTGCTCCTGCCTGTAAACCACCCTTTCAATTCCTGCCGCCCTCCTTCCGATTGCGGAGTGCAAAGGTAGAAACTTTCCCTCCCCTGCCAAACTCTTTTTACCTTTTTAGGCAATACGATCCCTAAAGGGCTGATCGTGTGGGAGAAAAAATGAACTATTATTCAGAATAAATGTTTTTCCACCTGCTTTACTCTATATAAGTCATGTTAATAAAGGAGAAGAAGCAGATTTATTGGTTAAAAGAAGCTGATTTAATAATCGCCAATGGAAAGTAAAACTAAGGTACAGGCCTGTTCGTAACCAATTCCCTTTTGGGTAAGCATTTGCTGAAACTCCGGATTTTCTGTTCCAGGGTTAAAAATAACCCGTTCAGGTTTGGTCTTTAATATATAATCGTAATATACCGGTTGATGAGCTGGCCCAACATATAAGGAGATAGTATTTATATCAGAATGAATAATTTCAGGTTTTTCAATATCCACTCCGGCAACAGATCCTTCCTTTAACCCCACCGCTACTACAGGATGATGATGCTGAACCAATCTGTTTATAGCTTTAAATGCATATCTCTCTGGATTAGTCGAAGCTCCTAATACAAGGGTTTTCTTTTCTGACATAAAAATGTAATGTTAAATAACTAAAATCTAATTGAATTTTGACAGCAAAGCAATTTGTCCGGCATGATAGGCATGATGTTGGGCTAAGCCATGGAGCATTTCTGTAAATGTGATACCGGTTCCTAAAGATGCATCATTATTATTTCCTACAATTCTACCAAAACTCTCATCCGGAAAATCACTTATATTATTCAGTAGCTCTTGGTGGGCATTTAATAACTCAGATACAATTCGGTTCCATTTCTCAGCATTTAGATCATCCCAAACAGGCCAATCACCCCTGGAAGGAAGTGAAGGAGGCTTACCTTCCATCCTTTCTGCAACTTCTTCAGTCCAAGAAAGAATATGCAAGACCAATTCAGCAATAGAATGAGCATTGGGGATTGGTCGTTTAACTGCATCAGCTGAGGTAATATTATTCAATATTTGTTTTAATGAAGCGCCATGCCAGGGGTTTCCTTTTATGGCAGCATCAAGTTCTTTTATTAGCAGTTGTTTGGTAGACATATTATTGTTGCAAATAAGTTATACGATCGGGCGAATTATTGTTCAGCAGCAGATTGGTTAAGGATTGCACCTTCACTCTGGAAAGGATATTGTCTTCCAATTTATCGGCCCAAGCTTTCATATATAAAGACACATGCCAAGAATTATTAAAATTTAGTGGTTTATACGACTCGTTAATCCGTCTCAAGACATCCAAATCTGACAAACGCTCAAGATGTGCTAAATCTTCAATCGAGAGACCGGCTTGCAGCAAGTCAAAGATTAAATTATCTATAGGATAACCAGAACTCGGACAATAACCATTCAATTGCTCAGACCAATCACCTGCACGGGCCATAGCATTTTTATGAATCTCATTGGAGGTAAATCCTGTAAGTTTCTGTGCTAAAAAGCCACAGTTACAGCTTCCCATATGGCCCCATTGATACTTAGGATT
This sequence comes from Solitalea agri, assembly GCF_023914155.1. Taxonomy (GTDB): domain Bacteria; phylum Bacteroidota; class Bacteroidia; order Sphingobacteriales; family Sphingobacteriaceae; genus Solitalea; species Solitalea agri. The sequence goes on along the minus strand of NZ_JAMWYS010000034.1, from coordinate 61,144 downwards.
AGCTGCAATATCATCAGCAACTTCTCTTAAGGCTATTATTAATTTCAATTGCTTATCCATACACAATTGTTTTTAATAAAATTAACGCATTCTGACCAAAGAAGTTTAGCCTTTATCCATTAATTGCATTAAAAGCAGCTTCAGCACATTTAACCCCATCAATTGCTGCCGAAACTATTCCTCCGGCATAACCGGCGCCTTCTGCACAAGGGTATAAACCTTTTACTTCGGGGTGTTGTAATGTATCTTTATCACGTGGGATACGTACAGGTGAAGAAGTTCTGGATTCAACTCCTACTAAAACCGCTTCATTTGAAAAATACCCTTTCATCTTTTTGTCGAATAAAGGCAAAGCATTTCGCAAACTCTGACTTACAAAGGATGGCAGTACTTCATATAAATCAGCACTACTAATTCCAGGCAAATACGAGCAATCAGGCAAATCTTTGGATACTTTCTTATTGACAAAGTCGACCATTCGCTGTGCGGGAGCCTTTAACAATCCACCGCCAATAACAAATGCTTTCTTTTCAATCTCCTGCTGGAATTTTAAGGCTGCTAATGGGTCACTATCCGCGTTTGCAATATCTTCTAAGTTAATCTGTACCACCGTTCCGGAATTGGCATACGGATTATTTCGTTTTGATGGCGACCAACCATTCACCACAATTTCCTTATGGTCAGTAGCACACGGAGCAATAATTCCACCAGGACACATACAAAAAGAAAATGCTCCACGGCCATTTACCTGCTCTACTAAACTATAATAAGCAGGAGGCAAATTATCATGGCGCACTTCACAACGATATTGTGCTTTATCTATTAATGCTTGTGGATGTTCTATTCGAACGCCCAATGCGAATGGCTTTGCCTCGATCAGGATATTTTTTTGGTGGAGTAGATAAAAAATGTCACGCGCTGAATGGCCGGTAGCCAAAATCACATGTGCAGCACTAAAACTTCCTTTGTTGGTTTTTACGCTCTTAATGGTCCCAAACTCGACTTCAAAATCATCAACCCTTGTATCAAAATGAACCTCTCCGCCGGCATTCAAAATGCTTTCGCGCATAGAAACAATAATTTGGGGAAGCTTATTAGTACCAATATGTGGGCGCGCATCAATTAAGATATCTTCAGCGGCTCCGTGAGCCACAAAGGTTTCTAAAACCTTATTAACATCACCGCGTTTGGTTGAACGGGTATATAACTTACCATCTGAATAAGTACCAGCACCTCCCTCTCCATAGCAATAATTGCTCTCCGGATTAACAATACCTTCTTTATTAATGGCAGCTAAATCTCTTCTTCGTGTTTTTACATCCTTGCCACGCTCCAACACAATAGGCTTCAAACCTAATTCAATCAACCGCAAAGCGGCAAACATTCCGGCAGGCCCTGCACCAATAACCAAAACAATCGGTTTATCTTTAACATTTTTATAATCGGAATGAAACACAAAAGGAGCAGGAAGGTCCTGATCAATATAGACACTAATTTTTACGCGGTAAACCGTAACCTTAGAGCGTGCATCAATAGACCGTTTATCAATTGTAAACCCCTTAATTCGCTTTGGGGATAATTGCAACTCGTTGGATAGTTGTTTTAGAATATGCTGCTGATCATGAATAAAATCAGGCAGAATTGTCAGTTCAAGGTCTTTAATCATCTTTTTTGTCAGATAGTTATTCTGAAATTGATGCAAAATTAAAAGAATTAAAGCGTATTAATGCCCTTGCATAAATTTTGTAGATTTGATTGGAAAATTTTTAACCAGTTCTATGAAAAAAGGTACAATAGGCATAATTGCCATTTTAGTTCTGATTTTTGGAATGGGCGGATGCAGCTATAATAGCATGGCACGCTTAGATCAGGATGTTAAACAACAATGGGGGCAAGTTGAAAACGTTTATCAACGCCGATCAGATTTGATTCCGAATTTGGTAAACACTGTAAAAGGATATGCCAACTTTGAAAAAGAAACCTTAACACAGGTAATTGAGGCTCGTTCTAAAGCTACAGCAGTAAATGTTGATGCCAGCAAATTAACACCAGAAACTTTTCAGAAGTTTCAACAAGCACAGGATGGATTAAGCTCTGCTTTAAGCCGATTAATGGTCGTGGTAGAAAAATATCCCGACTTAAAAGCAAACGAGAACTTCAAGGAATTACAGGCACAGTTAGAGGGTACTGAAAACCGTATTGCAACCGAAAGGAATAAATTCAACGAGAGTACAGGTAATTTTAATAGAGAAGTTACAACTTTGCCAGGGAAATTATTTGCAGGAATGTTTGGTTTTCCAGAGAAACCGTACTTCAAGGCTCAGCCGGGAAGCGAAAAAGCTCCAACTGTACAGTTCTAAACTTAAACCTGAAGGTATTAAAAGACTGAATATGAGGATTTGTGGGCAATTCGCAAATCCTCTTTTTTATCCTTTAAAACATTAAAACATGCCATTTCTTGAAGAACAAAATAAAAAAATAGTAAAGGAAGCCATTAAAAAAGCTGAAGCCATTACATCAGGTGAAATACGTGTTTGTGTTGAAAAACATTGTAAAGAAGATGTTTTGGACAGGGCGGCTTATTATTTTAAGCAACTGGAAATGCATAAAACCAGCCAGCGAAACGGTGTACTTATTTACTTAGCTACCGAAGATCGCAAATTTGCCATTATTGGCGATGTAGGTATTAATATGAAGATAGATTTTGGTTTTTGGCATGAAACCAAGGAGGTAATGCTTGCTCATTTTAAACAAGGACTGCTTATTGAAGGCCTTGTTAAAGGAATTGAAAAAGCAGGTAATGCGCTTGGGCAATTCTTTCCTCCAATAAGCGATAACAAAAATGAACTTTCAGACGATATCTATTTCGGCAATGAATAAACTTAAATTATTAATAACCTTCTCCCTTCTTCTCTTTGCATCAATTGCATTTAGTCAGGATATTCCTGACGCCCCTAACCCTCCTCGTCTTGTAAATGATTATACGAATACCCTATCATCAGAGCAAAAGGCGCAGTTAGAACACAAGCTGGTTGCTTTTAATGATTCTACTTCTAATCAGATTGCGGTAGTCATTATTCCTTCCCTCAATGGATATGAAATTGCTGATTACGCAGTTAAGTTAGGGCAGAAATGGGGTGTTGGTCAAAAAGAAAAGCGCAATGGCGTTGTGCTTTTAGTATCATTAGGTGACCGAAAAGTATTTATAGCAGTAGGCTATGGACTCGAGGGAGCCATACCCGATGCTTATGCCAAGCGGATAACCTCTACCATTATTAAGCCTGAATTTAAAGCCGGAAACTACTTTAAAGGAATTGATGATGGAACAGATGCAATCATGAAGTTCGCTTCTGGAGAATATAAAGTTGACGCGAATGATGTTGTTCCGGGCAAAAAAGGAAAAGGATCTGGTATTTGGATCTTCTTTGTGGTGTTGGGAGGAATTTTAATCTTCTCTTTGCTCAGAAGAAGAAGTTATCAGCATATAGCCAACAGGGGCTCGGGATCAAGCTTGCCATTTTGGATGTTAATGAATATGATGGGCAATAGCGGTGGAAGAAATAGCGGAGGTGGCGATTGGGGAGATTTTAGTGGCGGTGGCGGTGACTTTGGCGGCTTCGGTGGTGGTGATTTTGGCGGCGGTGGCGCCGGCGACAGTTGGTAAATCCTTAATAAATTAAAATATAATTGATTCATTTTCAATTATTTATTAACTTTAACCTTCCTGATGAGAATCAGGATACTAACGGTACCACAGAAGTTAATATTCTGGAAGTTTCTGCCAAACCAGGGTACAGGTAAGGTAATTTATCATTAGGAGTACTTAATATTTACTCTTGGTGTATTGAGTCTGTTAGATCAGATTTAATTATAAAGTGATCGTTAAAAAATTAGTGATCAGTTTGAATTAAAGGGATTTAACAGACTTTTTAATTGAATGGACTTATAAAATCAAAGCCTTCCCGATGAATCAGGAAGGCTTTATTTATAAAACTCATTAAGTATATGCTTAGTATTAGCTCATTTTGAGCTTTTTCTGAATGTCTTGCACCCAGTTTTTAAATTTCTTGTCGGTTTCGATAAGGTCTTCAACCGTTTGACAGGCATAAATAACCGTTGAGTGGTCACGTCCTCCATAAAACTGCCCTATAGATTTTAGAGAAGCTTTGGTATGGCTCTTTGCCAAATACATCGAAATTTGACGAGCCTGTACAATTTCGCGTTTACGTGTTTTCGATTTAACCATGTCTAATGGAATCTCAAAATACTCGCAAACCAGTTTCTGAATATACTCCATCGAAATCTCTTTGGTTGAATGCTTAATAAAGTTTTTAAGCATTTGTTTAGCCAAAGGCAGGTCAATTTCCTTACGATTAAGGGTTGAATGCGCTAATAACGAAATTAAAGCGCCTTCCAGCTCACGAATATTATTATCAATATTATGAGCCACATATTCAATTACATCCTGCGGAAGTTGAATGCCGTCCGCTTTCATCTTCATTTGAAGGATAGAAACACGGGTTTCGATATCTGGTACCTGTAAATCAGCTGATAGTCCCCATTTAAAACGCGACAACAAACGCTCTTCTAAACCAACTAAATCTTTCGGAGCTTTATCGCAAGTCATAATGATTTGCTTACCGCTGGTATGTAAGTGATTAAAGATGGTAAAGAAAATATCCTGCATCTTCTCTTTTCCAGAGAAAAACTGGACATCATCGACAACAAGCACATCAATTAACTGGTAAAAATTGACGAAATCGTTGATGGTGTTATTTTTCAATGAGTCAACAAATTGTTGCCCAAATTTTTCAGCCTGAACATATAAAACAAGCTTATCAGGATACATGGTTTTTACCGACGATCCGATAGCCTGAGCAAGGTGAGTTTTCCCTAAACCAGCTCCTCCATAAATAAACAGTGGATTAAATGAAGTACCTCCTGGTTTTTGAGCTACAGCAAAGCCCGCCGATCGCGCCAATCGATTGCATTCTCCTTCTACAAAATTATCAAATGAGTATTTGGCGTTTAACTGCGGATCGATATTCAGCTTTTTCAATCCTGGAATAACGAAAGGATTTTTAATCGATTCATTAATATTAACAGGCATTGGTACCGGCTGATTTTTCAACTCTCCATTATTATTGGTTGGATAATTAACTGTATACGGATTTTTAGAACCCGAAGACTTATCCATTACAATATTGTACTCTAAACGACCATCAGATCCCAACTGATGTTTAATGGTTTTACGAAGCAACGAAACGTAGTGCTCCTCTAACCATTCATAGAAGAAAACGCTAGGCACTTGTATAGTGAGAACGTTGGTATCCAACTTCAAAGCTTTGATTGGCTCGAACCAAGTTTTGAAACTTTGAGATGGCACATTGTCTTTTATGATTTTGAGACAGTTCTCCCATACAGAATGACAAGTTCTATCCATATTCATTAGGTAAAACAGTATAAATTATTGATTTTGAATGAGTGGGAAATGAGAGCAAAGTTTCCCGTTCGTTTTTCAAGTATAGAACAAAAAATGTGGATAAAAAAGTTTTTTTGAAAATAGCAAAAAACCGCGTTTTTGATATCAAAAACGCGGTTTTTTGCTCTCTATTAAGCAATATTCACATAAATGAATGTTGATATTTTTTATTTGTTAATTAATATTTGAAGTTAATGTAAAGTTAAATTTAATGCCCTAAAGTTAACAAAACAGTTGCTTAAAACTCTCCAAAAACGCCTCTTAGCACATCGGCTATTTCGCCTAAAGTACTGTAATTTTCAACCGATTGCAAAATAAAAGGCATCAAATTAGATCCATCTTTTGCAGCTTGTTCCAAAGCTTTTAGCGACTGCTCAACAGCTTCGTTGTTACGTTCGGCTTTTAACTGCTTAAGCTTCTCCATCTGCACCATTCTGATCGAATCATCCACTCTGAACACCTTGCCCATCGGAGGTTCTTCAACCTCAAACTTGTTAACCCCGACAATAATTCGATCTCCAGCCTCAACATCTTTTTGGTACTGGTAAGCCGAGTCGGCTATCTGCTGCTGAATATAACCTTCCTCAATAGCCGTTACAGCTCCGCCCATAGCATCAATTGCTTCCAGATATTTCCATGCAGCAGTTTCAACTTCATTAGTAAGCGTTTCAACAAAGTAGGAACCTGCTAAGGGATCCACTGTTTCAGGCACACCACTTTCAAAAGCAATCAGCTGCTGTGTTCTGAGTGCAATACGAGCCGCTTCTTCCGTAGGCAAAGACAAAGCTTCGTCAAATCCGTTGGTGTGTAAAGACTGGGTTCCTCCCACCACCGCCGCCATTGCTTGAATGGCAACACGTACAATATTGTTTTGTGGTTGCTGCGCTGTTAAGGTTGAACCTCCGGTTTGTGTGTGAAAACGCAATTGCTGTGCTCTTGGGTCTGTCGCCCCGAGATCTTTAGTAATTGCAGCCCACATACGGCGGGCAGCTCTGAACTTTGCTATTTCTTCAAAAAAGTTATTATGACAGTTAAAAAAGAAGGATAAGCGCTTAGCGAAAACATTGATATCTAATCCGGTGTCAAGCGCGGCTTTTAAATAAGCCTTCCCATTTGCCAGTGTAAAGGCAAGCTCCTGAACAGCTGTAGAGCCAGCTTCACGAATATGATATCCGGATATGGAAATGGTATTCCATTTAGGTAACTCTTTGCTACAATATTCAAAAATATCAGTAATAATGCGCATTGAGGGTTTAGGAGGATAGATATAAGTTCCCCTTGCTGCATATTCTTTTAATATATCATTTTGAATAGTACCAGATATTTGCTTTAAATCAGCGCCCTGCTTTTTTGCCAGTGCAATGTACATGGCAAGCAAAATAGAGGCGGTAGCATTAATGGTCATTGAGGTAGTTATCTTTTGCAGCTCAATACCATCGAACAGAATTTCAATATCTTTTAATGAATCAATTGCTACTCCAACCTTTCCAACTTCACCTTCTGCTAACTCATGATCCGAATCATAACCTATTTGGGTAGGTAAATCAAATGCCACTGAAAGACCCATCGTTCCATTCTGCAAAAGGTAGTGATAACGCTTATTGGATTCTTCAGCTGTCGAAAAGCCCGCATACTGCCGCATTGTCCATAATTTCCCTCTGTACATATCAGGTTGAATACCCCGAGTAAATGGAAATTCACCTGGCTTTTCAGTAACAGGTTTAGCCTCGGTGTAAAGTTCTTTGATTTCGATACCCGAAGTAGTTATAAATTTCTTCATACAAATTGATTGAATTTAAAGAGACAGCTTGAAAAATGAATAAATTTCCCCGTTAAGCTCATTTTCCAACTATGCATCCTGTTATTTTAATATAATTTACTCACATCAGCCCTTAGCAATGAGTTGGTTTGAGCATAAGGATCAACATTAGCTTGACTAACGTGTTCCAATACCGCGCGACTCAAATCAAACCCAGATGCATTAACCGGCAGAGCAGTAGCAATGGTATTGATCAATAGTATTGTTTCGTCTTTAGTTTTCTTTACTGCCTGCCAAGCAGTTTCACTCATATACACTTGTTGCGAAAGATTATGCTCAAATTCATTTCTGATCTCATTCAAACAAACGGCCTGCATATCAGCTGCAGTTAAGCCATGAGGAGATATTCTTATAAATAAACTGGCTGGTGTAATTCGTTCTACAAATAGTGTTAATCGTTCGTAAGCAGCCAATCGTAAAGGCAAGGTTTGGCTTTGTGCACTTTTACGCATTTCAAGTACATGATCGCCAATATCTTTACTCTTTTTACCGAAGTACTCTTTAATAGTAAAAATTGAAAGAATTAATAATCCCACTATTGGCACGCCAATAGATAATAGTTGGTTGGTTGTAATCTCTAGTAACATCATCTTAAAATTCGAAAAACAAAAATGACAATTACAATGTATATTTGTAGAAAAAATTAGAGTATTTATATGGAAACTACAGTTCAGTCAACTACAAATACTTTTGCACCTGTTACTTTTACTGAAGGCGCAATTAAGGAATTGAGAAAGTTAATAGAGCAAAAGGAACTTACCGATGAGTTTGGCTTGCGTGTAGGTGTTGAAGGCGGAGGTTGTGCCGGCATGAATTACGTGCTTGGCTTTGACAAGAAAAAAGAAGGTGATGAAATCTTCTTTGTTGATGGGATTCAAATCTATTTAAATAAAGCCCATAATCTTTACCTTGTGGGCATGCAGGTAGATTGGCAAGATGGTTTAAACGCCAGAGGCTTTACCTTTAACAATCCGAACGCTACCAGCACTTGCGGCTGCGGAAGTTCATTCTCGGCGTAAGATATTTTAAAAAGGAGCTCTTATCGAGCTCTTTTTTAATTTCAACCATTTCTACCCACAGTTCCCTGTCTTTTTCTGATTCTCCTGTAAAATTCTCGCGAGAAGCTTCTCCTTATCTTTTACTTGTTTATTTTCGATAGTTTAACATCAACTATATAATTCGCATTTATCATTTCTAATTTAGAAATTTACAAGATGGACCAACGCGAAAATCTGAAAGTAGGCATACAGTCAATTAAGGCTAACAAGCTTCGTACAACATTAACCGCATTAATTATTTCAATAGGCATCATGGCCCTTGTGGGTATCCTAACCGCTATTGATGGTGTAAAAAGCTTTGCCAATAATACCTTTGCCAGCATGGGCTCAAATTCGTTCACCATTCGTAACCGCGGCATGGGCATACGTATTGGTGGAGGCGGTGCTGCTCCTAAACGCTTCCCTGCTATTAAATATGAAGAAGCCCAGGAGTTCAAACAAAACTATAATCACGGTGGCTTAGTGTCGGTTTCATCGGTAAGTTCGTGGAATGCAATTATTAAATATGGAGGAAAGAAAACCAATCCTAATATTAATGTAACAGGCGGTGATGAGAATTACTTATTAACCTCTGGTTATAAACTTGGTGATGGTCGGAACTTCTCAAATGCCGAAATCCAGAACGGATGGAATGTGGTTATCATCGGTGCCGAGATTAAAAAGAACCTGTTTGAAAACGCTGATCCGATTAATAAAATCATCAGTATTGGTAATGATAAATATAAAGTAGTAGGTGTTTTAGCTGAAAAAGGGACTGCCGCAGTGGGTCCTGGAGATCGCTTTTGCCTGATACCTGTTTTACGTGCAAAAATCACCTCTGGTAGCCAGAATAAAAGCTATACCATAACAGTAAGTGTACAAACTCCGCAACAAATGGAGGCTGCTATTGGTGAATCTACAGCTAAAATGCGTAACATTCGACGGTTAAACATTGCCCAGGAAAACAATTTTGAGATCACCAAAAGTGACGCACTGGCAAACACATTCTTAGATATTGTTAGCTACCTCACCATCGCAGCAATTATCATTGGCAGTGTGACCTTGGTTGGTGCATCGGTTGGACTAATGAACATTATGTTGGTTTCAGTAACGGAGCGGACCCGTGAAATTGGCATTCGTAAATCATTAGGAGCAACACCAAAAGTAATTCGCTCTCAGTTTTTATATGAGGCCATTGTTATTTGCTTGATTGGAGGAGCCGGAGGTATTCTGCTGGGAATTCTTGCCGGAAACGGCTTATCCTTATTAATTGGTGGCGGCTTTATAATTCCATGGTTATGGATCTTTGCAGGTATTTCACTCTGTGTGGCGGTAGGCCTTATTTCGGGGATTTACCCTGCAGTTAAGGCATCCCGATTAGACCCTGTTGAAGCATTGCGCTACGAATAAGCATCGAAAGAAACTCTTGCACAAAAATTGTATCTTAATGAGAACAATTCATTAAGAATGGTCTTTCGTCGCGCTCTCCACATTTTACTTGTTTCTATCTGTATGGGCAATAGTACTATTGCCCAACAAAAGAAATTACTTCTTGATGATTACTACCTGCTTGCCCGAAAACACAACATAGTAGTAAAACAGGTTAACAAATCTATTGAGGCCAGAAAATTGAACCTGGAGGCTGAAAAACAAAGCTATTTACCGGGAATTGATCTTTTAGCCGGCTATCAATATTTATCCAAGCCACTAGAAATCAACCTTCAAACGGTTAGAGACGGAGTTGTGGAAGGTTCTTCTCAACAGAATGTAAATACAGCCAATGAAATTTACAAGGAGCTAACCGGCAACAACCTGCCACAAAGTGCTCAAGACAGAATTTACTCCACTTCCAAAACCCTTATCAATGGCATTTACCCTAATTACAATCCTCCATTAAGCCGACAAGATTACTTTACTGCCGCATTGGGTATCCGTCAGCCTATTTATTTAGGTGGAAAATTGTCGACAGCCAGAGACATTGCCCAAAACGAATATGATGCGGGAAATATTAATCTTGAAATTGCTCAGGGAGGAGTTGACTTTGCTCTTTCCGTGAATTATTTACGTATGATGTATCTTAATTCAGTTTTAAAAAAGGAAGACCGAATTATTGCTGTATTTAAGCAAAATCGCGACAGAGCGGATGAACTAGTAAAAAATGAACTTATTCCGCCGTATTTGCGCAACTGGACCAATGTAAGTTTAACCCAGGCTCAAACTAGAAAAAACAATATCAATCTTGAACGAAAAAATGTAGAACTGGAAATCAATAAACTTATTGGAGCTCCCTTAGATTCGGCTTTAAATATTCAGGATACTTTACGGTTTGTTAAGGCTGATTTGACTGATCAATCTGCTGTCAATTCGTTTTGGATGCAAAACCCCGCCTTTAAAGCCATTGAGAATAAAACCAGTTTAGCGCAGAGCACAGTAAAAGCTAGTCGTTCACTTCAGTTACCCAACATTTTTGCCATCGGCAATGTAAACCTTTACCAAAAAGACTTGCCAGTTACCACACCACCTTGGTTAATTGGCATTGAAATGCAGTGGACCTTATTTAGTGGCTTTAGAAATACCAAAAAAGTAAACGCTACCAAAAAATTGGTAGAAGAAGCCCAACTGGCAGAAGAAAATACCAAAAGCTTTCTGCAAACCCAACTCCAGGTTTCAAGAAATAAACTAGAAGCATTAACAAATGATATTTCAGCACTAGATACTGCAAGAGCACAGGCGGCAATTACTACGTCAATGGTCAGAGAGCGTTTAAACAATGATTTCGCAACAGTTAAGGATGTTAACGATGCCATTTTGATGGAAGAAGAAATTGAAAAAGCGTACTACGTCACAGTTTTGGGTTATTACCTGGCATTGGCTGATTACTTTAATTTGTTAGGAACTCCTCAACGCATAACCGCTTATATACAATGAAGAACTCGTTTATTAAAAACTATTGGTCGTTATTGGTGCCGGTAATAGTACTTATTGTTGCTTTGGTTTTCTTTTTCAGAGGAAACAAACAGAATGACGATACCGAAATAGGGATGGTTGATGCTAAATATGTAGATATAGCAGCAGAATTTCCGGGCAGACTTGATAGTTTGTTGGTTGATGAAGGAGACACAGTAAAGAAAGGGCAGCTTCTTGGCATTTTAAGAACTACTGAAATAAATGCAATCAGAGAGCAAGCCAAAGCAGGGATCGATGCAGCCAAATCGCAGTTGCAACTTTTGAAAAATGGCAATAGACCGGAGGTAATCTCATCTACTAATAAACTTTACCAAATTGCTCAAGAGCAATACAACCTGATAAAGAAAACCTATGAAAGAATGGACAATCTTTATCAGAAGGAAGTTATTTCGGGGCAGGAAAAGGATATAATCTTCTTTAAGTTACAGGCCGCAAAAAAAGAAATGGAGATTGCCAAACTCAACCTGGAGCTACTGGAGAAAGGGGCAAACCCTGAATTAATTAATACTTCAACAGCGATATTAAGACAGGCCGAGCAGGCTTATGAACTTACCAATGCACTTTCTGACAATACGCGTATTTATGCACCGGCAGATGGAATTATCGCTACCAAAGTAATAAATGAAGGAGAAATTGTATCGATTGGCTACCCGATGATGACGCTCCAAAAATTAGACAGCTACTTCATTCGATTTAATATAAGACAGAATAAAATAAACCAGCTTAAAGCAGGCGAAGCTGTGAAATTAAAAATACCGGGAAGCGATCCAGAAATAGTAAGTGGAACTGTAGGTTCCATTTCACCTACTTTAACATTTGCCAACTGGGTGCCAACCAAAGAAAGAGGACAATTTGAGCTTCGAACCTTCACAGTTGAAATTAAACTATCAAACCCTGCATCGGTTAAAGGAATTCACCCAGGAATGACTGCTTCACTCCAGCTTCCATGATAAATACTATTTGGAAAATTGTAATAAGAGAGTGGAAGCGCGTATTTAGGCTTCCAGTACATTATTGGGTATTGATATTAATGCCTCCATTGCTGTTTTGCTTTTACAGTTATATTTACATAAACCCCAAGCTCGAAAATTTACCAATTGCAGTTTGGGATGAAGATCAATCTCCGGTTTCACGAGAGCTAACATTTTTGCTCGAACAAACAGCCACCATTCATATTACCCATCAGGTCAATAGCTTACCCGAATTACAATCACTGATCAAACGTGGAGCTGTTCTGGCTGCGGTTCATTTCCCGGCTAATATGTACCATAGTCTTCAAACCCGGCATCCAGCCACTATAACCTTGTACACTAATGGTGCAGCTTTAGTACCTGCCAAATTAATCTATAAAGATGCAGCCCAAGTAATTATTATGGGAGGAGCGGGTGTCACTCTTCAAAAGTTTGTAAAATCAGGAATGAACAGCCCAAAAGCGATGGCCCTAGTGCAACCAATTAAACTAACAGCTTATACTTTGTACAATGCCGATTATAACTATCAAAATTACCTCGCTCCAGGTTTAATAACGGTAGGATTACAGATGCTCATTATTATGGTAAGTGTTTTATTGCTCAATTACGAATTGAAAACCAACACAATGGTTGAGCTTCTTGAGATTTCAAACAACAATGCTTTTGCAGTCATTATCGGAAAAACCCTTGCGCATATTGGAATAGCCTGGTTGAACTTTATTCTGATAGTGGCTGTTGTACTTCCCTTGTTTGAAATTTCAGTCCCTGGCACCACCTTAAAGTTCTTTCTTTTGTACAACCTGCTTTCGCTTGCTTGCATTGGAATAGGCATGTTAGTATCCTCTATTTTTAACGACACGATGCTAGCCACCGATATCGCCTTGTTTTATACTTCTCCTGCCTTCGTTTTCAGCGGATTTACTTTTCCACGTTGGGCAATGCCCTGGTATGATCAGTATTATTCTCAAATAATGCCTTACACCCATTTCCTTGATGGTTTTTTCAAGATATATTACATGAACCTTCCGTTACATTACGCCTTTGCCGAGATCTTCTCATTGCTTCTATTTATTGGTCTTACTTTTCCATTATCTATCATTTTCTTTCGGTTAAAAATCAAAAAGATCATTGCTAATGAAAACCAGTCAATGGCATAAATTTATTCAGCTCATATTGCGAGAAGCCTCTATGATCATAAAAGACCATAGCTTGTTGTTAACGTTGCTTGTTGCACCCATTTTGTATGCATTCTTTTATGGAAGTATTTATATTAATAAAGAAGAAGAAGAAGTTCAACTGGCTATTGTCGATATGGATCACAGTGACCTGTCCAGACAACTGTCTGACCAGGTCAATAATCTACAGATTATTGACCTGGTTTCTGCTGCAAACTTGCAAGATGCGCAGGAAATGATGTACAAAGGAAAAGTTCAGGGATTTTTGTACCTCCAAAGTGGACTTGAAAAAAAGGTTCTGAGCTTACAACCTGCCAACATTGTTTTGGCAGCAAATGCTGCTCGCTTTCTTCCTTCGAGTGACCTCCTAAGCGGAGTTACCCAAGTTGCCTTAACAGTAGGAGGTGGTGTTCGCTTAAAATATTATGAAATGCAGGGACTAAACGAAGCAAGCGCAATGAAAGAAGTAATGCCGCTAAATTTTGATTACCGACCTTTATTTAATGAGCGGGTAAGTTATGGAGCCTTTTTATTGCCTGGAATTCTGGCCCTCATCCTACAACAAACATTACTTTTGGGCTTAACTGGAAGTATTGCAGCAGAAAGAGATAAGAGCAGCGTTAAAACCTGGGTGGAAACCGCAGGCAGAAATCCTTCTGTCGCTTTGTATGGAAAAGGAGCATTTTATTGGATACTATTTTTTTGCTATGCTCTTTTCTTTTTAACCGTGAACTTTAATGCACTAAAACTCCCCATTCGTGGTTCATTCTTCGAAATCTTATTAGTTACAGCATTGTTTCTGTTAACATTAATTCCAATGGGAATTTTGATCGGATCATGGTTTAAGAATCAACTGTTGTGCGTACAGATAATGGCTTTCAGTACATACCCAATTTTCTTAATCACCGGTTACTCATGGCCCTATGAATCTCTGCCTTTACCTTTACAGTGGTTATCAGCGCTGCTACCCACAACCCCTTTCTTATCAATTTATACAGCCTTAGTGCAGGAAGGAGGAACAATTTATCAGCGATTTGGAGATGTTGTTCACTTGATGATTCTTTGGTTGTTTTACACAGGTTTAAGTTTATGGCGAATAAGAGAATTAAGTAAACAGACTTTAATCTGAAATAAAAAAACCACAGAATGTTACTCTGTGGTTTTTTATATTTTAATGAGCGTACTGCTTATTGTAGTAATCCTGATAAGCGCCTGAAGTTACCCGTTCCAGCCATTCTTCATTAGTCAAATACCAATCAACTGTCTTCTCAAGGCCTTCCTCAAATTGCAGTGAAGGTTTCCAGCCTAATTCATTCTGAAGTTTTGTCGAATCGATAGCGTAACGTAAATCATGGCCGGCACGATCTTTAACAAAAGTGATCAACTGTTCAGAAGTCCCATCGGCACGACCCAACTTTTTATCCATGATTTTGCAAAGCAAACGAATTACATCAATGTTCTTCCATTCGTTGTGGCCACCAATGTTATAGGTACTATTATTTGCAGCCGAATGGAAAACAACATCAATTGCACGCGCATGATCTTCAACAAATAACCAATCGCGAACATTTTCACCTTTACCATAAATTGGCAAAGGTTTATTATTCTTGATGTTATTGATACAAAGCGGAATTAACTTTTCCGGGAAATGATAAGGTCCATAATTGTTGGAGCAATTTGAGATAACAACCGGAAGTCCATATGTATCGCCATACGCACGAACAAAATGATCTGAACTGGCTTTTGAGGCTGAATAAGGACTATGCGGGTCATATGCTGTAGTCTCTGTAAACATTCCGGTTTCACCTAACGAACCGTAAACCTCATCAGTTGAAACGTGATAAAAGCGTTTATCAGTCATCGATTTCCCTAATGAAGGCCCCCATATTTTTTTTGCGGCATTTAACAGGTTTACCGTTCCAATAATGTTGGTCATCACAAAATCCAAAGGACTTTCTATAGAACGATCAACATGTGACTCGGCCGCTAAATGAATTACTGCATCAAACTGTTCAGTTTCGAATAATTCATTAATAAATGATGCGTCAATTATATCACCTTTTACAAAATGATAGTTTTCTTTTTGTTCAATATCCGCCAAATTCAATAAGTTACCAGCATAGGTAAGTTTATCCAAGTTATAAATATTGATATCAGGATATTTATTTACAAACAGACGGACAACATGCGAGCCTATAAACCCAGCTCCACCTGTTATTAAAATCTTCTTCATGGTTTTTATTATGTCTATAATAAACTTACTTAAGCGTTTACAATTCCTTCGTGTAACTTAACTTCCCAGGCCCAAGCGGAACTAAGCATTTCATCAAGGCCTAACTCTGCTTTCCATCCCAATTTATTATTGGCCAACTTAGTTTCAGCGTAAAGAGATTCAACATCCCCTACTCTACGCTCACCAATTTTATACTTCAACGTTTGTCCTGTAACCTTTTCAAAAGCATTTACAATTTCCAATACAGTTGTTCCTTTGCCGGTACCCAAATTAAACACTTCATAACTCTCTTCTGCCTTACCTTGTAATAAACGCTCACAGGCTTTCACATGAGCCTTTGCAAGATCTACCACATGAATATAATCGCGTATACAAGTGCCGTCAGGAGTTGAATAATCAGCTCCGAAAATGGTTAATTGTTCACGCTTACCAATTCCGGTTTGTGTTACAAATGGCATTAAATTATTCGGAATACCTACTGGTAACTCCCCAATCAAAGCACTTTTATGCGCCCCTACAGGATTGAAATAACGCAAGGCAATAGATTTAATGGCTGTTGCTGCTGATACTTTTTCAAGCATCTCTTCTCCCATCTGCTTGGTACTTCCATAAGCCGATAATGCCTTTTGGAAAGGAGTAGATTCGGTGGCCGGCAAAACATCAGGCTGCCCGTAAACAGTTGCTGAAGAAGAAAAAACGACGTTATTTACGTTCACTTCACTCATAACCTCAAGCAAATTAATCAGTGATAGATTGTTATTTCTGAAATATTTTAATGGTTCTTTAACCGACTCACCAACTGCCTTAAATGCAGCAAAGTGAATCACTGCATCAATATTACCTTCAGCCTTAAACAACTCTACTACTTTTTCCCGTTCACAAAGATCTATTTGATAAAATTTTGGCTTTACTCCAGTAATTTGTTCAATTCGATCGAGAATGAACAATTCCGAATTGCTCAAATTATCAACAATTACAGTTTCATAACCTGCATTGATTAACTCAACTACAGTATGTGATCCAATATATCCGGTACCACCGGTAACAAGTACTTTGTTCATAGAAATTTACTTTGATTAATTAGAAGTTTTAGGTTGAACAAGCTGTCGGCCAATACTGTTATAATAAAAGCCTAATTCTTGCATACGCTCTAAGTTATATAGATTTCGTCCGTCAAATATTACTTTATCATTAAGCTTTTCTGCAATCTGATCGAAATCAGGGTTACGGAAGTTTTTCCATTCAGTAACAATCACCAATGCATCGGCTTTCTCTAAGCACTCATATTGATTTTTAGCGTACCCAATCTTATCCCCTAATTGTTTTTTAGTATTTTCCATGGCAACCGGATCATACGTTACTATTTCAACACCTTCCTTCAGTAACTCTTCAATAAGGTATAAAGCTGGGGCTTCACGCAAATCATCTGTTTCGGGTTTAAAGGCAAGTCCCCAAAAGGCTAATTTCTTACCTTTTAGATTGGCTCCAAAATAATTAATGATTTTATCCAGAAACTTTTCACGTTGTGCATAGTTAGTTTTCATTACTGCATCAACAATGCGAAAATCACCCCCAATTTCAATTGCAGTTTTGGCCAAGGCCTGAACATCTTTCGGAAAACAGCTTCCTCCATAACCAACACCTGCGTATAAAAACTGCTTACCTATGCGATCGTCCATTCCTATTCCTCTACGAATCTCCTCAACATTTGCGCCCAATATCTCACATAAGCCTGCCATCTCATTCATGAATGAAATTTTAGTTGCCAGAAACGCATTAGCAGCATATTTGGTCAACTCGGCACTACGTTCGTCCATAAAAATCAAACGTTCGCCCTGACGCATATATGGAGCATACAATTCAGAGAATATTTTTTTCACTTTTTCAGAACGGGTTCCAACAATTACCCGGCTTGGTTTCATAAAGTCGTTTACAGCAACGCCTTCGCGTAAAAACTCAGGGTTTGAAACCACATCAAAGTTATGCTTGGTATAATTAGCAACCGTTTCACGAACCTTATCAGCTGTACCAACCGGAACTGTGCTTTTATTAACTATAATCTTATAGCTGGTCATTAACTTCCCGATTGCTTCTGCGGTATTCAATACGTATGAAAGATCAGCAGATCCGTCTTCACTTGGAGGAGTGGGCAGTGCCAGAATAATAATCAATGATTCATTAACCGCCTCCTCAAGATTGGTAGTAAACGATAAAGTGCCATTATGTATATTTCGCTTAAATAAGCTTTCCAGATCAGGCTCATAAAATGGAACAATGCTTTCCTGCATTTTGCCAACCTTATTTGCGTCAATATCAACACAAATTACATTGTTGCCAGTTTCAGCTAAACATGTTCCTGTTACTAAACCTACGTAGCCTGTTCCTATTACTGCTATCTTCATCTAAATTAGGTTTTTGCTTTGCTTTAAATCGGCTGCGAATATACTTAAATATCTTTGCAAGCCCTGTCTACATAACTGTTAAGCTATTTTTTGTTGCTATTTTATTAATCCTGGTTTATAGTTAAGGTCCCAAAACTAAACCAATTGTAACTGGCATTATTTTCAACACCTTATGGCTTTGAATACTTTTATTTTTATATATCTTAGCCATCTTACTATACTTTCTGCTAATTAATTATTGTAAGTGCTGCGGATGGAATCAAACTCAACCAACTCAAAAATACAGTTTATTAACTTTGCACGGTTTGCTGCTATAACTTCAATTATTGTCTCGACATTGGCGATTATAGGCTGGTATGCAAAAATTACAATTCTAAGTTCTGTAATTGCTGATTATGCTCCAATGAAGCCTACAACGGCAATCTCTTTAGCCACATTAGGTGTTATTTTACTCATATTGGCAACAGAACAACCTTATTCCATTTCAAAGAAAACCGTTGTAAGCGGTGGTCTGTTGGTGATCGCCTCTATTGTAATTTACAACGTAATACAATATTATAAGAGCACGCTTTATATCGAAGATTACTTACTTAGCAGTGCCACTCTACAAGGTTCGGAGGTAATACTAATATCACCTGCAGGCTTGACCTGTTTAATGTTATTCGTATGTGCAGTTCCAATGATGCTGGCTCGCAAGTTTACAGGAGCGGTACAAACATTACTTTCAATGGTAATTATTATTGGAAGCACTCGGTTGCTTGGATTTGTGTTCCAATTTAACAGCTTTTTAAAACTCCTTTATTTCGCGCCAATGGCGTTAAACACCTCCATAATGTATACATTTTTAGGCTTTGGTTTTTTATTCGTTCATCCCAATCATGGATTTGTAAGAATATTATCATCCGAGCTTCAGGGAGGCAAAATAGCACGCAGACTCGTTCCTAATGCAGTACTTATTCCAATTTTCTTATTACTACTACGCTTTGCAAGTAACTTTTACAACTTTTTACCCTATGGCATCAGCATCATTATCATCACCATTTCGGTAATCATTTTATCAGTAGCTGCCATTATTATGGCCGCCAACCGGCTAAACCAAATCGACCTGATTAGAAATCAGCAAGAAGCTGGCATGAAAAAAAGCGAAGATTTTTTGCGCATCTCGCAAAGCATTGCTCATTTAGGAAGCTGGGAATATGATCTTGAGCAAAACAAAATTCTTTGGTCAGAAGAAACTTATAAAATATTTGAACTTTCTCCTGACGCCAACATCGACAGCTATTTTCCAATCAAAAGAAATACCGGTAATAGTAATGAACAATTGATCAATGCCTCTATAGAGTCGATAAACACTGGCTTACCCTTTGACATTGAGCTTGAATATTTAACCGCTAAAAACCATAAGATCATCATAAGAATTTCAGGGCAGCCAGAATATAAGAAGGGTAAAGTTTATAAGCTCTCTGGAATTATTCAGGATATAACCGAAAAGAAACGCTTAGAATCAAAACTAAAGCAAAAAGAGGCCGATTTAACTACTTTGCTTGAAAATACTGATGCATTAGTTTGGTCTGTGGACCGTGACTACCGCTTTATCACCTCCAATCACAAATACCTGAAGCATTTTGAAAAAACCCATCAATTTACTCCTTTAAAAGGCTACAATCTTTTAACTCACTTGTCAAACAGCATTTACTATCACAAATGGAAAGACCTTTATGACAAGGCGCTAAACGGAGTATATTTTTCGGAAGAGTTAGCCATGGAATTCAATGGCCAAAAGCAATTCTTTCAATATGCATTTACCCCAATCATTTCTAACAATGAGGTGGAAGGGGTGACAATTTACGGCATTGAAACCACTCAACAAAAAATAAACGAACAGCGAATTGATGAGATGGCTCAACTTCAAAAGGCCATTCTTGACAATACAGGTTATGCTGTAATAGTTACAGACGAGCATCACAATACTAAAATTTTCAATAAATCTGCTGAACGAATTTTAGGCTATCGCGCGGAAGAAATGCTCGACGACCAAACCTGCAACCGGATAACATTACCGCTGGAGCGCATTGAACTTGCGGAGCGTTTTTCAAGAGAACTGGGAATTGAGGTTCCATTATCTGAAGCCTTCACAATAAAGGCCAAACTCAATATGCCTTGTGAGTTTGAATGTCATTTTATTCACAAAAACGGCCATCAATTACCTGTTACACTCAATATCAGTGCTATTCACGATAATTTCGGCGAATTAATTGGCTACATATGCTTTGCTAATGATATAACCGAGCAACGGAAAATAGCGCAAACCATCAAACAAAACGAATCGAATTTGATGGCCTTGATTGAAAATATTGATGAGCCTATCTGGTCGATTAACACAACTCATAAACTGATAACAGCCAATAACGCATTCAGGAAACGATTGAAAGAGATTTATGGCGTTGACATGAATCAGGAAAAAGCATATCGATCCGACTTTAGTGTACAGGATTATGAACTTTGGGGCACTTTGTATCAGCGAGCCTTTACTGGAGAACGATTCACTCAACAGAACGAATTTAATGTTGAAGGGAAGAAAGTGTATTACGAAACTTCTTTCAACCCCATTTACAGTGAAAACCATGAAGTAATTGGTGCTGCAATGTTCGGAAAGAATATTACACACATCAAAAAGTTTGAACAGGAACTTATTGAAGCTAAAGTAAAAGCTGAGAATGCCGCCGCTATAAAGTCCCAGTTTCTTTCAACTATGAGCCACGAAATAAGGACACCTTTAAATGCCGTAATCGGAATGACTCATTTGCTATTGGACGAGAACACTCAGGATGCTCAACTTGAAAAACTCGAAACCCTTCGATTCTCCTCTGAAAACCTTTTGACCTTAATTAACGATATACTCGATTACAACAAAATAGAATCGACCGTTATTGACTTTGAAAACATTCCATATAACCTTGAGGACCTTTTAGACCACATTTACAACTCGTTCTTATACCAATCGGATTTAAAAGGTATCAGACTTGAAATGGAAATTGTTGATGCTTTCCACAAGTTAGTAATTGGCGACCCAGCACGTTTATCACAAATTTTAAGCAATCTTATTGGCAATGCCATTAAGTTTACAGAAAGTGGTGCTGTAACAATTAAAGTAAAACAGTTGCAATGTGATGGAGATTTCGCCGACCTTTATTTCGAAATTTCGGACACAGGCATAGGCATTCCTCCTGATAAGCTCGATATTATTTTTGAGCACTTTACTCAAGCCAGCTCCGAAACTACCCGGAAATTTGGAGGTACCGGTTTAGGCCTTGCAATTACCAAACGCTTATTGGAGTTGATGAACAGTTCCATTCAGGTAAAAAGCGAAAAAGATAAGGGTTCGACATTCAACTTTACCCTACGCCAAAAGAAATACAAGGGAAAATCGATTTCAACTATTGGCAACTCTGATTCGGTGGGAAAGCCTTCATTGCAAGACGTTAAAATTCTGGTAGTAGAGGACAACTCCACTAATAGGATAGTGATCGAGAAGTTTTTATTAAAATGGAATGCAGAAGTTTACTTTGCCAACAACGGACGACAGGCAATAGAAATGGTACAATTGCATGATTTTGACATTGTGCTAATGGATTTGCTAATGCCAGAAATGGATGGATATCAGGCTACTCAAAACATACGCTCATTTGAAGGTGAGAAATATAGCACACTGCCAATAATTGCGCTTTCAGCCGCAGCTCTTGTTGAAGTGCGCGACAGAGTTTACAATGTTGGTATGAATGCTTATCTTACCAAACCATTTGACCCGCATGATTTATATTTAACAATTGTAAAATGTTTAAATAAAAATCAGACGTTTTCAGACATTCAAATTCAGCAAGAAACAATGAATAAAGAGGTGGTTGATTTTTCAAAGATCTTAGAAATAACAGAAGACAATCCTGATTTTCTACGCGAGTTTCTTGAAATTGCAATTGATTCGGTAAATGAGCTTACCGGTAATTACGAGACCTTTTTACGTAGAAATGATTTGAATGGCATTCGGGAAACGAATCACAAGCATACCCCGCTGATGGAAATGATGAATATGGGGCCATTTAAAAAGGGATTTGAAGATGCCAAAACGATGCTGATTAGCGAAATACGTGATTCACAGCAAATGGAATCATTCATCAAAAAAATGAAAGAATACGGTGTATTGGTGATAAATGAAATGAAAAAGCGCTTGGTTGAGCTAAACAAACAAATAAACGCCAATACCGAAGATACAGCAGATGTGTAAGCTCAATAATTGGGCTTACACCTTATTCCTCTCAGATTTAGTTTCGGGCGATATCTTCCAAGGCATCTATCCATCGATGATGGTCATTCAGTCCTTCTACCAGCTGAACTTTCTCACCTCCTAAATGCTTAAATTCTTCATCATATTCCACTCCTATTTCATAAGTAGTTTCTAAACAATCGGCAACAAATGCCGGGCAAAACACCAATAACCGTTTTTTCCCTTCCCTAGCTAAATGAGCTATCACATCGCTGGTATAGGGCTCTACCCAAGGATCTTTCCCAAGTCGGGATTGAAAACAGATAGAATATTTATCTTGAGGAATGTTTAATTTTTGTGCAATTGAGCGAGCTGTTAAATGCGATTGCGCACTATAACAATATTGATTGTTTACGTTTATTTTGGCGCAACAGTTTTCGACCTGCTGACAGTGACAAGCGCTTGGATCTGCTTTTACCAATTGACGTTTCGGCAATCCATGAAAACTGAATAGCACATGATCATAAGCTGAGATATCGTATTTACTGCCTAATTGGGCAAACGCATCGATCATTACCGGATGATCAGGAAAACTGTTTACAAATTCAATTTGAGGTATTATTTGCCAGTTTTTAACCAAGGCCATTACCATATCATGTACCGATCCTGTGGTAGCTGAGGCATATTGCGGAAACAGGGGAATAACTTTAATATCAAAAATTTTAGCTTTTCGAAAACGCTCTAATACTTTCTCAATGCCAGGACTTTGATAACGCATGGCGTATTCAACCATATAATCATCACCCAACCGTTCGGCTAAAAGCTCTTTCTGCCTAATAGTATAATGCATTAATGGAGAACCATTCTCTGTCCAGATTTTCTGATAAGTAGCTGCCGATTTAGGAGATCGCATTGGTAAGATAATACCTTTCACTAAAAAGAATCTTCCAATTGGATTCAGATCAATTACCCTTGGATCCGATAAAAACTCATCCAAATATTTACGCACATCAGCCGTAGAAGGGCTATCAGGAGTTCCCAAATTTATCAGCAGTATTCCTTTTTTACTTTTCATCAACTATTCAAAAAAAAATGGCCCTTGAAATTACGGGGCCAAAAGTACTTAATATTTCAGGTTCTAGAGTTCTAAAATAACACCTAATGTAGGAACAATGTTTCCGGATTCATTATTCACCGATTTCATTTGCCACCTGGTTGGGTCAGTAGGATCAGTAACCGGTGCCCCATTAACATCTTTAACAACATCTAGATATGGCACACCATTATAAACATTATTGGTAATATTCTGAATATCAACATAGAAGTTTAGGTTCCATTTTTTAAACGGATACTTCTTGTCCAATCTTAGATCAAACTGGTAGAAATTACCTAGACGAAGCGTGTTTAATTGATCGTAGTCAAATGTTCCCTGAGGGTAAATCAACCAATTTGTTTTCTCAGCCGAAAAGGGAACATCATACGGAGTATAAGGGGCTCCTCCTGAAAACCTGAGTTTTGCTCCTAGTTCCCAATTACGCTTAAAGACTTTTCCTGCTGTAAGAGATAATATATATCGGCTATCCCATGCTGAAGGAACATAATTATCATGTTTATCTTTAAATTCACTTCGTACAAGGGTTATCGCTACAATTCCATAAAAACCTTTATTTAAACGTTGCTGGGCTAAAAATTCCAAACCATATGAGCGTCCACCCTTCAGTCCAATTACTTGCTCATTACCCACCACACCAAAATCACCTCCCAAATTAGCCAGATTTACTGTATCACCCTGAAACGCTATAACAGGATAGTTGTAATACTGCTTATAAAACCCTTCTATGGTAAACCTGAGGTTGGCATTTGTATTATACTCAAGACCTAAAACTGTGTGATAGCTAGAAATGTATTTTACACTCTTGTTAGACAAATTTCCATCTGGATTTCGATATCCCAATACCGTATAGGCTGGTAATTGATAATATAAACCGGTATTAAAATTAATGCTTAAGGATGATGTCAGGTTATAAGCAGCCGAAAAACGTGGGGAAAGTTGCTTAAATGGATTGCTTGTTAATGCTGAAAAGTCGCTTCCATCGCCCCTCACGCCGACTGAAAGAGTCAGATTCTCATTAAAAAAGCCCCTACTAACTTGCCCATAGAAACCATATTTTAAAATATTAAGCTTAGATGTGTAATTAACGGTTTCACTATATGGAGTGAGATTGTAAGTATCAGTGGTGTAACGGGCTGTTTCAAAATTAGCTCCATAAGAAATTTTCCACTCTTCATACTTGTCCGCGTTCTCTACCCTCAGCTTATTTTCAGCTTCTGTTGAGCCATAATCAATCTTTTTAGGCAGGTCTTCATTATTATCAAAATACTTAACGGTCGTATTATTCAAATAATTTCGGCTTAAGGCAACTGTGGTAAATCCTTTCGCTCTGAAATGTTTATAAGCTACTCCTAAAGTATAATTATCCTGCTTGTTAGTCGCAAGATTAGCCAATATGTACTGTTTGGCTTCAGTATCATTTGCCTGCGTATTTAGTTTAAAACGATCAATAGCTCCTAAGCCCAAAAACGAGATTTCATTTTTGGAATCGATCTTTGTTTTAATTTTAAACTGAAGATCATTATAGGTTGGCAAAAATGGCAGATCGAGAGCTTTGAACAGAAATTGCAAATACGAGCGACGAATGGAAGCGAAATAAGTTGTTTTCTTTGAAATTGGGCCTTCTGCTGAAACAGCAAGGTCGGTGGCACCAATTGTAAATGATGCGGCTTGCCTGTCAGAACGCCCATCTTTTTGTTTAAACTGGAATACTGAGCTTAAGGCATTGCCCCTGTTAGCAGGAAAAGCCCCAGAGTAAAAATCAACCTGATTAATAAAATCAACATTAATCATTCCTACTGGCCCACCTGATGAGCCTTGAGTAGTAAAATGATTGAGATTTGGAATTTCAATATCATCAAGGTAAAATCGATTTTCATTTGGCGCTCCTCCTCTGATAATAATATCGTTTCTAAAGCTCACCGGTTGACCCACACCAGGCAAAGATTGCACAACTTTAGAAATATCGCGGTTACCACCAGGATTTCTTTTAATCTCAGCAACACCAATAGTTCGTAATGAAAGTGGTGTTTCATCCGGTTTGTATGAGCTGGCTCTGACTTCTACTTCTCCCAAGCTTTTAGCATCAGCTTCCAATACGATGTTTACTAAAGCCGCGCGAGAGTTTGTCACTTGCACTTCCGATACGGATTTAGGTTTATATCCTAAGAAATAAACAGAAAGATTATATAACCCTGGAGGAAGGTTTGAAATTGAATAATGTCCAGCACTATCCGTAACCGCTGTTTGATTTATTCGTTGAATAGTAATGGTTACCCCTGCTAAAGGCTCGTTAGTGTATACATCATTAACAATACCTTTAATAGTCCCATTTTGAGCAAAGGCTTTAATTGAAAATACAAGAAATAATAAAAAGATAAAATAGTGTTTAAGTTGAATCATAAGTGCTGCAAAACTTCAAACAACAAAACACATTACAAAATAATTTGTTTGAAGTTTTGAAAAAAACAATCGACTAAATATAACTAAAGCGCTTCGAGTGCCCTCTTAACATCTTCCATTAGCCACATTGGGGTAGAAGTGGCCCCAGCTATACCAATCGAATCACCCGATTGAAATAAAGCAGTATCAATTTCATTAACAGAGGAAATAAAAAAGGTATTAGGATTAGTTTTGCGACAAACCTCAAACAAGACTTTACCGTTTGAAGATTTTTTACCAGAAACGAATATTATCTTGTCATACTTTGAAGCAAAAGCAGGCAAATCCTTATCGCGGTTAGAAACCTGACGGCAAATTGTATCATTCGCTTTTACATCATAGCCTCTTGCAAGCAATTCATTTTTAATTTTATAAAAATTCTCGGTACTCTTTGTGGTTTGGCTATATAATGAGAATTTCTTTGGGAGTTCAACATTGTCTAATTCAGATATATCCTGGAACACCAATGCTTTCCCATCTGTTTGCCCATGTAAACCAATTACCTCCGCATGGCCGTGCTTACCATAAATCAAAATCGATTCATCGGCATCGTGGGTGTTTTTAATACGGTTTTGAAGTTTCAATACTACCGGGCAAGAAGCGTCAATCAGCTGTATATTATTTTCAACGGCCAGTCGATATGTTTCGGGAGCTTCGCCATGAGCCCGGATCAGCACTTTTTCGTTATAAAGATCTTTCATATCATCATGATTAATGATACGTAGTCCCTTATTTTTTAAACGAGTAACCTCCTCATCATTATGCACAATGTCACCCAGGCAATACAAATACCCTTGGTCATCAAGTATTTCTTCGGCCATATCAATGGCATAAACAACTCCAAAGCAAAAACCCGATTCTCTATCTATATCAACCTTTAAATTGAGCATATTTAATATTCTGTTGCTGCAAAGTTAAAAACTATTCACAATTCCATTAACGTAAAATATTCCGCCCTTTCCATATCAAGGTTTTAGTTAGATATTTATGGATAGATAAAATGCTTATAATAACCAAAGTGATAATTTGAAGCGGATGCAGAATAAAATTAAGCAGCACATTTTGGTTACTAAGCAATGAAACCATGTAACGCATGCCAACTATCAAAAAAATAACAACGCCCAACAGCTCATACTTAGGAATCAGCAGTAAAATGCTATATCCAAAGAACACCAGGAACAAAAAGATAAGCAGGCTTATCACGCTATAATTAAATCCGGCCAACAACTTATTACTCAAGCCCGAAATACCTTGAGGATACGATGTATAAGCGCGGGCATCCGCAAAACCATTCGCCAATAAAGCCTCTCCTCTATAACCCGACTGCTTAAGAAGTTTCATGATCTCAACCTCGCTTACCGGAACACGCCTAACCTGTTCATGCCATAAACTCTTTCGGTAATTTTTTGCATCGAAAAACATAAACTGCCCACTTGCAGCAGAAAAAACCGCCCATTTGCTTAACGATATCAGTCGTAGAGGCAAAAGGGTTAGTAAAACATAATTCATGAGCGGAACCACTAGTCGCTCGCCCAGTGTATGCATTTTTTGATTGACAAAAAGAGAAATAAGGGATAGTTTAAACACCTTGATGCGATGCAGCGCATTATCGATTAAACGATCGTGCAAAATAACGTCGGCATCGATAAACAGCAAAAACTCACCTTTTGCTTCGAGCCCCAAACGGTGGCAAGCATAGTTTTTTCCTAACCATCCCTTAGGCGGCTCTTCACCTTTAAACACTTTAAATCGGCTGTCGTTTTTTGCAAAGGTTTCGGCTAAGGCAGCTGTATTATCGGTTGAGTTATCATCATAAATTAGCACCTCATAGTTTTTATAATCCTGATTCTTTATAGATGAAAGTACATTCAGGATATTATCGCCTTCATTACGAGCTGGAATTAGGATGGAAACAAATTCATTGTAATTACGTGCGTACTTAGACAAAACAGGCTTCGACATAAAGTTAAAAAGCGTAACACAAAACCTTAGCACCAAAAAAACTGTAACCGCTGTAATGATAGAGATCATTGCTTTAGAACCTTTTTAATCCAATTATCTGCAAAATAGATAATAATATTGATTGAAATCTTATCAAAATCTATTCTTCTTTAGGGGCTCAAATTCTATCTTTGAGCAAAGAACGATAAACCATTATGAGACCGGCAGCAGGAACATACCCGCAGTATTTCGACCATTACATTTCTTTGGTTGAAGAGAATGAAGTAAAATTAGCATTGCAAAAAAGCACAGAAGAGTTTTTAAACTTTATTGATACCCTACCAGATGAAAAGGCTGAATTTGCTTATGCAAAAGATAAATGGACATTGAAAGAGTTACTTCAACACTTGTCTGATGCGGAACGTATTTTCTCGTACAGAGCTTTACGATTTTCCAGAAATGATACTACTCCTTTGCCAAGCTTTGACGAGAACGAATTTGTGGAATTTGGCAATGCAAACCAACGTAGTTTGCATAGTATTGTTGATGAATTTAAAACGGTAAGAAACGCCACCCTAAGCTTATTTAATTCGCTTAGTAATGATGAATTAAACCGTAAAGGAATTGGCAGTAGTCAAACTTGTACGGCATTAGCTATGGGATTCATTATTGCGGGTCATACTAAGCATCACGAAAATATTATTAAAGAAAGGTATTTATAGTTTAGGTCAGCAATTGGCTTTTAGGCAGAAGAATAGTACCTAAAAGCTAATTGCTGATTCTTTATCCAAAAAGTTCGCGCAGTTTATTCACCACAAACAGCTGACGTTCTCTGAAATCACGTCCCACCACCAAATAATAGGTTATATTTCGTTTTTCAAGTTCCTTCTTAAACTTCTCAAACATTTCCTCCCTATTATACCATAAGTCTCTTAAACCATCGGGCACCCATGGCACGTCGATACTTGTTAGAAAGTAAGCATCATACACAACCTGTTTCTCTAGCTGGTATAACTCTTCCGGAATTACGCCCAAGTAATGATCAGAATAAATTTGAGTGGTAATTAAATCAGTATCGCAAAACAAGAATCGATTAGCCTGCGATGTTTTCTCTAATACAGCTGCTGTTTGAGCTCTGCCTATTTTAAGAATATCATCGAGGTTAAAGTCATTCGAGCTGATCATGTCGCGGGCTATTTCAGGAACATATACAGTTTGAAACTTATAAGCCAGATAAGCTGCCAAGGTGCTTTTCCCGGTGCTTTCAGGTCCATAAATACATATTCTTTTTACAGTTGCAATTTGTTCAGATTCCAATATCAGCTAGTTTGTAACGGCTTCGGGTTGATTACTATACGATCGATATTCTTTGACCCAGTACCAGTAACCAAAAGCGGCTATAATGCAAAAAACAAAATACTCAACAGCAATTAACTTTACACCTTTAATATAATAGATATAGGTACATAAAACATCAACTCCAAGCCATAACAGCCAACATTCTATCTTCTTCTCAATCATCATAAAAGTACCGATCACACTAAAAGCCAGCACAAAAGAGTCGAGGTAAGGGAATGCACTTGGCTGACTAAATATACCAGGCAACCAGGTATGAAGGTTTTGCGCCATTTGCCCCAATACAAAAGTGCCGGCCATACCTGTCGCTGATAATATTAGCAACCATTTAGCAGATGTAAAACTAACCTTCAATTCATTCTTTTTATCGGCTTGTTCAGGTTTTGGGTGAGTCCAATGCCACCAACCTATAACGTTGGTCACAAAGAAAAACACTTGCAGCAGCATATCGGGGTACAGTTGTACCTGGTAAAAAACAAAAAAGAAAAGGATCACATTGATTAAACCCAGAGGCCAGCTCCACACATTAGCCTTGGATGAGAGAGCAACTGCAATGGCACCCGCAATAGTTCCCCAAAATTCGATGTGGCTCATGGGATAACCCCATACTGTAAACCAAATATTTTTTATGCTGAAGAAGTCGATCATTATGTTTTACATCTGCGGGTATACTAATTAACCGCCATTTGTATCCTTAAAGCAAAAATAGAATTTGTACCAAGTATTTCTTTAATTACTTCGGAAAATAAAAAAGCGCTAAAGTTTTCACTTCAGCGCTTTAAAAATATTTACAATAACTGATTAAGCAACAACCGCCGAACCAGCTGAAACTAATTCACTTTTCAATAAGTATTCAGCGATTTGAACTGCATTGGTAGCAGCCCCTTTACGCAAGTTATCTGAAACGATCCACATGTTTAAGGTATTCGGCTGTGACTCGTCACGACGTAAACGACCTACAAACACCTCATCTTTATCGTGTGCATCTTTAGGCATAGGATATTGCAGGTTAGCAATGTCATCAACCAAAACAATACCCGGAGCCTTAGCTAAAAGTTGCTTTACCTCATCCAAATCAAAATCAGTAGCAAACTCAACGTTAGCAGACTCTGAGTGGCCACCCATTACCGGAATACGAACAGTGGTTGCAGTCACTTTAATGCTATCATCGCACATGATCTTGTTAGTTTCCTTGATCATTTTCATTTCCTCTTTGGTATAACCGTTTTCAAGGAAAACATCGATTTGAGGAATTACATTCAAGTCGATCTCGTATGGATACGCTTTAGTACCATCTTTAATACCTTGACGTTCTTCCATCAACTGCGTTACAGCTTTAACACCAGTACCAGTAACCGACTGATAGGTTGATACCACAACACGCTTAATTTTATATTTATCATGCAAAGGTTTTAATGCTACTACCATTTGAATGGTTGAACAGTTAGGGTTTGCGATGATTTTGTCTTCTTTGGTCAATACATTGGCGTTAACTTCTGGAACCACTAGTTTTTTTGTAGGATCCATACGCCAAGCTGATGAGTTATCAATTACAGTTGTACCTGCTTCAGCAAACTTAGGAGCAAACTCTGTTGAAGTGCTTCCGCCAGCAGAGAAAATAGCAATCTCAGGTTTCATCGCAATAGCGGTTTCCATTGAAACAACCTTAAACTTCTTACCCTTGAACTCGATTTCCTTACCTACACTCTTCTCCGAAGCTACCGGGATCAATTCAGAAACAGGAAAATTTCTTTCCGCCAATACTTGTAACATTTTTGTACCTACCAAACCGGTGGCACCTACTACTGCGACTTTCATTTAACTATTGTTTAAATTTTTTTAATTCGATATTTTCATTAAACATCTTTCCCGCAATATTACCAATTATGAAAAACATTTTATGCATTTTATTGTCATTTTTATACCTGAACTCCTATTCACAATTAAAAGATTCTTTCGCCGATGGCAATTTATCATCAAATCCGCAATGGAATGGCAACATTGATGCGTGGTTCATAAACACCGGTCAACAACTGCAAACAAAAAGCAATTCTGCAACTGCGCAGGTTTATCTAAGTACCGAAAGCAATAGTTCTCTTAATACTAAATGGAAGTTCTCGGTTAAACTAAGTTTCAATCCTTCCAGTTCCAACCAGGCAAGGGTTTATCTTATGGCAGACCAAGCTGATCTTAACAAACCCCTCAACGGCTATTTTGTTCAAATTGGCGAAAATGGCTCGACCGATTCTTATGATCTATTCAAACAAACAGGCAGTTCCATTTCAAAAATCATTGACGGACCATCCAAAACAAGAAAAGACTTAAACCTTTTAGAAGCTGAAATAGAAGTAACCCGTACCGAAGCAGGATTATTTGAGTTGAAAACAAGAATGCCCGAACAACAGGATTTTGTAAGTGAGGGAACCGCAACCGACCTTACTCATATAATAAGTACCCATTTTGGCGTGGAAGCAAAATATACTGCCACTCGTAGTAACCAATTCTATTTTGATGATTTCGAGATAAGTGAATTGGTAAAACCGAAACCTATTTATCCTGGAAAACCTGGAGATATAATATTCACTGAGCTGTTTCCGGATCCGTCACCACAGATCGACCTTCCAACAGCTGAATTCGTTGAAATTTACAATACTAGCGATAGTTTAATTGAATTAAAAAACTGGACTTACAGTGATGCCACAACGACATTTACCTTTAAATCAGGGGTAATTCAACCCAAAACCTATTTGA
The DNA here is from genome assembly GCF_023914155.1 of Solitalea agri. GTDB lineage: Bacteria > Bacteroidota > Bacteroidia > Sphingobacteriales > Sphingobacteriaceae > Solitalea > Solitalea agri. The sequence continues at coordinate 29,196 of NZ_JAMWYS010000034.1, read as the reverse complement.
TATTATGCCCTATTGCTGATACGGCCGATTATGCAGCTTGGGGTTCAACAAAAGGTTTGTCACCTTGGCCATCGCTTAATAACTCAGGGGATGCATTGGGATTAAAAAACGCTGAAGGAACAGTCATTGATCAAATAAGCTATACTGATGACTGGTACAGAAATACTGAAAAGAAGGCTGGTGGATTTACCTTAGAACGGAATGAATCCATGGCATTTTGTACTGCGGCCCAGCAATGGAAAGCCAGCAGTGCCAAACAAGGAGGAACTCCTGGGATGCCAAATTCTATATCTTCCGAAGGCAATAATGGGGTTAAATTAAGTGTCATAACTGCTCAGATTTCCGATAGCGTAACAATTACAACAAAGCTTTCTGCCTTTGTTGATAGCATTTCTTTAAAAAATGCAACCATCAAGTTTGAGCCCAGTATGCCCATTAAAAGCATTGAACTAACGGGCCCCTATTTTGACCAGCTAATTATCAATTTTAGTCAGCCCTTACTGCAAGGAGAAAACTACCGATTAAGTATTTCCAATTTATCCGATTGTTATGGGAACCAACTAGAACCTTCAACACTAAACCTTTTGCGTCCGTCTACCATTGCTCCCGGAGATATTTTAATCAACGAAATTCTATTTAACCCAAAACCTGGTGGAGTAGATTTTGTGGAAGTCATTAACCATTCCGATAAAGTCCTTGATCTAAAAGAACTCAAAATCGGGACGCTTACTTCAAAAGATTCGATCATTTACTACACCATTTCAGACACTACTTCTTTATTCCATCCTAAAGAAATCAGGGCATTAACAGCCGATGTTGACATTCTAAAACAGCAGTACCTCTGTAAGAACGAAAAAGCCTTAATACAATTAAAGACGATGCCTGCTTATAATAATGACAAAGGGGCGGTTATTTTAAAAAGTGAAAACAGAATCATAGACCGTTTCGACTATAATGAGAAAATGCACTTTGCGCTTATCAATAATCCTGAGGGTGTTTCACTCGAACGTATCAATCTTGAATTTCCGACAAATCAGACCGGAAACTTTCATTCAACAGCCTCAACCTCAGGCTTTGCCACACCCGGTTATGAGAATTCGCAAACTGTTTCTACAGATAATAATGCAGATGAAGTAACGCTTTCTTCCAATGTTATATCGCCCGATAATGACGGCGTTGAGGATGTACTCGCCATAAATTATCATTTTAACCAAGTAGGTTTAATGGCCAATATTTCGATTTTTAACAGGAATGGCAAACTGGTGAAAAAACTTAGAAACAATGAATTACTGGGCACTGATGGCTCTATTATTTGGGATGGTCTTGACCAGCAATCTCAGCCAGTTTTAATTGGACCTCACCTTATTGTTATTGAAACGTTCTCCACTTCAGGAAAAATAAATGTTTATAAAAAGTCAGTAGTAGTAGCACAGAAATTTAATTAAACAACTAATAAGATCATTCATTTACCAAACTCCTGAACCCAATAACCATTATAGGAATAGGCGCCCATTTGGGTATAAAGTGAATCCATTAGCAGCTTACAATGGCTTTCGCTTTGTCTCCATGCCAGCATTACAGTCCACCACACAGCATAACTTCCTTTAAAAGAACAAATTGACCAGCAAAAAAGTAGAAAGAATTCAAAAAACAATCATGGGGATTAGAAATTAGAAGAAAAAGAGAGTTTTCGGTATCAAGAGGCCCCAAAGTGAACAGTCATTCATTTTTATTAAAGATAGTAAACACAGAATTTACCATACAAAATATTCGTCATAACGACCTGAAACCTTAATAAATTTCGCCACAAAGCCCCTTTACAAAATCATTTTCATTTACTTTTCACGTATTACCTGAAAAGCTACATTTGCAATTACCAATCCCGATTTATGAGTAGAGAAACAATTGTAGTTATAGGATCTAACGGCCAAATCGGCACCGAGTTAGTTACAAACCTTCGCAACATACATGGATCTTCTAATGTTGTTGCTACCGATATCAAAGAGCCTGATTACGACTTCAAGAATGCCGGACCTTTTGAAATTTCGAATGTACTCGACAAGGACAATCTTCAAAGCATTTTAACAAAATATAAGCCTACCCAAGTTTACCTTTTAGCCGCTTTACTTTCGGCAACAGGAGAACAGCGCCCAAAACGCGCCTGGGAACTTAACATGGATGGACTGATTAATATTCTAGATTATGCGCTAGAATATAAAATCAGCAAAGTATACTGGCCAAGCTCTATTGCTGTATTTGGCCCGAATTCACCAAAAACAAATACCCCTCAATACTGCACCATGGATCCTAACACGGTTTATGGAATTAGCAAACTAGCTGGTGAGCGCTGGTGCGAATACTACCACCAAAAATTCGGATTGGATGTTCGCAGTTTACGTTACCCAGGATTAATTAGCTGGAAATCGCAACCTGGAGGCGGAACTACTGATTATGCCGTTCATATCTTCCACGAAGCATTAAAGCACGGATCTTATGAATGTTTCCTTTCAGAAAACACTGAACTGCCAATGATGTATATGGACGATGCCATTAGAGCAACCATCTCATTGATGGAAGCTGAAAGTGATAAAGTGGCCATTAGATCAAGTTATAACGTAGCCGCAACAAGCTTTACCCCAACGCAATTGGCTGAAGAGATCAAAAAGCATATTCCTGATTTCAAGATCAGCTACAGCGAAAATGACCCTCGTCAGGCAATCGCTGACTCGTGGCCTAAGAGTATCGACGATTCTTATGCTCGTAAAGACTGGGGCTGGAATCATCAATTTGATTTATCGGCTATGACTGCTGACATGATCTCCAACTTAAAGAAACATTCAGAACTAGTTAAATAATAAATCATTAGATTAATTTCTGTTTTAAATTAGCTTATCAATAACCTTTATAACAGGCCGGTTTTCGAGAGAACCGGCCTTTCCTTTTATTTAAAACTTGACATCGATACCATATTCATAATTCAATTATGTTTTTGTTATTTTGGCTACAACATTTTATCCTTTCTTCTGATAATGACTTTTGAAGAGTTTTTTACAAAAAAGAAAATAGATCTGGATGCTTTAAAAGCAGTCAAACCAAGTCTTTATAATGAGTTCAAAAATCATTATGAACAGATGAGCGAAAAAAGCTTCGATCATTCTAAAAAGTTTTGGTTCAACAACCTTAGGGCCGAATTTCCGTTAAAAGAACAGCCGAAAGCATCTATAGTTAAGTCTGCCGATATTGAGGAAGCCCCTTCAACCACAACAAATGATACTGCTAAAAGCAGCAGTGGTTATAAACCTCTTTTCAGAAAAAAAATCGATCCATCAACTTAAAAAGCATATTTAATGAGCTTATCATCAGCATTTCAGATTGCCAATACCTTAGCCTTAGTTGGATGGTGTTTTTTGATCATTGTTCCCAGATGGAAGCAAACCTCATTACTGGTTTTCAACTTCATCGTTATACTATTTGCAGTAGCTTACTTCGGAATTATCGCCACCAATATTAACAATTGGAACCCCGACTCCTATTCAACACTCGAAAACGTTTCAGCTCTTTTTGGAAATAAAAATATGTTACTGGCCGGATGGATTCATTATTTAGCTTTTGACCTGATTATTGGCTTAATGCTTACGGAGCACTCATTAAAGCACAAGGGCAACTCTTTACTCTTAATCATTTGTCAATTGCTTACATTTATGTTTGGCCCGATTGGTTTCTTAGTTTACTACATCAACAATATGATTAAACAAAAAACCGCAGCCCCTCAACTTTTGGAAATTAAAGAATGATTTTAGTAAAGCTTTTCGGCGAATTGAAACACCGCAATAAAACGTTCTTTTATTGGGGATTATTCTGTTTACTGCTCTTCATCCTGGCGTTAGTTTTTACATTTTTCGACCACCGTCAGTTAATGGGGATAAACGTCTGGGTAAAACCCAGCAAGTTTGCCCTTTCCATTGCCATTTTCTTATTCTCAATGGCATGGTATAATCATTATTTACCACACGACAATAAAACGGTTAAGTTATACACAAAGGTTGCTGTCATAGTTTTTATCATTGAGCTACTAGCTGTTTTTGGCCAGGCGGCCAGAGGAGTAAAGTCACACTACAACATCTCAACGCCATTCGATGCCATGATTTTTCAAACCATGGGATTGGCCATTACTATAAACACCCTATTTGTTTTAATTATTTGCTTCCTCTTTTTTATAAAAAAGACAACGCTCCCAAAACCATACTTATGGGGAATTCGGCTGGGCATGCTTGTATTCGTGGTGTTTTCTTTTGAAGGATTTACAATGGCAGCTCAACTAGCTCATACTGTTGGTGCACCTGACGGCAGTCCGGGTTTAGCCTATTTAAACTGGAGCAAGCAATATGGTGATTTAAGAGCCGCCCATTTCATTGGCCTCCATTCGCTGCAATTTGTTCCTGTTTTTGGATGGTTGATAAGCCAGTCGAACTCCGCTTTCGTTAATCGGTTTGGCTCATTGTTAACTATTCTATTTGCAATTGGCTATTTCTTATTTGTGAGTTTTTTATTTGTTCAGGCAATAAATGGCAAACCCTTTATTCATTTTTAGTGCTGTTTATGACTTGGGCTGCTTTCTGAGCATCTGATAAAACCACTTCGCGCTTCTCAATCCACATGGCATAATCGTTAGGATGCAAATCCTTACCAAACATTTGTGCATACACCTGTGTAAACTCGGCCCCGAAATATAAGATCACCGCCGAATAGTACACCCATAACAATGTTAAAATAAGGGAACCCGCGGCACCGTAAGCATTCGAAATAGTACTATTGGTTAAATAAATGCCAATTAAAAACTTACCAACCATGAATAAAAAGGCTGTTACCACAGCGCCTATCCATATATCCTTCCAGTGAATGCGAGCGTCGGGCAGCACTTTAAAAATAATAGCAAATAAACTTGTGGTGATTATAAATGTTATAAACAGATTGGTCCAATAAATCATATACACCTCACCCTCAGGCAACAATTGCATTAAACGATGGATAAATGCTTCTATCAACCCGTTTAGCATCAATGAAACGAGCAGAATAAAACCTAAACTAATAACCATCGAAAACGATAGCAGGCGATTAGTAAGAAATTTGAGCCAGCCACGCTTACCCTTATTAGGCTTGAGGCGAAGCCCCCAGATTTGATTGATAGAATCCTGTATCTCATGAAACACACCTGTTGCTCCAAAAAACAGAGTAACTAAACCAATGATAGTAGCAATTGATGCATTTTTAGTAATACTCACATTTTGCAAGGTCGATTCAATAAGCATGGCTGGCTTATCTCCTACTACGCCTCTAATTTGACTAAAAACCGCCCCTTCCACGGCTTGCTTTCCATAAAACAAATCGCAAAGCGATATGATGACCAGCAACATTGGCGGAAGCGAAAAAATGGTATAATAAGCAAGTGAGGCACTTAGTTTCATGACTTTATCCTCTTGAAACTCGCGTATCACCTGATTCATTAAACGAACTATATTCTTTAAGCCTTTACTGAACATCTTTCTCCTCTTTGTACTTCTGAATTTTCAAATTTAACTCACCTTTACCATTTTTTAAATGCAAAAAAGACTGCCAAAATGATAAGAGAGAACGCAACTAAATGATTCCAGGCAATTTTCTCAGTTTTAAACAACAAGGTGGTGAACAACAAAAAAACGATTATTGATACAGCCTCCTGAATAACTTTTAACTGTAACAGATTAAAGGGCCCTCCATTTTCTTTAAATCCAGTTTTATTTGCCGGCACCTGAAACATGTATTCAAAAAGGGCAATTCCCCAACTAATGAGAATAATGGCCACCAAACCGAGGTTTTTACTCCACTCCATCTCCTTAAATTTTAAATGTCCGTACCAAGCAAAAGTCATAAAAATATTCGATACGGTTAATAAACCAATGGTTTGTAATTCTTTCATTAAATAATTCTAAAATGATGTCGATAGACGAAATGCAGATTGATAGGTATTTCCACCCATCCATGACAAGCCAAATTCGGCTCTTAACATGAGTCGCTGTAATCCAAAGTACAATTCGCTATAGTTGTTTAATTGTTCGGTTTGAAGATAATTAGCACCCACAATCTCTTCCAGTCGGAGTTTTCTTAACAACGGAATTTTATTCATAAAAAATCCAGAGAAATTATGTTCTACGTGACCTTCGAGATAATAATCATTGGTAGAAAACTGGTAATAATCTAGAAAACGGAACACATTGCTGCTGCTGCCCTCATAAAATGTTACCCGGTTACCTTTAAATTGTTTATAGTCCATAAACCAAGTCGACCGGTTACTTAAAAACTTACCGGCTCCAATACTATAGGCTATATTTCCCAGCAAACCCAAACGAATTCCCGAATCATATAAACGTCCATTTACCGAATGATAGTCAACATCTGAACCCATTACAGGCAAGCCGGCTTTATAATTCAAGGCAAGTTTCGGCCATTTGCTACCCACATAAAATTTGCCATCAGGACGGGTGATGTATTCTGACCCAAACGAAATAATGGTTCCTACATTTAAGGATAGGGCCTGATTCTTAACAAAAGCAGGATCGTTGTTTAAACCATAATAGGGGTTATTTGCGGTAAACTCACGCTCAGCCTCCGGTTTAAAAGAATAAAAATTAGCATTAACCAACGGAAGGCGGTTGGCATAATCAACAGTTGCATTAAACTGAATACCATTGGCTAATTCACGACTAAAAGTGGCCGTTACAAACTGGCGTTCATATAACTTCAGGTAATTTGAAGCATAAACCAATGTATTGTAAGTGTTGAACAAAGGCGTCATAGAACCCTGGTTGTTAAAGTCCACTACCTCTGTACCTATTTTAAGCGAAATGGAGCCTGACTTCATCGGATCAAAGCGGTAATAAACCTGTACATTCCCATTCAAATGCTGGTTGGAAAAACCATAGCGTACTTCTGGAATAATACTATAAGTCTGTCGGCTTTCATAGTTTTTTCTAAACGAGCCTCTTAAGGTAAGATTCACCCCTTCAACGGTATTAAACTGAAGGTTATCAAACAGAACTGGAGAGATTTGCCAATTTTGCTTTTTATAACGTTGCTGATAAGTATAACCACCCAACACGAATGACAACGGCTTAAACTTGTTGCTCTTACGATCGATTGAATCAAGATAAACTGGTGATTTTCTTAATGTTTCTATACTGTCTTTTCGTATATAATCTATTTTTTCTTCGGATGTTAAAGGAACCGGACGTGCTTGAGCCCAATAAGATGAATCCTTTTTGTTTGATTCTTTGGTTACATTCAGCACTTCTCCGTTAAAGAAATTCTTTGGAAACTTTGGGTCGATGTCATAATTCTTATAAACACCTATATAATCGCCGGCAAACTTAAATCCCAGTACATTTCCATTAAAACTGAACTTTTGCGAAGCCAGCATCCAAACCTTGCTATCTGCCGGATAATACTGCTGGCTAACAGTTAAACTGTCCAATATTCGAATCTGAGCATCTTGTGTCAGCAAAACATCAGCGCTGTACAATCGCCATGAATCTTCAATGATATAAACAAAGCCCCGGAAAACAGGATCATTCTTTCTACGCGGAATCAACTCAATCTTATTAATGAGTAAATCGCCAACATTGGCGGTTCCGGCCAGTCGATAGCGATAATAAAAAAGAGCGTTATCGGCGATTGGCGACACAATTCCACGAGGACTTAACTGATTGAACTGCACCAGGTTTTCATACAGATTGATCATTAAATCTGAAGATTGATTAAAGCTAAACCCATTACTTCGCCCGCTAACTTTCGATGAGATCATTTCTTCGCGAACATTATCAGGTCGCTGAAAATTAAACTTTGATTCTGATTCCGAAAGGTAAATGATTCCCCTACGGTTCGAATCCAAACCTATCTCTTTGCCAATTTGTTCAACATCAACACCTAAAAACTTTTTTGGAGCACCCCGCAAGCGTTGCAGTCCTTTAATATAAACATCACATGAATACCCCTTAACTTCGTTCAAATGATGTTTGCGCTTTTTGATCGCATTTCGAATTACTTCATAGGCAGGATCTTCTTGTTTGGCACTTACATTAATCTCATTTAATGTATAAACTTCTTGCTCAAGCACTACATTCAACTCCAAAGGATCATTGGTAATTGAAATCGATTTAATCAATTGTTTATATCCAACGGTTTTAAAAATCAATTTATAAACCCCAGGATTTACTTTCAATGAGTAAAATCCTTCAGCATTTGCGGTAGTTCCAATAGTGGTATTTTCCAGATATACATTAGCAAATGGAATAGGAGCCCCATTTGAGGTAGTAATTTTACCAGAAATGGTGCCCGCGACAGCCGATACAGTTGAAACAATAAAGATTAGGCAGATGAAAATGTAAAAACGCATGAATAAAATTTTGGTCGAAATTAATGATTTACTGTTGATTAGCCGCCATGAACCAAATTTCATCTATGCTTTTATCAATTAGACAGCAGAAAATAAGTTCCTTTCGAAAATTCACAAATAAAAAGTTTGAAATTCAAATACTAAACGCTGATAGTAACGGATTTAACTGGCAATTATTACCTTTGAATTACCCTAAATAACCCCTTGTAAGTTATGTACGAAACACTTAAACCAGTTTTAGAGGCTGAATTAAAAGGAATTGAAGCAGCCGGATTATATAAGAAAGAACGCATTATTACTACTCCTCAGGGTGCTGACATTGCCGTAGCCGGAGGAAAAGAAGTAATCAACTTTTGTGCTAACAATTACCTCGGATTATCATCACACCCTAAAGTTATTGAGGCAGCCAAAGCGGCAATCGACACTCATGGTTATGGAATGTCGAGTGTGCGTTTCATCTGTGGTACACAGGATATTCATAAAGAACTTGAAAAAAAGATCTCTGAGTTTTTAGGCACCGAAGATACCATTTTGTATGCTGCAGCTTTTGATGCAAACGGTGGAGTGTTTGAGCCTTTATTTAACGAACAGGATGCTATTATTTCTGATGAATTAAACCATGCATCGATTATTGATGGCGTTCGTTTATGTAAAGCGGCTCGTTTCCGTTATAAGCATAATGACATGGCTGACCTTGAAGAGCAGTTAAAAGCTTCACAAGATAAGCGCCACCGCATCATTGTGACCGATGGTTCTTTCTCTATGGATGGCACCATTGCTCAATTAGATAAAATAGCCGACCTAGCCGATAAATACAAAGCATTAATTATGGTTGACGAATGTCATTCATCAGGCTTTTTAGGCAAAACTGGTCGTGGAACACATGAACATTGCGGTGTAATGGGACGTATTGATATTATTACCGGCACTTTGGGCAAAGCGTTAGGCGGAGCTTCCGGAGGATTTACCTCAGGCCGTAAAGAAATCATTGATATGCTTCGTCAGCGTTCTCGCCCTTATTTATTCTCAAACACACTTGCGCCAAGTATTGTAGGTGCATCGATTGCTGTTTTAGATATGTTGAGTGAGACCACTGAGCTACGTGATAAATTAGAATTCAACACTAAGTATTTCCGCGAAAAAATGACAGCAGCAGGTTTTGACATTAAACCTGGGGTGCATCCAATTGTTCCGGTAATGCTTTACGACGCTCCTTTAGCCCAAAAGTTTGCTGAGAAAATGCTTGAAGAAGGCATCTACGTAATTGGCTTCTACTATCCGGTAGTACCACAAGGAAAAGCCCGTATACGTGTTCAAATTTCGGCAGGACATGATGTGAAACATTTAGACAAAGCCATTGCCGCGTTTACTAAGGTTGGCAAAGAGCTTGAAGTAATTAAATAGTTTGTCCCGATAACTATCGGTATGAAGATGTGGAAATTTGAAAATTGACTTCAGTTCCACATCTTCTTCTTAACTTGGCTCGCTGGTTCATTTTCAAATTCACAAATTTTCAAATTAATGAAAATATTCCCCCTTTACGAAGGTTCCTTCTCTGTTGATTCAAGTAAAAAATTTATTCCATTTAACCCTGAAGTTGACAACCCAAAAGACCGACCGGGATCGCTTTTCATTTATGTTCAGCCTTTTTTAGTCCAAACAAAGAACGAGTTGTTACTGATGGATGCCGGATTAGGTGTTCGTGAAGCCAATGGAGAACTTCAGCTTTATAATAATATCCGTAAAGCGGGTTTTGAACCTGATGACATTACCAAAGTATTAATGAGTCACCTTCATTACGATCACTCTGGAGGAATGATGTACGAAGAGAATGGAAATTGGAAATTAAGCTTTCCACACGCGGATTATTTTGTGCAGCGAGGAGAGATGGAAACCGGATTGGTAAAACAATCAAAATCATATACAGCTCCTGTATTAGAGCATTTATGGCGTACGCCGAACCTGCATCTAATTGAGGGCAATGGAAAGATAAGTGATGAAATTAGTTTCGAACTTACAGGTGGGCATTGCGAGTTTCACCAGGTTTATCTGATCGAATCGGAAGGAGAAAAGGTTTTCTTTGGTGGTGATATTTTACCAGAGCCAGAGCAATTGCTACGCAAATTTATTGCTAAATATGACTATGATGGTCGTAAAGCAATGGAACTACGTGAACATTATGGCAAACTAGCCGCCGAAAACGATTGGACTTGTTTATTCTATCACGCTAAAAGCAAAGCCACAGGTAAAGTAAAATACAACGAAGGATCGTTTACTGTGATATAGATAGATTTAGACCATAGTCAATAGACCATAGTACCTAAAAATCTCCTAGCGGATTATTTCTATGGACTATGGTCTATGCTATTAACTCCAATTACTCTTTACCCATTCCTCCCATGGGGCTATCCATTATTTGATATCCCTCAGTGCTGAAAATACCTTCAGGTATATCCCCTTTTTTTATTTCCTTAATGAGCATGGTAGTTTTCGTTCCTTTCTTTTTATCGGTTACTAAAGTCTCTAAGGAAGGGCCTTTAAAATATTTTGCGTATTGAGCCATATTACGGGATGAACCGCCGCCCTTAGAGCTTTTCATATTAGCAAATATTGATTGCAAGTTAAAATTCATATCCTGAGCAACCCACATATCAATTAATGAATCGTCTGTTTCGGTAATTACTTTCTTGCATGGATGCCCATCAATGGTTTTGGTTTCATTGGTTTGGGTTATTTTAGGCTCAGCTTTATCTTTGATCATATCCTCAATATCTTTTGCCTTACCTTTAAACCCCATTTTATTACCATTCATGTCCATCAGTGTATAAGTATCCTTTGTCTTGGCATCGTACACAATCCTAACTTTCCCACCTTTCATTTGTTCTGGAGACATTTGCATTGCCCATGCCTGGTCCTTATAATAACAAGTCATCTCAACGGGCTGTTTAACTTCGTCGCCGCTGATAAGCATTTTAAAACTGCCAGCAAAATCCTGAGCAATTGCTATATGGGTAGCCAGTAAAGCAATTACGATTGAGAATATTTTTTTCATAAATAAAATATTTGGTTAGCGTTAAGTTACAAAGAAATCTTAGTGAACATCAATAGAAAAACTATCATTCGACTAAACAAAAAAAAGCACCTCCAATTGGAGGTGCTTCATTGCTTAGCTTAATTATTTAAAATAACTTATTTAGCAGCTACTAAAGAGATTTTCAAAGTAAAATCATCATTGATCGCTTTATCACCTAAGTTAAAGAAACTTGCCGAACCGTATTTAATGTCGAACTGAGTACGGTTAATGGTTACATCTGCAGCACCAACTAAAGCATTTTTCACTTGCTTAACTGTTGCAGGGAAGGTAATTGGCTTGGTAATACCTTTGATAGTTAAATTACCTGTGATTTCATATTTATCGCCACCTAAAGACTTAGAACCTGTAATGTCAATTTTAGCAGTAGCGAATTTATCTGTTCCGAAGAAATCATCAGCTTTTAAGTGACCAACCAATTTAGCGTTATAATCAGGGTTGGTGATGTCAGTACAAGTGATAGAGTTCATATCAACAATTAAAGAACCTCCGGTAATTGATTTACCATTAAACTGAATACTGCCAGTTGCAAATTTGATATTACCTGTGTGCTCACCAGTTACTTTTTTACCATTCCAGGCAATTGTACTTTTAGCTGCATCAACATTGTAAGTATCGGCTTTTTTCTCAGGAGCTGTAAATGCAAAAAACACGGTTGCTGCAACCAATGTTAAAACTGTAGTTAACTTTTTCATATCGGGTTATTTTACTTTTTTCTAATTTGACAATACAAATATATGTTTAAACATTATTTGTTGCAACAACTTTATTGTATCATTTGTGTTACGACTAACCACTAATAAAGCAATCAGAGAATACATTACAGAATAAATAAGGCAAATGTTTTATGACAGGGAAAATATATTGAAATAATAACGAGAAAGGCAGTAATAAGCTGCCTTTCTCGTTTTCTTCCATTTTCCAAAATTATTGACGGCGGGCAACCATTTGAGTTATTTCGAGTTCAAAGTCATCATCAATGGCTTTATCTCCTAAACTTTCAAAGAAACTGGCAGAACGATATTTAATATCAAACTGCGTTCTGTTTACTTTAAACTTATTACTGATAATAGCCAAAGCACCGCCGTTATCAGAAACTGAAACAAATGCAGGAAATTGAATTTCTTTAGTAATTCCTTTAACAGTTAGATTTCCTGTCACGGCATATTGATTTTTACCTAAGCTTTTTGCTTTCGTAATTTCAAACTTGGCCGTAGGGAATTTTTCAACATTAAAAAAATTATCAGATTTCAAGTCATTCACCAGTTTAGCATTGTAATTAGGGTCTTTAAGGTCGATATCCGTTATTGACTTCATATCAAATTCAAAGGTTCCACCTGCCAACTTATCATTTTTCATCCTAACGTACCCTTCTGATAACTGTATTGAACCCGAATGCATTCCGGTTACTTTTTTGCCAAACCAAACAACATTGGTTTGAGAAACATCAACTTTATAAGTTACTTCATCACTTTTTGCCGATATAAAGGCAAAAGAAACGAATGCGATGATTGAGAGTGTTAAAAGCAGAATTTTTTTCATTTATTTAAGATTTTTAAGAATGTGCAAGTTAATAAACGTTCCTAATAAGGGAAATAGTTTGCTGTATTGAAAAAAAATAGAATTACAAGCCTCACCAAACAAGCGACAACCATAATAATTCCTTAAATTACATTTATTAGGCAAAGCCATTTATAATACCAACTCACTTCCAAGTTCTGCGCGGATATACTCATAAATGTGCTTCTCAACACATAAAATCAAGATCAATAATTAATCATGGAAAATACCAATTTATTTGAACGGCATCAACGCATTATGCCTTACCTGATATTGGATGAGGCCACCAAGTTTTTACCTTTTATGCAGTTAGTTTTTGATGCTTCTGAAACTTACAGATCCATGAGAGATGACAGAACGATTATGCATGCAGAATTAATGATAGGCGAATGCACCATTATGTACAGTAATAGTTCAAAGGAATGGGATTCCAGACAATCAGCTCTTTTCATTTATGTAGACAATGCTGATGTAACTTACAAAAGAGCCATTGAAGCCGGTTGTTATTCTATTGTAGAGCCAGAGACCAAAGATTACGGTCGTACCGGAGGGATTATAGACCCATTTGGAAACATATGGTGGATTACATCGGTTCTCTAAACAGTAAAAAAATGATCAATTCCTCTATCGGCCTATTCTTACTGTTGATAATGATTTTCAACTTTGATTTTGCCTCTTCCCTTCCGTTCAATTGATTTTCAAACAATAAATAGGTCTATATTTGCATTCATATGAGCTATCGTTTGTTTTTTGTTTGCTTGGCATTTCTACTCCATGGCAGTAAAATCTTTGCCCAACTCCCACTGGACACCTTAGACATAGCTACAAAAAGAAACTTCCACCTTACTCATTATTATAAATACCTCGAAGACTGCAATAATTTTAAAGAAGAAGAAGTCCTTAAAAACCTGCAAACCGATAAGTTTAATAATCCTACACCCAAGCAACCTTTTAACATGGGCGTAAGCAAATGCAATTATTGGTTGGCAATAGCCCTTAAAAACAGCTCTGCAGATGAAAAGTCGATAACCTACTCATTCTATAATAATGGATTAGCATTCCAACTATTTGAACTTCAAAATGGAACTTTAGCTTTAATTGACAGTAGTTCAATGCATATCCCTTTAGTTGAAAGAAGCTTTCCGGTTAGGGGGATTACATTCAATGTTAAGTTCAAATCACAGCAAACAAAAGTTTTACTGGTTAAAATTAAACGTACAACCGCCAGTAATATTTACACACCTATCGATATATCAAACACAAACGAGCTGATGTTTTTTGAAATTGGCTATAGCTACCTGATCGGAAAGTACATCGGTTATTTTTTATTGGCATTAATTGCCAATATCATTCTTTGGATTGTTCTTAAAAACAAGCTTCATTTTTTCCTTGCTTGCTACATTCTTATAATATTAGGCTTCATTCTAGACGAATTTCATTTTGATTCGATGGAGTTTGGGGGGGATTTCTTTAGGTATTGGAGTTACATTCATGAAGCTTTCTTTACAGGAATGGCGCTTTATTTCTGCAGCAGGGTATTCATCTTGTTTACTGATCTGCATAATTCGAACCCACGGTTATTTACTTATTTAACCTGGTATAACCATATTTCACTTGGCTTTTCTACAGCATTATTGATTATTTCGCTATCATTCAACTACCAATCAACTATCTATAAAACAGGAGGAACAATTGTTTATTATTATACCATAGCTGGTTTCTTTTTATTAATCTCTACATTATTATACGGAGTAGTCAGAAAACAATATTATGCAATTCTATACTTCCTCTCCTCTGCCCTTTTATTAGCCGGATTTGTAAGTTATATCGCGGCTTCATTTAAACTTGGTCGCTTATTTCTTCTTCGCCCTGGAAACATTGTAAATGGTTTGGCCTTTGAAATTACCGTTTTAACCTTCTTTTTTATTTATAAGTATAAAAAAGAGAAAGATGAATTACAGAGAAAAATAATAGAAAGTATTAAATTAAAGCAAGAACTATCAACCTCGCTATTAGAAATACAGGAAAACGAACGAACACGCATCGCACATGACTTACATGACGAAGTTGGAAACACGTTGAATGGACTCCGCCTCATGACGCAAAGCTATTTTGCAAAAACACCTATAATAAGCATAGAGGAGGAGCAGTTTCGAGAACAACTTTTAGCAGGCATGAAGAAGATAAATACAGACGTCCGAGAAATCACCAGCGACTTAATGCCTAAAGGCTTAGAATCCGACGGATTAATTCCCAGGATAAACATTCAGCTAACACTGCTCCGAACTACTAATACAGGCGTTGATATTCAATTTATTCACAAAGGAGATATCGAAACTATTGAGCCAAAGATTAAGGTAATGTCGTATCGAATTATGAGTGAACTGCTACAAAATACCATTAAACATTCGGGAGCATCAAAAGCTACCCTGCAATGCTTGTTATTTGACGAAACGCTTCAGATCATTATGGAGGATAACGGAAAAGGTTTTAATAGTGACCAATCATTAAATAATGGCATCGGGATGAGGAGTATAAAGGCAAGAGTAAGTTATTTAAATGGCGAATATAAAATTGATAGTGGCATTAATGGAACTACGTTTATCATAGAAATTCCGGTATGACAGCTGCAGAAAACTATAAGATAATAATTGCCGATGACCATAAGCTGATCAGTGACAGTATTGAGCTTATTATCAGGGAGAATATATTAGGAGAAGTGGTTGCAAAAGTTCCCAACGGTCGAGAACTACTAACAACTCTTGAGACTGCAAATGTTGACCTTATTATTTTGGACATAAATATGCCAGAACTAGATGGTTATAAGACTTTGCAACAACTAAATACCAAAAAAACTGCTGTTAAAGTCTTGATGATAAGTCAGTATGATAACATTGATTATGTACGAAAATTTCAGGCAATGGGCGTTGATGGTTATCTTCCAAAATCATTTGACTTAAATGAATTTATTTATGCTATTAAAAAAATAAAAGCCGGAGAGCAGTTTTTCCCACTTCTTGAAAGTGATAACCAAGTAATGGGCAGCAATCCGTTTACGCCATTTGATAATGAGCAATTCAAACTATCTGAACGGGAAATTGAAATTATATTAGGCATTTCTCAGGGCCTTACATCCAAACAAATTGCCCAAAAGCTGTTTATCAGCGAATTTACAGTTACCACACACCGACGCAATATTTTCAGAAAACTTGACATAAAAAACGCGGCAGAGCTAACACTTTTTGCCAAGACAAATAATCTAATCTAACCCATAACTTTCAAACAGAACCATCCAAAATTCTGAGGCCAAATACCTTCATTAGCCAATTAAAAAAATTTGGCCCAATGAGAAAAATCAGTCAATATTTTTCCATAATTTGCTGATAGTAAGCGCAAAACTAAAAACTTTCATCCAACTTTATTTTAAGAATTCATCAAACTAGAATTTTCAAGGGCATATTCACTTCATTTCAGACGATTTTTCATTCACGTGCTCTTACTGAATCGGTATAAAAAATCTGTTTTAGATCATATAATTAAATCTAAATTTAAAATGAAGAACCATTTCAAAATTATTCTGCTGGTACTGCTCATTGCCTTCGGATGTAAGAAAAATGACAGCAATGAGAATCGACCCAAAATAACTTCACTTGAATACAAAAACGATCTTTTATTTGTCAACAAAGCCAATTTCAAGATAGAAACGAACGAACCCGCAGAGTTTTCATCAAGTGACCCCAAGATTCAGTTAACTAGTGATGGATTAATTCAAAGAATTACATCCTCTGAAGTAGTGGCCATAGATGTTATCTGGAAGGATCAAGCAAAAGCCCCAACAAGAATATATGCACTGGGAGCTACTGATGATTCATTCGACCAACCTTATGCGGCTTTTCATGGAACACACGCAACCGACCCTTATAATGCTTACCTGCAGGGCTGGGCAACACTAAGAAAACTCCCTGTAAGCAACGCCACTTATGCCATTATTCTACGACATGCCGATGCCGACAATGGCGTGGATTTCAGCAAAACAACAGGTCCGGCTAATTGGTGGACTTCTTGCGACTCCACCAAGGCACGTCAACTAAATCAACAAGGAAAAAATAGGTCAATAGCACTAGGCACCGCCTTTAAAGATCTGCATCTAAATATAAAAAGGGTTTTCAGCAGTGAGTTTTGCCGGGCCAAAATGACAGCAGAACTCATCAATGCAGGTCCTACTATCAAAATCGACAACCGACTTAACCATGCCAGTTATAATGTTTCGGGCGGAAGTATTTTTGGAGGAATAAGAAACGTGATTAGCGAACAATCAGTAGACAATAATATCACCCTAATAGTCACTCACCATGCCGGCAATGAGATGGACTACCCTAGCTTCCCTGCCGTTTCCCCATTTACGTGGACAGGCGCATATTTCATAAAAATCAATAAAGACAATTCAATTACCTACGCAGGTGCTGCCTCATGGGGAATGTTTATGTATTGGCGAGATCTAAAAACAAAATCTAATTAATCAGCAATAGTTATAGCAAAAAACAAAGCCCAACCGTTTTAAAGGTTGGGCTTATCTATTAAAAGAATTCTTAATTGCAAAACTTAATTGGCGGCCACCGTTTCCTCCATGTAGCTTTCAATTGGAGGACATGAACAAACCAATGTACGATCGCCATATGTATCGTTTACACGAGCAACTGAAGGCCAGAATTTATTAGCCGCTACCCAATGTAATGGGAATGCTGCTTTCTGACGGCTATACGAATGTTCCCACTCATTAGCAGTAATTACAGCAGCAGTATGAGGAGCATTTTTCAATACGTTGTCATCCTTATCTGCTTTACCTTCTTCAACTTCGTTGATCTCATTTTTAATAGCGATCATCGCCTCACAGAAACGATCTAATTCAACTTTTGGCTCTGATTCGGTAGGCTCAATCATCACCGTTCCAGGAACCGGGAATGATACTGTTGGAGCATGGAAACCATAGTCCATCAAACGTTTAGCGATATCAGTTACCTCAATACCGAAATTTTTGAATGAACGGCAATCCAAGATCATCTCGTGAGCACAACGACCGTTAGCACCTGAATAAAGAACTTTATAATCGTTTTCTAAACGAGATTTGATATAGTTGGCATTTAAGATGGCGTATTTAGTAGCATTGGTTAAGCCTTCACCACCCATCATTGCAATGTATGCGTGAGAAATAACCAGGATGCTTGCACTACCCCATGGAGCTGAAGAAACCGCATGTATTGCATTGTCACCACCGGTTTGTACCACTGCATGACCAGGTAAGAATGGAGCCAAATGTTTAGCAACACAGATTGGACCCATACCAGGACCTCCTCCACCATGAGGAATACAGAAGGTTTTATGAAGGTTCAAGTGACAAACGTCGGCACCAATGTTAGCAGGGCTGGTTAAACCAACCTGAGCGTTCATATTTGCGCCGTCCATGTAAACTTGACCGCCATTATCATGGATGATCTGACAAATTTCAATGATCGCTTCTTCAAACACACCGTGAGTTGAAGGATAAGTAACCATTAAGCCAGCCAGATTATCTTTATTTTCAATTGCTTTAGCACGTAAGTCTTCAACATCGATATTACCATTTTCATCACATTTGGTAATTACAATTTTGAAGCCTGCGATAGCAGCAGAAGCAGGATTGGTTCCATGTGCTGATGAAGGAATCAAGATCACGTTACGGTGACTATGCCCACGGCTTTCGTGATAAGCACGAATCACCATTAATCCAGCGTATTCACCTTGTGCACCTGAGTTAGGCTGTAAGCTAGCACCGGCAAAACCAGTGATCTCACATAACCATTGCTCTAATTCTGAAATCATTTGTGCATATCCGCCAACCTGATCCATTGGAGCAAATGGGTGAAGCTTACCAAACTCAGCCCAGGTAACCGGGATCATTTCGGCAGTAGCATTCAATTTCATTGTACAAGAACCTAAAGAGATCATTGAATGATTCAATGAAAGATCTTTATTTTCAAGGCTCTTGATATAACGCAACATCTCATGCTCAGAGTGATGTGTATTGAACACAGGGTGAGTGAAGAATGCTGATTTACGTTGCAAATTATCGGCAATAGGTGAATTCAGATTAGCAGCCAATCCGTCAACATCCACATCATTCAGGTTTTTACCAACTACTTTGGCAAATACTTTAACGATGGTTTTGATATCTTCTACCGAAGTGGTTTCGTCAACGGCTATACCAACTTTAGAACCTTTATAATGGAAGTTAGCTTCAGCATCAACAGCTTCTTTATGAATAGAACCTACATTGCTTCCGGCATCTACCGTAATGGTATCAAAAAATGATTTGTTTAATACCGAATAACCTAAAGAAGTAAGCGCCTCTTTTAATAATACCGCCATACCGTGTGTACGGTTAGCGATTTTCTTAACCCCTTCTTGTCCGTGGTAAACCGCATACATAGAAGCCATGATAGCTAACAATGCCTGCGCTGTACAAATGTTTGAAGTAGCTTTATCTCTGCGGATGTGTTGCTCACGCGTTTGAAGAGCCATACGCAATGCTTGATTGCCTTGTGCATCGATAGTTACACCGATGATACGGCCTGGCATTGAGCGTTTGTATTCTTCTTTAGTTGCGAAATAAGCAGCGTGAGGACCACCGTAACCCATCGGTACACCGAAACGTTGAGCAGAACCAACAACGATATCGGCACCAAATTCCGAAGGAGGAGTTAACAAGGCCAAACTTAAAATATCTGCAGCAACCGTGATTTTGATATTTTTCGCATGACATTTATTAGCAAACTCGGTGTAGTCATAAACCTCACCGTTAGCTGCAGGATACTGAACGATCGCACCAAACATGTTTTCTGACAATTCAACAGTTTGATGATCGCCGATTAATAACTCGATACCCAAAGGTTTTGAGCGAGTCATTAAAATGTCGATAGTTTGAGGTAATACTTCCTGAGAAACGAAGAATACATTAGCACCATTGTTTTTACGCAATGAGTATTGCATAAACATTGCTTCGGCCGCTGCTGTACCCTCGTCTAATAATGAAGCATTAGCGATCTCCATACCGGTAAGATCGATGATCATTGTTTGATAATTCAACAATGCCTGCAAGCGACCCTGAGCAATTTCAGCCTGGTAAGGAGTGTATTGGGTGTACCATCCCGGATTTTCAAGGATGTTACGCAAAATTACATTTGGAGTGAAGTTATCGTAATAACCACGACCGATATACGATTTGAAAACTTTGTTTTTAGAAGCGGTTTGCTTTAAGCTGGCAAGGTATTCAAACTCGGTTTTGGCAGGAGGTAAATTAAGAGGTTTTTTCAGGCGGATCTTTTCAGGAACGGTTTCGTTGATCAACTGATCAATCGAATCAACACCGATCACTTTTAACATCTTCTGGGTATCTTCCGAACCCGGAGCAATATGGCGGCCTTCAAAAGCCTCTTTGTAATTGATATCTAACTTCATGAGGTTAAATTTGGAGCCGCAAAATTAATTAATTAACAAGCCATTAACAACGGTTTTACGTCTATGCAAGTATCATAAAAAGAGCCATAATTATTAAATTCCACAATCTTTCAACTTAGCAAAATCAACTCAACAAGCCACACTTAGTCGCATAATTTAATTCTGGCAAACCCATTGATTGCAGATTATAATTTTATAGAATTAAATAAGCATTCTGATTGCTATTTTTACACCCTGTTGATTTTACCTTTTACGTTGAAAAAATTTTACTTAGCTGCCATTCTTACGCTCCTTTCTTGTTTATCAGTGTACGCTGACCAATTTATCGTAACCTCCAACGCCGATGCCGGCCCGGGCACCTTGCGGGAAGCCCTCGATAAAGCTGCCGCCAACGGAACTACCGATATGGATTTCATTTATTTTAGAATGCTGGATGTGAGTGAAGCAGGAAGAACGATAAGCTTATTAACAGAACTACCTCCATTAAGTTCTCACCTATCAATTGACGGCGTTTCACAACCCGGAGCACCATTTGGAATAAGCAACGCGAAGGTAAAAATTCGCCCTGCCAACAATAACTCAGGTATTACAAACGGATTACGAATAATCAATATGCATACTATAGAAATATTCGGACTCTACATTACAGGATTTAACAAGAATAATAACAATGGAACAGGTTGCGGAATATATATTAAGGGTAGTACTAATATTTATATAGGTTACCCAACAAGTGGCAATATTATAAACAATTGTACCAACCTAATTTATCAAGAACTCGACCATTCTATTTTTCCAACAAATCTCATATCCATTAAAAGTAATCTATTGGGATTTTATGAAGACGGTAAAACCATTTTTAGTTATAGCCCTACAGAATATTGGATCTCCGGCATTTCACTTTATGGCGATCAAATTACAATTGGCGGTGAAAGCCAAAAGGAAGGAAATCTAATTGGCGCTTCAACATATTTAGGTTATAATGTCCTTGGCGACAACTTAAAAAATGAAGATATAAAGATTATCAATAACATAGTTGGAACAGATTTTACCGAGTCGATCAAATTTCCCTATATGAGAAGTGGGCTACAAATTCATAGTAGATCGAACATAGAAATAAAACGCAACACTATAGCTAATTATGACAGATGGGGTATTTACCTAAATGATTCTAAGGATTTTAAAATAACTGGAAACAGAATTGGAACTAACTCTTCTGAAAACAAAAATTTAGGCGGAGGTGAAAATACAGTGGGAAACAATATTGTGGTTTATATTGAAGATTCTCAAAACGGTATCATTGGAGGAGAAAACCCAGGAGAAGGAAATACCATTGCATATAATAATAGAGCTAACCCTAATTTTTATTCACAAACAATAGAATGCATTCGTTCTGCAAAAATAACACTATCCAGAAATAAAATTTTCTGTAACAGTACAGGAAACACCTACCCTTACTACAACCCTTATACAGTTCTTCCAGAAGTTTATATAGAAACAATATCAGGCAACTCGGTTACAGGCAGGGCTACTCCAAATTCAAAAGTTGAGCTGTTTTATACAGACAGATGTGGAATGTGTGAACCAGAAACCTATTTTGCAACAGTTCAGGCGAATGTTGCAGGAAAATGGTCCTATTTAGGACCACTCAATGGCTCAGTTGTAGCTTCTGCTACTATAAATGGCAGTACTTCTGAATTTACTAAAGTAGAAATCAATTCAGCAAATGTTATAGTTAATCCAGATAACTGCAACCAAGGAATTGGAAGCATAAAGGGAATTAAGATTAAAAATACATCCGCCGTTAAATGGTTGGATGCAAGTGGCAACGTTGTGGGCACAGGCCCCGACCTCGAAAATGTTAAAGCCGGAAAATACACTATTGTAACAGAAGACGGCTGTGCAAAGTCGCAGACATTTGAAGTACTGCCCTCTACTTCTATTAAACTTCACCCTGAAAGCACCCGTATACAGCATCCTTGTGGCATTTATAAAGGAAGTATTGGATTAGGAATAATTCATTCGGGTTCTTTTCATTTCACTTGGCGAGATAAGGCTGGAAACATAATTCTTGAAAGCGACAATACAACCGAAATTTGGGACCTGGGCCCTGGAGAGTACACTGCCACAATTAGCGATAGACTTAATTGCTCCATTACAGCAGGACCATTCATTCTCACCCAACAACCGGGCCCGAGCATTGATGAAACCAATATCAAAATAACTTATACCGACTGCGAAGAAGGACTTGCTACTATCTCAAATCTTAAAGTTTCAGGAACAGTAGGGAATACCACCTATGCCTGGAAAAATGAAAACGGGCTTAAAGTGAGCTCGATAATTGATTTTCCTCCTAACATACCTGGCAAATACCAACTTTTCGTTAAAGACGAAAGCAGTTGTGGACAAATTAGCTCAAGTGTTTTTACTATTGAGCCGCCTATAACCTTTGATTATTCAACGATGGAGGTATGGTCAAATAGTTCGTGCGAAGATCGCAATGGAAAAATACTTGGACTTAAGGTTACCGGCGCCGACCGTTATGAATGGAAAGATGATTTGGGAAAAGTTATTTCTGATCAGTTAGATGTATCCAATTTACCTAATGGATTTTATACACTTACTGCCTACAACAGCAAAACCGGCTGTCAGAAACAAAGCAGAACATCAATTATTTACAAAAACGACCAATTCAAGATACTAGAGTATAATACCACCCAAAGTAGTTGTTCTAAACCAACGGGGGCTATTAATATATTGAAATATGCAGGAGAAACACCACGAGAATTTAAATGGCATGATGCAAATGGCAAGCTAGTTTCAAAAGAACTCAATCCAACTAATCTGCCAGCCGGAACTTATCGTTTGTCTGTTATTAATTGGAGCAACTGTCCTTACGAGGTAGGTGACTACACTGTTGATCGAAAACCATTAATAAACATTGGCACCAACTCCTTACTTATAGTAGATGACCAGTGCCAATTAACTACCGGAGCAATTAAGAACCTAACAATATCGGGAGGAACCCCTCCATTTAACTACAACTGGAAAAATGATAAGGGCGAAACAATTTCTACCAACCTCGATTTAACGAATGTCCCTGCAGGAGATTATCAATTAACCATTTCGGATCAAGCTGCTTGTGATGCTACAATTGTCATGACAATTCCTAATGGATATGAATCATTAAATGCTCCTATTGTCAACAACGTTACCCTTTGCAGCCCTGGCACTGCAATTATTATGGTTAGAAATACAGAAAACGGTGGTACTTACAAAGTTTATGAATCACCTATTTCTTCAGCGCCAATTGCTCAAAGTGCTAACGGTATTCTTACAATAGGCAAAGTTGAGCATGACCAGACTTACTTCGTTTCCTTTAGCAAAGGTTCGTGTGAAAGTGACCGAACAGCTGTAAAAGTGAGTTTAACATCTGATGCTGTTCAGGTTTCTAATGTATTTACCCCTAATGGTGATGGCAAAAACGAGGTATGGGAGATTGGCAATATGGAACAAAATCCGACGGCTGAAATAAACGTTTTTAACCGCTACGGACAAATCGTTTTTCATTCCATCGGCTATCACACACCTTTTGATGGAACTTATAAGGGCCAAAAGTTACCTGTAGGTACTTATTATTATTCAATCCATCTGAAAGCTGATTGCCCGGCTGTTGTTGGGCCATTGACGATTATCAGATAGTTTTATAGTCGATAGTCCATAGACCATGGACTATCGACCATCGACTTTACCGCAGGATAGTTATATACCCCGTATACACTTTGGTATTACCCTGCTTGTTTTTAATACGCAGGCTGTAGAAGTAGGTTCCTTCCGGCAAATCAGAGCCATCCCAATCGTTTTTATACGGCCTTCTCTTAAATACTTCTCCCCCCCAGCGATTGAATACCTGCAATTCAGCATCAAAATCTTCAACGCCATTAATAGTGAATGTATCATTAATTCCATCCCCATTCGGAGTAAACACATTGGCAACCTTAAACCCGAACACTTCAACACTCACACTCGACTTATTATTCGATGGATCTGCATCTGATTCAGTCGACGTTGCTATTGCCGTATTAATAAAATCTCCGCCTTGAATGGCTGTAACATTAATGGTTAGTTGCGCCGATTGCTGCGCAGCAAGGCTACTAATCACCCATGTAACAATATTTGATCCTGAGAGAGTGACATCTCCTACACTTGCATTGGCAGATACGTATACAAAACCTTCAGGCAGTGTATCGATTACCGTTACCTGATTCGCTGCATTTTTATTATCGTTATTCTGCACTAACAGATTAAACGATAAGGACTGATTCAAATCGACCTTTGTATTACTGGCCGTTTTAACAATCTGCACATCTACCAAGCCTTTTTTAACGGTTAATTCAACTGTTGATGTAGAACATCCGGCTGGGTTAAAACTATCGCAAACAGTGTATGCAAATGAGTCGGGACCAATGTAGTTGAGATTTGGTGTATAAACCGGATTACCGGTCTCCATCTGAGTGATAGTTCCATGCTGCGGAGCTGAAGAAACACTATAAACCAATGGCAGAGGCCCATCAATATCGCTTACATTTTCAGCTATATTGAGCGTTTTGGGCTCATTAATGACCACATCATATGATAAGTTTGATGTTACCGGAGCATCATTTACAGGAATAATGGTAATATTCACAGCTATTGTGCTTAATCCTCCTTTATCATCTAATACCCGTGCGGTAAATGAATCTGAACCTAAATAATCTTTAGCAGGGGTGTACAAATAGCTGCCATCCGAATTTACAGTCACAGTACCATGTTCAGGCAATACTGCACCTATCACAAATGTTATTGGATCTCCTTCCGGATCAATAGCCACAAATTTGTCTGTATATGGAGTATCTTCATTAATAGTTAAGTTGATTGGAGTTGCTGTTTCAGGCGGACTATTAATCGGATTAATCAAAATACTTACGATAAATTCAACACTGCCGCCTTTATCGTCCATTACTTTTGCTTTAAATGAATCAGAACCATTAAAGTTTAAATTAGGCTTATAGGTAAAGGTTCCGTCTTCATTTACCTCAACAAATCCATTTTGAGGAGGCTGAGCCAAACCAAAAGTCAATGGATTATTATCAACTGAAACAGCTTCAAGTTTATTCGTTAGTATTTCATTCTCATTAATCACAAACGACATTTCAAATGCTCTTGGTTGATCATAAACAAGCCTTATTTCAATATAAACCTTAAATGAAGCCAATCCTCCGTTTCCATCATTTACCTGAACTGTTATTGAGTCTTGTCCGTTAAAATCATTATACGGAACATAATTGTAATCACCATTCTGATTTAACTTAAACAAGCCATTTGCTGCTTCTGAAATAACTGAATAGGCGAGCACATCATTATCAACATCTGTTGCGCTTAACGTACCGTCTAATGGAACATCTTCATCTGTTGTTAAATTAGTATTTTCAGCAACCGGGGCATCGTTAACCGGAGTTATTTCGAGCTGCACTGTTATTTGAGTTGTTCCTCCATTGCCATCATCAGCAGTAACACTAAAACTATCTGTTCCGTTGTAATCTGCAAATGGAGTATAAGTATATGTTCCATTTGCATTAAGCAATATGCTTCCGTGCATTGGCGCAGTATTTATTGAATAAGTAAGCTGATCTCCATCAACGTCTGTTGCTTGCACCTGTGAGCTAAGAGAATTGTCCTCACCTAATGTTTCTGAAACAGGAGTAATAGCTACTGGAAAATCATTCACAGGAATAATAACAATGTTTACTACCACCCTGATATGCTCACCATTACCATCGCTTATATCAACACTAAATTCGTCAGTACCATTAAAGTTACTATTAGGGGTATATACAAAGGATCCTGTTTGCTGATCTAATTGTATTGTTCCATTTAAAACGGACGTCAAAAGTTCGAAACTCAAAGCATCTCCATCAGGATCTTGTGCTTCCACTTTTGCAGACAATACTTCATCTTCATTCATTTGAAATTGTTGAATAGCATTAGCTATAGGAGGATTATTAAATGGCAATACAGTAATATTTACCTGAATCATAGCCGAACCACCATTACCATCATCAACAAGACCACTGAACTGATCAGCACCAGTAAAGCCTGCAGTAGGTGTATAAATAAACGAGCCATCGGCATTTAATGTTAAGCTGCCATGTAGCGGATTTTTTTCCAAAGAATAAGAAAGAGCATCTCCGTCAAGATCTGTTGCAGAAAGATTTGAGTTTAACGCTAGACTCTCGTTTGTTTGCAATTCCAATGGAGTAACCGGCACGGGTGCATCGTTTATCGGATTTACCTGTACATAGACATTAACAGAAGCAGTTCCTCCATTACCATCATTTATGGTCACCACCAAACTATCCTTTCCAAAGAAGTCCATACGAGGGGTATAAGTAAACGATCCATCTATGTCTAATTGCAATGAACCATTAAGCGAATTACTGCCTACATAACTCAACGCGTCTCCATCCACATCTGTGGCAGAGACTTGTCCCTTTACAGGCTTATCTTCGTCGGTAGTTAATAAAACAGGTGATATTGCAACTGGATTATCATTGGCTGGATTAATCAGGACATTAACAACTATCTCTGAGCTACCTCCTTTTCCATCATCTACAACTATTATAAAACTATCTAAACCATTGTAATTTGAGCTTGGAGTGTAACTAAAAGTTCCATTTGCGCTCACTGATACACTTCCATGCAGCGGTTCTGCCCCTGATTTCAACGAATACATTAGCTCATCTCCATCAATATCAGTGGCGGTAACCTTATCGGCAACCGGCGTGTCTTCATTGGAAACATAGTTTACCGGAGAGCTTGCTACAGGTGCATCATTCACCGGATTGACGGTGATGGTGACGGTTTGTTCCTGGCTGCATAATTGAGGCAAACCATTATCACAGGCCTGGTAGCTAAAGCTAACCGTACCTCTAAAGTTCGTTGTCGGGGTAAAGCTAAAGCTACCATTCGCATTGAATACCAATGTTCCTACTTCCGCAGGTACATCATTTATTAAAACAGCGGTAAGTGCATCTCCATCTATATCGGTAGCTGCTGGGGCATCACTGAGCACATTGCCATTTATGCTACCGCCATCTTCATCCATGATATAGGTATGATCTTGCGCCACCGGGGCATCGTTTACAGGGCTAATGGTAAGGCTGACGATCTGCGAAACTGTGCCCCCATGGCCATCAGACACCTGAATTTCAAAACTGTCAGTGCCGTTATAATTTGCTGCAGGCTGGTAGCTGAAAGATCCATCGGCTTGCAGGGTCAGGGTTCCGTTTGCCGGTGGAGTAATCAGGCTGAAAGTTAACGGATCTCCATCGGCATCCGTGGCCTTAAACACGCCAGTCAGATTGGTATCTTCATCGATCGTAAACGGACCGGCTGCCTGAATTACCGGCGCATCGTTCACCGGATTTACCAGAACATGCACATGGATCAGGGTAGTTGCCCCGGCGGCATCCTGAATCAGCACCTGGAAATGATCATCCTGATTATAACCACCTGCCGGCGTGTAGGTATAGTT
The DNA here is from genome assembly GCF_023914155.1 of Solitalea agri. Taxonomy (GTDB): domain Bacteria; phylum Bacteroidota; class Bacteroidia; order Sphingobacteriales; family Sphingobacteriaceae; genus Solitalea; species Solitalea agri. Next base: position 1,050 of record NZ_JAMWYS010000034.1, on the reverse strand, counting down.
AATCGTACTGGTGGTGCCGCTAAGTGTTGGAGTATTGTCCAGCACTACCGTACCGTGGGCAGACTGGGTTTCCAGAGTAAAACTCAACAATTCACCATCGGCATCATCGGCTGTTAACTGCCCGTTGAAGACCACGTTCTCATCCGTAGTAATGGATATCGGGCTCACAGCCGTTGGGGCATCATTGACCGGATTTATACTAATATTCACTGAAATGAGGGCGGTGCCGCCATTGCCATCGCTCACTGTAGCCATAAAGGAATCAGTACCGTTATAATTCGCATTTGGCAGATACTTAAATGAACCATCGGCATTTACAGTAACGGCTCCATTGGCCGAAGGAGTGGTTAGGCTGAACGTGAGCACATCGCCGTCAGCATCGGTGGCGAATAACTGATCCTCAATGGGCGTGTCTTCATTGGATTCATATTGAACGGGTGAGCTTGCTACAGGTGTGTCATTCACCGGATTGACGGTAATGGTGACGGTTTGTTCCGCGCTGCACAACTGAGGCAAACCATTATCACAGGCCTGATAACTAAAGGTAGCCGTGCCGTTAAAGTTTGCTGCCGGCGTAAAGCTGAAGCTGCCGTCGGCATTGAATACCAATGTTCCTATCTCGGCAGGCAAATCGTTTATTAAAACAGCGGTAAGCGCATCTCCATCTACATCACTGGCCACAGGGGCATCCGTAAGTACATTACCTGTTTGTGAACCGCCATCTTCATCCATGATATAGGTATGATCCTGGGCCACCGGTGCATCGTTTACAGGGCTAATGGTAAGGCTGACGATCTGCGAAACTGTGCCCCCATGGCCATCAGACACCTGAATTTCAAAACTGTCAGTGCCGTTATAATTTGCAGCAGGCTGGTAGCTGAAAGATCCATCGGCTTGCAGGGTCAGGGTTCCGTTTGCCGGTGGAGTAATCAGGCTGAAAGTTAACGGATCTCCATCGGCATCTGTGGCCTTAAACACGCCTGTCAATGGGATGTCTTCATCGATGGTAAACGGACCGGCTGCCTGAATTACCGGCGCATCGTTCACCGG
>NZ_JAMWYS010000007.1 GCF_023914155.1 Solitalea agri | reverse complement strand
ACCAACTTTATCTTTTAACGGGTTACTGAAAAATTCATTTTTACACAGCCTCGCAAACGCGCGCGAGCTGGGGCTTTCTTAATTCAACTGGACTAACCATCTTATTCGGTTCTGATGGTCGGCCTCATAGCCGGCCGAGGCCTAGAAACTTTCTTCTTGATAAGAAAGTTTCCAAAGAATCAAGGCTACGCAGCTTTAGCTAAAAGATTCTAAAAAGACTATCTGCAATTCAAGACGTTTCGCTTCGCTCCACTTCTCCGAATTGCTTTACCTCATCACTTATCCACTTAACTACATGTCTTTTTACAATCTTTCTTTACGCTAAAGCTGCTAAGGCCGGTCCTTGCAACCTTTAGTGTAAGAAATCAAGATGACAAGTATTTAACCATGAAAAATTTCAAGTGCTCCGATTCAGCCTAGGATAGTTCGCTGTGCTTCCGGATGTATACGCAAACACTGCGAAAAAAACCGTGAGCTATGAGGTCAACCATCCGTTGATAACAAATAATCCTATCATTAATGCAATACTATTCAATATTCCCGTAAGGAACCTTGGCCAATTCAGGCCAGTGCGGTATGACTGAAGGCGAATTGGACGCAGTTCCGTCGGGAATATTCGGTCCGCCTGACCGCGGAAGGCAAAACTTCCATATTATACTGAACTTAATTTCCTGGTCCAAAGACCTCTACTTCATTTGCAATTGAAAGTGACCACTTCGCTAATTACTTTCAATTACAAAGATTATTGATTTAGTAAAGCAATAATTCGCAATGGCGCACCGCTTCCTCCTCCAATTTTCATTGGTAATGCTATTACAGTAAAATCTTTAAAAGGAAGTAAATTCAGGTTGGCTACATTCTCAAATATAGGAACCTCCTCTTTTGTAAGAATAACGTGTGTTTCATACGTTGAGGATTGTCCGAAATCAATACTGGGAGTATCAATTCCTACAGCTTTTATTTTTCGCTCTTTAATCAGCCAATCGGCTGCAGCCGGTGATAGGCCTGGAAAATGCAACAACTGAACACCTTCGGTACCTCTTTTATCTGTACCCATATATTTTGTACGATCGGGCCAAAATTTACCGTAGCCGGTTCGCAAAAGGACAATTACACCTGGTTTTATTTTTCCATTTTTAGCTTCCCAGGCTAGAAAATCTTCTTTGCTGATCAAATAATCAGCATCCTTTAAGCTGGCAACAGAAACATCTATAACAATAGCATCGCCCATTAATTTATCAAGCGAGATTTGATCAACAGTTGACCTATTCGCATAAAAATGTGCAGGTGCATCTAAATGAGTGCCACCATGTTCGGCTGCACAAAAGGTATTTGCCTCATAGTGATATCCTTTTTCTGTTTCCCCTTTAAAGCCCACGGTAAGTTGAAAGCCATTTTCGGTGGGCCAGTAAATAGTTTCTTTGTTGAAAGAGTAGGTTAAATCGATAATTTTCTTGCCTGATACTTGGGCGAAAATTGACTCAGGTTGAGCGAATAGCAATATAAAAGCTATAAAGACCCATGCATAATTTTTCATTTTTATTGAATTAGTATTCAATAAATTACAAAAAAGAGGCTTTCCGAAAAGAATAGCCTCTATAATTATTGTTGGGTTGGAAAAATACAAAGAGTTATAAAACTCAATCCAGTATTTCGCACGCGTTGCAAACGCGCGAGCTGGTTTATAAATTTTCATTTAAGAGTGCAATAATCTCATCCTTCAGTTCTGTTTCACTGGGGCTTTTGGCATCATCCTCGCGAACTCGTCCCTGTTTATCCAATAAAACATAATGTGGGATGCCAGAAATTTGAAACCTCGCGGCCAAAGCATTGTAATCATTATTGTTTAGCAGGTAATGTTCGCCTTCAATTTTGAGTTCGGCTATGTTAGATTTCCAAACATTTTCCTCCGATTGAACACCAAGATAAAGGAACACCACATCTTTTCCTTTAAGTTCATCGTGCAGTTTCTTTGACTTGGGCATTTCAGCTTTACAGGGGCCGCACCAGGTAGCCCAAAAATCGACGTAAATAACTTTGCCTTTATATTTCTCAATAATCTTTTGAAAGGTGCTGTCTGCAGAATTAGCTGATGTAGTAGTGTTATTAGCTTGTGCGGGTAATTTAAAGCTGTTGATCTTATCTAACTCACGCTGGTATTCTGTCATGACTTTTTGTTTGATTTTTTCATCCGATACCAGTTTTTGAAATACGGTTATTTGACTAGTTATTGCACTGTGTTTATTTTTTATGTTTTTGTAAACATAGTTTGCAAACAAAATATTACGCAAGTAGCCCTCGCTTTTGGAAGCTATATAATCAAAATCGTTTAGGGTTTTAAGCAGCTCGGAATTTCTTTCCAAAACTTTTTTTAGAATTAGGGTGTCATTGCCAGCATAATCGGCTGAACCGTTAGGCTGCTTATTAAAATTATGTAACACACTTTTTTCTTCATCTGTAATGTTCGTATCGTACGAGATTACGCTTTCAATTAGAGAATCGATTGGGAACGAATGATAAGTTCTTCGGGATTTTATGTAATTATTGTATTCATGGATGTATTTGCCATATACCAAGCTACTAATGGTAGCATCCGGATTGTTTAAGGAAAAACGGTCAAAAAAGTCAAAATAATCAGCCTCTAAACTAAACATAGGTTGATGTATCCAATCATAACGCATCAAATCATCAGCACATTGGTATTCTATAAAATATGTAGCCCATCTTTTAAATAAATCAGTGGTTTTGTTTTTTTTAACAAAGCTATTTAACAAGTTGATATCTTCTTTTAATAAGCTATATCGGTAATTTTTAAAAGCAGTTGCAGAGCTGTCGCGTTGATAGCTTGTTAAAATATCATTTATGGATTTATTGTTAACTTCTTTTGAATCAAGGTACTGATTCAAAAAAATATTTAGAACGCTATTCGTTTTGGCCTCTCCACCCGTAAATTCTAAAGAATGGCTTATATCATCAGCATCCATTGAAATTACCAGTTTTTCTCCCGGCGATACTAATAACCCAATTGGTCGTTCCTTAAAAATAAAGAAAATGTCTTGCGGTATGTCAATTGGCAACTTAATGGTAAAGGATCCATCGGGTTGAATGAGGACGTTGTACACCAACTGTTCATCAAAAACAATGTCCTGCTTAAAGAACTTAATACTGTTATTCTCTATTAAATACTTTTCAACGTTTTTTATTTTCCCCGAAATGGTAATACTGTCTTGCGCAAAGACGGCTATGGGTAGCAATAATCCTAGGCTTAGAAGAATTAAAAGGTATTGTTTTTTCATTTGAGTTTGGTACAAAAGAGTTATTTCTTAATACGTCAGAAAAAGAATTTCATCCATTACTTCAGCTTCACAATTGAAATCCCATCTCCTCCTCTATCCGGGTGTTCATCTTCAACCGAATCAACGCCGGTATATTTTTTCAGGTAATCCCGGATGAGCTTTCTTAAAATACCGTCGCCGCGGCCGTGGATAATTCGTAAGGAGCTCATGCCCATCATCAATGCTCGATCTAGGTATTTCTCAATCTCGTACAGGGTTTCTTCACCTCGCATTCCCCTTACATCAATTTCAGGGTTAAAGGAGGTTCGCTGCTGAATCTGATACTCGGCATATGAACTGGTTTTGTTCTGCTTCTGCTGATCTTTATTCTGGATCTTCGCCAATCGGTTTAACTTTACAACCGACATTAATTCCCCAATTGCAATCACAGCATTCGATTTATTCAACTCAATTACCTTACCTGTTGCATCTGTGTCCATCAGTTTCACCCAGTCACCAATTGCCAGTGGCTCAGCTTCTTTTTTGCTAACTGGTTTTTCAGGCTTCGATTGAAGTTTTTGCTGCTCATTGTTTAGTTTCTCACGGGCTTGCTTGGTTTTTTCCTTATCAGCCTTGGCATTTTTAATTTCAGCAATGGTGTTCTCTACCAGTTTATTAGCTCCGCGAATAATATCCTGCGCCTGGAGCTTGGCATCGTTTACCAGTTTTTTGCGGTTCTCGTCATAATACTCCTTCAGCTTTTTATTTTCTTCAAGAAGTTCATTCAATCGTTTCTGACGTTTTTCAATCTCCACCTTGGTATCATAAACCTGTTTCTTCTCACGCTCAAGGTCCACCAATAAAGTATCTACCTTTTTCTGCTGATCGCCAATTTTAATCTTAGCCAGTTTTAAAACCTGCTCCGGCAAGCCTATTTTCTGAGCTATTTCAAAAGCATACGAACTACCAGGTTTTCCCAATTGCAGCACATACATCGGTTGCATATGCTCGTTATCAAACAGCATGGAGGCATTTTCAAGCCCATCGGTATTGTTTGCAAACAGTTTTAAGTTTGAATAGTGAGTGGTAATAACGCCTTTAACTTTCTTTTGATTTAGCACCTGCAAAACCGCTTCGGCAATCGGACCACCAAATTGTGGATCGGTACCTGTACCAAACTCATCTATCATTACCAGCGTATGAAAATTGGCCATCTCCACAAAATATTTCATTTTGGTAAGATGGGCACTATAAGTACTTAAATCACTTTCAATCGACTGATCATCGCCAATATCCACCAATATTCGTCTGAAAATACCCACCTCCGAAAAGTCATCAGCTGGTATTAACATGCCAGCTTGCAACATTAACTGAAGCAAACCCACTGTTTTCATACAAACAGATTTACCTCCGGCATTAGGTCCTGAAACTAAAACAATACGACCGCGGTCATCAATTTTAATATTTAAGGGAACTACTGTTTGTCCACTTTGCTTAAAATTCAGGTGTAAAAGTGGGTGGCGGGCATTGCTAAGCTTTAGTGCTGGCTCATTTTTCAGAATGGGCATGCTTGCATCCAGCTTGATGGCTAGTGATGCTTTTGCCCTAATAAAATCGATCTTGGTTAAAAGACTATGGTATGAGCTTAATAATGGCGAATAAGGACGAACCTCATTGGTTAAGGCGGTAAGTATTTTTACAATTTCACGGCGCTTCTCAAATTCAAGGTCACGAACTTTGTTATTCAGTTCAAAAACTTCCGCCGGTTCCAAGTAAATAGTTTGGCCGGTGGCCGATTCATCATGAATAAAGCCTTTCATTTTTCGTTTATGCTCAGCTAAAACCGGAATTACGAGGCGTCCATCCCGAATAGTCAAACTTCCATCCGCGCTCCAGCCTTCTTTTATCGCATTGCGGAAAATTACATCCAATCTCCTTCTCGACTCACTTTCGGCCGAGGCAATCTCGCGGATTACTTTTTGAAGCTCAGGTGAAGCATTTGGTCGCATTTTCCCTTTCGGGTCGATAATCGCATCAATGCTTTTCAGAATTTTTTGCTCAACCACCAAACCTTCGAACAAGGTTTGCAAATGGGGGTACTTCTCCTCACGTTCTTTGAAATACCTGATGGTTTGAAAAACCGTGGTCAATACCAGGGTTAATGAATAAAAGTCTTCTTCAGAAAGAAAAGTACCTTCCACCCTGATTTTATTTACCAGGTATTGTATATCTAAGAAGTTAGACGATGGAAACGGCGTATCGTTAACTAATATTTCTTTGAATTCGGAGGTTTGTGAAAGCAACTTTTTCAGCAATTCGAAATTGGTAATGAATTGCATTTTATCAACAAGGTTTTTGCCCATTGAACTTAAACATTCATGGCGCAATAACTCTTTTATTTCACTGAAGCCTAACTTATCTCCTACGTTTTCGGGGTATAACACGTTTATTTTATAATTTAACCGGACTCTTCCTCACATCAAAATGCAATCGCTTTCGAACAGAGTCTCTTGCTTTTAAAACTGAATCTCTTTTTAATTTATCCTTCTGCAGATTCTTCTTGATCAGAGTAGAATCCATTGTAGGCCTATTTGCAATGGATAGCTTGCTTTGTCTTTTTTGCAAACTGTCGATCATCTCTTCATACATCTGATCCATCATCTCGGGATTTGAAAGATAATACTCCATGCTTGTTCTTAACTGGGCCGTATCAATGTTATATTTTTTAAAAATAAACAGATAAGAAGCTTTAGTAACACTTTTAGCCGAATCGTCTTTAACGATCCGATAGGATCTCGACTCAATTAAATGCATATCCGTCAGAATATTTTTCATTTTATCCCGAGGAATTAGATTAGCAGGCTTATCATTTTTGGTACATCCACTCAAAGTTACAATCAATGCAACTGCACTTATTAACAGGTGTTTAGCTATTCTCAATTTGTTGATGCTTCTTTTTAAATCATTTCTCACTCTATCTATCGTTATAAATGTTGTTGAACATGCTCTTTTCATATTGTAAATTTGCAAACCATCGAAAAGGCTGTTTGGTTTTCTCTTATAAGCCTTTCGTTTAACAATCCGTAAAATTATACATTAATGAGCATCTCTGCCAATATCAACGACTTTAAAAAACAACTAGGACCTGTAAAGGTTAAATTAATCGCTGTTTCAAAAACACAACCCATTGAAAAAGTGAAAGAAGCATATGATGCAGGCCATAGAATTTTTGGTGAAAATCAGGTTCAGGAAATGGTTGAAAAGCACGAAGCGCTTCCTAAAGACATTGAATGGCACCTTATTGGACATCTGCAAACTAATAAAGTAAAATATATCGCTCCCTTTGTTAATCTGATCCATTCAGTTGACAGCATGAAGTTGCTACAGGAAATCAACAAGCAAGCTTTAAAGAACAACCGTGTTATTGATTGTTTACTGCAAGTATATATTGCTGATGAAGAAACTAAATTCGGTTTAGGCTACGACGAAGCAATTGAACTTTTACGGTCAGAAGAGTTTTCGCAGCTTGGCAATGTACGAATTGTTGGTGTTATGGGAATTGCGACCAATACCAATAGCCAAAAACAGATCAAAGAAGAGTTTTATGAGCTTGCTACCTTCTTTACTGGCCTAAAAACAGCTTTCTTCAGAAAGAATCCAGCCTTTAAGGAAATTTCCATGGGCATGTCTGGTGATTACCTTGTCGCTATTGAACAAGGCAGTACAATGATCCGTGTTGGAAGTGCCATTTTTGGTGAAAGAAGCAGGAAACCGTAGGGAGTAGACAGTACTCGGTCAGCAGTCAACAGTATGCAGTAGACAGTACTCAGTCGGCAGTCGGCAGTATGCTGTTCTAATTGCTAAAACCTAATTCCTAATCGCTAACAGCTAATAACTAATTGCTAAAAGCTAACAACCATGTCAATAAATATTAGAGACGCCAGAAAAGAAGATTGTCCGCGCCTTTTAGAACTAATCAAAGAGCTGGCTATTTATGAGAAAGCACCGGATGAAGTAACCGTTACACTGGAGCATTTTGAGGAAACCGGTTTTGGCGAAAGTCCTGTTTGGAAAGCGTTTGTAGCCGAAAAAGATGGTTATGTGGTAGGTTTCGCGTTGTATTATGTAAGATACTCAACCTGGAAAGGCTCACGCATGTACCTGGAAGATATATTAGTTACCGAAGAAATGCGGGGTGCCGGAATAGGTAAATTACTATTCGACCGCTTAATTGTTGAAGCTAAAGAAAAGAAATTTAATGGTATGGTTTGGCAGGTTTTGGAATGGAACGAGCCGGCTATCAATTTTTATAAAAAATACAATGCTGCTTTTGATGCCGAATGGATAAATTGCAGCATTGAAATTACTAATAACTAATAACCTAATAGCTAACAGCTAATAACTATTAACCAACATAAATGCAAATATTCAAGTTTGGTGGTGCCTCAGTAAAAGATGCCAATGGAGTAAAGAATCTCGCAAAAATTGTTAAAGAATACGGCCCTAAAGAGTTGCTGATCGTTGTTTCGGCAATGGGTAAAACTACAAATGCCCTGGAAGACCTAACCAAAGCATTCTTCAATCGTAGTGAAGATGTGCATGAGATCTTTGATCAAATCAAAAAATACCATTTCGATATTATTGACGGGCTTTTTGAAGGATCAGAAATCCAGGTTGCTCATGATGAAGTTTCAAACACCTTTGTTGAAATTGATTGGATCATAGAAGATGAGCCGCATGATGATTATGATTTTGTTTACGACCAGATTGTTTCGATTGGAGAACTGGTTTCAACAAAAATTGTTGCGCATTATTTGAATACTCAACAGCCAACCAAATGGATCGATGCCCGTAGTTATATTCAAACAGACAACACCTATCGTGAAGGAAAAGTTGACTGGGATTTATCTTCCAATTTGATTAAAAATGAGCTTTCAGGTATTCTAAATGGATCGATAATAGTAACTCAGGGCTTTATCGGCAGTACCTCTGAAAACTTTACCACCACCTTAGGCCGTGAGGGTTCGGATTATAGCGCAGCCATTTTTGCATACAGCCTTGACGCTGAACGGATGACCATTTGGAAAGATGTTCCGGGTGTTTTAAACGCGGATCCTAAGTGGTTCGACGATACGCAAAAGCTTGATCAATTATCCTATCTCGATGCTATTGAGCTGGCTTATTATGGAGCAACAGTAATTCACCCTAAAACTATTAAGCCGCTTCAAAACAAGCAGATTCCGCTGTATGTTCAGTCGTTTTTAAAACCAGAAGAAAGCGGAACTGTGATCAGCAATGAATCGGCAAAAAAGATTATACCGTCCTTTATTTTTAAAGTAAAACAGGTACTTATATCCATTTCTCCAACCGACTTTTCATTTATTGTTGAAGAAAACTTAAGTGATATTTTTGAGCTGTTTCATGATCATGGCGTTAAAATTAATACCATGCATAATTCGGCCATTAGCTTTTCAGTGAGTGTTGATTTTGATGAGCGTAAAACACCTGCTTTGATTGATAGCCTGAAAAAAACATTTAAGGTGCGATACAATGATAACCTGGAATTGATCACCATCAGGCACTATAACCAGGAAACCATTGACCGTGTTCTAGTGGATAAGGACATTTTGCTGGAAGTACGTAGCAGACACACCATACAAATGGTGGTGAAAGATTTAAGTAAGTAAAAAGCAAACACAAATTCCACTAATTTACCCGAATTAATTTGTGCCAATTAGTGGAATTCGTATTCAAAAACAATAAAAATCTACACCTACGTAAGAAATAATCATATAGGTCAAATTAAGATCCCTTTTAGATGACTTGCCAATCTTGAACTTATATTTATCTTAATTGCAGTAAATGGAATTTACATGCACTCAGGGTGGATGAAAGAACTAGTTGTGTGCCATTTGTAAAACTAACGTATAGACAAATTGACAGGACAATATTTTACCAAAAACAATATGCAAGAAGAAGTACAGAAACACACTCAAAAAATTTACAAAACTGTAAAAAATTCAGAACACACATTGGGAGAGAAAGTGAAAGAAATCATTATAGAAGTATTCATAATCGTTTTTGCAGTAACACTTTCAATATGGCTACACAGTTGGAGTGAACATAATCATCAACAAGAAGAAGTTGCTGTTTTCCTTGGTAATTTAAAGAATGATTTACAAAATGACATAAAAAATCTGAACATAGAAAAGCAAGGATACGTAGAGTCAAACATGGGCTATGAAAAAATTTTAGCTCTAACGCCTCTCCAACTTGACAGCATTTATAAGTCTAAAAACAAGGTTAGTTTTCCAATTTATTCACATGGACAAGTAATGAATATTGGTAACTATGAAGGTTTCAAGTCAAGTGGTAAAATTGGCTACATTGAAAACGAAAAATTAAAACAGAAAATCTTAAATTATTACCAAATATCTGTACCGTCAATTAGCGAAGTTGATAAAATGTATAATAATTTTCTGTTTAAGTGTTTTGACAAAATGATAGAAAATGCAGATAAATCCGAAGAAAAACTCTATTCAGACCCAAAATTTAAAAAGACAGTCGAATTTGTTATCAAACTAGGTAAGAATAATATAAGGGTTTATGATCAAAATGTAAAACCAATGGCAATTGAGCTTATTAAAGAAATTGAAAAAGAGATGAATAAATAAATATGATTAGAATATATTTATTCCTGACTTTTTTATCTCTAAATACAGTATTGTTTGGTCAAGGGCTACCAAAGGAAGATACTAAAACCCTTTTAGATAAAAGATCAGAGACGATAGAATCAATCATTAATGAAATAAACCATAACTGGAATTAAGCTTTCATTCGGCATTAACCCATTAATTCGCATCGAAGTTCGGACAGAAATTATTGAGTTAGATCTCATTCCAATGCCTATTGATTGGATCAATGGGCTTTAGTTTGCATTCTGTTCGATCAATATAATCCGATTCCCCTTGTTGTTGGAAAAATTTAGCGTAACGCTCTTCCTTTAAAACAGCTATTTTTGAAATGTTTATAAGCATCTTGAAATGAAAAAGCTATTTGAATTTGAATTAACCAACCCTTCGGATGTGAGCATCGTTCCATTAATTGAAGAACTTTCCCAAAACTTGAAAAGCAGATTTGATAGTGATGGGAAAAATTCATTTCAGCATTGGGAAGAAAATAATTCAAAATTTATTTTTATCGGTTTAAAATTAAATAACGAATATATTGGGTGTGGAGCAATAAGACCAATAAGTGAGCATATTGGCGAAGTGAAGCGAATGTATTCAAAATATAAATCTATAGGGATTGGCTCCACTGTTTTAGCTATTCTCCAAGACGAAGCCAAAAAAGCAGGTTATGAACAGCTTTGTTTAGAAACAAGAGAAAAAAACATAGAAGCATGCAATTTTTATCAAAAACATGGCTTCGTAAGGATAAAAAACTATGGACAATATAAAGACAAGCCCCAACCAGCTTGTTTTGGAAAAGCAATTTAAGCGTTTACCAAACAAAACATTTGACAACACTAAGTCAATTAGTAATCCAGCGTACCAAAAACACCTTTCTTATAATCTTCGATAGCTTGAAGCGTTTCTTCCGCCGTATTCATTACAAAATTATCTTTAGCAGCTACAGGTTCATCGATTGGTTCAGCAGATAAAATCAGGATTTGTGAATCTTCATTTGCTGCTAATGTTATCTCATCCCCTTCCTTTTCAAATACAATCAGGTTGTGCTCCGCTACAGCTTCTGTATCATTTATAGTCACCGAGCCATGAGCAATGTAAATTAAGGCCCAATAACCTTCCGTAACAGGAATATCTATCAACTTCCCTTTAGCCACCTCTCCCACAATTGAAATAACTGGCGTAAACGATCGTTTCATTCCACCGGTTTTTCCTTCAAACTCACCAGAAGCTAACCTCAACCTAACACCATCCTGCTTTAAAACTTCAGGTAATTCAGTTTTTCGTGCATACTGATAAAAAGGAACATCCCATTTGTTAGCCTTAGGCACATTTACCCAAATTTGAAGCAGCTCATACACCCCTCCTTTTTGAATAAACTCTTTGGTTGGTCCTTCACTGTGCAAGAGCCCTTTACCGGCAAACATCCATTGCACATCTCCAGCTTCCACAATCATATCATGCCCGGCATTATCCTTATGGTATCCCTGACCTTGCAACATAAAAGTAACCGGAGCAAAACCTCTGTGTGGATGTGGATGAATTCTAAACTCTTGCGAACCGGGCAAAATAGTTTGTGGCCGCAAATGATGAAGAACGATGAAAGGATTCGCGAAACGAAAATCTTTGTGAGGCAGGGGCTGTAATACTACCTCTGTGTCGGTAATATTTTTCTCCCGGCCCAAAAGTATATGGGCGATATTCTTTTTCATGGTTTTGCTGGATTTTATAAACAACAAAGTTCGGTTAAAGATCAACCGAACTTTGCTTAACATTTATTTAATTGAGCCGAATTTACCGGCATTGAAATCATCAATTGCCTGAACGATCTCTTCTTTGGTATTCATCACAAATGGCCCATAGCTTACAATCGGTTCATTGATTGGTTCTCCGCTTAATACCAAGGCGTAACTGTCTTCCTCGGCTTTCAGCTTAATTGTTTCCCCTTCATGCTTAAACAATACGAAATCTTTATGTTTAAGCAATTGTTCATCATTAAGGGTGAAGCTGCCTTTGGTAATTAGAATCATCGTATTATACGAAGCCGGAATATCGAAACTTACTTCAGCTCCTGCAACCATTCTTAGGTCGTACATTTCTATAGGAGTAAATGTGCTGGCAGCACCTTTAACACCTTTAAAATTCCCGGCTATAATTCGGTTTACACTTCCTTTATCATCAATTTTATAAACACTGATATTCTCATTGGTGATTGCCTGGTACTTTGGAGCACTCATTTTGTCTTTGGCCGGCAAGTTCACCCAGATTTGAATGAAGTGCTGAATTCCTCCTTTTTCGGCAAAGGCCTGCGATTGAAACTCATCATGCATTACTCCTGATGCGGCAGTCATCCATTGAACATCATCAGCGCTTATCATTCCGCCTCCCCCTGAAGAATCACGGTGCTCAATTTGCCCTTCATAAGCGATGCTTACCGTTTCAAACCCTCTATGTGGGTGTTCTCCAACACCTCTCCTATATTCTGAAGGCGGAAAATTATACGGCACGTTATAATCCAACATGATGAATGGATTGGCCAGCTGGGCAATATTAGCCGGACCAGGAATATAATTTGATACCCGGAAACCGTCTCCTACCATATGAGGAGACGCTCCGCTGAGTATTTGTTTTATTTGTTTTGTTGACATTTTATAATCCTCTTTTTTACTGATTACCAAAATCAGTTTATTGTTAATACTTACACCTAACGTCTATTTACTTAGCCTGATTATGCTTCCACAACTTCAGCTAATTGAATTTCCGCAGAAAGTTTTACTTCATCACCTACCAACACGCCGCCGGTTTCTAATGCTGCATTCCAGTTTAAGCCGAAATCTTTTCTGTCAACTTTACCTTGAATGCTAAAGCCGGCCTTTTTATTGCCCCAAGGATCTTTTCCCGAACCACCGAATTCAACTTTTAGCTTAACAGGCTTAGTTACATCTTTTATAGTCAGGTTACCGATAAGTTCATATTCTTCATCATCAACTTTATTGAAACTAGTTGACACGAAAGTTAATTTAGGGTAAGTCGCTGCGTCAAAAAAGTCAGGCGATTTTAAATGATCATCCCGCTGCGTAGTACCGGTTGAAATTGAATTGATATCAGCACTGAAAGAAATATTGGCTTGTTGAAAGTCATCACCCACCGTTTCTACGTTCACATCAAACTGACCAAAATTTCCGGTTACATTGCTAACCATCATGTGTTTAACTTTGAATTGAATTTCGCTGTGCGAAGGGTCAAGAGCCCATTTTGAAGTTGCCATATAGTTTGAATTTAGATATTACTTATGTTGAAAATAATTGTTTAAACATCTATTTGGGTAAAAAAATTATCCCCTTAATTTATCCAATAAATCGCTAAGATGCTCTGCATCTTGTTTAGTTAATCTATTTTTTAATGAATTGAAGAAAGTCTGAAACGGAATATCGATTGCCTCTAAAAGTTTTAATCCGTCATCGGTTATATTGATATCCATTTTTCTTCTGTTATGTTCACAAAGCCGACGATCAATCAAGCCCTTGGTCACCAATTTATCCAATAATCGGGTTACATCGTTTCCTTTATCAAGCATTACATTCTTTATCTCGCCCGGTGAAACCGCTTGAGGATGCTTACCCCTAACAATTCTTAATATATTGAAATGCTGTGGCAGGATATCGTATTGCTTAAAATGCTCACTTTGCAAATCACGCAACCAGTTATTGGTAAACACTAAATTGATGATTGCCTTCTGATAGCTATCTTCAAATTTCTCCTGTAATATTTCCTGTTCAATTTTCACAATACAAATATAGTAAAAACAATATTTGTTGCAACAAATATAAATGTAAAAAAATCATCACATAGTAAGAATGTAGGCCCAAAGAAATTCATTAACTTAATCACACAAAGCGAATTAAGTAGAATTAACATGCAAATAGCCATTATTTCGGGCAGTGCCCGCCCCGACCGCCAGTCGCATAAAGTTGCTTTAGAAATTGAAAGCAGAATAAAAAAAAGTGTGGGAATTACAACTCAACTATTAGATGTAAAAGAATATCAATTACCACTATTGGATTATACTTACCGAACCCACCCTGCTCCTTCAGAGAAAATGACGCTCTTTCATGATCACTTGCTACAATCTCAGGGAATTTTAGTGGTGTCGCCCGAACATAACAGCAGTTTTGCTGGAGCGTTAAAGAATACGATGGATTATTATCTCGACGAATATTCGAAAAAGCCGTTTGGAATTGCAGTAGTCTCTGCAGGTATGCTGGGAGGCATTAATGCTGCCAGAGAGCTTCAACACTATTGCATTCGCCTGAACGGAATAGTCTCTCCCTCCTTTCTGATTACCCCCAAAGTTCAAACGTTATTCGATCAGGATGGAAATCTGATCGACGAGTCATATGGTGAACGCATTGAAAAGTTTTTGGATGAATATTTATGGCTTTTTAACAAACTAAATAATTAGTAATTAACTGTTTATCAGCAACAATCAATAAATAAAGGATAAATCCCTCCTCTTCATTATTTCTTCATTACCCTTCATTTATTTTGAGCTTTCATCAACTCGAAATAGTATGTCTGAATTTAAACGTCAGGTATTTCAGACCTCAAACACTAAACGTTGGAAACGCTTCTTGTGGGTCATTAGGTTACTCCTATTCTTCTTTATTATACTCGGAATTACTTTCGGAATTGCGTTATGGCGAAGCTCAGGCACCACATTACCTAAGCTTAGTAATAAGAACCTTGCCTATAAGAAAATTCTTAACCCTGATGATCCCATCATGTTTCGGAATGCCCAAAATCAATCGTTCGAGAAACTAAGAGCCAGACTTTACCATTCGAAACCTCGGGAAATAAAGATGCATTCGCATCACAACAGCTCACCACAGCAGCCAATGGCAATTAGAGCTGCCTATTATGTGAACTGGGATGCGCAATCATTTGCTTCACTTAAAAACCATTTTGATCAAATGAATATGATCATGCCAGAATGGTTCTTTATCACCGACACTTCTGATGTTGTTCAGACTAATATTGACGATGCAGCTCTCGAGTTAATGAAAAGGCATAAGGTTTCCATTGTGCCGATGATCTCTAATTTCAGTAATGAAAAGTGGAACGGTGCCAATGTTCACCGAATCATCAGTTCTCCTGAAAAAAGACACCAATTCATCTCAAGCGTAATTATTGCCTTGAATAAATACAAATTTCAGGGAGTAAATCTTGATCTGGAAGAGTTGACTGAAACTTCTGATGAAAACTTAAAAGAATTCCAAAAAGAAATTTACACAGCTCTTCATGCGAAAGGCTTTTTAGTAACCCAGGATATTGCGCCAAACAATGAAGATTATAATCCGAAAACGGTAAGTGCTTACAATGATTATGTATGCTTAATGGCTTACGACCAGCATTATTCAACCAGTAAACCGGGACCAATTGCGCAAGAGCATTGGATTGAAACAGTGATTGATCAAACTACGCAACAGATTCCGGAGGAAAAAATCATCTTGTGTTTGGCCGCCTACGGTTATGATTGGGCAAAAGACAGTGAAGGCGAGGATATTACTTACCAGGAAGCATTAACTACTGCCGCTGAATCGGATGGTAAGATCAAATACAATAATGATGATTACAATCTTTCCTACACTTATGCCGATGATGCAGACGTTGAGCATCAGGTTTTTTTTGCCGACGCAGCAACAGATTTTAACACGATGATTACTGCCCGTGATGCCCATCTTGCAGGAGTTTCTCTTTGGAGATTGGGTTCCGAAGATCCACGGGTCTGGTCGTTTTACAAAAAAGATTTGTATGACCCTAAAGTTCAGTTATTTGATCAACAGCAAATGCAAAACCTTAAAGGAGGAACGGATGTCGATTATCTTGGGGAAGGTGAAGTGTTGGACATTTTAAGTAGTCCACAGGATGGACGTATCAACGTCACCTTTGATCAGAAAAACAACCTGATTACCGAACAACAGTATGAAAAGCTTCCAACTTCGTATGTGGTTAAAAAATTCGGGATCGGTAAAAAGCAAATACTGCTCACTTTCGATGACGGACCTGATGAACATTACACCCCTGCGATACTGAATATTCTAAACAAGGAAAATGTTCCGGCTTCCTTTTTCATGATCGGTGAAAACGCCGAAAATAATATCCCATTGGTAAAACAGATTTATAAAGATGGTTATGAAATAGGCAATCATACGTTTACTCACCCCAACCTGGCATTAATAACTCCGGAACGCCAGCGCTTAGAACTCAACGCTACCCGCCGACTGATCGAATGCATTACCGGTCATTCAACGGTTTTATTTCGCCCGCCATTTAACGCCGATGCTGAACCACAAAGCTTTGCTGAAATTGAGCCGGTGGCCATGAGCAAAAAAGATCATTACATAACGATTGGTGAATCTATTGATCCTCGCGACTGGGAAAAAGATGTTTCTGCGGATAGTATTTATCAACGTGTAATAGACCAGCAGAACTTAGGCAGCATCATTTTACTGCATGATGCCGGAGGCGATCGTAGTGCTACCATTGAAGCACTTCCACGCATTATCCATTACTTTAAAAACAAAGGTTATTCATTTATAACTATTGCTGATTTACTGGGTAAGAAAAGAGGCGATCTGATGCCGGCTTTAGGGAATTCAAAAGACAGAATGCTTTCAGACATGAATTATTTGCTGGCAATGAGTATGTTCTATTTCCAACATGCAATCGAAGCCCTATTTATCATGGGTATTATTCTTTCAATTGTAAGGATGTTAAGCATTGGCATACTGGCTTATATGCAAAAGAAAAAGAAAATTATCGACAGTAGGCAAACTCCTGGTGTAAGCATTATTGTTCCCGCATATAATGAAGAGGTGAACGCTGTAAAAACTATTACCAATCTTCTTAACATCAGTTATCCTGAATTTGAAGTGATTTTTGTTGATGATGGTTCAAAAGACAATACATATGCTATGGTTGATAGTCATTTTAGCAATAATGCAAAGGTTACTGTATTAACAAAGCCTAATGGGGGTAAAGCATCGGCCTTAAACTTTGGTATTGCTCAGGCAAATTATGATTATGTGGTTTGTATTGATGCCGACACCCTATTAAAATCAGACGCCGTAACAGAACTGATGAAAAAATTTAGTACTGAGGATGTGGTTGGGGTTGCCGGAAATGTAAAGGTTGGTAATGAATTTAATCTGCTTACACAATGGCAGTCGATTGAATATTTGACCGCACAAAACTTCGATCGCCGGGCCTTCGACTTGTTGAATTGTATTACGGTTATTCCAGGTGCCAATGGTGCCTTTAAGAAATCAGCACTCGTTGAAGCAGGAATGTTTACGAACGATACATTAGCCGAAGATTGTGATTTAACTATTCGTTTGTTAAAAAACGGAGGAAGGATTGTTTATGCGCCTAAAGCTATTGCCGTTACAGAAGCTCCGGAAACTTTTAAAATGTTTATGAAACAACGTTTCCGTTGGACCTTTGGAATCATGCAGTCGTTTTGGAAACATCGGAACGTTTGCTTTAATGCTAACTATAAAACATTGGGAATGGTAGCAATGCCTAATTTGTTGATATTTCAGTTATTAATGCCATTGATTTCACCACTTGCCGACCTGTTAATGCTTTATGCCTTATTTAGCGGTGGTGCAACTTATGTTTTTGGTTATTATTTAGTATTTATTCTGATCGATGCTTTAGGTGCTGCTATTGCGTGTTCATTTGAAAAAGAACCCATTTACAAACTCTGGTTATTAATTCCTCAGCGATTCGTTTATCGTCAATTATTGTACGTGGTGTTAATAAAAGCATTGCTGAATGCAATGAAAGGAGAACTGATGAGCTGGGGAGTCTTAAAACGAAGCGGAAGTGTAGAGCTAACTACTTAGTTATTGGTTAAAAGTTATTGAAAAACAATGGTTCATAAAAGTCTTCCTAAGGAAGACTTTATTGTTTAAACAAAACAAGGAGGTCCACTACCTGTTTCAAAACGTTAGGATACCTGATTGGAAAAAGATTTTATTTATTTTCAGTGCCCATTCGTTTCAACCATAAATAGAATACCCAAATGGAAGTGAAAACGAAGATAATCCCGAAAATCGATAGATAATTCCTCAAAAACTCATGGAAACAAACACCGACAATCAAATAAATAGAACCAACACAAACTTTCAACAAGCCCAACTCAATGTTAGACCAACTTGTTTTCTTTTGAAAGAAATTCATATTCAATTTTACTACTTAAAGTTTACTACTTGCTCTTTTAATTTTCCATTAAAAGAAATTGCCCTACCCATTTCCTCCACCGAATATAGAACATCCTACCTAGTTAGTTGTTAAAGGTTATTGTAAATAATCTATAATCGTTTCACTAACTTAATTGCATATCTACTAACTTCATTACTTTATGGAAAAAAGAAAATTAGGAAGATCTGATTTGGAGTTTTTGCCATTGGCTTTTGGTGGCAATGTTTTTGGCTGGACAATTGACCAACCAACCTCATTTGAACTGCTAGATGCCTTTGTTGATAATGGCTTTACCTTTGTTGATACCGCCGATGTATATTCAAATTGGAAACCCGGTAATAGCGGTGGTGAATCAGAGATTATTATTGGCAACTGGCTCAAACGACGTGGGAACCGTGATCAACTCCTTATTGCCACTAAAGTAGGTTCGGCAATGGTAAGAGGCGGAGCTAAAAATCTTTCTAAAAAATACATTCTTAAAGCCGTTGAAGATTCACTAAAACGACTTCAAACCGACTATATCGATCTTTACCAATCCCATTACGACGACCTGACAAGGACAGTTGAAGAACCTTTGGAGGCCTATGCTCAGTTAATTAAAGAAGGTAAAGTAAGATTCATTGGTGCATCCAATTTTAGCGCAGAACGATTACAGAAAGCTTTAAGCGCCAGCCAAAGAGATGGTTTGCCCCGTTACGAAAGCCTGCAACCGCTTTACAACTTATATGATCGTGCTGATTTTGAAACCGACTTACAAGCATTAACTGTAAAAGAAGAAGTCGGGGTTATCCCCTATTATTCATTGGCAAGCGGATTTTTAAGCGGTAAATATCGCACAGAAGCTGACCTTGGCCAAAGTGCCCGTGGCGCAGGAATTCAGAAATACCTGAATGAAAAGGGCTTTACCCTATTAAAAGCCCTCGATGATGTTGCCGAAGATTATAAAACTACACCAACACAAATATCAATAGCCTGGCTTTTGGCACAAGAAGGTATCACCGCTCCTATTGCCAGCGCCACAAAAATCAGTCAGCTAAATGAACTTATGGAGGCTATTAAGATTAAACTCGACGAAAAATCAATTGCACACTTAACCAATGCCATCAAAAAAGAGGCTTAAAACCGGATTAAAATGGCTGTTTTAAATTTATTTTAAAATTTATTTAACTGAGGGTGAACAAAATAGGCCTTTATAGGTCAACAGACACTAAAAAAGATTTGCCAGTATGACCTGAATTTGTACTTTTGCCTTCGGAAAGTTGGCAGAGTGGTCGAATGCGGCGGTCTTGAAAACCGTTGACTGTAACAGGTCCGGGGGTTCGAATCCCTCACTTTCCGCGGAACAACAAAAGCGGTTATCTGAACAGATAATCGCTTTTTTTATTTTACAGCATTTACTATTATATACTAATTAGCTCTCTTTAATTGAGCTGTTCTAACGAATAATCTTAATTAGATAAGTCGTTTCTAAATACGCTATCTTTTATGCCGAATAAGCCATCTTATTATACTTATTTCGGTATTCGATAGGCGCCAAACCTGTAATCTTCTTAAAAATGGTTCTGAAAGCCTTCGAATCATTATAACCCACATCAAACATTACTTCATTGATATTTTTACCACTGTTTTCGAAGCTACGTTTGGCTGCCTCAATTTTCACCCGCTGGTGGTATTCCAACGGACTATTGCCGGTGGCTTTTATAAAACGTCGATCGAAATTACGGCGACTTATTGCCAAATCGTTCGCCATAAGCTCAAAAGATATTTTATCCCTAAAATGATTTTCAATGGTAAGCTGGGCCTTTTTCACCGCCTCATCATTATGATCCTTCTGTCCGGTAAAAATGGTAAAAGCCGACTGTGAATCTCTATCAATATCAATCTGAAACACTTTTGAACAATAAATAGCGGTTTGCCGGTCGAAGTATTTCTCGATGAGGTACAGCATCAGGTTGAGGAAAGAAAAAGCTCCCCCATTGGTATAAATTCCATGTTCGTCGGTAATCAGTTTTTCACTCAACAAATTTATTTTAGGGTATTGCTTTTTGAAAACATCCGCTGCGATCCAATGGGTCGAGCAGCTTTTACCGTCTAACAAACCGGTTTCGGCCAAAAGAAATGCTCCTGTACAAATACTGGCCATCTCTGCTCCCATTTTATATTGCTGATACAACCATTCAATAACAGCCCTGTTGAGCTTAATAGTGCGTTCATAATTATGATCAAGCGAAGGAATAATGATCAAGTCCGCCTTTTTTACGTCCTCAATATTCAACTCGGGCTTTATCGTAAACAAGCCATCATCGCATTCAACCTTCTCCGAAACCCCGGCAAGCTGAATTGCAAACACCTCTTTATGTCCCGAGTTTTTATAATAATCATTAGCTCGTTTTAAAATTTTATGAGCTCCCGCAATACTGCTTAAATTATTATTACCATCTGGCACCAAAATTATCAGTCTTTTCATACCTAAATATACAAAGAGCATGTGTCCAAATCCACCCTTTAAATCGTCTATTTTACATCCCTTATCCTACTCACTCGTTAAAAAAATCTCCAAACTATTGCGAAACCAAATGGTTGCATGTATATTTGAAACTGAATGGTTTCATAATTATTTAAAAGATGAGAAGAGATATATTTCAGGCAATAGCTGACCCTACCCGAAGAACCATTATCGCCCTGATTGCTTTACAGGCAATGACCCCAAACGCTTTGGCCGACCATTTTGACACCACACGCCAGGCTATTTCAAAGCATCTTAAAATCTTAACCGAATGCCAGCTTATTAGTCAGCAGCAAGCGGGAAGAGAGATTTATTATCGTCTGGAGGTTTCGAAAATGAAAGAGATAGATAGCTAGCTGGAACAGTTCAGAAAAATTTGGGAAGATCGATTCAATGAACTCGACAATATATTATCAACTATTAAATCTGATGAAAAATGAAAACCGTATTAACATTTGATTTTTCTGTAGACAAGGAAAACAAAACCATTAACGTAAAGAGAGAATTTGCAGCTCCATTGTCTAGAGTATGGGCAGCCTGGACGCAAAGCGAACTGCTCGATAAATGGTGGGCACCAAAACCTTATCGGGCAAAAACCAAAACTATGGACTTCCGAGAAGGTGGATGTTGGCTTTATGCAATGGTCAGTCCCGATAATGAAGAATTCTGGTGTCGTGCCGATTTTCATAAAATTATTCCACTAAAAAGCTACGCCGGATTAGATGCATTTTGTGATGCGGCAGGAACTATCAACCAGGACTTTCCACAGTCATTTTGGACTAACTTATTTACCGACCATAACGAAACCACTATGGTAAACATTGTTATTAAATATGATCAATTAGAAGATCTCGAAAAGATCATAGAAATGGGATTCAAAGAAGGATTTACCGCCGGATTAGAAAATCTGGATGCATTGTTAGCTGAAAGTTCCAACTAAAATCGGCCATTAAGACAACGGTTATTTACCGTAATTCTATATAGACTAAAAGCACAAAACCCTTGTAAATTGGCTTTATAAGGGTTTTGTGCTTTTATATGCAACTGAACTATTTAATGAAAAGTACCCTGAAAAAGCCTTAACCTCTTCATTGGATAAATTCCTTAAAAGATTTTTGAATGGAAATGTTTTAGAATCGGGTGGATTATATGATTGACATAACGAACTTAGGAGCAAAATAACCTGTGATTTAAGCGGGTCATTAACCAACTTACCTAAAACAGAAAGACAAAAGTGACCATAAAGAAACTTCATTACCTATCGGGGCTGACAATTGCAGTTTTTGTCGGGCTACATTTATTCAACCATGTTGGTAGCATTTTCGGTGCAGATAATCACATTCAAATTATGCACTCATTGCGAATTATTTATCGCAACATTTTCATTGAGTCCATTTTACTACTTGCTGTACTCATTCAGATATTTTCAGGACTTAAATTATTTAACGCGAACAGGAAAACAGCATTTTCAAATTTTGAAAAATTGCATATATGGACAGGGCTATATTTAGCTATTTTCTTCATTATACATTTAAGCGCAATTTTAACCGGGCGGCTTTTCCTGCATCTCGATACTAACTTTTACTATGGTGTAGCCGGAATAAATTCGTTTCCTTTTAACTTGTTTTTTATTCCTTACTATGGACTTGCCATTATTTCTTTCTTTGGACACATTGCGTCCATTCATAGCAAAAAAATGAGTAAAGATATGGTTGGCTTGAGCCCACAAGAACAATCAAAAGCAATTTTGCTTTTTGGTATTTGCTTGACTTTTATAATATTTTATGGATTAACAAACCACTTTGTAGGAGTTAAAATTCCGACAGAATACAACGTATTAATTGGCAAATAAAACAAACACACGCATCAGTAACTGTAACACAGCTATTATTTTAAAGGCCCCTAAAAGTTGATTTTACAACTTTTAAGAGCCCACCTTGCGCGAGATTTGCAACATATACGAACCACAGGTTCATTTTTGTAACCCAAAATAGCAACCCAACCAATAAAGTCCAGCTCGCGCGCGTTTGCGAGGCTGTGTAAAAATGAATTTTTCAGTAACCCGTTAAAAGATAAAGTTGGT